>JAJEDR010000017.1 GCA_022821385.1 Rhodothermales bacterium
CGGTCCGGTGCATATTCCGACCAAGTGGACCACCAATTCCGGGCGAAGTGAGCCACTAATACGATTGAAGTCAGTTTGTTTGCGGGTCTTATAGAGCAAATTGGCCAACTGAAAAATATCAGGCAAACCCCTCGAAGGCAGGCGCTGACCATTCGTACTGCGCTGTGTTCTGTATTGTGCGTTGGACAAAGCATCGCCATCAACGGCGCCTGCTTAAGTGTAACCTACCAGTCGGAAGACGTTTCTACAGTCTTAGCGATCCCTGAAACTATCTCCAAAACCACATTGGGTGAATTGTCACCGGGCACTCCGGTCAATCTCGAGCGTGCAGTGTTCGCAGATACTCGACTTGATAGACATATAGTTCAGGGGCATGTAGATTCAACATGCCCAATTACCCAAGCTTCTCAACAAGGAGGCGAACGGCTTTATGTGTTCGCGATCCCATCAGAGTAAGCCGGGTTGGTCATTCTGCGTGGATCTATTGCTCTGGACGGCAGAAGCCTGACGATCGCGAATCTTCGGGATCTGCGTATCTCTGTCGCCATTATCCCTCATACCTTCAAGCATACGAATGTATCCACCTGGAAGACAGGAGCACGCTGCAATTTCGAATTTGATGTTCTTGCCAAATATGTAGCGCGGCAAATGGATAATCGTCTATGAACTCCGAACCGGACACATGCGGCCCCTCTCCAAAATGATCCTCGACAGCACCCCCGAAAAAGAACGCCTGCCCCTGGCCAAAGAGCTCAAGACACTCGGCATCAAAACCGCGGCCATAACTCACATCATCTTAGCGGATTTCTGATAACAGCGGGAATTGGAACGCAACATGGGCCGCGGTCGGTGGAGGGATCGAGAGTTGGGATTGTGAATCGGGACTATCGCCGCGCATCGGCATGTTTATGGATCGAGGGGAGACTCAAGTGCGTCGAGTACACCAGTTATGCGGCCCGACTCCACTAGCACCACTTGTGGGGTGCGTAAGCCTGATCCCCTTGGGCTAAATGTACTGTCGCGAGATACAAAGAATGCGATGTTAGTCTGGCTTACCCGCCGTAGTATCAGTGTTTCCATCACCGCCCTATCTTCACCCACTATGGGGTCTGCGTATATCGCCATAATATCATAGTCCCGCCATTCAGACTCCGGTGGCAGGTTAGACCATCGGCGCAGCGTCGCCACTTGGTCGCCGGAACAGCCCGCGCCGCCGAGTAAAACGACAATGGATGAGTCGGGCATTGACCACTCCTGCTCTACGATGTATTTCCTTGGTCGTGGGGCGATAAGATTCTCTGATGGAATTGTCTGCCCCAGCAACGGGTAGGTGGCTATAGTGCCATCCGTTGGGGCCGAACTCGTAGGTGGGGCAGCAAAGAATGTCCTGGCTCCCGAGAATACTCCTATCCCGACCACAAATGGGATGATGAACCAGAGGGCCATGTGCGTGTGCTTACGGATTTGCATCTGGGGGCGGGACAAATTTATAGCGCAGAATTAAAGGATTGCCGAAGTCTCCATCTGGCAGTTTCTCATAGTCGGCCTGGCGGTAGACATAGCCGTTAGCAGCCCCAACAGGATAAAATGGGACTATGGCTGTGCGGGCTGGGAACGCTCCCACATTGCTGACCACCGCGATGCCCGTTTGCAGTAATACATCTGGTAGACACCATTCTATCGGTAGCTTGGAGTACACGATCATGCGGGTGGTGTTATCGATGGCCAATATTCCCGAATTGGTTGGATACTCATTGATCTCATCTCGCGTGGCCAGCACGTCTGGCCCGAGCCTAATGTCCCGGACCCGCTTGGTGAAAAATACCGGATCAACTTGGGCGACATTTCCACGGCTAAATACCGGCAAAGCATCGGACCATTCGGCATATTTGTAGTATGGGCCATCTGCAAAGCACGCCATCGATCGTCCTCCAAAGCCCTTATAGCGTCGGTTTAGCCGCGGGAATTCAGGCTTCTCGATCTGCCATATGTCCAGCATCTCCAAGTCGCGTGTTACAGCATGGACCTCGGGCCTGTCGTACGGTGTATACCCCGGTTGCATGAGAACGGAGTCCCCAATTGCGCAGGCTCCCTCTAAGCCAATGGGGATGCGAAATTCGGTCGCTACGCAACCTCCTGACTCGTCAAAGACTGCCACCGACCCATCACCACCCAAAAGCATAACTCTCCCGCCGCCGATAAACCGCACGAACTTAACGCGGTCGTCGGCGTGATCAGGCTGACAGGTACCGATTAAGTACGTCTGAATGTGTTTTCCAGAAGCCGAAAAATGATACGCGCTCCTTGAGATTTCATCGGCGATCAGCAAATGTCCTTCTTGGCTCACATCCAGGAAGCTGGCAATTCCGACCACAACTTCAAAGTCCAAGCGAATCGTGTCCGGGGAAGCAAATATGTCACCGAATGGCACAATAGGCGACTCCACGGTGTTCCGCAATGGCGAATCGGACGTGGCGCAGCCGGCTGCTACCACAAACGCAGCTGCCAGAACTATACCCTGCCCCAGGTCGGGATAAATTGGAGCACTCCGAGTCATCGTCGAGAGCCGAAATGGCTATTCACAGTACAAGCACGACCCTCCATCAGGAGCGCCCGGAACGCAACAATCGTCCTTCAGGTCTTGGCCAAGCACTTCAAGGATGAAATCAAGAGGCCCGATCCAGGTCTTCTTGCAACTGCCTTCGCAGCTCACATAGTCAGTAACGCAGCCGAACATCACAGAACATGCCGCATTCTCTATTTGGACAAACTCCTTTGGGGGGGCTACTGAGCCGTGGTATGGGGAGTAAGGACGACTGCGACAAGCGGAGCCAGCATGATGGCGCAGAGAATCCCGGCAACGCCAAGCAGTAGGCGTCCCTTCATCGCGACTGCGCGGTTTAGGAGTGAAGTAAAAGTGTTTTGCATTTCCAATTCTCGTTAAGTGAAAAAAACCGACTCAAAGCGTGTCAACACCGAAGATATGCTATTTTCGCTTAAAAACCAAATGTGGTCGGCCAAGAATGCGCTTGGGAAGGAATGAGGCTGCGTCAAAATCACCATCTGAGTGCCCCAGACGGGCACGGAGCGCCCGGAGATGTGGGTTTACCCCGCCTATTGCTAAAACTATCTGTGGGCTCCTAGAATCGCTCCTGCTTCAAATGAGTCAGGTGAGGCGTGAAAATCCCTACTTTTATCGAATAGTGGATCCGCAGCGATCAGGTCTACGGATTCGGAGTTCATAGCCCATAAAAAGGCTAAGTCTGCCCGGTACTCATGTTCTATTTCTTCGGAGGACGGGATCCATATCCCGATTACGTTAACCACCACGATGTAGAAATTTGTTCGGTGCGGAGCGAGGGAGAGGGCAGGGTGGATGGGGCTTCGTGATTACGCATCTCCGGGATCGTACGCCTCCGCGTAATCTGCGCAGAGGTCAGAGACATGCCGCGTGCAGGGCACGCAACGGTGGGGGAACGCGATCCACCGCCGCCTCCGGTACTTTATGGGCAATACCTGAGAAGAATCTCTGGCCAGTAGGCGCAGTTGGCTGCATTGGTTCCACGCTTTTCCCGGCAGGATAATTAGCTTTCACTGTCCAGCGCGCAATTGAATCGCACTAGGAAATCCTCCCCTGTATGGTTACAGTTGCCCTCATGGAGCTGCTGCGCTAGGCGCTGACAAACCTGTTCGGCGGAGAGGGGCTGATCGACCCACTCATCCTTGCCGGCACGCAGCGAGGCGGTTAGTGCACCTCAGGTATCCTCCTAGTCAGGGGACTTACCTACGATCAGGATCAGCTCCTCGCGCTTGGCCCCCCAGGGCGCCTTGACTGCGTGGGGGAAGATTGCGGACTCTTCTCCGATCTGGAGCTTGATTCGCATCATGAAATTTGGCTTTAGCATCTGCTCTCCTGGCAAAGGTTATGGATTCGGCAGGCGGGATGGGCTCACTAATCCTCGCATAACAGCACTTCCGGCCCCGTACAGGTCCTCGGTACAACTCACAATTTCGCCGTCACTTTCTTCACACTGACTTCTGCCAGATATCCGTACCCACTACAAATCCACGCAGGTCAACGTAGAATTCTCGGACGGATATACTACTAATACGGGCACAGTCTGACTGGGTCTATCGTTGCCTGCTGTCAACAATCACTAAACTACAGTCGCCAAACAACCAATAGCTCAGGTCGGAATTCATTCTGATCCTTGACGCCCAACTTGTTGCGCCAATACTGAAGCTCCACACCAACATGAAGCCAATTCGGTGACCCCAAGGCATTACCCAGGTCCCACACGAACTGTGGCTGCGCCAATATCCACGCCTCACTCACCAAACCCAAATCCGTCTGATCCACCGCAGCGATATACTCAGCATGCCCCATGAAGGAGAAGGACTGCCCCCCACTGTTCATGACCTTGAGCCAACTGATATCAAACATGAAGCCATTTGACGTCCGAAGTGGCTCGTTGCTCTGGTCTATCATGGCGGTAAAATCGGTGTTCACAAAAATGAATCCCGGAATCTGCCATGAAAGCTGCAGACCTGGAAGGGTTTTGAGTACATTGGCATCGCCATCGAAATTCAAGCCAACAACAACAGAAACGTCCCGGATTGGCCCCACTTTTATGGTCGTGTCGAAAAGCTTGCTCAAACTAAGCGTAGGATACCATTCGCCGTAAAACTCCTTGTCATTGAATCCATCCACCTCCACATCATCCAGAAAATCAATAAAGAAAAAACTACCTCCGAGCTTCCAGGCACCCGCATGCTGAAACGTCAGTATCCGAGTTGAATGGAACTCACCCGAGAACGGGTTCTTCAGACTGCCGTACTGGAAATGAAACTCCATTTGTGCAGATGCTGGTGAGTAACTGAACCCCGCGAGGATAACAGCAACCGCGATACCTGCGAAAAAACGCTTATGATTCATTTTTTTTTGTGTATATGACTCCGATGAAAGCAAGAGAGTACGCTGACGGCCAATTTATGAACTTATTGATCAAGTTTTCAACACCCAGAAGGTAATACCACCTTTAGGACCCTATACAGACTCAACCCTCAGAATCTGAGGCACGGCATGTTGGAGTGCCTGCTCAATACCCGCACGTAATGTCATACTGCTCATGGGGCAGCAGCCACATGCACCAAGCAGTTCAAGCTCGACAACCATATCGTCTGTGATTCTACGCAAACGAACCTCTCCGCCATCAGCTATGAGGTACGGCCGAATGGATTCAAGCCCATCCTCAATCCGTTTACGGAGATCGGCATCAGTGTCTGGGTGATATGTAGACATTAAAAGAATTCGATCTACTGATACTCAATAAGCGGAGAAACTTCAGGCACCACGTTAGAAACCGACGACGCCTCCGCGATCCCGGCTGCAACCCGACGAAAAGCCCGGGCAGATGCAGTTTCCGGGGCTGCCAGAACAATTGGTGCCCCTTCATCACCCGAAACACGTAAGGATTCCTCCAGGGGAATCCTACCTAACAAAGGTATACCTGTTTCAGATGCAAGGTTCTCTGCCCCTCCCTCTCCAAAGAGGAAGTATTTCCGGTCGGGTAAATCTGGTGGGCTGAACCAGGCCATATTCTCCACAATACCCAATACAGGCACATTTACTTTCTCAAACATAACCAACCCTTTTCTTGCATCAGCAAGTGCGACTTTCTGTGGTGTTGAGACAATTACAGCGCCAGCCAACTTGACGGTCTGAACAATCGTCAGTTGGATATCCCCCGTACCAGGCGGCAAATCCAGAAGAAGAAAATCAAGCTCCCCCCACTCAGTGTCATTCAGAAATTGCTTCACAGCCCCGGAAACCATTGGCCCACGCCAGATTACGGCCTGGGTATCATCAACCAGCAGCCCCATGGATAACACGTGAACGCCGTGTTTGACCAATGGAATAATCTTTCGCTGCGAATTGACACGTGGCTTACTGCCTTCCAGGCCAAACATTACCGGAATACTTGGACCATAAATATCCGTGTCCACGAGACCTGTCCGATATCCCTCTGCTGCAAGCGCTACGGCTAAATTCACGGCTACAGTGCTCTTGCCGACGCCTCCCTTGCCCGAGGCAATCGCAATCATATGCCGTGCTCCAAGCCTGATCTTATGCCCTCTACCTTTTGAATGAATCAAATCAATCTTTACTTCGACATCCTGCCCAAACGTGCTCTGAATAACCTCCTTGCATCGCCCCGCAATTTCACGTGAGAATGCTGTCCCAGGCCGGGCGATATTGAATTTAAACGCCACTGTACGACCATCCACAGTCAGATCCCGGACTAAACCAAGTCGAATGATATCATGACCTCGATCCGGGTCATGTACTTTACTGAGTGCCTGATAAACTGCCTTGCGCTTGATAACTTGATTGCCCATCCTATTCAATGTAGGTCAAACCATTACCCCCTGAATAAATTCTGAACCTGCTCGCACTTTTAGTTGCATACCGTTACAACTCACCGGCACCCGGTCCATTGTAAACAACGACTGCATCTTATTCATAACCGGAGATACCATAGGAATTAATTCCCTCTTGTCGACCATGATCCTTTACATCCGCACTAAACCTCAACCTCAAGCCGTCTGCATTGCCTGATCGCAATGCAACGATCAAGTCACTTGATTGTGCAGATCTGTTCGCACAAAACCAATAACAGCTCTGCCGACTATTCATTCCCTCAGCATACCATCCCTCAGAATCTTCACCCCAACACCATGACGTAATCCCCACTTGCTTATGGTGATTGATTGTTGGGCGAGTCTATGCATGAGTTCAAAACAAATCATAGACGCTGCTGGAAATACATCCGAACGCCCCTTTAGTTTTTCAGGATTCAATGCAAGAACATCAGACTGGTCCATCTGAACCAAATTTTTCATCCAACCCCTCACCTGGGGAAGCGAGAGCTTTTGTGCATATGCTCCGGTGTTCCTTAATCGTTCCCACCGCGCGCTTAGCGGGCCCATCGTTGTTTGAATCTCGCCACTGACCAGCGCATGCTGTAAATCAAGCAGGAGTCGATGTGTGTCTGAAGTGCCCACCAGACAATAATTCTCTTGCCATAGAGCAATTGAATCGGCAAACAGCTTTCGGATGAATCCCTCGGCCGCTTCCAATTCTCTCGGTTTGGCAGGTTGACAGGAAAAAAATCGTTCGGTGATACGTACGGAACCGATATTCAGACTTAAGCACTCATGAACCACCCCCCGGTAAGTACCCCTAACGATTTCTGTTGAGCCTCCTCCTATATCACAGGTGACGACGTTGCCGTTTGCGCGTTGTAATCCGGCAATTGCACCAACAAAACTAAAATCAGCCTCCTCTTCGCCAGAAAGTATCTCGTAGTGCAATCCTGTGCGCTCCCGAACGATATGGCTTAGGGTATTACCAGCATCCCTGGAAGCACTGGTACCAACCACAATACATCGCTCTACATCCCATCTACCCGCAATAACCTGAAACTCCTGCAACGTTTCAATCAGCCGTTCTACTGCTGCCTCTGACAGAACACCCTTTGCATCTACTCCCTCCCCCAGTCTGATTATGCGCTGTCGCTCCTCAAGTGGCCTGAGCGTATTTCCCGGAGCCGATTTCGAGATTAATAGCTTTGCCGAATTTGTCCCGATGTCTATAGTTGCCAACCGCACGCCAAAGCCTCAAATCAAATGGGTTGAATCCGACTGTTCTTCAGGTAGTAGTGTAACGTCTTGCCTCAAGTATAGATCTCATGGCCGAATCTGCCATTGGAGTCCGGGATCTGGACAACTACAGGGTGAGAAATATTCATACTAGAGACTCCATTGACATATGGAATTGATTGCATAATATGCGATCCAATCGGCACAATTATGAATCTAATTCCCCCGGATTTTCATCAGATCACGTGGACGTCCACCCACTAAAAGAGCGAGCAGGCTACTGCTCAGACGTGGGAGCTCTTGCCGATGAATCGATAATCGTAATCTCCGAACCATTCTCCCGGATCTCGAATAAGGCTACCCCCCATCGTTCCTGATTACTTGGTGCACGCGCATTCCATTGCTCAAAAGAGTGGGACCCGTCTGATTCGTAATGCAGTACATAACTCCCAGGTTCCAGGATTAGAACTTTAACAGCCTTTCGGTTTTTTCGATCTCCACCGGCAGGCACTGAGTTTTCGTATGTCATCTCCCATACGATACGTGCCTCTCCGTCGTCCTCCAACTGCTCTAACCATGCAAAATCATATCCGTTGTTAGGGCCTGTTATCTCTCCCATGGCATGCAGCATCACAGGCGTAGTCCTGCGTACCAAAAAGGTAGTCTCCAATCGTGCGTCATCGCCGACCTGCAGAAATGCGATCACCGGCTCGTCCTGCATCCACGGATCAAACGTGGTAATCCGATCGCGGGTAGGACTACTCAGACTTATTCCCCATCCATCAGGATCGTACGGAGGATTCGCTTCCCAGCTACCGTAATTATGACGGCTATCCGTAGCCACGGATAGCCGATATATCCCCGGCTGCATCCCTACCTTACCCTCATACACTCGGTTTTCCTGTGCCCCTCCTGCCCATTCTGTATTATCTCTGGAAAAATACCAAACCACCCGCCCGGTGGCTGCATCTTCAATCAATGAATAGTCAACCGTTCGGATTCCATCGCCGCTACTCAATTGTCCAATAGCATGAATATCGAGCTCTGCCGGACGCAATACTTCAAAATAGAATTCTTTCTTTTCGTTCCTCCCCAGAGCCGTAGCCTCCCAGATCTGATCGCCCGAATCCGCTCTTAGCATACCTGAAATAGGTTGCAGCGCATCCCCGTTCTCTGAACTTTGAATCATCACGCGCCATTTCCGCTTATCATCCCAGAATGGGGCACGGGAGCGGCGCAAGAGCTGACCGTATGACGCAAAATTTAGCGTGTATATACCTGCTTCCAGAACAAGCTCATCCCCTTCTACATGAGCGAGCGAACCTTCCTGTACAGCATTGGAATTATCCATCTTCCAAATAACCTCCCCAGTATCGTCACGTGTAATCCAAGGATATGCAGCCAGCCCCATCTCTCCTGAACGACGCTCGTCAATTGAACCAGTCGCATCAATTACAACTGTGATGCGCTCTGAGACTCGAAAACTCTGATGCCTCAGTTCACGAACATCAAGCTTCGTTAAAACAATTGCTCCACGTGGAGAAGGCGGACCCGAAAAAAGTCTTACGATCACGAAAAAACCTAACAGCAACAGTACGATGACCTGCAATCGACTCCGAGAACTCATTTTTTCTCACTATTATTCGCTGTGACACCTATGGTACTACGGATGTCCTGGCAGCAAAGTTGCCCCCTGATAACCCATGAATTGTAACAAAACCAGCCCATTCAGGGTAATAGATTGAGCGTCCTTCCGGTAGTATAAGCTTTAAGCAGTTTGCCTAACATTTTTTCCAAGACGGCCATCCTCTCAGTATTTAAACGCTTCTGGCGCTGGCTACCGCTCATTGGATTTCCCTTGCTGTTTATCGGCACAACTGTCTTTGCCTTTCTTGGGGGATTAGATGAATCCTCGACGCTACTCCAGGGAATAGCTCATCATGCAGTGCTGGTCCTGTGCTTTCTGTGTTTGTGGATTGCCGTTGCCCGCCTAGTCCGCAACTCTCGTCCTGCACCTATTCAGACCTTCTGGCAGACAATTCTTGCTATCCTGGGCTGCTCGTCTGCAGCATTTCTTGCATTTCAGATCCCGGGGGATTTTATAGAAGGCACTCCGGCTGCTCCCATTGTCCACGTAAAGAGCGCCCTTTTGAGTGTGCTCCTTGTAGGTCTAAGTTTTTTTGTGGTCCATAGGCTTGGTCTTCTGGTTCGGTTTCGACGTACCCGACGAAGTGAGCGCAACTGGCGCCTGATGATATTATTCATCGGGATTGCCTTCCTGATCACGATTCCTACACATCATCAATTTGGTCTCATTTTCGACTCGCCTGAAGGGCTTTATTTCATCCTTCTCATCTTATCTATCGTTGCCGCGATCATCTTCATTCTGATGAATTCAATTCGTCTAGCATGGATCGTGCGTCTGTCGCTTGGAGAAAAAGGAGCCGCGATCGGATTGGGTGTCGTCATCGTGGGATTACTTGGCTGCGTGATAGCAGCAGTAAACTTAGAGGAAACCCTACCATTCATAGGGACGACCTTGTCACCGCCCAATGATTTTTTGCAATTCTACAGTGCCCCTCTTACTTACGTTACGGTTCTCTTCCTGCTTTTTGGACTCATCTATGCACTGACTTCAGTGCTATCCCTGATCTTCCATTTACCAACTACAGGAGATTACAGACGGAGTACAGACGAGATGGTCGCCATGCGGACGCTTAGTAACTTGCTGCGCGAAGTTGTCGAATCCGAGAAGCTGCACGAGTGGGCGGTCTCCACACCTGTTGAATCTGGCAATGCAAATGCGGCGTGGCTTACAATACAAAACCTTGAATCCGGATCACTAGCCCCCCATATCGTGGCTTCACGCAATATTGAGAGTGACCATATCAATGAGTTTTGCGATGTTACCTCAATACACAATACGGTCGTACAAACACGTGAACCCGTGTTGATTCAAGACACTCTCACTGATACGCGAACCCGAAAAAGCAAATCCGGCAAATTCGAGAGCCTTCTCGCAATCCCCCTCTCAACGCGCACTGAAGTACTTGCGGTGTTATTTGCTTCACGTGATGTGGTCCACGCCTTCGAGAGAGAGGATGTAGAAGCAATAGGTGTTTTTGCTTCACAGGCAACCCTTGTGCTGGAAAATGCACGTCTCCTAGAATCAAAGATCGAACGTGAGCGCTTGGCAAACGAACTCGCCATCGCACGCGATGTGCAACAACGCCTGTTGCCCCAGACCATGCCTGAACTCCCCAACCTCAATTTGGCGGCGTCCAGTGTTGCTGCTCGCGAGGTCGGTGGGGATTATTTTGACGTACTGGAACTAGGCGAAGGAGAGTTGGCCTTCATCGTGGCAGATGTTTCGGGGAAGGGAACCTCAGCCGCCTTCTATATGGCGGAAATGCAAGGCATTTTTCAAGCGGTTGCACGTATTGCACCTGCACCCGATGTCTTTCTGGGACACACCAATCAGGCACTCGGGGAGTCACTGGAGAAAAACATTTTCGTCACTGCTGTTTACGGGATCCTGAACTGCCATTCCGGTCGTGTCTCACTTGCACGTGCAGGTCATACTCCCGCCGTCCTTGTAGACGCCAGTGGCAATGCCAAACTCCTGCACTCTGAGGGATTGGGAATCGGCCTGGACCGGGGAGAACTGTTCGAAAATGTCCTAGAGGTTGAGCACCTTAAGCTTAAACCTGACGACCTGCTTGTACTGTACACCGACGGAGTCATCGAGAGCCGAAATCGTGAGGGGGAAGAATTTGGGTATGACCGTCTATTGCAAACCGTGCAGGATGCGCGCAATGAAGATGCACAAGGCGTACACGAGGCTATACGCCAAACCGTTGATGACTTCGTTGGGGCAAATGACCGCTACGATGACGACCTTACACTTCTGATCATTAAATGGCAGGGCAACAAGACGGTGTCAAGCGGTACCGCACAGAATTCATTGTCGTAAGTTTACGGTGCACCGCAATCACTGACTGTAATCGCTTATGAGTAATTTTTCTGTCGCATTTCGAGAATTCGATATTGCTACGATATTGACCGTACGCGGGGAGCTGGATGCACACACCGCACCCGAACTTGAGTCCGCAATTAAAAAATGCGTCGATGAGGGAAAGATTCGCCTCATCGTAAATGGAAATGGGCTTGACTATATCTCCAGTGCAGGGCTTGGCGTTTTTATGGCGTACATCGAGGAAATTCGCGCACTTGACGGGGATATCAAAATATGCGCGCTTAAGCCCAAGGTTTTTGGTGTGTTTGATTTGCTGGGTTTCCCTCGCATCTACCACATCGTCGAAACAGAAGAAGAAGCACTGTCTCTCTTCAACCAAGGAATTCAACCTGTATAGTTGCATTGGCTATGTCCTCTGCGTCCAGAATTCATACTCTCACCATTCCAAGCGCAACGCGCTGTCTGAGAAAGGTGCGCCAATTCGTGACCCAACACGCGCGACAAGCCAAGCTCACTGATCATCATACAAATGCGCTCATTCTGGCCGTCGATGAAGCCTGTGCCAATGTCATTGAACATGCCTACCAGCAGGATCCAGATAACGAATTGACCATTACCATGACCATCGAATCAACGCGTGTGGTAGTGAAAATCCGTGACCACGGGCTGCCCTTCAACAGGGAAGACTATCAACGTCCAAACGTAGTAGAGTTATCGCGCAAGCGCAGATCAGGTGGCCTTGGTGTGGATATTATGCGCCGGATGATGGATCAGGTTGAGTATTCGGCACGTGAGAACATGAACGAGGTCCGACTGATCAAATTTATTCGTCAATCGGAGTGATCACCCTCGGTAGCATAACCAGTATAAAGTGATACGATCCCAAAGGTGAGGGGCTCTGCTAACGTATCCTCGAAACCACACCCTTCAAGTCGGGCGAGAAAATCCTGCCCGTGCGGAAAGGCCTGTATGGAGGCTGGCAGGTATTTATACGGGCCTGTTACGCCCGAGAGAGCCCGACCAATTCGGGGAAGCAGAAGCCGAGAATACATTCCATAAAATGCTCGAACGGGCTTAGCTTCAGGTTGGCCGAACTCAAGAACCACCAACGGTGCCTGGGGTTTGAGTACCCTCCCTATAGAACGTAGCCCTGCATCCAGATTGGAAAAATTTCGCACACCGAAGGCGACAACAGCAGCATCAAAACTGTCCGTTTCAAAAGGAAGACGCTCGGCTGAACCCTGCATAAAAACAAGTGGAGCTCCAGGAAATTTTCGGGCCGCTTTCTGCTGTGCAGACATCAGCATGACCTCCGCAATGTCGATGCCTATGATTTCCATGGGTTCCAGTTGAAGGGTTGCGAGTGCAACATCCCCCGTCCCCGTTGCTACGTCAAGAATTCTTCCATTTTTCTGTTCTCCGAGCCGCCGAATAGCCGCCCGACGCCACGCGCGGTCTAGACCAAAACTCAAAACACGGTTGAGTAGGTCGTAGCGATGTGCAATGGCATCAAACATCGCCGCTACTTCTGACTCCTTCTGTTCGTTCTCACCTACGGTTGGATAATAGCGCATCAACGCCTTTCTGACTGGTGATCAAATTTAATGCACTTCGAATCAATGCTGAGCTGCAAAAACAATCCAGGCGCACAACGACCAACATTGCAATACGAACCGTGTCTGGTCCGCCACAATTATAATCAACAAACAACTGAACAAGCAAGCCCGAGGGGCCTCGCGACGCCGCTTTAACGCCTAGGCACGACCACATAAACAAGGTTTCACAGACTGCGTTGCACCAGCAGGTCGATGTTGACTTGTCACCGAATGCATCAACCCTGATTCGTATGACCAAAAACTTTCTGATTGAGATTGGGGACGAGCGGATTCCCGTGACACAGTCACAGAATAAACTCTCCATAAGCGGCAGGGAGGCGGACGCATCTCTCGTGGAACTAGGACCAAAATTGTACAGTCTTCTACTGAGAAACAGTAGCCATGTGATCCACATAGCAAACCAGACAGACACGAGTATCACGCTGACCGTAAACGGACAGTCCTTCGTTGCCAACTTTGTCAGCGAACGCTCAAAACTAATTACACGTTATGGACAACAAAAGACAGTCCAGAAAACAACAAATGAACTGCGCGCCCCAATGTTGGGGCTGGTGACACAAGTATTGGTTAATCCTGGCGACAGTGTCGTTCTTGGCCAAGGGCTTATCGTACTGGAAGCCATGAAAATGGAAAATGAACTTCGCTCTCCTATTGAAGGACGTATCGGGCAAGTTTATGTCGAAGAAGGCGAGTCCGTTACAGTTAACGCAATCCTTGTCGAATTTGAATCATGACTGCACTTGTAACAGGCGCAACAGGTTTTCTGGGCAGCCAGCTTGTGCGTACGCTCTTGAAGACTGGATGTCGGGTCAGAATCTTTAGGCGAGCAACCTCCAGGTTCGACATGCTAGGCGCGGCAAAGGACGAAGTGGACCATAGTGTCGGCGACATCACGGATATGGATGCATTGTGCGTGGCCATGAAGGATGCCCAAGTTGTCTTTCATGTGGCAGGCAATGTCCGGTTTGGGTCCAAATCGCTGCACCGTGTAAATGTCCAAGGTACCGCCGCAGTTATCAATGCGGCGCTAAAAAGCGGTATCGAGCGATTGGTTCACACGTCCAGCGTTTCAGCTATCGGGAAAAGTGACCACACGGTCGCCGACGAAAGCTCTGAATGGCAGTATGGCTCCCTAGTACCACCCTATGCACAAAGCAAACACTTTGCAGAACTTGAGGTGCAGCGCGGCATCGCTGAGGGACTTGATGCCGTTATGGTCAATCCAAGCTTGATATTCGGCCCGGACCACAGCAAAGGAAAAGCCCCGAATATCACACACGATTATGCACGTATAATTGGTTCCGGCAAATTGTGGTTTTACCCCGACGGTGGAACAAACGTCGTAGATATAGACGACGTTGTAGCGGGACACTTGCTCGCACTAGAGCGTGGACGTAAGGGGGCACGTTATATCATGGGTAGCGAAAACCTTAGCTGGAATTCCCTCTTCTCCATTCTGGCAAAAGTGCAGGGTGCTAAGCCCCCTAGCATTCAGCTACCATACCACTTCGCAATTGCGTGTGGCCTATTAACAGATATTTGGAGCCGAACGACCGGTCACAAACTACCCATAGGGCGATCTGTCATAAAGTACATCTATAAGAATCACCGGTACTCAAACAGACGAGCCATTGATGAACTCGGCTGCTCGTTCCGTCCCTTCCCGAAAACGGCTCAACGTGTGGCGAACTCCCTGGTTGCAGACCAATAATCGCGAAACCGTCCTTTCTTATTCGCCGTGATAGAATAAGCCAATCTGCAATGACAGCCCAGGTTCAGCAAAATCACTGAGCGGATACGTATGAGCGCTATCAAACAAATTAAGTATACCAGCCCGCAGGTGCACGCCTCGAACTGCCATACTCTCCATCCATACATCTGCACTCATCCAACCGTGATCACTGGGACGCGCGGGTGACCCATAGGCTTCTGCACCAAGGGTGAAAAGATTGAATGGGCCTGCTAATGACGCGCGACCACGCGCCCAATCCGACCAGCCTGCTCCGTCCTTGAGTACCATGGCAGTTGCGGATAGAGCAGCTCTTTTCCATGAACCGCGGACGACAGCAGTGACACCATGTGAGCGTTGATCAGCAATTTTTCGTTTAAAGGTCACGAATTGCAATGATTTATCAAAACCCGTCCAATGTACACCGCCGTCCACTTGCATTATCGTTCCGCCTGCCCACTGCCATACCGCGCGTCCGATGCCTGCGAATACCTGCCAACTACTGCTAACCTCCCAGGTGGCAGAAGCGTTAGCTCCCCAATCGCCACTGAAGTAGTCGAATCTGAATTGTCCATCAATTAAGATAGGCGATAGTCCGTGCAGTGCTCTGATAAATAAGCCGCTCTCCACGACTGAATTTAACCGGTAATAGTCTGCACCGATGTACAGGCGCAGGCTCGGCAGCGGACTCAGGCGCGCAGATGCCGATATACTCTGCTGTGCATCGTCAGATGAACCGTCCAGTTCCTGGAGAGACCCCAAGACAGTCACTGCCCGCAGAAATGTGGTGTCGCGGGTGAATCTGTACCGCAACATCACCTCTCGCCTGTCAAATTCGTCTTCGGTAAGGCCGACATACCGTCCCCATCCGATTCCGCCATTGAGCACATGGCCAGGAGCAATATTGCTCACCACTCTCGCCGCAACCCCTCCATCCCAAGCACCGGCATGCTGTAGAATACCAGCTCCGTCCGTGTAGTCGGACGCACCTTCATATATCCAACTGATAGCTCCGTAACCGCGTGACCAGTCGTGGCGCATCGTTGCTCCTGAGAGTACCCACCGCGCCCTTGAATCATAAGCCACATTCGCACCCATTGCCGGTTGATCACTAGTCCTGAAATGGGTCAACGCATCGGCGCCAAGACTTAAATCATAGGGACCTGGAATAACCTCTGTCTCTTCTATATCTGCAGTTATAGCGAGTGGCATGCCAGAATCAATCAATCTAACGCCGTCCACGTACATGGATCTCGCTGCGATGGGCAGTTTGCGAACCGTGAACTCCGGGAGTAGCGCATCAAATCTACGAGGTAGGACCCCCATCTGCATTCGAGTAGGTAGCCCATCATCCAAGCTCACGAGAGTATGCTTATCAGGTAGCACTTGAACCGCAGATATGAGAAATACCTCCAGTTGTAAGTCACTCTCAACCTTGACGGGTAAGTGCAAATTCGCATACCCGTCGGCCGATACCGTCAGCGTATATTCGCCCAGATTTACCGCTCCAAACTCAAAATGACCATCTGGCCCTGTTATCGTCCCGTGCAGTGTTCCCGTCAGTATTACAAGTGCATCCGGAACTGGATTCAGGCTTTTCGAATCCAGAACAGATCCTGTTACTATTGCTGATTGAGCTTGTGATCTGGAATTGCTCAGACCAACACCAAGGACCAAGCACCAGATCACATTATGCAGGATAATCCACCGAAACTGCTGCATTGTTCAGATGTGCGGAGGCGATACTAAGCTATCTCTTGTCTTAAGGTACCCCCTAGGAACCAGTTGGTCATTACTGACACAACTATGTGCTTCACCGTCCCGCAGGTAGCATCTGTAAATCACTTTCCCGGGTACGCTTGTAAGACGCCTCCTTCACCCACCGTAAGAAATCTTAGACAGCTCCCGGATATCCGGTTACTATTCCAGCTGTCGATGATTCGGACCGGGACGCGAGATCAAATCAATACGGCGCAGACCACTGGTGGTTAAACTGAAATCGTTGCCTCGGCCACGTACCAAACCGTTCGTCAGGTATTGGTAGGGAATAGCACTTGAACGCTGCAGTACATTCAGTCTTGGTTCATCCAACACCTCGTCCAGGGGCTCAAATTTAAGTGGCAAGCCTGATGCGGCAAAAGTGATCTTCCATGAGCTCCCCATCTCGAGTGGAGTCCCATAATCAGGTCGCCAGCCATCAAGTTCAGGACAGAGCCAAGGATAGCGCCAAAGCATATTGGGGATGGGCGCTTCTACGGGAATCGTAACTTCAAAAAAAGGCGTCTCTGTTTCCTGCAAAAACTCCGGCATGGTTAAGTCGGGGTTTTCCTGCAGCTTTAGGTAGAGCTGTGCAATATCAACTCCCGTCAGATTGATGCCGTTGAATATCCCGTGGTAGTTGGGGGCAGCATTCCTTAGATAATCATCATACCAGTCGTTAAAGGATTCATTGAGCATCAGATTGACCTCCAGGTGCAGATGAGCCCGCGCACGATTTACTCCCCGCCCCGAATACCCCATCACACCTATCACATTCCCCTGATCAACCCAATCCCCGACCGATACACTGACCCTGCCAAGGTGAGCGTAGAGGCTGTAGTAAGGAGAATCTCCCCACTGGTGCTCAATCACGATATATCTCCCATAGTTGGAACGACTTGTACCGTTATTAACATAGACCACTTCCCCCTCTGCTATAGCGCTGATCTCATCTAGCGGATCCCCCCTCCTAGTTTTGCGCATCGGGCGAATATCAATCCCTTCATGAAAGCGGCTGTAAATAACTCCCGCACTTGTGCGACGTACATTACGCACGAAACCATACTTGCCTGCTGTCCATCCGGGTTGTTCACCAGGCCGCTCCTGGCGGTACGTGTGCATATAAAACTCCGGGCCACCTCCCTCCTCAAAGATGGCCTCATTTTCGGAGGGTAGAATAAGTGAGATTTCGCGTTCGCCCTGCGCCAGCGCCTGTAAAGAAAACCCACACCACATCGCCAAACCTGCCAGGCCGGTTATAACTATTCCCTTCGAAAACATTGTACAGTAAAAGTCCTTGTGCATAACCAAGCGGAAGATATGAGTTATGAAGATTCTTTTATGTCAGCTATACGATTGCACCGGATAGGTAGCTTCGGCTTTTCCCTGCGAAATTCCCTCTAATTTTCGCTTGAGTATACCGCGACGAAAAGAACTCAGATGATCTGTGAACAGCAAGCCCTCCAAATGATCGTACTCATGCTGTATTACTCGGGCGAGGATACCATCAACTGCGAGCGTGTGCTCTTGCATATTTTCGTCCTGATAATCCAGCTGCACAGATTCCGGTCGAATCACAAGTTCCCGAATGCCCGGTATTGACAGACACCCCTCCTCAAATTCTTCCTCTTCATCGGACTCCCACGTTATTTCAGGGTTGATCAAAACCATGGGTTGTTCGGGAATATTATCTCTTAATTCCTCTGGTATTTCATCCAGTAAAGGAGAAATATCTACAACAAACAGCTGCTCTCGATATCCTACCTGAGGAGCAGCCAGACCTACGCCTATTGCATTACGCATCGTCTCTATCATGTCACCAATGAGTTTTTTGAGTTCATTGTTGACGGATTCAACTGCCCTGGTTTGCTGGCGAAGAACTGGATCACCAAACAGACGAATCGGGAGGATCGCCATAAACTCTACAATTCCACACGGGCAAAAACGCCCGTAGACCCATTTTCGTCGAAGGTTACAACATCATACGGTTGGGCGTTAGGCCCCTCCATGCCCGGTGATCCAATGGGCATCCCCGGTACCGCTATGCCACGTGTATCCGGACGCTCCTCAAGTAGACGCTCCACGTGCTCAGGTGATACATGGCCCTCAATTATATAGCCATCTATTACCGCGGTATGACACGAACCTACTGTACGTGGCACACCCAACTGCGATTTGATCGCCCCCATATCTCTCATATCCCGCGTCTCCACCTCAAAACCGGCATTTTCCATATGCTCTACCCACTTGACGCAGCACCCGCAGGTCGGGGCCTTGTACACAACCATGGATGGTTGATCATTGCTGGTAGGTTGCAAGACAACCCCAGTTGCGACGACTGCCCCGAGCCCTACCACAAGCAGCGTAAGTGAGATTGATCGTTTCATCTTCTATGCTTTATTCCAATAACACGTTGTAGCTCGATAGTCGAGCGGGGTCTGCATCAGAGAGTAAATCATAAGCATTTCCCCGTTCATTTGAGCCTTCGAAAATACCCACCAACTCTTTATGCTTCGTAGAAAAAAAGATGTCCAGAACGTACTGCCTGGCCTGATCCTCGTACAGATCAGACATAATCTGCAATACTTCCAGGACCTTTGTCCGCGCAGACTCCTGATTCAGGATAAACAAATCCAGCGCTTCAATATGGTACTGATAATACACTTCGCGAAGCGGACGCATCCGTGGATTTGTCAACTGATCCACTATACGAGCCCGTCCATCAATATCCAATGTGCTCCATCCAGCGGCATTGCTGCTTGAAGCCAACTGTTGAATCCGCTTCGCTTGCTGAAAATGCTCCTCCCCTCCAAATTCGCTGAAGCTGTCGTAGTCGTACCCCAACATTAGGTAAGCGTAATAATCCAGGACTGAGGTCAGTTGGTCAAACCGTTCCACCTCAAAGACCAAAGGAGTACCCTGAGCATAACTGAAGTCCCATGATTCATCGCTAATTTGCAATAGGGGGGTCTTTGCCATCGTTCCATAAATCGGACGCGTACTGGTCAAAACAAGTTGGGCCCGGAACGATGTAAGGGTGAAACTCTCCTGAAACACGATCTGCATGGAGCATTCAATCAACTCATGCCCTTCAAACTGATCCTCGGTCCAGTTGTTGTTATTCATATAATCCTCGATCTGCCGCTCCAGCTCGTCGAGGAATCCAAATCCCGAACCTTCCAGCTTCAGATAATTAATCTGCGCCGTACACCTGAACTCACGTGCCGTGGAAAACGATACAACACCGGCCAGAATACAAATTATCACTAGCGACCGCATTATCTGCTTCCTTAAACACATAAGCTGCTGAAACCAATACACCGCAGAGACCGGTTTGTGACCAAATCTGCACATAAGGCGATCGATATTCCTTGGCAATAAGACCATGCTCAGTAAATAGATACCATGTACAACCGTGACGCGAAAGTACATGAATTGATCTAATTTGTTCAATTCTCACGATGTATTGGACGGACAACCACTACATGAGCGTAAAATAGCGCTGACCCAGTTCCAGCGGATTGATCGCTATACGTACTTCCAGATCCAGATAATGGAAGATGCGAAATTGGCTTCCCAGCCCCAGTCCCGCTGCCCAGCCGCCAATGTAATCTTCACTCATAAGGACATATTCCGCAAACCCATACAGGTAGACCGTATTGATGTACACAGGAATACTCAGGAGTCCATTTTCTGGATACCATACAGGTTGCAGCACCTCTAAATCAATCTTCCCATGGATACCACGGCCAAGGTACGCCTCTCTCCCACGCGGAAGAATCAATGAATTACTGTATACACTTGCCTCATTCTGAACCAGCACACCGGCTCCAAATGTCGCACCAGTATTCCAACGCCGATTGGGTGACCAATACTGGCTGAACCTCAGGTACGTGCCAACCCGCCGAGATGCATTCTCCATGGCCAAATCGGCACGTCCATATACCCCAAGCGTCGCGCCCCTGTTGGGCCACACATCGCGCGTATTTTTCTGGATCCCAGCTGCAAACCAAAAACCCGCTTCAACTGTGGTCCGGCCGCTCCACTCGGCAAGTGACCGGTCTGTACCCAGGAGATACGGGACGGGGTTTTCGTCCAGACTAAACCACCTTGTCCGTTCAGTAAGCACACCTGCAAAAATTCTGGCATAGCTGTTGCGAACGTTAGACTCAAACCTGAGAGGCAGCGTAATTTTCACACCAGTCCCCAATGACTGCTCGCCGTAGGTTCTATCCTGAACCGTCTGATCCTGTGCCACGATCCTCGCAATAACCGCCCTTGGCTCATTATAAGCCTCGAGCGTTGCCAAAACTGGACCGAATGCTGAACCTATCACTGCACGATGCCATGCTCTTTGTGACTGCAATGTGAACTCGGCAGTATAGGTCACACGACGGAGTGGATCACTTCCATACATAGCTAGCCCGCCTCGTAACCCCAGTCTGCTTTCGGGAGCCTGGAACGACCAGGAACCCACCGGGAGAATCATTCGAGGCCAAAGTCTACCATCCAATCTGTATGGCTGGTATGTGAACTCGTCCGGTGCTTGTGATCTTGTAGCAATGTCCGGCAACTGATCCAGTGGTGTGTGCAACATACGCGGCCCATCACTCGGGGAGAATGCTGTAGCGACAACATCATAGCGCTCGTGCTGATAATCGATGTAAATCAGCGTTCGCCCATCCGTAGATAGCAATGGATCCATTGCTCCGTACGAGACCTCTGTTAGCCGACGGGTTTGTTCTGATTGCAGATCATAATAATACACGTCCGTCACGCCGTCCTTGTCTGCTGTAAACAGGAGATAGCGCCCATCTGAACTCCATGATATCTCCCGCACCGCACCTCCATCCAGGGAAATCAGGGGTGTGAGCATGCCGTCCGGCGCAGCAAGATAGACCAGTTGTGTGTTATTATGCCGGACCAATAGCGCCGTCATATTCCCGATGTGTGCAATCTGTATGAGGTCAGCCTTACTCCGATCCCGGATTGTCCGAATATTTCCGTCCTCATCAATCTGCACCCATTTATTGCGCTGCCCGTCATTTTGGAGTGCCCAAATACCGGCAGAAGTCTGCAAGGGCATGTGCATACGTGCTCCGTGAGTGACACGAGTCTCGCTGCCCGTCCGTAAATCGTACGCAAACACATCCGCAACCGAACGTAGCGTTGAAAATCTGTCAGGGACATACCGAGCATACAGGAGCACACTGTCCTTTACACTGAACCACGCATCCTCCGGGAGCAATACCGCATGTATAAGTTGAGTTTGACCGGTTTCAATATCGAGCCTGTATAATCCGGGAGTTTCGCTCAGACCCCGCCGATATACCACGAGCGTCGAATCATTCAACCACTGGGGCCACCGTTGGTATACCCCCTTTTGTCCTGCAAGTATGCTTGCAGGTTTAGTTGACTGGCGGGTAGTTGAGACCGTTTCCTGCTTAAATCCCGCAGACAATTCCCGTAATGATTGACCCGTTGCACGACGCAGGCCCAATCCTGTTGATCGAATCGGGTTCCGATACCGCCGGGTTCGCATCTTCTCAAAAAAAGAGCCTCCATCGCGATCTGCCTGCCACGCAAAAAAATTGGCTCCACCAATGTAGTGACGGTTTCCGTGGAAGGCGTAGCGGGGAGTCTCAAAGAGTTGAGACAAGCTCCAGGGACGCTCCGAGGCCATCGCGGCCCGGTACTGCATCTGGAAACGGGCATCATTCAGACGTCCTGCACGGTGCACCCCCCGGCTCTCGAGGTAAACAGCTGCCCCCTCGTTCAATCCTGGTGGAAGCGATAAATTGAACGTACGCGCAGCGTCCGGGGCAAACCAATGAACCAGTTTACCTAACCCCCAAGGACCACCTGCTTGCCCCTGGGATGCATGCACAAGCTCATGGGTTGCAACCGCCTCCATCCAGGAAGAAAAGTTCGGTCCTAACCGTCCCCCCTTGATATGGGGGACTTCAATTTCCTGACGAAATGGATGTGTGTGGACATACCCATTGGACCGGTCGTTTGCGTTATTCAGAATCACAGACATCCACATTGTCCGGGCCGCCCCCGAAAGCGCCTGTGCTTCGGGCAGCACGCGTGCAAGTACTACAGCGGTTTCCCAGGCCTCGGCTGCTGCCCCCTCTTCAAAAATAATCTCGAAATGCTGTGTTCTGTGTACTTGATAGCGGCTCCCAAGCGGCCGAACTACAGGCTCGTAGGCAATCCACTGGCCCGAGACGGATGGAACTGCAACCAGCAGGATGAGGCAGGAAGCGAACACAGGAAAACGCATCTGCGGAGGGGGAGGGATTCGAACCCCCGGTAGACAGCGCCTACAATGGTTTTCGAGACCACCCCGTTCGACCACTCCGGCACCCCTCCGGCTCCGTGTGAACGAGCAGGAAAAGCGGTTTGTTCGTACCGCTGCTCCTCTCATTGTAAGCCTGGAGATTGATCTGTAGGCATGACCACACTGAGTGCAGCCCAATTCCAAGTTTTGTCAAGCAACGCGCGTTCCGTCTCCTCAGAGATGATAAGTCGTGAACCTCCTAAGATCACTGCTCACAACCTTAGGGACTTTCGGGCAGTCCAATCCTAAAATACCATTCGAGGACCCCGTCCCTGACCGGAAGCTGTCTGGAATTCCCGGACGAATGCAACTATGTCAGCCTAGGTCCAGGCACCATATCATAGATCAATTCAGGGGCGTTACGCAGAGCCGTATCCAGATTTTCCGGTCGACGTCCCCCGGCGGTTGCAAAATCTGGTTTACCTCCCCCGCCACCACCAATCTGGCGTGCTAACTGGTTAACAATAGCCCCTGCATCCACACCCTTGCGTAACAGGTCGTCCGTAACAACCGCTACCAGATAAGCCTTTTGCCCTCCTGGATCACATGTACCTATGACGCCCACGCTGGAAGGGCTGAGTCGGAGGCGAAGCTTCAGCCCCAGTGACCTCAGCATCGCCATATCGGTATCGTCAATGCGCCCAGCAACCACATTGACCTCATTCAAGACAAACGCATTATCCAGTAGTCTATCTACCTGGACTGCTAGTCGGGCATGGCGAAGTTGCTCCAGCTCCTTCTGCAGTGAGCGATTCGTTTCCAGAAGCTCTGCTACAGATTCTTCAACGGGGCGCTTCGAACCCTTGAACTGTCTCCTGGTGCGCGTGAGCATTTCCCGCTCCTGCGTAACCAAATCAACGGCATCTATCCCCGTGACGGCCTCTACTCGACGAATACCCGCGGCGACGGATCCTTCAGATTGCAGGAGAAAAAGCCCTATCTCGCCGGTTGCGCCAACATGCGTGCCCCCGCATAATTCCACAGAAAAATCTGGATCAAATGTGACCACGCGTACAAAATCCCCGTATTTCTCGCCAAAGAGGGCCGTAGCTCCGCGTGCCAATGCCTCTTTGTAAGGTACATCGTCCTCGATTTCTGCAACAATATTTCGCTGTACCTGCTCATTGACACGGTCCTGCACATGTCTTAAATCCTCTGGACTGACTCGCTCGTAATGACTGAAATCAAACCGCAAATGTCCTGCTGCTACGAGTGAACCTTTTTGTTCTACTCCGGGCCCAAGCGTTTCTTTCAGAGCTGAGTGCATCAAGTGTGTTGCTGTGTGATGTTTCGCTATGCGCTGTCGGCGCTCCTGATCCACACTAGCAATGACCTCACACTCGAGACTGGACGGAAAACGTTCAACCTTGTGCAAAATCTGATCTTGCCACACCTGAGTATCAATAACAGGAATAACCTCACCATCAAAATTGAGCGTACCCGTATCTCCAACCTGCCCTCCTCTTTCAGCATAGAATGGAGTGCTATCCAGCACAATTACCCCCGCATCCACATCTGACCCGGTTACACGGGCACCTTCAAGTGTTGTCACTTCATAGCCGACAAACCTCTTCTTTGCCGTCGATTGCTTCTGCTTAGTTCTGATAACTCCATCCGGCTTGAACCGCGAAACTGCCTCTATCGTGCTGCCAATTTGAAGGCGTGCACGGTGCTTCTGCTCAGCCATCAATTCTTCAAACCTGGGCATATCCACATGGCGACCGTGTTCACGCGCCATTAACTGCGTAAGGTCAACCGGAAAACCGTAAGTATCATGCAGCAAAAACGCAATCTCCCCAGGTATACGACTCAATCGGGCTATCGAAATAAAAGACTGTAACCTATCGGTATCGGTCGTATAGGCTTTTTTCAACAGATCCTGGAAAAACACATCCTCCCGTAAGCCCTTAATACAGTCCTCCCAATTACTTGAAGAGAGTTTATCTACATATGCACAAACCGAATCAAACAGTTTCAGTCCGCGCCCTAACGTTCGCAGAAAAGCCCGTTCTTCCCCCCGGATACTCTCGGTAATGAATGCCGACTTTTCCGCCAAGTTAGGAGAAACTTCTCCAAGTGATTTTATGACCGCTGGCACTAAACGACAAAGAAATGGCTCCTTAAGATCAAGCGTGGTATACCCGTAACGGACCGCTCGTCGCAAAATTCTGCGAATGACGTATCCCCGGCCCACATTGCCCGGAGTTACGCCATCAGCAATAGCCACAGCAATGGCACGGATGTGATCTACTACGACCCGCATGGCGATTCGGATACTGTCCGAGTCCAGGGTGGGTGCTATGTCGTCGTACCCTCGAATACCGGCGATCGGCGTTATTCGGGCCACCTCATTCAAGAGCTCACTGAAAGCATCCGTATCGTAGGTGCTGATCTTGCCCTGCATAATGGCCGCGAGGCGCTCGAGTCCCATACCCGTATCTACATGGCGTTCCGCCAAAGGCACAAGCCCATGATCTGCTTGCGCATTGTACTGAATGAACACCAGGTTCCACAACTCAATCACCGTGGAGAGATCCTTGTTTACGCATTCGCTCCCGGGTATCTGCTCACGCTGTTCATCCGAACGAAGGTCAATGTGGATTTCTGAGCAAGGACCACATGGTCCTGTCTCCCCCATCATCCAGAAATTATCCTTGGAGTTGCCATATAAAACATGTTCTCTGGGTAAATAGCGCCTCCACAGGTCAGCGGCCTCTTCGTCTGAGGGCAAACCCAAGTCAACATCACCAGCGTGAACCGTTGCAT
This sequence comes from Rhodothermales bacterium, assembly GCA_022821385.1. Classification (GTDB taxonomy): domain Bacteria; phylum Bacteroidota; class Rhodothermia; order Rhodothermales; family Bin80; genus Bin80. The sequence continues at coordinate 25,851 of JAJEDR010000017.1, forward strand.
AAAGCCGATCCGCGGGCAGCCCCCACCGCTTTACAAGAAGTTCCCAGGCCAAGTCAATTGCCTCCTTCTTGAAGTAATCACCAAAGCTCCAGTTACCCAGCATTTCGAAGAAGGTGTGGTGATACGTATCGTGCCCCACTTCTTCAAGATCGTTGTGCTTACCAGAAACTCGAAGGCATTTTTGGGTATCTGCGGCCCGAACGTAAGACCGCGTCTCTTCCCCCAGAAAGATCTCCTTGAACTGGGCCATACCCGAGTTGATGAACAGCAGCATGGGATCATCCAACGGGACAAGAGAGGCACTGGGGACAATCGTATGCCCCTAGGGGCATACGATTGTCCCCAGTGCCTCTCTTGTCCCGTTGGATGATCCCATGCTGCTGTTCATCAACTCG
>JAJEDR010000014.1 GCA_022821385.1 Rhodothermales bacterium
AAGGCAGCCCAAGTTGCGACTGGAGCTGTGTATCTGGCGACCATTGATAATCACGGTCGGAACCCCAGTAAAACCCATGCCCTCGAAAAATCTGCGAGTCTGAACAGTCCTGGACGCATACCCTCGGTTTCTCAACACCGACCGGAAATTCCCCATATCCATTCCGAGATCTTCAGCAAACTCAGACAGCTGATCTATTGACAAGCCGGTTGCCGGTGACTGGTGCTGAAAAACGAGGTCCATCATTTCTTCAAATACACCCTCCTCGTTGGCCAGATAAAGAGCCGTGATCTCGTCAAGAGAATGCGTTGCTCCCCCTACGATTGGGATCGGCTTGAATACGACACGTACAGAATCAGGGTAGGCAGCAGCGAGTGCCTTGATGTGCGGGTGAACCGCCTTGCAGTGATTACAGTTTGGGTCTAGGAATTCCATCACCAATATTGGGGCGTCAGCCGGACCGATGACCGGATCATAATCCATAACGATCTGATCCAGATTGTCAAATACCGGTGCACCGGCTACGTACATGCAAGACGCCGGGTCCACACTTGTTTCGGCGGCCCCTAATGCCGCTGCGTCCTCTTCCTGTCCCGGCGCATTGCTGTAATCCCACACAAGAAAGCCCAAAAGCAATACAGCAACTACACCATGGAAAATTCTCTCCGATGCGGGAGCCTCCCGTAGCGCATTTGTCGTTGGTCTCTTGAACAAACCCAGAAACGTAATCAACGTAATGAGTGTGACAATTACGAACGAAACAAGACACAATTGACACCACCCGTCAATAGCCGTGGCCTGATACAGTGTTAGGAAAAGGGAGTAACCCCAGCCTGCTCCAACAACGCATGCCCTTGCCTTTTTAAAATTGACTCCATGACCACTGACATTGTACGCAATCAGCAGCCCCGAAATGAGAACGGTCATATAAAACAAAAATCCCCACCAGGCGCTTGGCAGGCCCAGCGGAGCCGGATCGCTGGCTATAACACCGACACAGTTAGATCCTACACCACAGAATGGATCTTCCGTACTGGAAGTCCCCCCACTATACCACAGTGCGATGTGGAGTGTCAAACCAACACCGGCCAGAGCCAAAATGTAGAGCAGGCGCTCAAAAGTCTTGCGATAGATGAATAAGGTCATGGTGATTGTTCAGATTATCTCCCCAAGTTAATGAATCCAACGCGTTGGCGTGCTGTTCCGGTTGTACGCAGCAATGAAATCAATTCATATATTCTTTGCGGTTGAATTGCTTTGCAGTGCGTATAAGCGATTCGACCTGATTAGATCATGACACGCAACGAATTTCACGCATTAGTTGCCCGGGAACGCGCGAATGGGGTTCAACGCTTTGTAATCCCTGTCAGTCGCCGTCTGAGTGCTGATTTACTTACTCCAGTGAGTGCGCTGCTAGCCCTCAGGCAACGCGGTAATCGTACATTCCTGCTCGAAAGCGTGGAAGGCGGGGAGAATATGGCACGCTATTCGTTCCTCGGCCGCAATCCCTATCGCGTCGTTCGGTTTACCAATAGCGTGGTTACCGTCGAGGATGTTCCGACCGGTAATATTTCTGCAATGCCTGAGGCCGATATATTCGAGGTCCTGCAGCGTTTTATGGATGAGTATGTAGAGATTACCGTGCCCGGTCTGCCTCGGTTTCGCTGTGGAGCGGTCGGGTATCTGGGTTATGATAGCGTGCGTCTGATTGAACACCTGCCCAATCCTCCAACGGACGATTCCAACCTTGCCAATTCGATCTGGTGTTTTTACGACACCCTTGCTGCCGTTGATCGACTCAAGCATCAGATGGTGCTGATGGCCAATGTATTTGTTGATCCGGAATCGAACCTCGACGAGGCGTTTACGGAGGCCTTGGTGCGTTTGAAAGCTCTGGAGGAGGATCTTCGATCCAGATTTGACCGGCCAGAATCTGTCCAACTCAGTGCAGAACAAATGACCTCCAATTTTGCACGGGAGGATTTTAAGAATGTGGTTACCGAGGCAAAAAAACTGATTTACGAAGGTGATATTTTCCAAGTTGTACTCTCCCAGCGATTTTCCCTTTCGTTTCAGGGGGACCCATTCAATCTGTACCGTGCCCTGCGCCAGGTCAATCCGTCTCCTTACCTTTTCTATCTGGATTTAGAGGAAGTTACCCTCATTGGCAGCTCCCCCGAAGTATTGGTGCGTGTTGAGGATGGGCAGGCAACACTTCTCCCCATAGCAGGTACCCGGCCCCGTGGTAAAACAGATGATGAAGATGAAGCACTTGCCGAGGAATTGCTTGCAGATCCCAAAGAACGGGCAGAGCATCTTATGCTGGTTGATCTGGGACGCAATGATCTCGGAAGAATCAGTAAACTCGGCAGTGTTACCGTTGACCGTTACGCCTATATCGAACGGTATTCACATGTGATGCATATCGTAAGTGCCGTTTCTGGCACCTTGCGTGAGGGTATGAACACCATAGACGTACTGAAGGCCTGCTTCCCAGCCGGCACTGTAAGTGGCGCTCCCAAGGTCAGAGCTATGGAAATTATTGACGAGCTAGAACCGACCCGGCGGGGGATTTATGCCGGTGCTGTGGGGTACATTGATTTTTCTGGCAATATGGACACATGTATAGCCATTCGAACTATGGTAGTTCAGGGAGCAAACATCACTATTCAGGCGGGTGCCGGTGTCGTTGCGGACAGTAACCCGGAACTAGAGTACCAGGAGACCAGGAACAAAGCCCAGGCACTCAGACAGGCACTATTAATTGCATCACAAGGGCTCCTCTAAGTCGATTCAATACGTATATTCCGCAATCAATGATAATTTCATGACGATCAAGGAAATAAAATCAACCTTTCTGAGGAAAGGATGGGCTGGGAAAACCATCAGTCGAGGCGAAACGGTACAAAAGCTTAACCCGCTGATTGAAGCACATGTGGCATTGAACCACGCCTACACGAGTCTACAGCCGCTGCTCTCGTCGGATGATGCTAAACGGGAACTCGCCGCTATCCTGAAGACTGCCCGGCTTGACGTTGGTAAGCTCATGGAGGTTGTCTTTAGCTGCGGTGGAACGGCCTTTAACGGTACTTCAATAGAGCCGGGCGCATTTGCTTTGAAACGCGATCATGCACTGACAGAATTGCGCAAACAAGAGGAGGCTTTTCGTGATCTTCTGATAGCAGAGCGTCCTATTGAGCATCAGATCCGTACAGAGGCCGTACTTACACGCCTGCTGACAAACAGCGATATCCGGCTTTCGTTTATCCGCACATGCGTCCGGCACATGTCCGTACCTGCGTAATTACCTATGACAGCTTACCCCTTCAACTTTGAAGAGACTGTGGTTGTATCTGGTATTCAGTCCTCCGGTGCATTGCATCTGGGCAACTACTTCGGTGCGTTAAGGCAGCATATAACACTTCACAGGGAGCATCCGTCGTACTACTTCATCGTGAATTATCACGCAATGACCTCCCTACGCGACCGGGAAGCGCTACTGAATCACACGCTGGATGCCGCAGTAACCTACCTGGCCCTTGGATTTGATCCCTCAAAAGGGAATCTGTTTGTACAGAGTGATGTGCCGCTGCTTAACGAACTGACCTGGATTTTTTTCTGCCTTACACCGGTCTCCCTTCTAGAAAAAGCAACGTCATATAAAGACAAGGTTGCACAGGGACTCTCGGCAAATTGCGGCCTGTTCAATTACCCTATTCTGCAGGCTTCCGATATTCTCATCTACGGAGGAACAGTCGTACCTGTAGGCGCCGACCAGAAACAGCACATTGAAATAGCGAGGGATACCGCCCAGCGCTTTAACCGTGTCTGGTCACCCGAGCAACCATTGTTTCCGATACCGGATGCTCACATTATGAAAAGCGTTGCAGTCGTGCCTGGCACTGATGGCCGTAAGATGTCCAAGAGCTATGGCAATACCATTGGAATTTTCGACGAGGGCAAACAGCTTGCTGATCGTGTAAAACGCATTGTAACCGACTCTACTCCGCTCGAGGCTCCGAAGAACCCTGATACAGATAACGTCTTTGCGCTGATCCGTCTGTTCGCAACCGCGGAACAGCAGTCCGCAATCAGGGAGGCCTATCTGCGTGGCGGTTATGGGTATGGTCACGCCAAAAAGGTGTTGATTGAACTGATTACTGAATATTTCGGGGAGGCACGCGAGCGCAGAAGAGAGTTGCTTAAAGATATGGACTATGTCCGGGATGTATTGCGTCAGGGCGCCGTCAATGCACGTACACGGGCAGAGTCCTGCATGGACAAGGTTCGAGAACTCACGGGCCTAATGACTACCTACCGGGTTTGATTCTCGTTATAGATAATTACGATTCCTTTACGTACAATCTGGTGCAACTCATCGGTTGCACCACACCTGCCATTCGTGTTGTACGTAACGATGTGTTGACCCCGTCGGAGATTGATGCAATGTCCTTGAAGGGCATTGTTATTTCGCCGGGACCTGGGCGTCCCAGAGACGCGGGAATTTGTAGCATGGTCGTGTCCAAACTCGGCAGCCGGATCCCTATTCTGGGCATTTGCCTGGGGCATCAAATCATTGGGGAGGTTTACGGGGCAGAAGTGACTTACGCCCCTACCCTGATGCATGGCAAAACCAGTGTAGTCCACCACAATGGCAGTAGCCTCTTTGAAGGCGTTCCACATTTGTTTGAAGCTACACGCTATCATTCACTGGTACTAAATCCCCAATCCATACCCTCCTGTCTGAATGTAACTGCTTCAACGCCAGATGGCGTGATTATGGGGGTTCGGCACGATACCCACGCGGTGGAAGGTGTACAATTCCATCCAGAAAGCGTCATGACGCGTGACGGTAGCATTCTGATCAATAACTGGCTGAATCGTATCGGGGTTGAATCATGACCGAATACTTGCGGATTTTATCTCGGGGCGAATCGCTCTCGGCAGATCAGGCAGCTGATGCCATGCATCAAATAATGCAAGGCAAGGCTGATTCCGTTCAAATCGCGGGGTTATTGATGGGGCTGCGGGCCCGTGGCGAAACTCTTGATGAACTGATCGCCCTTGCACGTGTCATGCGGACCTACTTTGTACCTGTGACCTGCAAGGATTCAGATGCTATAGATGTGTGTGGGACAGGAGGTGACGGTACCGGTACCTTTAATATTTCCACGGCTGCGGCACTCGTCTGTGCGGGAGCAGGGGTCACCGTTGCAAAGCACGGTAATCGGAGCGTATCCTCCAAGTCCGGCAGCGCGGATGTCCTGGAAGCACTGGATGTGAATGTGGACCTTGGCGCGGAGGGCGTTACCGTATGCCTGGAAGAGGCGGGGATTGGGTTCATTTTTGCGCGGCATTACCACCCTGCCATGCGCCATGTAATGCCGGTCCGTACAGCATTGGGAGCCCGGACGGTTTTCAACATATTGGGGCCGCTTTGTAATCCCGCGGGCGTCAAACGACAGGTGATCGGGGCTTTTAACCTTGAGACTGCGAAAGTGATCGCGAATATTATGCATGGCCTGGGAGCGGAGCACGTGATTGCCCTGCACTCCGAAGATGGACTTGACGAAGCTTCTATTGCAGCTCCTACAACTGTCATAGATTATCAATCAAGTGACGAAGCACCGAATATTTTCAGTATCAAGCCGGAGACTTACAACCTGGAAAAAGCGAACCTTTCAAGCCTTGTGGGAGGAGATGCAAGGCAGAATGCATCCATCATTCGCTCAGTGCTTGAAGGAAAACCCGGCCCCCGCCGGGATGTAGTGGTTTTAAACAGTGCGCTTGGATTGTGGGTATCCGGCCGTTTTGAGAGCATGGATGATTGCATTGCTGCCTCATTGACAAGTATTGATTCAGGCGCCGCGCATGCGCGCCTCCAGATGCTGTGTGAAGTCAGCAACAGAACATGACGGTCCTTGACCGTATCGTAACAGACGTCAAGGTTGCACTCGAGCGGCATAAGCGCCTGACTCCGGAACATGAATTAGAAGCCGCAATCCGTAGCGCTCGGCCTGTAAGGGATTTTGAGTCTGCACTCGATGGACCAGAGCTCGCTGTCATCGCGGAAATAAAACAACGCTCCCCCTCCAAGGGCCTACTCAGAGAATCTTTTGATGTGCCGGCGCTTGCCAAGGATTATACTGCTGCCGGTGCAAACGCTATCAGTGTACTGACCGAAGAAAATCATTTTGGAGGTGCTCTTTCACACCTGGCACTGTCTGCTACGCACTCCAACCGCCCCCTTCTGCGGAAGGACTTCATCATTGACCCCTATCAGTTGTACCAAGCGCGAGCATATGGAGCTGATGCCGTGCTGCTGATTGCAGCGATACTTGAAGCCTCACTGCTCAAGGACCTGCTAAGCCTAGCAACGGAATTGAGACTGGCCTGCCTGGTTGAAGTCTATGATCCCGATGAATTGGACAAGATTGATTTTGATCAGGTCTCTATCCTCGGCGTTAACAACCGGGATTTACATACGTTTGAAGTAGATATTGACCATTCGTTAAAGGTATTTGAGCTAGTTGGAAACGAAGTAATTAAAGTTTCCGAAAGCGGACTCCGGTCACCTGCTGATCTGGCATACCTTCACCGTCGGGGAGTAGACGCCGTATTGATTGGAGAGACATTTATGCGAGCAGAGAACCCCGGAGTTGCATTGCGGTCGCTACGAGAAAAGACCGCAGCTATCCTTACATCGCACACTAACTGATGCAGTGCAAAGTAAAAATCTGTGGGCTGACTTCTCTGGCAGACGCACGATTTTGCGCTGGCGCAGGAGCTGATTACCTGGGATTCATTCAACATCCCCCCAGTCCGCGCTATATTGCTCCAGATCAGGTACGACAGATTAAGGAATGGATCTATGGACCCAAGACGGTCGGAGTGTTCGTGAATACAGATGCGGAAACGGTTAATCACAGTTGTACTATTGCGAATTTTGATCAAGTGCAGTTGCACGGCGATGAATCGCCTGCATACTGCAGACGTATGACGCTCCCTGTGATAAAGGCATTTTCTGTCAAGCCAGGCACGAGTGCCCGATCACTGGCCAGAATACTCACAGCCTACCAGGATTGCGTAGAACTTTTTCTGCTTGATACATGGCATCCTGAATTAGCAGGCGGCACAGGCAAGTCCTTCGACTGGAATGTTGCGAAGACACTGGCAGTGGATTTTCCGATTATACTCGCAGGAGGCTTACATCCAGACAATGTAAAACAAGCTGTTCAGTCTGCATGCCCTTGGGGTGTTGATATATCTAGCGGACTCGAGAACGCACCAGGGGAAAAAGATTTTGATTTAGTTGTCAACTTTTTCGAATCAATAGCAAAGGTGTCTTCTGATCTATAGCGCACCAGACCGTAAAGGGCGTTTTGGGCCGTATGGCGGCGCCTATATACCCGAGATTCTGGTTCCAGAACTCAATGCCCTTCATGCGGCATTTGAGGAATCCTGGCAGGACGCAGAATTTCATGCCCGGTACCAGGACCTACTTAAAACCTATGTTGGCCGCCCCACTGCGCTAACACCGGCTAACCGATTAAGCGAAGCCCTAGGAGGAGGGCACATCCTCCTCAAACGTGAGGATCTGTGTCACACCGGTGCACACAAGATCAATAACACCATCGGCCAGATCCTACTTGCCCACAAAATGGGCAAGACGCGAATTATAGCCGAAACAGGTGCAGGACAACATGGTGTGGCTACTGCTACTGTAGCTGCCTATTTTGGGTTACAGTGTGTCGTCTACATGGGGGCCGAGGATACGGAGCGTCAGGCACTCAATGTAGCGCGCATGCAACTACTGGGAGCAGAAGTACGTCCGGTGACCAGTGGTAGTCAAACACTGAAAGACGCTACCAACGAGGCCATCCGGGACTGGGTTTCTAATCCGACTGACACGTTTTATATCATTGGTTCCGTCGTAGGGCCGCACCCATACCCAATGATGGTGCGCAGCTTCCATACTGTGATCGGCGAAGAGGTCAAACAACAACTTAATGGCCTAACCGGTAAAGACTTTCCCGATGTGCTTGTAGCCTGCGTGGGGGGCGGATCCAATGCGATCGGGTTGTTCTATCCATTCATTAATCATCCCGAAGTACAAATGTTTGGCGTGGAGGCGGCAGGCGAGGGACTTGATGGACGTCATGCCGCTACGCTCACGCAGGGAGCTATAGGGGTTCTACATGGGGCAATGAGCTATTTGCTTCAGGACAGTGACGGACAGATTGAATTGGCGCACTCCATCTCGGCAGGACTGGATTACCCTGGCGTAGGCCCCGAACACGCATGGCTCAAGGACGTTGGGCGAGTAACCTATCTCACTGAAACAGACAAGAATGCCTTGGTCGGTGTTGAGTTATTGTCCAGAACGGAAGGAATCATCCCGGCCCTTGAAACTGCTCATGCCATCGCAGCCCTGAAAAAAATCGTGCCCCAGGTTGCCGCTGATGCAACAATTGTGGTGAATTGCTCCGGACGCGGAGATAAGGATATGCAGACAATCATGGATAACCTATGAGTTCACGTTTATCTTCAAGATTGTTGACACTAAAATCGAACGGGGAGAAGGCCATGGGGATCTTCCTTACGAGCGGATTCCCTTCCCCCGAGGCAACAGAATTTCTTCTGGGTGCGATTGACGAGGGCGGTGCCGATTTCATTGAATTGGGAATGCCCCACAGTGATCCCCTTGCCGAGGGTCTTCCCATACAATATTCCAGCACATGCGCCCTGAAAGCTGGAATTACGATGCAGGGTACCTTGGAAATCGCGGCACAGTTCAGACAACGAAGCGAAACCCCACTCCTACTCATGGGCTACGTTAACCCCATTTTGCGCTTCGGCGCAGCAGAGTTCTGTGAGCATGCAGCTGCCGCAGGTGTGGATGGACTGATTATCCCTGATCTGCCTCCGCAGGAAGCCGCTCTCATGCGCGTACACATGCAAAAGTACGGACTTAATCTGGTATTCCTTGTAGCCCCCAATACTCCTGATGAGCGCATGAAGGAAATTGACCGCCTGTCCGACGGCTTTGTCTATTGTGTGACCATCACAGGCCTGACGGGCACCGGGCTTGCGGGGCGTTTGGATGCCATCAATTCTTACCTGAAACATGCAAGTGACATGATCACACACAACCCCCTACTGGTTGGATTCGGGATTCAAACCCATGATGACGCCTGTAATCTTTCGAAGCATACCGATGGTTTTATCGTTGGATCGGCAGTCATTAGAGAAGTGGAGCGCGTCTGGGCGTGCCCGGGCTTGTCGATGGCTGAACGTGGTCAGCGAGTGGCACGATTTGTGCGATCCCTCAAATATGGTCCCGAGAAATGAAGTTTGTGCGAACAACAATGCGATATACTGCCCTCTTGCTGACAGCGGCCTTCATATGCACTGGCTGCGGCGACAGCGTATTCAATAATGACTTTCGTCCCAATGCTACGGGCGTAGAAGGTCAAATAACGGTCGTTATTGACTCTGCACTTTGGCGAGGGGACGTTGGAGACGCTGTCCGAGACCATGTGGGGGGCGCCATTGAAACACTTCCGGCCATTGAACCCGAGTTCGATCTGGAAGCAATTGGCCTTACCTCCCGTGCTGCCTTTGAGATGGTGCAGGATCGCAAGAACGTACTCTTTGTAGGACTGATCGATAATGATTCCACTCCCGAAAGCCAATACCTGAGCACGATCTTCGGGGCTGACTCGTTACGTGAGATAATCCTTGGCGGCTCACCCGCATTGGTAGCTCGGCAGAATAACTGGCGGAGGAATCAACTGGTCTACTATCTGGCAGCAGGCTCCCCTGATGACCTAACCAGCTCTATTGAGCAGCACGCAGATCAGCTCAGGTATCATTTTAATGAGATCTCAAGATCACGTCTTCATACAGACATGTTCGATATTGGGCGCCAGCATGATCTGGAACAGACTTTGATGGATCGACATGGATTTGCTGTACACGGACAACATGACTTTTTTATTGCCATCGACACAACGCAGTTCGTATGGCTTCGTCGCGTGCTTTCAGATACATGGAGAAGTATGTTTGTGTATTATGAAGAGAACGGAAATCCCGAGAACCTAACCGCTGAATGGATTGTTCTTGCCCGGGATGCACTCACTCGGCGCTACATTACCGGGACTGAAGGAGGATGGATTGAGGTTGATCGTCGTCGTCCCATGACTGCTGCAGAGATCAATTTTAACGACCGTTACGCAATTGAATTTCGTGGCCTGTGGCACATGGTTGGCGAAGAGAATGGTCGCAAATTTCCCTTTGGCATGGGCGGACCATTTGTTTCCTATGCATTCTACGATGAGCCCACCCGCCGGCTTTACCTGATTGACGGAATGGTTTTCGCCCCCAATTATTCAAAGCGTGAGTTTGTGCGACAAATGGAAGTCATTGCATATACATTTCGTACCCTTGAAGAAGAACAACGTGAGCGTATATAGCTGGTATTGTGTGTTGCTCCTCACCGTCTTTTCGGCCTGTACCACAGCCCCCGAAGAGCTTGGAAAGGAGCCTGTTGACAGCCTGATGGTTGAGATATTCATTGATATTCATCTGGCTAACGCACGTGCTGAATTGGGATACGGGTCGGATGGTACCCCGCTTGATTCAATGATTGTGCGCCGAGGACTGTCCAGAAAAGAATTTGACCATCGGATGGCTTTCTACGCCAAACATCCCCAAGCCTACCTGGTTGTGCAGAATCAGATCATGGATCGTTTAGGACAGGAAACCCGTTTGGTCGTGGACTTCTAGCTACCTCTTTTCGCTCTCAGCTTCGTTCTGGATATTCCCTATGCGGACTCCTCGAGTGGCAGTCATCATCGTTTCGTACAACGCACTGCCTATCCTTCAGAAATGCTTGCCAACGGTAGCGCAGACGACTTGGCCCAATCTGGAGATTGTTTTTGCGGACAACAATTCTACGGACGGATCCGCCGAATGGATCGCAAGCCAATTCTCCGAGATCCGCATCATTCGTCACCCGGATAATTGGCTCTTCAGCCGTGGCAATAATGAGGCGATTCGGGAGGTCACTGCGGACTACATCGTGCTCCTCAACAATGATGTAGCCGTCACTGATGACTGGTTGCAGCCACTCGTATCGTTTGCCGAAAGCAACCCTTCTATTGCGGCACTCCAACCCAAAATCCTGCAATTCAGCCGCCGGGATCATTTTGAGTATGCGGGAGCTTGCGGAGGGTACCTAGATAGACTCGGATATCCCCTAGCACGCGGGCGCATCTTCGACCACACTGAACAGGATTCAGGCCAGTATGACACTCCTGTGCGTATTGATTGGGCAAGCGGTGCGGCTCTGTTACTTCGCCGAAGTGCACTCGATACAATAGGGCTTCTTGACGAGACCTTTGGCCTCCACATGGAGGAAATTGACCTTTGCTGGCGACTCCGCCGGGCGGGCTATGAAATTGGAGTGGTACCAGAAAGTAGAGTTTATCATATCGGCGGTGCAACGCTGGCCCGCGAGAACGAGCTGAAGCTCTATTACAACGTCCGCAACAGCCTTCTGATGCTCTACAAAAATCTGCCTCCGGGCCACTTTAGAGCAGTGCTCCTCCAGCGGATCATACTGGATCATTCCGTGGCTCTGGCGTGGCTGATAGGTGGAAAATGGAAGCGAACACGGGCCGTCATCCGTGGATATATGGATGCGCATCGGATGCGACCGAACTACTCCCAGCCAACAGAAGTGACAGCCCTCCCCTCTTATCGGGGGAAAATTCTTCTGGAATATCTACTCATGAGACGGCGTCGCTTTTCTGATCTGCCTGACAAATTTCTCAGTCTCAATCACGTTACCGCCTCACCTGACTCAATACCTTGATTTTACGATCTAAAGTGCGAACGGCAAGGGAGAGGAACGTATACCCCAATATCGGAGCAAATGAGCGCACAAGCCATCTGAAAAGACCAATCTCGCTCTCCAGTCCGGCAAGAGACCCGGCACTCCACAGCAGATAGTAGTATACCGCGGATAAAATAACTGCAATAATTTGAGCGGCTTTGAGTACTTTTGACTGGACCTCCGGCCTGTCACGAAGCACAAGGCTTCCCAGTAATATGAGGGCTATTCCTACCAGAATGATCCTGGCTACATGGAGCACCGTTCCAGTAGAGTCACCTAAATCAAACAACAACAGCAAATAGGCCATCGCTGATACGGTCAAGAAAACTGAATGGATATATCCCATGAATCAAGTCAAATTTTGGGCCTTCACACTTGAATGTTTTTTCGTCTCGCTTTGAATTCCGAATTGGTTCTACTTGATGAGCGTCATACGTCCACTGGCATGATGAATTTCATTCCCCATTAGTGCCGTGACTTGATAGACGTACGCGCCAGAAGATAGATGAGAAAGTTTGAGGGACAAGGACTGTGCTGGACCGGCTGCTACAGTCGGGAAGTCTTCCCGGTGTATCCGCTGTCCCAGCATATTAAATACATCTACGGATACTGCTGCCGTTTCCGGCAAATCCAGTAGAATGGTGGTAGAAGGGTTGAACGGATTGGGGTAATTCCCGAGCAATTCAAAGTCCACAACCTGAGGTACTTCCGCTACATTGGTGGCGACATCCACGCGTACCGTAATCCAATCAGGATCTGAGGCTGCAATTCCATGGGACCTGGACGGCATCCCCCTACGCCCCGGAGTTGCAACCAGTCTAAAGTACAATGCTCCTTCTGTCATTGGTGCTGTAAAACTGGGCGTAGCTGTATTTCCGCCCGTCAGGGGTAATGCCCCTGAAACAGGAGTATCTGAATCTGGACCGTCTACTTGAATCCAAGTCCACCGTACGAAACTCCCCCATGGCCCCGTGACGCTGCCTGGAATAGAAACCTCAGTTCCCGGCTGTACTGTTAGGTCTGCACTTGCGTTTACCACTGGACGGAAGGGTGCTCCTGGGTTACGGTGAAGGTACAAGAGGTAGTTATCACCCGAGTACAATTTAACAAGATCTTCAAAAATGCCGTCAGGGAGCGCGCTCAGATTATTTTCGCTCAAATAAAGCCAAGTCAGAGAGGTCAGTTCATCAAAGATGCCCTCGGGGAGTGAGTTCAGATTATTTTTGCTCAAATAAAGTCTCCTCAGTCGGGTCAGTTCATCAAAGATGCCATCGGGGAGCGAGTTCAGATCGTTATTGCTCAATTCAAGCCAATTCAGCCAGGTCAGTTCATCGAAGATGCCCTCGGGGAGCGTGACCAGAGCATTACCATCCAAGTGAAGCTCAGTCAGTGAGGTCGTTTTATCAAAGATGTCTGCGGGGAGCGTGACCAAAGCATTACCATCCAAGTGAAGCTCAGTCAGCGAGGTCGGTTTATCAAAGATGTCCGCGGGGAGCGTGACCAGAGCATTATCATCCAAGTAAAGATTAGTCAGCGAGGTCTGTTTATCAAAGATGTCCGCAGGAAGCAAGTTCAGATCGTTATTGCTCAAATAAAGCCAAGTCAGCTAGGTCAGT
>JAJEDR010000029.1 GCA_022821385.1 Rhodothermales bacterium
ACGGACAAATTATTAACTTCATTGAGGCTTCGCAGCTCGCTGCTCCGCCTCAATGAAAACAACTTTTAACCAGGAAACACTAGGAAACCTACAACCGTAAAAAGTTTTGTCGTCAACTGCAGAAAGTTTTGTCGTTGAACACCCGCGAAACCAGGTGTGACTTCCCAAGTGTTTGCCGGCCGGCCAACAGGTCATATGCCTTAAGTCCCATACCGTAAAATGCCGTCTCCCACCTGGAATAGGCCGGAAGAATGAACTTCAGGTTGTGCACAAGATGCGGCGCATTCCGGAAGAGCCGACTGCGCTCCCGTAAAGCCTCGCGAACAAGTGACAGATTGCCCTGCCTCAGGTACCGGACGCCACCGTGGATCAGCTTCGTGCTGCGGCTTGAAGTCCCAGAAGCAAAATCGCTCTGCTCAAGCAGAACCGTTCGATACCCTCGAGAGGCAGCATCCACAGCCGCTCCAAGCCCGGTTGCCCCCCCACCAATGATGATTACATCCCACAAACGATCATCGCTTCGGATTCTGTCAATGAATAGGTCACGTCGCATGGATTCCTTCTGACGCTGAAGCCGACCCGCAAATCGGGCTACCAGTCGGGGTCAAGTACCGGAAAGGCCGGACGCAAGGTATGTCCTTTTAGAAGTGTAAGACCTGCGCCGGTTGGCGACGACAGGGTTAGCGTGTCCAATACCGAATGGTTTATGGTCACAGGATAGCGTTCCCGCAAGCGCAGGACCGTTTCCGGTACGGATTCCCTGTTGCCTCCGAGCTCATCGCACAGAGCACGATAAACCCATTTGTCCGTCCAGAGAGCCAACTCGTGCTGTACGGACGAATCGTTGTCCAAACCCTCCTCGAGTGCCCGCCTTATGAAATAGTGGTCCCGAAGCGTGAGACCGATCGCGTCGTACAGGTCATTCTCAAAGGCTGATCGTGATTGATGGCGCAAGGGATATCGTGCTACCGGATAAGCTGCCAGAAATTCCCTTATCGTCCAGTCATCTCGGGTAGTCGTGATTAGGATTTCATCCAGTATTACGCGGAGTGAGTCGGAAGCGTTGACATCCAGCAACGCGTCCAGGAGGTTGTGATGGGGTGGCAACTGTGGGTACAACTGCCAAAGCATTTCTCTCAGTGTTCGGTATGGGGCCGACTTCACGCGCACACCCAACGGCCGCATCATGGAGTCAATAAAGTCGCTTGCCCGCGACTTGGCTTTCCTATTGAATACTGCCTGCTCCGCAGCACGACGCGCTTGGCCGGACGCTAATGCCGGCTCCCGGCGCACTTCCAATACCTCCAGCAGCAGGAACTGGCCACGAAAAGGGATCGGCGCTGATATTTCGCCCACTGGCAAATTGACGATGGCAGCCATCAGGTCCGGATGCAGATCGTGACTCTTGACAAGGCCACTTTCAAAGTCCGACGAGGACAGGCTATACTCATTCCTGGAAAGAAACGCTTTCGTTGCCGCCGCCAATCCCACTTCCTGCGCTTCGTCGCGCATGCGCTCGACCGCCATTCTAGATGTCGCAGGAAGATAACGCAGCCGAAACGAGGTGTGCTCCTCCTGTATGGCCATCATTATGTCCTGCTCTGTAACCGTAACGCTATCATTGACATAGCGCTGGAATACCTGCCCGACCAACAATTCTTCGCGCAGATCCCTGACTAACTGCCTGACTCCCGAGTGATTCAATAGTCCTCGCCGTACTCCCTCCTGCGCTAACAATTTTTCATCAATCATGCGGTTGAGGTACGCCAGTCTGGTGTTACCGTTGCGGTACAGGTGGGGGTAACCAAATTCGAAATTCAGCACGTAATCTCTGGCATAGATTGGCTCACCATCTACCGTTGCGACTGCAACTCGGTTTTCACCGAAACCGGCAGGGGCATCAAGACCACAACCGGTACTCAAAGCTGCAGACATAACCAGAACCAGTCCAGCTTGTGCACATCCACGCATCTGCTATCGAACCCGGACAATGGATTGTCTACCCCGGCGCCCACCCGCATCAATAACCACGAAATAAGTGCCGGCCGCCAGGTCTTTGACGCCCATCGTCACGCGCGAATTGCCTGGCTGTTGCATCGGATATATGGCATCCACAGCCCGCCGGCCCAAAAGGTCAAATATCTGAATTCTCACCGGAGAACGCTTATCCAGCACATAGGTGATTTCCAGCTGATCCGCCGCCGGATTTGGGAAAACCTGCACGCCCATTTCTGAAGACATGGGCGGGGTAACCGGAGGTCCTGACACACTTACCAGAAGGTCAGATATATTCACCCCGTATACAAAGGGATAAAACGTAGACCACGTGGCTGTACGTTGATAATAGTCCGTACCGGATTCAGAATTCGTCCAGAGAGTCCCGTCCTCGGCGAAAGCCAGATCTTCAATTCCGTGCGGAAAGGTGATGCTGGCCTCCCAAGGGAATACCGCCCCCGGACGAAGGTCAGCACGCTTGAAGCGCAGCACTTCCGCTTCCCGGCTGTTGCGATTACGCGCCATAAAGACGTAGACTGTGCCGCCTGCGACATGAAAGTCAACCCCCTGAATCCGGCGCGGGATGGGATAGATGACAGGTGCGGCACCCGACAAAATTAGGCCGGCATCATCCAGCCCGTAGCCGTACAGGTAGGGTTGCTGTTGACTCGCGGTCCGATAATCGCCGACCCACAGGGTATCCTCGAAGGATGAAACAAAGGACGCCTTGCTCAAGACTCGTTTCGTTCCACCTGCGTCCGGCATCAGATCAACATACTTGCCATCACCCGGGGCATATTTCGGAACAGGATAGCGCTCCAGGATACCCTCGGAAGCAACATACAGGGCTTCGCCTACGAGGGCGATTCCCCCTACATGAGCGGTAGCCAGCAGACCATTGAGTCGAAAGGTCCGGCGCACCCGCTCCCGAATAGCGTCAATTTCGACTACAATGGACCGGCGGGTTTCCAGACGATTGGTGCGGGTTCGATGGTAATAGGACACATATACGAGTTCCGCCCGCCCCGCCGCATTGCTCAGGACGGCCGTGCCCTGGGGGATGAAGGCGTCATTTACGTGGGGCAGAAAGAATTTCTGGACAACTGGTGTCGCATAGGCGTCTATCCGTTGATCCATGGGGAGATCAAACCCTTCCAGCCCATAGTCATGGAATGCGGGGAGGCCAAAATACGTGCTTCCGTCAAACGGCGGCACTGTGGTGAGATACAACGGATGGGCAACATAGTCGCGTACTACTGCGGCATACAGCAATCCCGTGATCGTGCCCTTGAGGTTGGGAGCGTCCTCCGGGCCGGTGGCTTCAGTGCCTACGAAGAACGGCCTGGAAATGACGTACGGTGTTGTAAGCGCCGCCGGGATAGACTCTTCTGCCTCCAGTTTTCCATCCCGGTAGATACTGAGCGTAAGGATATTGGAGAATGTGTACTCGGCAGTGGCTGCAATCCACACATCCTGTCCCGTAAGGACCTCTTGCGTCCCCTTGACGCGGTAAGTTATCCCGCCAATGCTGACTGCAAAGTATGGTATATGGGTATCCAGTCCCAACGTAAATCCACCGAGCGATCCGATGCGATTGCTCAGTAGCGTCTGATGTGTGTCCGATTCAAACAGTCGTAGCCATACCTCGGCGGTTAGGCGCGGACCGGCAGGCTGGTTCAAGTCTTCCACTGGGCCGCCCCAAAGCGTAGACGACTCACCTTCAAATTCGGCTGCCCAAGCGGGCTCATAGCCCCATCCCCCCGGCCATCGCGCCGGGCGCTCATGCGGATCCAGAAACGGTCCAGTCTCCACACGATGTGGATGCATCGGTGAAGACAGCTCCACTGATCCAGGAAGATACCTGAATATCACACCCGCGACCGTGGTCTGGTCAACCGGCATCAGTGCCGCCATCGTGCAGAAAAAAAGCGTATTGCGCCAAGTCCCTACGCTCATGCTTACACGAGTCAGGTAGCCGCACCAAGCCAACACCATTTGAAGAAAGATTACCAGCGGGCGGACCTGGTCTGCCCGCTGGTCTGATGGACTACTTGACAAACACCATCTTGCGAACTAGATGGGCATCAGCTGCGTGGAGCACATAGAAGTACACCCCGCTGGCCAGGTGATCCGCCCGAAAAGTGACCGTGTGGGTCCCGGCGGACACTACGTCATCAACAAGCAAGGCAACTCGCCGGCCCAGTACGTCAAATATATTTATCCTTACGTCTGCCGTTTTCGGCACTGTGTACGAAATCGTAGTGCTCGGATTGAAGGGGTTCGGGTAATTCTGTTCCAGCAAGAACCGCTCCGGTACTTCGGCTCTGGAATCTGTTCCAACCAGCGTGGCAGCGTCTACTCAAATGGGCATGGTTGCCATGTCGAAATTCCCGTCGCTGTCAAATCCGCCCAGAGTTCCAGTGAATCCGTTCCCGGTGGCATCTTCTGTAGTTGAACCCTGCCCTTCATCAAGATGCCAAAGTGCCAAGGTCATCGCATCAGGTACAAACGGAGCCGTTTGGAGCTCAAAACTGTCCGCACCGGAATACCTGTCCACCAGTGAGACCCGGACCTCATCAATCATCCCACGGAAGCCTTCGTACCGGTCATTCCAGAGATCAGACGCCCCATTGCCGATGGCGGCCTGCATCGTGCCTCCCAGCAGCGGCACTTGGGATTCAATTTCCGCTACTTTTTTGCCATCGATGTACATCCGCATTTTGTCAGCCACATTCCACGTTACGGCCACATGGTACCAGCGCGGGTGGAATTTTGTGCGGATATCCGTGCCCTGCTCCAGATTCGTTGTAGTTGTACCATCCTGCATAAAGAACAGCAGGCGACCTTCGCTGCGACGCCAACCCAAACCCAAATCGCCGGGATTGTTGCCACCGAGATTCTTGCCGAACAGATACGTCCAATCGGGATCATGGGTGTCATTGGTAAGGACTGAGTCGGGTCTGAACCAAAGCTCAACTGTACCTTGGTCCATACGGATTGGGAAGAGCTGCGGAGCATCGCGAATCTCTACCCGGTCACGCTCCCACCAATTGAATGCCATCACGTGCCCGGTACCCCATGGATGGGGGACATTTCTGAATTCATCCAGCCCGCCAACTCCGCCGATGGTGGTAGCAGGCGACCACGGTCCCGCTCCGGTGGTCACATGCTGCACGAAGGGGTCCGGCGTAAGGAAATCGCCATCCGGTTCGCGCGTAATGGAGTTGTCCATGTCCGCTTCGGCTGCCGTATTCAAGGTGAACTCCCAGTCTACCGCCGCACCGCCGCTCATAATCATGGGGGCATCCCCACCACTTGCGCTGCCAAAGGCGATGTAAGCATCATATGAACCATCGGGACTTACAAGTACCGCATGATCTCCAGTCTCATCCAGTCCATCTCCCAGCATTCCGCCGGCCGCAAACACCCGTGACTGGAGTGGATCGTCATTGTATCCCGGCACTGCTGACACATCCCCGCCCCCGAACACCGCCACCAATTTGAGCGGCGGGAGGGTAAAGCCATTCATAAATGTGAAAGTCAGCCCACCGGGGTCTCCAACACTCCAGCCGGAAAGATCCACCGCTTCCGTTTCGCTGGTGTTGATGAGTTCAATGAACTCGTCCTCCAGTTCATTGTGCATGCCATCACCGTTGGCATCACCAGCGGCATCGGCCAGGACTTCGTTGATTACGATGGTAACGGGAGGCTGAGGCGGCGGAACCATCGTTCGGCCATCCACGGTAGCACCGGGCGAAAACGCTTTGCTGCTCACCTGCAAATGCTGCACGAACGGGTCCGGTACCCCAATATTGCCATCTGGAAATCGTGTCACCGAATTGTCCGCGCCTGCCGGTGCGGCAATGTCCTGTTCAATCTCAAAATCCGTACCATCCGGGTAGGTACCTGCGGCTGGTCCTCCCGTATTGGCATTACTGCCGTAGGCAAACCAGGTATCATAGGAGCCATCGTCAGAAAGCAGCATGAGGATGTCGCCTCCGTTGCGCAGACCGTTGCCGACTGTGCTGTCTGCCTGGAATACGCGCGTCTTCAGGGAGTCCGCATCGTAGCCCGGTACATTTGAAATATCTCCGCCGCCAAAGACCACAATAATGTCACGGGGGCCAACGGTATACCCTTCTGGGAAAACAAAGGCGATGCCTTCATCATCTCCAAGCATCCAGCCGCCTATATCCACAGGCGCGTCACCCACATTGGCGAGCTCAACAAACTCGTCCTGAGTTGAGCTGCGTGTGCCATCCATATTGGCATCACCGGCATCGCCTGATGGCGGATCAGCGAGGATCTCATTGAACACGATCGTAATGGGCGGAAGTGGCTTGGGCACTGTGTCGCCGCCGGTAATCGTCTGGCCGGGCGAAAATAGGGCTGTGCTGACCGCGGTATGCTGTACGAATGGATCGTCGGAAGAGATGTCGCCATCCGGGTTTCGCGTCACCGACACGTCTTCATTCGCTGCCGCGGCCACATGCACTTCAAATTCGAACGTAATGTTCTCAACGACAGTTGATGTTGGCGGCCCCTGCCCCGTCTTTGAATTGTAGGCGACGTACATGTCCTCATTTCCATCCGGCGACTGTACCACGATATAATCACCACCGTTGGCGAATCCGTTGCCTACCGTGCTGTCAGCCTGAAATGCGCGCGTCATGAGGGGATCCGCATCGTATCCCGGCACATTGCTGACATCGCCGCCGCCAAAAATGACCAGAAGCGCCCTGGGAGGCAGCATGTAGCCATCGGGGAAAGTAAAGTTGATACTTTCATCATCCCCCACCTTCCACCCGGTCAAATCAAGCGTGTCGGCGCTGATATTCGCAAGTTCCACAAACTCGTCCTCCAACCCGCTACGCGTGCCATCCCCGTTGGCATCACCGGCGGTATCTCCGGCAGGATCAGCAAGAAATTCGTTGACAATCAGTCGCGGCACTTGCTGCGCCAAGGCCGCACTTGACCCGACAAAAACCGAAACCAGGAAAATCACCAATGTCTTCATTTTGGCAGTAAATCTTGTTCAACAGTCGAATAATATAGTGTATTCTGGCAAAGCTTGCCTGCCTCACACAGTGCGGAGCCGCAATAACATTCGCCGCCACCTTCACTGATCACTTTTCGGACAATTATCTGGCCACAGGTGCCAAGTGTGAAGTATGGCAAAAGCGTTTAGAAGACCACCTGGGTGCACCGCTGGGTCGTGTGGCGTGGACAATGGGCGGCAGCCGCGAATTGCGTCGGATCCGCTCCAATGATTCGGCTGCTGCGTCAGAATGGATTGCAAGAATGCCCGGACCATCTTTTCGCTGCAGCTGATAGCCTTCCAGTAGTACACATAAGCGGACGCGACCTCGACTCCAAATCCACGAACCGGACCTGCTAATGCCTGGACTTGCGAAGGCTGATCATGGACGGGCCAGCGTGACCGTGAACCGGTGGGTAGCATTCAATACACCCCAAGTCGCGTACGCGTAGTCAACTGTTATGCCCAGCTTTCCCAGCAACTCGTGATGGAGGCCCATACCAAATGTGTATCCACCGGTACGATCCTTCTCAAAATACGAGGCCAACCCTGCCCGGAATGACACCACATCTATAAAGGTGTACTCCAGTCCCGCATTGACCGATTCGCTATTGTCTGACGGGTGCAAGACATCGGCGGCAAACGTCATTTGATGCAGTGATGCCTCCACCTGGTAAGCAATGCCGAACCGGAAAAGAAGAGGCAGAGAGAAGGTATCCGTCTGCAGGTTCACATTGAGTTTGTCATTGCTGAAATTACGGGGGTCGTCATCAAACGGGCGCCTCAAGTCCCGTCCCTCCAGCCTCATGCCGGTTCCGAAATTTGCCAGCCCGGCCGCTACACTCAGGCCGGGCAGATTGGTGTGATAGGTCATCCCGAGATCAAAGGCAAACGCACGAGCCTGCTCGTTCCACAGGGTCTCCTGGATGATCTTGCCCGAAATTCCCACCATAAAGCGGGGCGTAAGCCGCGCAGCATAGGTCAGCGACAATGCCAGGTCCGATGCGCTGTAAAACTCACCGGTACCCTCCGGCTGCAGGATCGTGCGTACAGGCGCCTGGTCCACAATCTGAAAATTCAGCACACTGATCCCAACAACTCCAATCCTCGGAAGATCAAGGACCGCCGCGACATAATCCAACTGGCTGTTGGCGAACCAGGCCGTATGGTCAAATGAAACCAGTATCGAGCCCTCCAAGGCGGAAGCAGCCGCCGGATTCCAGAACATTGACGAAGCATCATGCGCTAGCGCAACGCCGGCATTACCCATGGCCTGCGCACGCCCCCCTACTCCAATCTCAAGAAATGCGGCGGCACTCGTACCAGCATTTGTGACATCTTCCACAAAATTGACTGGACGATCATCTTCCTGGCCAGACGCCCAATCAGGCAGCCCCAATCCCGCTACCAGAGTCCACAATAGAATTCGGGTGAATTGCGTGACATCCCGGTAGTGTCTCACATTTTTGAAATCACCCGATACAAGGCGCCCGCTGAACATGATTCGTTACTTGATGAGGGTGAATTTGCCTATCTTGCTGCCTATTCCGGGAGCCTCTACATGAAAGATGTAGACACCAAAGGCCACCGTGAGACCATCCTTGGATACCAGATCCCAACTCTCGGTGCCATCTTCCGGGGCACTGTCATGCTCCAGTACCTGCACGAGTTTGCCTGACGTAGTGAAGATCCTGATGGTGCACTTTGGCGGAAGGTTGACAAAGTCAATTCGGCGCTCACCCCTGCCTGTCTGGTTAAACAAGGGCCGTTCCCAGGAAGCACTCGCCACATAGGTATCGGGTACAACATAAATGTTGTCAAGGCTGTTTTGGGCCAGCACTTCATCAATCGAGGACGCTTTCGTCTTGAAGATGATGCGGTCGAGTGAGGAAAAGGGCTTGGACACCTGCAGTGCATAAACATCACCCGGCTCCGGCATGATCGCCTGCTCACCTGGCGGCCCGGTGAAAGTAAAGCGCCATCCCAAGCTAAAGCGCAGCCCGCTGATGTCAAATACAATGGTGACAATGTCACCAGCGCTCAACTGGCCATCCGGTTGGGCAGTCTCCTCAAACAGGAATTCCAGCGGCTCACCCGAAGTAACGCTGGTCACACTAAAATTGACCGGTATCCCCCGCTCAAAGGCGAATTGAACAAAGCTGGTGTCCGTTCCAGGCTGACCTATCCGAATCTCGATATCCTCAGGCAGGGCAACACTGCGGCCGGACTCAACAAGATCAATGCTGGCCCGGACATTGCTGGTACCCTGCGTCCAGCCGTACAACGTCGGTGCGGCGGCCTCAGGCGTATAGATCTTGAAGCGCATCCCCTCCCGAATTTGTGTTACCAGATCCAGGCTGTCAAATAGGGCGGCCTCATACACTAAACGGCCCGACAGTTCTTCTTCGATCCGAATTCCCTTCGTAAGCAGTGAGCGCGTGGTGTCGGTAAAGGTGACGGAATACTGCGCATTGTTGCGGATGCTGTCTGGAACGACAACCTCAATATCCACACGCCCAGTACCCGGTCCAACATGTTCCAATTCCCCCTCTATATCCCCCGCAACGTAGCCGATGGCAGGTGCATTCGGTATCGTCACGGCGGTATTCCGGTCAACGAACGTAACGTTGCCGATCAGGTCGGTCTGAATGATCTTTGAACTCTCACTCGGCGCGATAGGCGTGAGTTTGTCTTTGTCACTGAGACCTCGGGCAAAAAAATCCGTGTCATATCCACGGTCATAGGAGGCAACGGCATAGTAATAGGTCCGACCGTTATCAAGCCCCTCGTCGACAAAGAAGTATCGTAGCCCGGTATCGCTTCCCGTGTTGTACACCGCGCCCGACTCGCCAATCTGAATCGGATGCGGACCCGAAAGCCCGTTCTTGAGGTCAAACTGCATGATCGGCTTCCAGAGCGTAGGATTGCCAAAGGCGTCGCTGATCGTCTTGATTGAATTGAAGGACGGATCCGTAGACCGGTAGATCAGATAGCCTTCAAAGTCGCGCCCATAGATCGGGTCACGTGAAAACTCAGCCCGATTGTCCCACATTAGGGTCACCTTGCGATCCCCCGGAACCGCCGTTAGTGTGGGCTTGTTGGGTGGCCGCGCGAACGAGTAATCGGCATCATAAATACGCTGCATTGTGCGCTTGTTGCGCAGGATATCATCAAAGTCACGGCCAAAAAGATTAGCGATGGCAAACTTGCGCGTCTCTTCCCGCGGCAGTTCGAAATAGCCAGATCCGTAAATGAACGCCAGGTTGCTCGGCATTGACCCGCCAAAGGTCCCAGGTTCCATTTCGCGCCAAGTACGGGCGTCGTCACTCACGTTGCCGGCCGGACGCAACACGAAACTGGTCAGGCCAATCTGATCTGATTCATCATTGTCGGTCTTGCCGAAGTTCGGTTCGCCTTCATCGGGGATCCCGTTTCCCTCCGTGCCATCGGTGTCAGGGCCGAGATAGCCTTCCGCCTGAGGGGCCAGTCCGTCCGAACCGGTGTCATCGAGAATCAATTCTCCGGGATCTCTTAGCCCGTTACCATTAGCATCCAGATAGGGCACCCAGTCCATGTCTTCATCTCCGGTCCACCACATTCCGCTCTCGTAAGCTGGTCGCAGCGGCAAGGCCCCGTAGAAACTCTCAAATTGGTTTCGGTCATATCGGGAATCCACATAGGCCTCAATCTCATCCTGGCCAGCGACCATGATGCCCCGAGGGTTGTCCTGCCGCTCGTCAACGATACCATCCTGATCATTATCTATTTCGTTGAGCGGATCTCCGGGACTCTCCAGGAAGGCGAAGCCGAAATAACCTACTCCCGGGCGGCCGCGATTGTCTATTCCGTCGCGGTCCCACATATAGACAATATCATCAACCTGCTCAAAGTCGGCGAAATCATCTACTGAATCACCCTGTCCTCCTACGGCCGGATCCACGTACATACCAAAGACAACACGCCTCAGCAGCTTGTGGCTGACGTTCTTGATGTCGTAGCGGACAATCAGGATGTCCTCGGCCTGAACGGAAACCCACTGGTATCCGCGAACCCTTACTTCCAGACCCAGACCCCGCAGACCGGACGGAAAATCTGCCGAGTCCTGCGGGCTGCCAATGAACGGGTAGTAGTCAAATTCGTCATTGTTGCGGTCATCCATCACGTAATAGCTCTCCTGATCTGCCCGGACAAAAGAGCCGAACTCCCCATTCCACCTCCCATCCCGAGATCCTGGCGGGCCAGGGTAATCATGGGGCCACGCTCTGGGCCATGTCTCAGCCAAGTGGCTCATGGCAGGATAATTGTGCACATTGGCGGCCCCTGGATTGAAATAACCCGCCAGGGGCTCCCATCCATAGGTATGCGTACCGTCGGGACTGATATCAAAGGATCCCGGATTGGTGTAATTCTCGGATACCACCCTGATAAGTCTCCCGTTGGCATCCTGCACTTCTGCACCAGCCATCATGATGAACTCAAACCCATACCATGTGCCGGAGCCTTTCGGCCATTCCATCTTGGGAGGTTCGTACCGAGATCCCAGGTTGCCGAAATTGGAGTAGCGGGTGTATACAAGATTGCCATCATGGATGCCCGTGCGCCGCTGGTCTCTGCCCGCTTCAGGCCGTGTCTGTGCCCGCGCGTCGTACGCAACAAAAAGCAGCAGGATGAGCAATGCCCATCTGGATGGCCCCGAATACCAGCCCTGAATGCAGGACGCCGAACCCGGCACCAGCCCGTGTGCCCACCTGATCGGGGAATTGCCACCCATTTGCCACATGCGCCTGTTTAGAAACTAAGTTCAACACCCGCGACAATCCGCCGTGGTTGCGAATAAAAATCCGGCCTCAGATTTATCTCATCCACGGTGAAATTGGGGTTCTGTGCCAGTATCTCGGTTTCTCCAACCGTCCGATAAGGATGCGCGGGATTGCCGGTACTGGAATACACGCGGTCCGCATTCAGACGGTCCAGCGCATTGTACACCCGCCCGAATAACTTCACACGCATCGCTCTCCACTGAAAGCTACGATTGAAATTAACGTCGAGACTCACCTGCGAAGGTTTCCGCTCGCTGTTCTCAAACTGCTCAGCCAGGGCACTGCCTGGATCTGTAGGCGTGTAGGGCTGGCCGGTTTGGAAGCGGCCAATAAAGCTCAGCGTCCAACTGCGGGGATTACCCACGATCAAGGTCCCATTTAGCGTATGCCGCTGATCCCAGTCCAGGGGGAGAATCTGCTTCTCACTTTCTCGCGGTGGGCTGGCCTGATGGTCAAAAAAGACCGCATTGGGATCCGAAGCATTGCCGCGGGCAATCTGGTAGGTGTAATCTAACGTCGCCCCGAGACTGCCCCGATACTGCCTAATCAGGGAGAATACGATCCCGCGCGTGTTACCGTAATCCCGGTTGATGTAGCGCGCGTAGATCTTCTTGTCGCGCGTTGTAATGATTTCCTGCCCAAGCAGGTTCTTGATGTCCTTGTAATAGACGGTAAGTTCAAACTTCCAGTCAGCTGCAATGGCCTGCTGCACGCCAACTTCATAGGCAATCGTCCTTTCCGGCTTCAGATTGGCGTTGCCCATCATTGTTTCAAGGTCACCCAGCCTCACCTCAAATTCAGAGTTGGTGAAGATGTACGAGAATCGCGGAATCTGGAAAAAATGGCCGTAGGACACATGGAGCACCCCCGATTCGGCAATAGGGAATGCCAACCCGATCCGGGGACTGAGTTGGGAACTCGTTGCTGACGCTTCAAAGTCCGTATCCAGCCGAATGCCATCCTCCGGATTGGTAATGGCCTCCAGATCTGTCGGAATGCGGCCCCTTGGATCCCAGAAGTCAAAGCGCAGCCCGGCATTCAGGATGATTTCATCAATCTCAATCTTGTCCTGCACATAGGCTGATAATTCACGCGGTTGTTGGGTATAGACATCATTGCCGGCCGTATTTTCGGACGGAATGCGAAGATTTGGAGGCTCATATACCGGACCATCGGAAATAGTCACCAGTTCGCGAGTCCTGATATTGTGTCGCCGATATTCCATCCCCATCTTCATCAGATTGAACCGGTCAACCTGACTCGTGAAGTCCACCTTCCCGTAGTACAAATCTTGCTCTATCTCGGAACGTCCGTTGCTGGTCCCGCCAAAGAGAAATCCCTGGGTCCCGAATGCCAGCCCCTGGTATCGCGGGTCCAACGGATTATCAAACAGGTGGCTCTTCCTCCGGTCACGTTGAAACGAAAAAGCCATCCTGTAGAAAGTGGATGATGTCAGGGTATGGGTCAGAGACAGGATATGATTCTGTCCCCGGTCGGTGACCGTTGGCTGACCATCCGGGGCAAATCGTCGGCTATCCTGATAGTTCTTCCGATCCTGGACGTTAAAGAACAAGGAATAGCTCACCTTCAGCGCCTGTAGCGGTCGCGCTGAAAGCGAAGAATGCAGGGCATATTTCCTGTGATAATTCATAGCGACAATCGCGCCATCTCCCGTCTGCAGCGAATCCGGAATCCGAATGCCTACCAACGTCTCATGATCACTTGACGTTTGACGTGCCTGACGGATAAACTCCTGGATCGGAACCGTGTCGTCTATCTGGACCCGACGCTCACCGAACAGCCACCCGTCAGAATCAAGGAGACGTGCACTGACCAGAAATGAACCGGACGGCAGAAATGGAATCGGGCCATCAAGCGATACTTCGCCATTAAGCTCAGACAATCTGGGTGAGGCAGAATTCAGGAAAACATCGTTCTTCCCCGTCAAATAACTGCCCCCGAAGAACGATGCCGTACCGCCCAGCACGGGGCGCCCTTCTTTAGAGATGACATTGATGACGCCGGACTGAGCCTGCCCGTACTCTGCGTTGAAAGTACCGCTGATCACCTGCAATTCCTGTACCCAACTGTTTTCAATTTCTATCTTGCTTCCGCCGCCAAACTGATCTGTGACCGGGATGCCATCGATCATATAGGCGACCTCGCCATGACGTCCTCCGCGCAAATGCAGGCGCCCAGATGCGTCATAGGCTACGCCAGGCTGCAACTGGAGTAGATCCTGGAATTCCTGTACTGGAAGGCTCTCAATAGACTCAGCAGATACGTAGGACGCTGAAGTCGTGCGATCCTGCTCAATGAGCGGGCGTTGGGCTATCACCACGATCTCCTCACCCTCAATTACGGCCTCCTGGAGCTCAATGTTGACCCGCGTGGTACGGTCCGCCGAAACTTCAACATTCTCAATCCTAACCGTAGCATAACCGAGCATGGTTGCCACAATCGTGTATGTGCCCGGCTTGACATTGATTATCGCGTAATGGCCCTCGCTATCAGCTGCGTCACCAAGAACTGTTTCTTCAATTCTGACGACAGCTCCGGGCAGGGGAGCACCGGTGTCCACATCCACAATCCGGCCCGCAATTTTGCCTGTTGATCCCGGATCCGCCGAAACCTGGGCGATATTCAAGAGAATTGCCATCACCAGAAGGGTGACTCCATACCGCCCCCAACATCTATGAACTGGCTGGATCATTAAAGGCAGCTAGTCAAGGGAGGGTATCCTGTACTGAAACGTCGGAAGCGCGGCAGCAAGCATCAGGGGGAAATCCGGTTTACGTTTCATAATACTCTAATTCCCTTAATTTTGGTGCCATGCCTGGGTAATATACGGCAGCTTCAAACATGTTTGCGACCTTCTGGAGCATAATCGCAGTCCTGAACGCAATCAACCATTTGAGCGTTTGATCATATAGTAACGTGTTGGCCTTGACCGGTGTAATGCATTTCGGTTCAAGTATATCCTTGCTCCTCCATTGCCTTGCGAAATATTGTACCTTCTCTTATACCCACCAATCTAGATAGGAACCGTGAGTTTGCTTGGATTCAATACTGGTTACGTCGAGGCCCTCTACAAGCGCTTCCTGGACGACCCCTCTAGCGTCAGCGAAAGCTGGCGAGATTTCTTTGCCGATTATGACCCCGGGGAAAGTATCCCTGCTACGGTTGAACCCAAACCGGATCAACAAAGAGTCATAGCCAAAGAGCCACCGCGCCCATCAGGCGATGGTCTGCCGGCTGATTCTGCTGTCGCGCCTATTCGTGGACCGAGTGCTGCTATCGTGGACAACATGGAGGCCAGTCTGGAGATTCCTACTGCAACCTCTGTTCGAACCCTGTCTGTAAAATTGCTCACTGAGAATCGGACTCTGCTCAACCAATACCAACGCGGAATCGGTGGGCAGAAAGTGTCCTTCACTCATCTTATTGCTTTCGCGATCGTACAGGCACTGAAGGCCTTCCCGACTATGTTCAGCACGTTCATCCGGGATGGAAATAAACCACAGCATGTACGTCCGTCGCATGTGAATTTCGGTTTGGCCATAGATACCGAGCGCAGAGGACGCCGATCGCTGCTTGTGCCCAACATCAAGGGCGCGGAGCAAATGAATTTTGCGCAGTTCCTGGCATCTTACAATGAAATCATTCTGCGTGCCCGCTCCAATAAGCTTACACTGGAGGATTTTCAGAATACGAATGTGACTCTCACCAATCCGGGAATGATTGGAACGAGCCTGAGTGTGCCACGCCTTATGCCACGTCAGGGTGTGATCGTGGGGATCGGCGCAATCGGCTATCCAGCAGAATACCAGGCAATAAGCGCCTCCGCTGCAAGCAAGGTCGGGCTGTCTCCCGTAATGACTGTTACCAGTACTTACGATCACCGTGTCATCCAGGGCGCAGAAAGTGGTGCCTTTTTAGCCCATGTCGCGAAACTTCTACAGGGAGAGGACGATTTTTATTCAAGCGTCTTTGAAGATCTGCATGTACCCCACCCGCCCTATGTACTGAGTCCTGACTCTACACCGCGTCTGGGCAATTGGCAGCAGACGGGTACAGAGCTTGATGCTATTCAAAAACAAGCCCAGGTTATGATCCTGATCCGGTTGTTTCGCGTCTTGGGTCACCTGCAGGCAGACATAAATCCATTACAACCCAATTGGAAGTATCACCCCGAGCTGGATCCCGCCAAGTACGGACTCACCGTCTGGGACTTGGATCGGGAGTTCGTTACGGGAGGGCTTGGCGGTAAAGATGTACTCCCCTTACGGGATATCCTGAATATCCTCCGGGAAACCTATACGCGGCGGATAGGCGTTTCGTATATGCATATTTCCAGCCCTCTGGAAAAACATTGGTTGCAGGAAAAAATCGAGCCGCTGCGTAATGCCGAAGAGCTTACACTGGATGACAAGCGACGCATTCTTCACAAGTTGAATGAGGCGGAGTCGTTTGAGCGATTTCTGCATACACGCTTCATTGGCCATAAGCGTTTTTCCTTGGAGGGAGGCGAGAGCATCGTACCGATGCTGGATGTGATTTTGAGCGATTCCGCCGAACAAGGGGTGCATGAGATCGTGATTGGCATGGCGCACCGAGGGCGACTAAATATTCTGGCCAATATCATTGGAAAATCCTATGAGGTGATCTTCTCGGAGTTTGAAGGAAATATTAATCCCGACACGATCTATGGATCCGGGGATGTTAAGTATCATCTGGGCAGCAAGGGAATCTACGAGACCCCTGATGGTGCTAAGATCGCACTCACGCTGGCATCTAATCCAAGCCACCTGGAATCCGTGAGCCCGATTGTAGAGGGAATGGTCAGAGCCAAACAGGACTGCTTGCGGGATATGGATGACCCGCAGGCCCCTGGCGACCGAGTCATTGATGCCGTGATTCCCGTATTAATCCATGGAGATGCAGCCTTCGCCGGCCAGGGAGTTGTCGCCGAAACCCTTAATTGTAGCCAGCTTCGGGGATACCATACCGGTGGAACCATCCATCTCGTAATTAACAACCAGATCGGTTTCACTACCGGACCAAGCGAGGCCCGTAGTTCAACGTATGCGACCGATGTGGCACGTCTAATAGAAGCGCCCATCTTCCACGTCAACGGAGATGACCCTGAAGCATGCGTACGTGTTGCCCGCTTGGCCCTGGATTATCGCCAGGTGTTCAACAAAGATGTCGTGATAGATATGCTTTGTTACCGGCAACACGGCCACAACGAAGGGGATGAGCCTACCTATACGAACCCTGTACTATATCAGCAAATCAAGAAAAAGCGGTCTCCCCGCAAATTGTATACAGAATCACTCCTTAATCGGGGGGATATGACACCTGATGAAGCGGAGAAAATGCTGGACGGCTTCAGGGAGTTGCTGCAAGAGGCCTTCGAGCGCACTTCAGATCTCAAGGAAAAGGATGCCGCGCAAATACTCGAGCATTTCCACAACCGCAGCTATGACACGATACCGTGGGTAGATACACGTGTTTCCGAAACGCACTTGGAAGCCGTCCTAAGTGCACTGCTTAAAACTCCCGAAGGCTTTAATGCACACCCTAAACTAATGCGCCAGTTCGAGCGTAGAGACCAGAAACTGCGCAAATCAGGAGCAATAGACTGGGCATTCGCCGAAGCATTGGCATTTGGCACACTGCTCCAGGAGGGAACCACGGTTCGCCTGAGTGGGCAGGATTCCCGACGGGCGACCTTCTCGCAACGCCACGCGGTCATTTACGATCAGGACACGAATGAAGAATATATCCCGCTCAACAACATCACGGAGCGTCAGGCAAAGCTGCATATCTACGACAGCCTGCTTTCCGAATATGCAGTAGCCGCTTTTGAGTATGGTTACTCAGTCGAAAACAGGAATGCATTGGTGATCTGGGAAGCCCAGTTCGGAGATTTTTCTAATGGTGCACAGATCGTTTTCGACCAATTCCTATCCGCGGCCGAAGAAAAGTGGGGCCAAGAGAGCGGTTTGGTTACCTTGCTTCCTCATGGGTACGAGGGACAGGGCCCCGAACATTCTTCTGCACGTCTGGAGCGGTATCTCCAACTTTGCGCAGAAGGAAATATGGTCGTATGCAACCTGAGTACACCGGGTAACTACTTTCATGCGCTCAGGCAGCAGGTATTGCGGGATGTCAAGAAGCCTTTGATCTTAATGACTCCCAAGAGCCTCTTGCGGCATCCAAGGGCAATCTCCTCGCCTGCGGACTTGATTGATGGCGGGTTTATGCCAGTGATCGGTACAGAGAAGAACGCTGCCAAGATTGAACGCCTCGTGATGTGCAGTGGAAAAATTTACTACGACCTTTTGGCCGAGCTTGATAAACACGAAGATGAGCAGGAAACCATTGCTCTGGTTCGACTCGAGCAATACTATCCCTGGCCACGAGAAGCGCTACACACCGAGCTGTCGAAATACCGTCCTGATGTGGAAATTTGCTGGGCACAGGAAGAGCCTGCGAACATGGGAGCTTGGACCTATGTCCGCCCACTCTTGACGAGCACGCTCAATTCCGTGCATCCTGGACACGAGTTCAGAATTCAGTATGCCGGACGTCATCCGAGCGCCAGTCCTGCAACTGGCAGCTCTATGGTGCACACGCTTGAACAGGAAGAAGTTATTGCTAGTGCGCTTCTAGTCTAATCTGGGAATTCTGTATCTGCCTACACGATACTCATTCCACGGGTAACAGCGATCAGCAACCCAGATGTCGGGCAGTTGCCACGCCAAGTAGCTTGGAGATATTCTTGGTTCAAGGTTTCACCGGACCGTGCGTAAATTTCTTAACTCACACAACTCCTACCACACAGACGCTTGGAGTTGTGTAGGGGAACTCCTCGGCACAAACAATCTAGGATCCCGCCGAACGCACTCTCTGCCGAGTTCCAGGCCCGACACCGCCACCACAAATGTCGCCGTGGAAAAGCGGCTCAATAAACGGGCTGGCGGTCAAGTCCAACTGAAAAGTCATTTTCTATAAATGCGAAATACACAAAGTTGTATGATATGTGATATATTTCAAGTACAATCTCGTAGATTTACGAACCGAAGGAGAATATTCTATGTTGCGTCGCCTGTTATTTGTTTTTCTAGTATCCACTGTGCCATTAACGGCTTGGGGTCAACACGCAGGGATCTTTATCTCACAGGAAGATGCCCTCGCGATAAGGGAAGCCCAGGGCCGGTACGCCCTACTTGATGAAGCGATCGCCTTGGCAAAAGAAACCATGGAGGTTGCCTTCGCACATCCAATGGAGGTACCCAATCCCGGAGAAGCTGGCGGATACGAGCACGAACGGCATAAACAGAACTATCGCGAAATGCGCTACGCCGGACTGCTCTACAGCATCACCGGAGAAGACAAGTACGCAGCTTTTGTGCGCGATATGCTGAATATGTATGCGATCCTGTATCCAACCCTTGGCCCGCACCCACTGGCCCATCATCAGAAGCCAGGCAAAATATTTCATCAGACGCTGAATGAGGAAGTTTGGCTCGTGCATACGAGTATTGCCTATGACTGCGTATATGATTGGCTCTCGGAAGAGGAACGGACCAGGTTTGAAACCAATATCTTTCGGCCCATGGCCGACTGGTTTCATATACGTAACAAAGCAGAATTCGACCGCATTCATAACCACGGCACCTGGGCTGTGGCTGCGGTTGGAATGATCGCCTATGTGATGGGGGACCTGGCACTGGTGGAAAAGTCCCTGCACGGCTCAGACCTGGATGGCAAAGGTGGTTTTCTGGCACAACTTGACCTGTTGTTCTCGCCAGATGGATATTACATGGAAGGACCTTACTATATTCGCTACGCCTTGATGCCCTTCTTCTACTTTGCCGAGGCTGTGGAGCGGATGCAACCCGAGGTGGGCATTTATGAATACCGCGACCAGATCTTGCGGAAAGCCTATTATGCAGCTGTTCAAACCTCATTCCCCAACGGCGTCTTTCCACCAATCAACGACGCATCGCTGACGATGGATGTAGCAGCACCTGAGGTCATTCTGGCCAACGCGCTGACCTACGATCGCTATGGTGCGGATGAAGATTTTCTGGGCATCGCTAAAATTCAGGAGCGTGTCTCCTTAAGTGGAGCTGGATTAAAGCTTGCCCGTGATTTTGATAGTAGTGAATCAGATCCCCAAATTTCCTGGCCCTCGGTGGAATTCAGCGACGGAAGCGACGGTAGTCTCGGTGGTCTGGGAATTCTCCGAATGGGAGAAGGGGTGGAACAGTCTATGCTCCTGATGAAGTATGGCGTACACGGAGGAGGTCATGGACATTTTGATAAGCTGCACTTCATCTTCTTTGATCAGGGACGACAGGTCATTCGCGATTACGGGTTTGGTAGATGGGTCAATGTGGAGCCCAAGTTCGGCGGACGCTATTTGCCAGAAAACGAATCCTATGCAATGCAAACCATTGCACACAATACCGTAGTCGTCGACGGGATGACACAAAATATGGGGGACGAAGATGCTGCAGAGTCAATGTCTGCGAAACGACATTTTTTTGAAGCAGAGGAAGCACACGCTATTGCCATGAGCGCGCAAGCTGACACATATTACGATGACGTGGATATGCAGCGAACTATGCTTCTGGTTAAGGATGAATCACTTCCGTATCCGGTCGTTGTGGACTTGTATCGCCTGACTAGCAATTCAACCCGCCAATATGACTACCCTCTGCATTATTCTGGCCAGAACATTACGTCAAACCTGCAATTCGAGACAAATACGAACGTGATGCAGCCCCTGGGGAGTGATGATGGATACCAGCACATCTGGCAGACAGCGCAGGCCCGTACAGATTCATCCATCCAGTTTACCTGGCTGGACGGCCATCGGTACTATTCGCTTATTTCTTCTGCCTGGCCGGAAAGTGAAGTACATCTTGGACGAACTGGCGCAAACGATCCCGATTTCAATCTGCAATCCCATCCCCTTCTTGTCCTGCGTCGTCAGGCCGAAGACATGCTTTTCGCATCCGTCATTGAACCCCATGGCTACTTCAATGAAGCTCGGGAAAGATCTACGCAGGCTAGACCCCGAATCACAGGCGTGAAAGTCTTGGGCCATTCGGATGTAGCCAGTGTAATTGAAATCACTGGGCAGGAGGGCCTTCACTGGCGCGTTACAGTTTCAAACCAGTCTGAGAGAGTCACCGGAGGACAGGAGGTTACTTTCGGTGATCAGACTTTCCAGTGGACTGGAAATTATCAGGTTGAATTTCTGGGTAACCCAGAAACAGATAATTGACACGCAAGCAAAACATGCCTGATCACCCCCAATCACTTGAAATACTAACACAAAACGACAGCATGAATACAGACCTGAGCGGCAAGGTGGCACTGGTAACCGGAGGAGGGAGAGATATCGGAAGATGGATTGTCTACGGCCTGGCAAAAGCTGGCGCCTCTGTTATCGTTAATTATCACTCCAGTAAGGACGCCGCGGATGAGACCGTCGCAGAAGTCGCCAGTTTCGGCGGCCGTGCAATTGCAATAAAAGCCGATATCACCCAAGCAGCAGACGTAGATCGTCTACTGGCTGAGGGCACCAAAGCCTTTGGTGGGTCCCTCGATATACTGGTCAATAACGCCGGCGGTTTGCTGGCCCGCAAGAAGCTTGACGAAATGGACGAAGCATTCTGGGATGCCGTTATGGCAGTCAATCTCAAATCTGTCTTCTTGGTTTCTCAGGCTGCTTTGCGGTACATGAAGCCTGGTGGTACGATTGTGAACTTGGCATCACTCGCAGCCCGTGACGGGGGCGGAGGCGGATCAATTGCCTATGCAACTGCAAAAGGTGGAGTCCTGACCATGACCCGTGGTATGGCAAAGGAACTGTCTGAACGCGACATACGCGTGAATTGTGTCTCACCAGGCCTGATCAATACAACATTTCACGACACGTTTACACCCGATAACGTTCGGAAAATGGTTGCTGGAAAGACAGCCGTAGGACGTGAAGGTGAATCTGAAGATGTAGCCAATATCGTCGTCTTTCTCGCATCTGATGCCTCTGCATATGTAAATGGCGAGTCAGTGGAAGTGAATGGCGGCCTGTACTTCGTCTGATCCGATCACGAAGAACAACCGGCCTATGGATAATCTAGGCGTGATTGATGTGCAAGAATGGCTACCAGATCAATTGATCTGGTGGGCTTGCGTATTGCCGGTGCCCTCCGCTGCTCAAACCCGACCAATCATTTCTATTCTGGACAGACGCAAAATCCTTATACAAGGACTTATCGTGCCATATTCATGAATTCAGCCAATAGTCTTGTGTTGCTCGCGTTACTGGCTTTGCCGCTGCTCCTGGGCAGCACGGGCTGTAACTCCGCACAAGAGAGCATTGAACTCCGTTTGGCGCATGTGCTGGATTCTACGCATCCGGTACACCGTGGGATGGCTTTCATGGGGGAGCGTTTAGAAGAGCTCTCGGGAGGCACTATGCGCGTAAAAATTTATCCCAGTGGGCAGCTGGGTAACGAACGGGAGTCTGTGGAGCTACTCCAACTCGGCACGCTTGACATGGCAAAAACTGCCTCCAGTGTGATTGAGAATTTTGTACCCGCCATGGGAGTTTACAGCCTACCCTACCTCTTTGAAGATCAGGACCACCTCTGGGAGGCGCTTCAAGGCGATGTAGGAAAGGAGATATTGCTACAAGGATTACCCTACCGGATACGTGGATTATGTTATTATGACGCCGGATTCCGAAGCTTTTATATACACGATAAAAGAATTGAAACTCCGGATGATCTCCAGGGCCTGAAAATTCGCGTAATGCGGAGTAATCTCTCTATCCAGACAATCAATCTACTTGGCGCAAATGCTACGCCAATGGCTTATGGAGAGCTCTATACTGCGCTGCAGCAGGGGGTAGTGGATGGTGCAGAAAACAATCCACCAAACTTTTACGGATCCAAACATTTTGAACAGGCGCGATACTATACCCTGGATGAACACGCCGCTCCTCCAGATGTCCTTCTGATTGGCACACATACATGGAATAAGCTGTCTACCCAACAAAAAACGTGGCTTACCCAAGCGGTTGAGGAGTCGGTAGTGTTCCAGCGAAGATTGTGGAATGAGGCCAGCCAGGAAGCGCTTAGAGCCGTCGAGGAAGACGGAGTGATCGTCTTGCGCCCAGATAAAGGGCCCTTTCAGGAGGCTGTTCAGCCGCTCTACGAATCTCTTCAGGGTAGTGACCTGGAACCATGGGCCAACCGGATCCGGGATCTCAATATCCAGGCACAATGACACACATTATTGACAAGACGCTTGCGGGGTTGCTGGTCGCCTTAATGTCGGTCATGGTGATTACCGTATCATGGCAGGTCATCACTCGCTTTCTGCTTAACAGTCCCAGTTCGTACACAGAGGAATTGTCAACTTATCTGCTCATCTGGATCAGCCTGTTGGGTGCAGCCTACGCTTTGCGTGTACGTGCACACCTCGGCATTGATGTGCTTGTACGACGACTGCCGAATACCCAACGGCGATCCGTTCGCGTGTTCGCCTACATCATTATTATCATTTTTTCCATGGTGGCGCTGGTCTTTGGAGGTAGTTGGCTCGTCTATGTGACGTTGGACCTGAATCAGCTTTCTGCGGCTTTCCAGGTCCCCATGGGTTACGTCTATCTTGCGCTTCCGATAAGCGGACTCCTGATGACTTACTACAGCATAATTGCTATTCGAGAGAACCCGGATCAAGAGAGTCCTACACTCTTGTCCGACGGTTGAGACATCAACTATAAACCCGAACCGATAAACTGTAAATGGAGGTTGCCGTACTTGTACTTGTGGTAAGCTTCTTGATTCTGTTGCTGTTAGATGTGCCTGTAGCGTATTGCCTGGGCATGTCTACACTGCTCACCATGGTTGTGGCAGTAGATTTTGTGCCCGCGGTCAGCACAACTGCACAACGTATAGCTACTGGCTTGGACAGCTTTACTTTATTAGCTATCCCATTCTTCATTCTGGCAGGAAATTTAATGGGTCGCGGGGGAATTGCCCGCCGCCTTATTGCATTTGCCCGCTCCCTGATCGGAGCGCTCCCGGGAGGCCTTGCACTTGTAAATATCATTGCGTGCATGCTCTTCGGCTCCATTTCAGGCTCGGGGATTGCTGCTGCAGCAGCGATCGGATCGGTCATGCACCCCAAGATGGTTGAAGGCGGCTACTCCCCCGGTTTCAGTGCGGCAGTCAATGTATCCTCTGCTACAACAGGATTGTTGATCCCCCCTAGTAATGTGCTGATCGTATATTCGCTGGCCAGCGGTACGGTTTCAGTCGCAGCGCTGTTCGTGGCTGGATATTTGCCCGGTATTCTTATAGGGGGACTGCTGATAGTGGTCGCTGCGTTCGTGGCACACCGAAAGGGATACGGCAAGGGGGATCGTGTACCGCTTCGGGAAGTGCTCATGCATTTTGCGCATGCACTTCCCAGCCTGACTCTGGTCGTGGTTGTCATCGGAGGAATTATCGCAGGGATATTTACTGCAACCGAGGCAGCTGCCATAGCAGTGCTCTACGCACTTGTACTTGTGCTACTCTATCGCGAGGTCCGAATACGGGATCTCTATGACGTTTTGCTTAACAGTGTTACAACTACTGCCGTAGTCATGCTCCTCATCGGTGCCTCGCTGGCGCTCTCCTGGGTGCTTTCGTTTGAGGATATTCCGCAGGGCATTGCAGAATCGCTTTTGGCAGTCAGTGACAACAAGATCATTGTGCTTCTTCTAATAAATGTGCTGTTGTTGATGGTTGGCACGTTCATGGACATGACGCCGGCCATTCTGATCTTTACACCTATTTTTCTACCGGTGGTCGTGGGATTTGGGATTGATCCGCTCCACTTCGGTATTTTGATGGTGGCCAATCTCTGCATCGGTCTCTGTACACCACCCGTTGGTACGGTACTGTTTGCAGGTGCAGGAATTTCCGGGGTAACTGTACCCGCAATGATTCGGCCTCTGGCTCCCCTGTATGTAGCTATGCTGGTCGCGCTAATATTGATCACTTTTATCCCACAAATCACATTGGTGCTGCCGCGACTATTCGGTCTCTAAAACTCTATCTTACATTTCACACTTACAGGCTACGGCTCCAAACCCTTTTTCTTAGTTCATGGCGCAGCAATTCGCACCCGTAGGTAAACCCCAGCTTCTCAGCCATTCTGTGGTAGAGGCCATTGAGAATTCCATTCGCGAAAAGCATTTGGTGCCGGGCATGCGACTTGCATCCGAGTTAGACCTATGCACTCAATTTGGCGTGAGCAGAACTGTATTGAGGGAAGCTCTGCGCATGCTGTCTGGGCGCGGACTGATCCGAATTGAAAAAGGGCGTGGCATTTTTGTATCTGAGCTCTCCGCCGAAACAGTAATTACTCCGCTGGAAATGTATCTACAGCAACACGGCGGAGACCTCAAATTCATTGACATCATCAGGGCCCGCCAACTCATTGAACCCCCGTTAGCAGCCGAAGCTGCCCTCCATCACACACCGGATGACGCTGCGCAACTGCAGGAGGCTTGTGACGCAATGAGAACATGGACCGGGAGAAGTGAAGAATTGGCCAACCTAGACCTTGCATTCCATCAACACATTGCAATCGCATCCAGGAATAGTATCATGCCACTGCTGATCGCACCGATCCATGCACTCATGCCACAAATCAAATCCTCGGTTCACAAAATAGTTGACGATGCGAGATATTCCGCCATCAAATGGCATGAGCGTATCCTGAAGGCCATTCTCATGCGAGACGCAGAAGCTGCCCGTATCAACATGGCACATCATCTGATGGAATCGGAAAATCATATCTCTCAGATGCTGTCTGCGCAAAAAACATCTGATTCCTCGGCGGCCAACGAATGAACTGACCCGACGCTCCCGCTTCCACAGCCCTCCTCCAGAGTCCCTCAAATTTCCCCAAGCCGCTTTTCAAGTTGATGCAGGTACAGGGACGGGACCGTAAGCTCCCCTGGCCGGTTCGTACCCTCATAATAGCCTCCTGCCCCCGACTGCATGCGCACTGGTAAGTCACTCGACAATCCCACGACACTAACGTTGTCCCCTAGTGACCCAAGATATACAGGCGGACGTATGGCGCCGACATGGTCGTAATGGATCTTGATATTCCACATCACCAGTGATGAATGGGATTCTACATCCAACATTGGTTTACCCGTCGAGTCACCTTGAACGGTGAGTCCTTCATATAAACTAGGCTGCGTACAGCCCGCATCACGAATGCGTCTTATGAAGCTGGCCATGACAACGTTGTAACCACTTTCGCCCGTACAACTGACCGGATGCAGTGTGTTTGAATGAACGCGAATATTCTCCATCAGGATATGTTTTGAGTCCTGTGTGTGAATACCAAGATGACCTCCCCGCCCGGCAATCAGAATATTCTCAAGCGTCACTTGCGACGCCGTATTGAGGATAATTCCCGCATCGGCATTCTCAATCCCCACATCTCTAATCCATCCATGTCTCACACCTTCGAAGTACACCGCATTGTATCCATCCTCAAGGCCTTGCCCCCCATATGGCACGGAATTAAATTCTATACTGAGATGCTCCATGCCAACCTCCATGGATGTGGACGATGCTCCGGTCTGCGTGCTTGACCCTCGAAACCAAAACATCCCGCCCCAACTTGAATACGGCGACGCTACCCTCCCCTGGACCTTGAGCGTGTCGGAGGACTCGCTGAACTCGTCCGGCACATCCACAGCACCAAGGGGCTTCTCTATACTGATTACCGTTTCGCTCACCCCACTTCCCCGCACAATCAAACTATCCCGCTCCAGGAGCATCACACCAGACAGATGGAACCGCCCCTTTGGAATACCAATAACAACCCATCCTTCCTGATTGTGCGCCGCCTGTAGTGCCCGCACAAACGCCTCTGTGTCGTCGTTCATATCATCGCCAGTTGCGCCATAGTCAGTCACATCCAGCGTTAATTCGGGATTGGGCGGAGGCTCTTCACCCCGTCTGTATCCTGCGTAAGAAAAATCAGGCAGCGCACGGGCTGAATCTACCAAAATATCTGGGCTCCAGGGTTGTCCCCACCACGAAGGACCAACGTCAGACGGCGAAAGAGGTGGATATGCGGGCGAAGCTCCCCTCCCGGATGCTGGCCCTTC
Organism: Rhodothermales bacterium; assembly: GCA_022821385.1. Classification (GTDB taxonomy): domain Bacteria; phylum Bacteroidota; class Rhodothermia; order Rhodothermales; family Bin80; genus Bin80. The sequence goes on from JAJEDR010000029.1 coordinate 27,068, forward strand.
AGGAGACGGATAC
>JAJEDR010000041.1 GCA_022821385.1 Rhodothermales bacterium
TGCGGCTACAATAATGGAATACTGTTCACCAGTTCACGACAAAATATGAATACAGGTGTAAAAGGGCCGTTTTCAGGCCTTATGCGTAGGATTTTGTGTGAAATTGGGCCTAGCCAAAACTCCCCGGAAATTCAGGCTAGGGTAAAAAATCTCAAGTATATGCCGGGCGTTGTAACCTAGGCGACGCTTGGTATTCTTTGATCCAACTCTTCCCGTGATCCGAAAAGACTTGGCTATCATGGTTGTAAACCCTTCTACCAGGGCGCCTGCGACAAAAGCAGCAAGCACCAGGCTGGCATTCTTGTAGACTGCGCGGCCTGCAGGCCGAAAAGATTCGTAACTCAGCCAAGGTGGCTTGGTGTTGTCTACCTTGTGAAAGAATTCTCGCAATGAGGCGGGGGTTCCCGTCAAAAAATCTTCTTTCTGTAAAATACCAGCTCGTATGTATCGGCTAAAAACATCAGGAGGCAGCGATGACGAGCACTCTTCAATTACCGGATCCAAGTCGGGATCACCAATAGTTGTATGACGAACATATAGATCCGCCAAGGCCCGGTCCTTACGCTGTGCCTTTGCGTATCCCAATTGGTAACTAGTTGGAACGTGAATGGGAGAGGACTCTCTCATTTATTTGTGCATCCCAAGGTAACAAGGTAACAATAAACTGCGACCACCTAGTTCAAATTTCAACTGTTCACATCTCTAACCCCTAACATAGCTGGTACTAACAATAGTCATCTCTGTTCTATTGCTTGAATATAACACCTTCACGACGTACATCCTTGCATGAGCAATTATGCTCAACATTGATTCACGCCGGCCCTAAAAAGTCGGCCTCTTTCACATTCCCGCGATAACCAAGGGATGCACAAATACATTTCCCGTAGAAACATTAGAACGAGGGTGCGGTAGTGGGGGCGCATGCTAAATCTGGTTGCCGTCTCCCTTTTAGCCGTCAGTCTTCGGCCGATGACAAAGTCCGTATCCACGAATTTTACTATCTTCGGAGCACGGGCAACGGTCTAGACTTTCTAGATGCCCAGCACATTTTGGCATGTCACAAATGACACCAACAGAATCTATTTTTAGCTTGGCTGATGCTCGCGTGACTGCGCATATTTCCCTCGGTACGATGTGGATTCGCGAAGTGTCGCATTTTGATATGGAAGCGCCGTAGGTTCTTGCCGATGCCACCGTCTGATTATACATAGCAGTCATGAAGCGGGGAAAACTCATATTTATTGTGGGTGTCATCGTTGCAGGCACCGCAGCTTTGGCCATTTTATTGTCGCAATTACGCTCCGGTACCCCGGAACCAACGTCGGAACGAGTCCATCCTTTTGTCACCACCGTCGCACCGACAGCGCACGAAGGGCGTGTCACTATACGCGGCAATGGAACGGTTCGACCGCTGCGGGAAGTGACACTTATATCAGAAGTTGCAGGCAAAATCACTTGGGTAGCAGACGAATTTGTCACTGGTGGGGCCTTCCGTCAAGGCCAAGAGGTTCTCAGGATAGATTCCACCGATTATGTCAATGCAGTCACCGTCGCACAGGCCGAGGTGATACAGCGACAGTTCGATTTGCTGAGGGCCGAAGAGGAGATGGCGATTTCGAGGGAGGAATGGGGGCTTCTGGAAAGTCGAACCGGTGTACAGAGACAGGTCGACAGCACTGAACTCGGCAGTCTTGTCTTCAAGGAGCCGCATTGGAGGGCTGCAGTTGCACAACTTCAGGGGGCGCAGGCACGGCTACGGGATGCAGAGGCGCGTCTGGAACGAACTCGAATAACTGCCCCATATAACGGACGTTTGCGGAATAAGGGAGCGGATTTGGGGCAGTTTGTTGGGCCGGGGCATGTGATTGCTTCCTTTTATGGGACGGATATTGTCGAGATCAGTGTTCCAATCGCAGGCCGCGATATTACACTCCTTGGTGACTTGCTGGGTGGTGGAACCGGGACAACACATGCCAGACTTGTTGCTCGTAATGCCGATGGGGATCACGAATGGACCGGGAGTATTCACCGCACGGAAGGAACCCTGGATGAATCTACTCGAACGCTCAATGTGATCGTCCGAGTACAGTATCCATATGAAGGCAATGGTGTGCGCCCACCCCTCTTGGTGGGAACATTCGTTACTGCATACTTGGAAGGCCGGCACTTTGATCAATACTATACACTGCCTCGCGAAACCCTTAGGGAAGGCGATGTAGTTTGGGTTGTCCGTGAGGACCGACCGTATGTGCAACCCATAGAGATCATTCAGGAAGTGGAGGATACCCTGTATGTTCTAAATGGAATCACGGAGGATGGCCAAGTGGTTTCCAATATGCTGAATGTCGTAACGGATGGTATGCTTGTTCGGACCGGAATGAATTAGTCAGGTAGAAGAAAGTAGCTTACCGACATGAAGAAAGCTATTACCTACATGGCGAGCAACAGCGTCGCAGCGAATCTGCTGATGTTGTTGATTCTTTTCCTCGGACTCCTCAATGTGTCAAGAATTCCGCAGGAGGTCTTCCAAGAAGCCAGCCTTGACGCTATCGAAATCCGCACGGACTATCGTGGAGCTTCCCCCGAAGAGGTGGAAGACGGAGTCGTGCGGCGCATTGAAGAGGCGATTGATGGAGTGGATGACATTGACCAGATCTCGTCCGTTGCTTCAGAAAATGTCGGCGTAGTAACGGTAAACCTGGAGTTGGGGGCTGATGTTGGTAAGGCCCTAAACGACATCAAGAGCAATGTGGATCGTATTAATACATTTCCCGCTGAGGCAGAGCGGCCGGTAGTTCGTGAGCTGACCAATCGCAGGAATGTCCTGCAGGTTGCCATATACGGAGATGCCGACGAGCACTCACTGAAGGCACTGGCAGAGCAGGTCAAGGACGAACTGACTGCACTTGACGAAATCTCCTTCGTACGTTTGATAGGTGTGCGGGACTATGAAATATCAATTGAGGTCTCGGAAGATGCACTGGCTGCCTATGGGCTCCGCCTTTCTGATGTAGCAACTGCCGTGCGTCGTGGAAGCTTGGAACTGCCTGGAGGCAGCCTGGAGACACGCAGTGAAGAAATCCTGGTTCGTTCCACGGGCCAGAATTATACCGCCAGAGATTTCGAGGAAATTATCATTCTGGCAACTCCAGCAGGTGCCACTGTCCGTCTTGCAGATCTCGCCGCCGTCACGGACGGGTTTCAGGATGACGATCTCATCGCACGATTTGAGGGGCAGCCGGCGGTTCTGGTGGCGATTTCCCGCACGGGTGATGAGCGTGTACTCGACATTGCTGAAGCCACCGAAGAGTACCTAGCGGGCTTCCGTATGAGTGTGCCAGAAGGGATTTCCGTAGATACATGGCGCAATGAGCACGCCTACCTCAAAAGCCGCCTCGACCTTCTGATCAAAAATGGAATCGTCGGTTTTATACTGGTAACGCTGGCTTTAGTCCTGTCTATGAACATTCAGTTGGCGTTGTGGACGGCTTTAGGTCTCCTGGTGTCTTTTATCGGTTCGTTTACGGTAATGGCATTACTGGGGGTTTCCATAGACATGACCTCTTTGTTTGCTTTCATCGTTGCCATTGGAATTGTGGTTGATGATGCCATCGTAATTGGGGAAAACATATTCAGGGAGCAAGAACGTGGCGTACCTCCCTTGCGTGCAGCAGTACAAGGAGCCACGCGGCTCTGCGCGCCTGTGACCTTTGCGGTTTTTACGACAATAGCGGCGTTCTCGCCAATGCTGTTTGTACCGGGGTCCATGGGCAAGCTAATGCAATCTATCCCGACGGTTGCCATTACCGTTCTGTTGTTTTCCCTGATTGAATCACTCTTTATCCTGCCGGCGCATTTATCGCACATGAAGAGGAATGCAAACCCTGGCAGGATCATGCAGCGCCTGGAATGGATACAGTCTACTACAACGCAGGCCCTGGAACGCTTCATACGTGGTCCGTTAGACCGAGTACTGCGGTTCACCACGCGGCGTTATATCCTTGTACTGATCGGTTCGGTGGCTCTGATCGGTCTGTCACTCGCATTCGTGCGTGGTGGATTGGTTCAGTTCATTTTTCTTCCCGAGATCGAAGGCGAAGTCGTGACGGCACGCATTGAGATGCCTTTGGGAACCCCAGCTCAGCGAACGCAGGAGATTGTCGAACTACTGGAAGCGAAGGGTCATGAAACGGCCACTGAGTTGCAGGCCAGACTTCCAGAAAACCACCCGCCTCTGGTGACAAATACGTTGACCTTGGTCGGCGACCAGCCCTCCCTCGCGTTGGATCCGATGGCGGCTGATCAACATAAAATTATCCAATCCCATCTGGGTGAGGTCAGCCTTGAATTGGTCAACGCCGAAATACGAAAGCTCCCTGCACTAGAATTCGAAGAAGCATGGCGTGAAAAGGTTGGCAAGATTCCTGGTGTAAACTCTCTCGTTTTCCAGGCTGCACTGATTTCTCTCGGAAGCAGCATTAGGGCAGAACTGGCTGCACCTACCGCACAGGCGCTGGAAGAAGCAACGGCACGCTTCAGAGAGGAGCTGGCGAATATTGCGGGGACCTCCAATATTGACGATGATCAAGACAGGGGGAAACGCGAGATTCAGTTGGAATTGCTTCCGGAATCACGCCCTCTCGGACTGACTTTTGAGGATATGGCCTTGCAAGTACGCAACGCCTTCTTTGGTGCCGAAGCCCTGCGTATACAGAGAGGTCGGGACGATGTCAGAGTGATGGTTCGCCTGCCAGAGGACGAACGCAATACCCCAGCCGACCTGCAGCGGCTCCGTATTCGAACGCCCGCCGGAGCTGAGATCCCTCTCAGCGAAGTCGCTGATGCACGCATTGCCACTGGCCCGTCCGCCATTCATCGACGTGACCGTCGCCGCGTTGTAACCGTCACAGCGGATGTGAATGAAGAGCAAAACACACTGGATGCGGTTGTTGGTCGCATAGAATCAGAAATCATACCGGCTATTCAGACAGACATTCCAGGATTCAGTGTAAGCTTTGAAGGTGAGCAGAGGCAACAAGCCGATTCTGTGAACGCACTGACAAGAGGTTTTATCATCGCATTGTTTGTGATGTACGCACTCCTGGCTATTCCTTTTCGGTCATATATCCAGCCATTCATCATTCTGGCCGTGATTCCGTTTGGGTTTATTGGTGCTCTGATTGGGCATATCATCATGGGACTGAACCTGAGCATGCTCAGCCTGTTTGGGATTGTGGCACTTAGTGGAATTGTAATTAATGATTCGTTAGTACTTATTCATTTCATTAATGAGAGGCGGCGGGAGGGAGTTCCTATGGAGAAAGCCATTTGGGAAGGCGGGAAGGCACGCTTTCGCCCAATTCTGCTTACATCGGTAACCACGTTCCTGGGCGTTCTTCCCCTTATACTTGAGCGGAGTACACAGGCACAGTTCCTTATCCCGATGGCAGTAAGCCTTGGTGTTGGTGTGCTGTTTGCCACGGTTATCCTGATGATGTTGGTACCAGCGCTCATGATGCTGCATCATCGTGTGGATGTTTTGATTCGCCCAGGACACGCGGACCAGCCCGCCTAGCAGTTCGCAGATAGTATCTCTGGATTCCAGAATTGGCGAGGCCTATCTCTGGCAGGATCAATGTCCAACCTCAACAGCGCTCATTAAGGGCTTGATCAATCCGTTGATTGATCTTCAGTGCCTGTTCTCAGTGGAGCACTTGAAAGGACGTGAATGTCCTGGGAAGTCGGGTGTGTGGTCCCCGATTGATACGATTGACATGCCCCTTCATGAAACCAGAACCGGTGCGAGGAAATCCTGACTGAATTGGATATTTTGCGGAATTAGCCGTAGAAAACGTGGATGACGGCTTCTGCGTACAGGAAACCCAATTACGTCCTTACAGTCGCAGCGCCCCATGTAGTAGAAAATCTCAGTTGACCAGCCATGCACTGAACCGTTCGTTCAATTCGTCCTGGTGGTCAACCCACCAAGCTGAGTTGAAACGCAGGGCACGCCGCGTATTGGCGGTACTCGCCGGCATGTGTGGTTCCATGTCTACTCCAGCCACATTGTGAGTAGTCACCAGTGGCATCCCGGACTTCCGCACGGGGGAATATGAGATCCGCCTTCCGATCCGCGACAATGATTCAGCACCGGTTGCGAAGACAACATATTGGGTGAAGACCCAAATTATGCACTTGACGCTAATCTCTGAAGATAGTTTTGTAAGAGGCTCGCTTTACTATATTAACGAAGATTCTGTCTCTAGCGGTGTGATGAACCACTGGCCACACAGTATTCACAGGGCGAGTGCAGTGCGGCCATCAACTCGTACAAATGACCAAATCAATTGGCCTAATGGAACGCCAATCCGTCGCGCACAGGCAGATCTACAAAAAATGAAATGATTCGAATTATGCCACATTTTATTTGCGTAAATGGCAGGGAGTCCCCAGGTCTTGGATTTTGGATATTTGCAAGGGAGGCTAGCGTGTATGCCATTCTTGCGAGTCGCAACACCTTGCAGCGCGTACAGAGGTCCAGCGCTGAGCAGCAACCTACGATGATATCATGACAAGGCAAATAGTTGAGCAGCGAAAGGTGGAGTTAGACGGGACGCGGCGTCTAATCCAAGACTCCAACATGGCCATACACGACATCTATGATGCATTGGTAGAGTTGATAACCAACGCCGATGATCGCTACCAGATATTGGGAATCCGCGGTCAAATTGATATTGAGCTTATCCGCCGCCGTGCAGCGGGCGAGTCGTCAACGCTGCGCGTTCGTGATTTTGCGGACGGTATGTCCATGGAGGCCATGAGCCAAAAGATTGGCCGTACAGGTGGACGGGTGAGCGGCATGGAGCAGGGACTTGCTGTCCGCGGGACCAATTCACGAGGGGCAAAGGACATAGCGGCCTTGGGGAAAGTCACCTTTGAGTCTATTCCAGGCGATGGCAGGGTACATGCGTGTGAGGTGTCGGAGTATTTCGATTTCAAACTGTACAAGCCGACAAAGGTCACCCAGGCCGAACGAAAACGGTTGGGTATTCTTGAGGGTACGGGCACGGTGGTCACCATCGAATTGAATGCGAGCCGAAGAATTCCCTCCTCCGTCAATTTAAAGAAGAATGTTCGCCTGCTTGTGCCATTGCGGGACATACTTAAAGATCCGGGGCGCGAAATAACACTAAAGGATGGCGCCAAAGAGCGGACGGTGATTCAACCTCCAGTGTTGGCTGGACGAGACCGGATCAAGGTTGCCTTTGACGTGCCCGGTTATGCGGGCGCAAGGGCAAAGCTGACGATAAGTCGAACAAGCGAACAACTCGGGGGCGAAAAACCAAGATTCCGGCGCGGAGGCATATTGATCAAGTCTCGTCATGCGGTCCACGAAGCTACACTATTTGACAAAGATCTTGAGACCGATCCGCATGCGCTGCGATTTTTTGGTCGCTTGGTTTGCAACCATATTGATGAACTCTGGAATCAATTTGATCAGCGCGTAGAAGCACGTGCCGACGCTGACCCGAGCAATCCCATGCCCGTGCTCGATCCTTCGCGACGATCCGGTTTGGCCCGGGCGCATCCATTTGTCAAGGCCCTTTTTGCCGAGGGACTGAAGCGGCTGCGTCCGCTGATTGAAGAGGAGCGAAAAAAAGCAGATAGCGAGCGCGCGACCATTGAGAATCGGGCCACCCGCAAACGCCTAAATGCACTGGAGCATGCTGCGACAAAGTTCTTGGAGCACGAGGGTGCTGAAGATGATGTGTCCCGTGACGGGAGTGGAACCAGCACTCGATTGTTTCTGGAGTCGGGCTTTTCTCTCAGCCCCAAGTTTGCCAAAATTGTGGTTGGCCAGTCGATCCCCTGCACATTGCGTGTGCGGCAAAAAGCCTTTCCTGAAATCGAACACGGAGCAACTGTCCAAATCGAGTGCCTGACAGAAGAGGTGGCTACCGACAAACGGTTCGTGTCGGTTGAATCCCACCCCACAGAGGATGACGTTTTACAGGCCTCGTGGAAGTTGACGGGCGTTCAGCCGACCACAGCCTCCGGTATCAAGGTGTCTATCGGGTCCATCACAGAAGAGTGTATCGTAGAGGTCCTCAATTCAAGAGCAGATGAATTCAGGGAGCTGGGAGAGCTCTGCTTTCAAAGATCACTATATCGTATCAAGATCGGCGGTCCGAAAAAACGCATTCGAATTTTGGCACCGCTTTCGCTCGTATCTGAGCCCACCATGCTGAATATTACAGTCGACAACAGCAGGTTCAAGGTATCCGGCAACAAAATGCTGGTGCCGAATAAAAATCTTGGCGTGGCCAGCTGTGACATTCGAGTTGGTGTTTCTGGAACAGAGGACGCTAAAGCCATAATTGTGGCGAAGCTGAAGAGTGAGGAAGCTACTGCCGACTTAATTACCTTTCAGCCGCTCGGAGCGGGCATTAAGATTAAGCTTGAAGATATCAAGATTGCCAACCAGCGCTTCCGTTGGCGGCAAAACGTTCTGGAAATCGCAGCCCGCCATCCGTCCCTTAAGCAGTATTTGGGCTCGGCTCCACGGTTTCAGGGGCAGGACGAAAAACATGTCAGAGTAATGTTGGCAGAAATCACAGCCGATGCGGTGTGTGCGCGTCTGGTGAGCGAACGCGTTCAAAATAATCCAGAGGAATATGATGACTTCCACTGGGATCAATACTATGCCGAATACAGCAAGTTGATATCACGATTTTTGCCGACAGCTCAAAAGCTTCAAGTGCCGTCGGAAGGCTAATGGCTGCGCGGCCAACCAGCAAGGCATAGCCCAAGACTTCGGGATACTCCGGCCTGCACGGGTGATTGCATCATTACGACTGCATGCGAAAGAAAGCCCTCAAATGGCTGCAATTTGATGTTCTATCCTCCTTGCCCAACTACGCCAAATGAAGCGCAATAAATCTACGGATCTAAGGCGCCTCGGTGCTTCGTTTTGCCGGCCAATCATACCCTTGGCACCCCTCCTGTGGTCTCAACTCAGCCCATTGGATACACCGGTTGGTATTCCATAGCGAGTTTTTGTTGCGCCACAAATGAGGGACTGGCTATGATTCATTAGCCTGGAGGTTGTAGCGGAGGGATCTTCGCTCCGCGCACTCCTGTCTGGTTTGGGTCGTATAGGGAGCATAAATGAACCCCATTCTCTGTGAGATCTCTATCTCCCTCGGTGTGAAATATTGATCAATCTTCGTGACGATGGGTCTGGGATTGCTTTTGGGAAGCACAGCGGTCACGCGGTTGATCTTGTTGAGTTCGGTGGGGATCGTATCTCAGCTGTCATTAATGCTAGGTTATCCAGGTTAGGTACGACCAAACGAGAAAACTACGGCAGGCAAGTACATTAAAGAATAAGAATCCTCAATGCGATCGTCTTTTCTGTGATAGATCGGTCGTAAACCCACGTGCGATTATGACTGGGAAGGTACTCTCAATCTCCTTGAGTCGGCAGTCGGTGCGGATCATCCTGTCCACTGCCAATCGGCATGGCCGGTGGGCACGACATACCCTCCAATGGCCAATCTTCTGTCTTTATACGCCGGTCGGTTCGTGAAGTATGCACGTACAGCGGCTTCGTTCACTCTTCTTGCGTGATGGTCACCTAGTATAGGCAGGCCACCCCATCTGTGTTTCTCCATCAATAGAGCGATTCGAGTTTACTCCAGTCAACCGGTCTGCCTCATGCACATGAGTGTGCACTACACGGGGGTAGTGTCTAGGACAGTACCCAAAGGGTGAGTGAGGCCGCGCTGTACTTTCCGGCGAGAGCCAGAATCTGAAACGATGCTATCGGCACCTGAAACGGGATTGGTTACGAGACTCCTCGTTTCGTGACTACTGTATATATCCAGGCCGTGAAATCGGCAATAACTACGGAGCTTCAAGATCAAGCTCCGATCCTTCCTGAATCCAGGTTCCACCAAGAGACCGATGCACCGCCAAGCGGGCCTCAGCCAAGCTGCGACGGGATTCCGTTAGCCCGATTTCCGAGAGGATAAGATTGCGCTGGGCATCCAGAAAGCCTAGATAGTCGCCTGTCCCCCGGAGATAGCGAAGCTCCTGAACCTGAACTCTGTCATGGGCCGATGCCTGAGCGGCCGTAAGGGACGCGTGGCGCTCCTTCAACTTACCATAGTTCACAAGCGCTGCCTCCACATCCCGGAAGGCCATGAGCACGGTTTTCTCATATTGGAGCGCCAACTGTTCATACTGGGCCCAAGCCACCCGTATGTTCGCTCGGATCCTACCGGCATTGAATATGGGGGCCGTCAAACCAGCGCCAAAGAGCCAAAAGTTCTGACTGGTCTGCACAATATCGGAGAGCACACTGCTTTGCAAGCCAGCCGCACCAGTCAGTGAAAAACTGGGAAATTGAACGGCACGCGCGGCTCCGATGCGTTCACGCGCAGCTTCGAAACGCTGAAATGCCGCAAGCACATCCGGCCGCTCCTGCAGCAAATCTGAGGGCAACCCACTCGGTATTTCCTCCAACGCATAGACATAGGCGCTTTCGGGGATAAGCATGCTGTCTATCGGCACTCGGTAGCGTCCCAATAGTAGGGCTAGTCGTCCTCGGGTTGCATCCAGTTGGCTTTCGAGCACAGGCAGATCTGCTTTTGCAGCATGAAGTTCCTGTTGAGCAGCGTGGAATTCCAAGGGGGATGCCAGCCCTCTTTCATACCGATCAGACAGGACTTTTGCACGCTCAGCCAGGATACGCACGCTTTCCTGCGTCAACTCAAGGGTACGCTGACGGGCAGCAATCTCGAAATAGGTCGCAACTGTCTCCCCGATGACTCCTAGAAGAACTGTACGTACGTCAGACTGCGTGGCAAAAAACTCCTGCAGCGCAGCCTGCTTCGTCCCGCGTACTCGCCCCCAAAAGTCTATTTCGTACGCAAACCCTAGCGAGGCACTGTAGGTTGTATAATCAAATCGATCGGGAAACGTAGGTGCTCCCGGCACATTGAAGCGATCTCCTAACTGCCCCCCAATTCCTATGTTGGAGGGAGTATCCTGCTGATCACGCCGGGCAGACAATTCCATGGACGGAAACTGCTCGGCCCGCGCGATACGAAATTGATTTTGCACTTCTGCCACACGAGCTACAGCTACCCGAAGGTCCAGATTTCGTGCGATAACCGAATCTACTAACTGGTTTAGGTACGGATCTCCGAATCCATGCCACCAGTAGTGCTGTGCACTCTGGTCGGCAAGCGTAGCCGCTTCAAATTGTTCGGGAAGTGGCTGCACTCGGTCCTCCAGGCGTGGTGCCATTGAGCACCCGGCAAGCCCCACAGCGACCAGCAGGCTCGCCACAAAAAAAGGGCGCACCCACCGGCGTGCAAGTGGTCTAACGCGATATCTACCCTCTGATCGCGAGGGAAAGAAAGTAACTGACTTGACCATGCGTTTCGTTACAGTACCCTAGTTCTAATGTTCCACAGACCCCGGCAATGTGG
>JAJEDR010000022.1 GCA_022821385.1 Rhodothermales bacterium
TTGCGTCGTAGATAGCGGTATCACCGTGTGGATGATACTTACCCATGGTATCTCCGACAATCGTGGCGCTCTTCCTGTAGCGAGCATTGGGATACAGGCGAAGCCCGGTGAACATGGCAAACAGGATTCGCCGCTGAACCGGTTTCAGCCCATCACGAATATCTGGCAACGCCCTGCTGGTGATTACCGACAGAGCATAGTTCAGGTATCGAGTTTCGGTGACTTCATGAAGTGGTGCGGGAGATACGCTATCCATTTGGGAGCATAACAAAATCGATGTCTACTGCACAAATACAATTCTACGTTTAAGCGTACTGCCAACTTCCCTTTTTTCCTCTATACCCATGTGACGATTCAGCAAAGAATGTTGGACGGTTTCAAGCGAGCTATATGGAATCACTCGGTTTAGAACGGCAGCTGCTCCGTATCGGGAACACTACCCATTTATAATTCTCAGAGCAAATCCGATTTACAAGACTAATTTACGCCAAGTATCCTGGATGGTTATGATTAACGGTGGTCAACTATATGAAATATCTGACACATGCCGGTTTGAACAAAATAGTACATTTACATTGGGATTTGAGGGCCAGTAATGATGTCCATAAACTGGATTTGTGAATTCCGTGTCGGGTAAAAGCCTGACCGGTTTCGTCCGATGTCCAGCCGCCCCCTGCCCTCGAATTCCTGTCCGATGCCGCTCATCCACATTTCACAGGATTGCCCAGCATCTTATATTCTGAGTCACAATCCATCGGTGCGGAAATTTGAGGGCAGAAATACTACTCACAGGTTACACTGTGAACGAACAGCGGTCTCCTCCCGTTGGATGTTACCTGAATCTAAAGCAATACTGATCTCGTTCCGAAGGATGAATACCCTGCAGCCCGGTTCATAATTTGATGCGTCGTTCAGTGCCTCAATTACGGGCAATCTTGCTATTTGGCGTATTTGCCTTTCTGCTCACCAATGCAACCTGTTCCTCTCCTCCACTACCACCAAGTGCGGAAGAACGTGAGGCTGCTGCCGCGGTCCGTGAAATCCTCTCCACCACACGAACAGGCGATATTTCAGACGCATTTTCCAGGGCATCGGAATGGCCGCATACCCGGCACGATCGTACAGAAGGTCGCGGAGAGCATTCGTACAACTCTCTAACGCACCTGATACGGGTAGATTCATCGGGTACATCTTTTATCGTTGCAGGCTCGGACTCTACTGATTCGGGAGAATTGTCTGCTTTGGTAGATGGCATAATACCCGAGGAAGCCGCATACTTGCTGGATCGGTTCGAGGATGATTTTTTGTATCAAATACAAGAGGATGCCCGTTATTGGTCTCAGCCCGCACATGTGATCACCATTACAGCTCGGCCAGGTGCAAACCAAGCCATCCAATCTGCTTCCTATATATTTGATGATTCTTCTGGAAAGCTGGTCTCACTGAGTTTTCGTAATCATACCCAAACGATTCTGTTTGAAGAAACATCCCAATACCAACTCCAGTTACGTCCAGGACCTGATGGCGCTTGGGTACCTTATCGCTTGGTCGCCCGTGTCGCCCTGCAACTGCCATCGAGGCAACCGCGGTTATTCGCTCGTAATGTCACATTCTACGGATACATCACTCGGCCAGAAGGTTAGTGCACTACTGACTACACGAACACTAGGTCGGCCTCTACACTATGTGCACACCGTAACGTCAACGAATACCATAGCTATGGAGGCGGCCCAACTGGATGCACCGCACGGAACGTCCTTCCTGGCAGACTATCAGACGAATGGATATGGCCGACGTGGGCGTCTCTGGCAGGCTGCTGAAGGTCAAAATCTGACCTTCAGTATAGTCCTGCACCTACCGATATCCGGCACGATCACTGGTATGGTACCCCTCGCTGCTGCACTCGCTGTATCGGAAGCCATAGCGAAAACAGTTCCACCGAATAACCCGCAGCTAAAATGGCCAAACGACATTCTGCTGGAAGGGCGAAAAGTTTGTGGAATACTGCTGCAAAGCCTCGGCGCACAAGTGAATCCCATAGTGCTAGGCATAGGGCTTAATGTAAATCAAAGCACTTTTCCGCCGGAGCTGAGCGATTCTGCAACCTCTCTGCTCCTCGTTACTGGACAACATGTTGACAGAGCATCTATGATGGCAAGTGTTCTATTACACTTAGAGAAAACTCTTGGACTTTTATCAACGGATCCCGCGCTTGTCCGAAAACGCTATACTAAGAACTTAATGGGAGTAGGGGATAATTGTCAGATTACCGGGGTAAATGAAAAAATAATCGGCACACTAATAGGCATTGAAGAATCTGGCGCCTTAATCTTGGAGACCAGTAAGGGACTTCGCACAATCTACGCAGGTGATGTTTCGCTCGACATGGCTGACAATTGATGTCGGCAATAGTAGTACCAAGATCGGTTTGTTTTCTGGAGATGATCTCCTGAAAACAGCCAATGGAGACTCTGCTGAAGAGGTCTTGGAAGTTATCTCTGATTGGCAAGCAGAAAGCCCAATTATGCGTATAGGTCTGTGCAGCGTGGTACCTCAGCAATCAGACCTCCTCCTCTCAGGCATACACCAATTTTCAGGCGCACCTGTATTCCGTGTTGACAGCGGTGTTAAACTCCCTCTCCAAATTGGTCATACTCCGGCCGAAACCCTCGGCCCTGACCGATTAGCTGCGGCATGTTATGCCGTATACAAAAAATCCGGTGCTCATATCATCATTGACGCAGGCACAGCCATCACTATTGACGTCGTAAATGAAAATAAAACCTTTCTTGGCGGCGTAATTATGCCCGGGCCGGTAATTGCCAATCTCGCGCTGGCTAACTACACCGCACAACTACCCGAGATACCGCTTACTTTGCCGGACGGAGCTCTAGGACATTCTACGGTTGATGCACTTCGACATGGTGTCGTCCACGGCACGGCAGATGCAGCCATGGGGGCTATTGTACGCATCACTGAGTCCTTAGCGAGCACCCCCACGATTACACTTACTGGTGGCTGGCACAGTCTATTGGTTGACAAGATACCACAGGCCCGGATAGATCCCCATCTCGTCCTTCATGGGATCAGGTTACTTATGCATTTAAATCCGCAACCCGCTTGACGCAAGTTACTTTGCCCAGTGTAGCCAGGAAATCGGGAGAACAGGCAAACACTGTAAACGGGCCCCCTGCTGCCGCCCACACTTTTTCATACTGCAAAAGATCTTCATCTACGAAAGTGGGGATCGGCTGCGGGTGACCCACCGGAGCAACACCACCTATGGCATATCCCGTATGCTGTCGTACAAAATCTGCTCGTGCTCGCGTAATCGGGGTACCCATGAGGGCCGCAAGTCGTTCTTCGTCCACAAAATTGGCACCACTGGCCAACACCAATACGGGCACCTCGTCTGCACGAAAAACGAGAGATTTAACAATCTGCCCAACAGTACAGCCAACCGCAGATGCTGCCTCTGCTGCTGTTCGTGTCGATTCGGCTAGCTTGACAACATGCACATCCAATCCAAGCGTTCGGAGCGTGTCCTGAACATGCTCCGCCTTTGCCGACAATGTCATTCAGGCTTCATGGAATTCGTGGCATGGTCAATAGCCAATGCTACTTCATCCAATACCTCGGCGAGCAGGTTCACCTGAGTTTCCACTTCCTCCCATTCCCGCTGTTCAATGGCTTCGCGAACACCAGGCAATGTCTTTACTCCATATCCAGTGTAATAACCAGGTGCGTAGATGTAATGTCTGAACCACGGCCGCCCGGGTAGCCCCTCATCACGCGTCATTGTGCGCTCCAACTGGATTAGTTGCTGATTAAGGCTTGTGCGTTGCGACTCAGACAAGTTATCTAGTTGAGCTGCTACGGTTTCGTCAAAGGCTTGAGCAGATGCAGCCACGCGTGCAACAGCATTCCTAATTGGCGCAAAGTTGAGGTATGTAACAGGATCCTTCATCTTCGGAGCGACATACTGTTTGGTTGGGTCTGCAGCCAATACAAACGAATTCGTTTCAACCATATGGTTGTGACGGACTGTTTCCTGACGCATGGTGGTGGCCAGCGCGGTGACTTCTTCTAAATATCCTTGTAGACTTTCCGCAAAGTTCTGTAAACGTACCGGCACAACTTCTGCATTAGCTACCCGCAACGTTAATCGACCGGTTACCTGCGCCAAGGCTCTGCCATATTCAAATCCTGGATCTCCGAATCGTACATAGTATTCAAATGTGTCAAATGCGGAATGGTAGCTTCCTCCTCGGTTTTCTCCTCCGAATCCAATATTGAGACTTGCAATCCCCAGGTGCTGCAGAAATGGCGTGTAGTCCGATCCGCTGCCCAATGGTGAGATTCGTAAATCCGCCCGCTGATCAACCTCGGAATTGCCTTGGGCGCGCCGTTGTGCACGCACGCGTTGGCCGACAGTTACGCCAGTTTGCGGATCTTTAACACTTGCAGCAACTTCATTCACCAAGCGCTCGAGCGTATGTGATCCACCTGCATCCAGGAATCCCCGTCCATTGCTGTCCGTATTTATATAGATTATCGCTTTTTTGCGGAGTTCGTCTGCATGATCTTCCACCCATTCAGTAGATCCTAACAGCCCTGGCTCTTCTGCATCCCATCCAGCATACACGATAGTACGCCTAGGACGATGCCCTGCCTGGGCAAGTTCGCCAATAGCGCGTGCTTCTTCCATCAAAGCCACCATGCCACTGGTAGGATCCTGTGCTCCAAAAACCCATGCATCTCGATGGTTACCCCGGATAACCCATTCGTCGGGGTAATCCGATCCCTTAAGTTTGGCAATCACATTATAGGCAGGTACGAGCGACCAATCAAATGCAAGCTTGAGCCTCGCACGAGCAGGTCCAGGACCGACCCGATATGTGATTGGCAACCCACCTCGCCAGCGTGCGGGGGCAACAGGGCCTTCCAATGCAGCCAAAAATGGTTTTGCATCGCTCCAGGAGATCGGCATTACTGGTATCCGCATCAATGTAGGGGCCTCCTCCAGTTCTAGTCGCTCAGCATCCTCCGTTGCTCCAATAAATGGGGTAAGCGGGTCTCCGGGGAATAGTGGCATGTCTGCGACCGAGCCCCGCTGAACGCCCTGATCCATACGGAAGGAGCCCTCTGGATAAACCTGTCCCTGATAAAACCCATCATCTCGAGGATCTGAATAAAGAATGCAACCGATCGCCCCATGCTCTGCCGCCAGCTTTGGCTTGATGCCGCGCCAGGATCCCCCATACCGGGCAATCACGATCTTGCCCTCTACACTAATTCCCATACGGGCAAGATCCTCATAATCACCCGGAATGCCTTGATTTACATAGACAAGTTCTCCGGTTATATCTCCGTCCGCACTGTAGGCATTGTACGGCGGCAGACGATTATCACGAATTGAGCTGCTCGCATCTTCTGGAATCTCCGGTTCTTGTAATTTAGCTATGTAGGGCGTTGGCGACAATAGCTCCAACTCACGTGTGATTGGGACCGGAAACAAAACTTGGTAGACCTCTGTTTGCGCTTCGTAGCCCCATGACTGAAAGCGCTGCACCATAAACTCTGCATTGGCACGGGATTGTGGGGATCCGACGTGCTGTGGGGCAGCGGTCATTTGCTCCATCCATGTCCTCAAATTTTCCTTATTTAACATTGCATCAAAGCTGGCCTCCAGGGCCAGTTGCTGGGCTGTCTGCTCCGATGAAAAACCTAGCATCGGGTCACTATGTCCACCAAAACCTGTTACGACTAATATCAGTATCAGTGGAAATCGCAACCGCTGTATTCGTCTGTGCATTGATGTGGGCCTTTTTCCTTGTTTGACCGTAGAATTATAAATTAGCTTACACCTCGGCTTTTTGCTTATTGATCTATCAGACATGATACATCACATCGCTTACCTGGATCTGCAATACTAAATATAATGAGTCAACTCTCTTTAGCTGTGGTCGCCAAGGGACTGGATTCCCTTTTGGATGAACAAATGACTGGCCAGGCTCGCATTGCCGCACATCTTGTTGCAGCTGCTGAGGATCAAGGCCTCTCACCCGAGGAGATCATCTCCATCTTTGATGCGATCGTAGAAAAAACAGTACTAGATGAGCTCTGGATCACTGATTCAGAGGGCGTGGTATATCTCACCAGTGTTCGTGGCGATGACGGGAAGCCAATCAGATTTAGATTTATGGATGATCCCGACGAGCAACCACAGGCCTCTGCTTTTTTTCCTCTGCTTTCCGCCAGTATTGACAGCGACGCCGTTATCACTCAAGCGGCCCAAACCCGGGAAATTGACTGGAATATCTTCAAGTATGTAGGCGTCAGCGGCATTGATAAACCTCGTATTGTTCAGGTTGGTAACGCCTTGGCGTTTGAGGAACAAGGTCTTTTAAACAATAGCTATGCCTCCCCCGTCATGACGGCAGCTTTGGCTGCTTTTGGTGAAGCAGATCTGCTTTCTAGCCGGTACACATCGCGAGTGGCCGAAATTCGTTCAGTCTTTGACGGGGTACTCTCAAAGCAAATGGTTGTCCAGGCTGGCCTTATTGATGCGTTCATCAGTACCACCGAAGCTGCAGGATGGTCTGTCGCAAAGACAAACTCCCATCTGCGCCGAATCGTAAATACCACTCCGATTGCAGAGATTGAGATTGCAACAACAGGAGGACAGATCGTGTTGTCAAGTTCCACCTCTCCCCGACAGCTGCGCTATCCTGAATCTTTACAAGCCATCAATGTTGATGTCATGGATGTGGTGAACCACCCAACCATGGCGCACGACGAAAATCGCCAAGCAGAAAAGACAGCCACTGTTTATAGTCCGGGACTTGCAAGGATCGTGCAGATCACAACGTTTCTGGACGATAATTCACTGGTTTCACCGCGGTTCAAGATCCCCAAAAGCAACGAATAATATTGGGGCGGTGATCCCCCTGTCACTGCAATAGCGTTACTGTCACTTGCTAATTCGGTAAGCGCACCCTGCTCCGGGTTCTCTAAGGTGCCTTTTGAATCATTGCGAATGCTTCGCCAGCCAATGGAGTAATGATTGGTTCGGATCCGCAGTGCGGTGCAAGAGAGCGTTGGGCTAACTTCGCCATCTAATTTGGCGAAGTTAGGTTAGTTGAGTTGTATGTCTGGCAGGAACTTGACTTGACGCTTGACGAAGAGGACGACCTTTCTTGCGTCTGAGAGCGACCTGGTACCTGAAGATTAGAATACATGTACGTCCGCCGGAATTGTCCTAAAAACTGAAACCCTCTAAACCTTCGCACGGATTGGGTTTGAAATATTGCCACCCGAGGGGACACCCTACAGGAAGCAGACCAAATCAGAAATTACAAACAGGAACAATGTTAACATTATAATATTTTAATGGATTATAGACATCCTTTTGAGTAGTTTTCAATACACTCTTGTGGATGCTTTTGATATAGCTTTATTTGGATGGTAATGAGTCAAATAAGAACACCAAGATTAAAATCTCTCCTTAACGACCTCCCTCCCGGATTCATCGTAGATACGGCGTGGTTGAGGGTTAGAGGGATTGACTCAAAGTCTACAAATCGCTACGTCAGCCAGGGATGGATTGAGCGTATCGTGCATGGAGTGTATCGCCGTCCACTGCCAAAAAGCGCCCACAACCGCCACAAACTGTCTTGGCCGGCAGTTCTTGTGTCCCTGCAACAACTTATGGAATACAATGTGCACTTAGGCCAGAGAAATGCTCTGAATCATGCCGGTCATGCCCATTATGTATGGATGGGGGAAGGACAAAGAATCCATCTCTACGGCAGTGCACCTTCCTGGCTTAAACGCCTCCCTACCACAGATGATATCATCTTGCATAAGTCCACATTATTCGGCGGCGATTCAATAGGGATTATTGATAGCCATCCTGTTACCTCCGAAATGGATTGGACTGCAGGTATATGGAGTTGGCCCATAAAAGCATCATGCCCAGAGCGTGCAATTCTTGAATTGATTGCTGAACTGCGTGGGAATTCAGACTTTGAATATGTGGACCAGATCTTTGAACATTTGACAGGACTATGCCCCAAACTCCTCATGACACTCTTAAAGGCCTGCCGCAGCGTAAAGGTCCGGCGACTTTTTTTCGTATTCGCGGAACGGCAAAAGTTCGACTGGTTGGAAACCATGGAACTCCAAGAGATTGATTTCGGCAACGGACCGCGTGCACTTGTTCCAAATGGAAAGTTTCACCCTACCTATAATATCTCCCTTCCAGAGTTTTTCGTTGATACTTCATACGAAGATGCCTGCATCTTCTGATTACTACAAACAGGTTGAGTTACTGGTAGACGTGCTACCAGCTGTCGCAAAGGAATCATCCTTTGCACTCAAAGGCGGAACCGCTATTAATTTGTTCTACCAGGACATGCCAAGACTGTCCGTAGACATTGATCTTACATGGCTTCCTGTGGCTGACCGTTCGTCTTCACTCAGGAACATTGATACTGCGCTTAACCGCATTGCTGCTTCAATCAGAGATGCCCATCCCGGAACCACAGTAACACGTTTTCCGAATCAACGAATCGGCCTTCCACAAATCTATGTGAAACGTAGTGAAGCTGATATAAAAATTGAGACGTCCACCACAGCACGCGGCACGGTAATGCCTGCCCGCATGCTTGAGGCGTCCCATTCCGCAACGAAACAGTTTGGATTCATAACAATGAATGTGGCCTCCTTTGAGGATGTATATGCTGGCAAGATCTGTGCAGCACTTGAACGGAAACACCCGCGAGACCTGTTTGACATTTTGGTACTTTATGAGAACGAGGGGATATCAGATGACCTCTTCCGTGTATTGTTGGTGTACATCGCAGCCTCACGCCGACCGATACACGAATCACTAGCACCAACACGCCCGGTACGTGAAGAATGGTACAATGACCGGTTCAAGGGCATGAGCCGTATAGATGTCGGTTTGAAATCACTGGTTAAGACTGGCATGCGGCTACATAACGATGTCGTATCAAGACTTACAGGTAAAATCACGACCTTTTTGCTCTTGCTCCACAATGCCGAGCCGGATTTCAGCTTGATTGGACTTCCCGACGCTGCAAAATTGCCTGCAGTTCGCTGGAAGCTCTATAATCTGGAAAGGCTAAAGCGAGAAAATCCTCAAAAACATGCCGAACAGCAGAGCGCACTGGAACGGCTACTCCAATAAGGAAAGACGTGAAATGCAATGAGCAGAATACATAGCCTAGCCGTTTCGGTAGAGTCGCACATCAGCGAAATCATCGAGATAGCTCATAAGCACTGTACTCGGAAAAGAGACCAGCGTATTGTCCCTAACAATCTCCAAGTGTACGATTCAGGGAGGATCGAAACCTAAACCGTAAGTGTTTGGAGGTCTCCATAGTGAATGGTTTAAGGACAACTAAATTGATCTATTCCAAACAATTTATTGCATAAGTTCGATATTGCTTCAATAAGATGTCTATTATCAATCATAAAACTCCTAGATTAAAATTGCTTCTCAATGATCTACCCCCAGGCTTTATGATAGATACCGCATGCCTCCGGGCGAGGGGTATTGACTCAAAATCCACTCACAATTATGTTGGTCAAGGATGGCTTGAACACATCGTTCGAGGAGTCTACCGACGACCACTGTCTAACCGAGTGGAATCTGACAAATTGTCTTGGCAGGTAGTGCTTCTATCGCTTCAGCAGATCATGGGTTACAATCTGCACCTAGGTGGACGAAGCGCTCTGGGTTTTGCTGGTTATACCCAATTCATCACGACCGGAGAGAAACAGTATGTTGATTTCTACGGCGATGCTCCCTCCTGGCTTAAGCGACTGCCCACAAGGGACAAAATCACGCTAAATGGCCCCACGCTTTTTGGCAAAGATTCGGTTGGACTTATTGATCGGATTCCTATCACATACAAACGAAATTGGTCAGTAGATATTTGGCACTGGCCCGTAAGAATCTCATCTCCTGAACGTGCACTCCTTGAAATGATTGATCAATTGCGGGAGAGTTCAGACTTCAATTACATGGAATTGTTCTTCGAAACCCTGCACTCCTTACGCCCTGAACTCCTGATGAGTCTCTTGAAAGCCTGCCGCAGTGTTAAGGTTCGAAGACTGTTTTTTGTTTTTGCGGACCTATACGAACATGCCTGGTGTGAATATCTTGATGCCGACCAGATTGATCTCGGCAGCGGACCTCGAGCACTCATTCCCGGAGGGAAGTTCCATCCTGCATATCAGATATCTGTGCCAGAATGTCTCCTCAGCACCCCCTACTATGATGACTGCATCTTCTGATTGCCTTGATAAGGTCACACTGTTGATGGATGTACTGCCAAAAGTCGCTACAGAATCAGCCTTCGCGGTCAGGGGAGGCACTGCCATCAACATGTTCTATCAGAAAATGCCAAGGCTGTCTGTGAATATTGACCTCACATGGTTACCTGTTGCTGATCGTTCATCTTCGCTTAGGAATATTGACCGTGCTCTAAAGCGCATCGTTGCCTTGATCAGGGAGAATAATTCTGGAATCCATGCCCAATACTTAAAGCGAAAAAGGACCACCTTTCCCCGGATAATTGTGAATAAGGGGAAAACATTTGTGACGATTGCGACCTCTACAGTTGTCCGGGGTACGGTACTGCCCTCCAGCTCAATGATGACATTCGATTCCGTAACCAAGTATTTTCGGTCAATGCAAATGAATGTTGTCTCTTTTGAGGATGCTTACTCTGGAAAGATCTGTGCGGCACTTGAACGTAAGTATCCACACGATCTGTTTGACGTAATGATGCTTTATAATAATGGAGGTCTTACAGATGATCTGTTCCGTGTACTTATGGTCTACGCTGCCTGTTCAAGTCAACCGATGCACAAAGTGCTATCGCCATCAAATCATATTCAGAAGGGGTTGTATGATCCCCACTTCGGGGGACTGGCCGAGAAGAGAACTTCTCTTGAATCTCTTATCGAAACTGGTAAGCGATTACACTCAGACATTGCGTCACGGCTTTCGGGTAAGATTGCAACATTTCTTCTTACCCTTCACGATGCCGAGCCAGATTTTGGATTGATTGGCTTTCCCAAAGCTGCAGAGCTTCCAGCAATTCGGTGGAAAATCTTTAACTTGAAAAAGATCAAGAATGCTTATCCCGAAAAGCACGCGAGGCAGCGCCGAGCGCTTGAGGCGTTATTGCACTAAGAAACGCGCCAGTGAAAATTGACGAGCTTCATTCCAATAATAATCACCTTATCAATCATCCAGCACTAAACACAAGTTGTCGGCTTGAAGCCAAGTTCACCACTGTTGTAGATTATTCTTGCTGGGGCGTCCAACCCCATCCGATCCGGTAAACCACAACATTGATCGCTCACTACAACCGTCCAAACGAATTGCCGTCGACTTAAATTCTAATTGACACTAGACAAACCAGGGCGTGGCAGGTCACGAGACTATGGCCTTCATGATACATGGTACCTGACGCGCAACAGTGTTATATCCTGAGTTATTTTTCAATGCGGCTCTTCTGCCAATTTCCGGGTGCACGAAGTCTTCAGCCCCATCGAGCGGTGGCTAGACAAGTTACCTACCATAGATACACTAAGACGTTGGAAAGGGAAAATGCCCGATCAACGTGGGGGTGGGTCTTGAATTAAACTCTCCGCCCCGAATTTTGAGACGGCCTCCAACGTCTCGCGTACCTCGTTCCAAGTCGTAGTGTAATTGATGACGCACATCCTGAGTGCTAACGCTCCACGAAGACGTGTAGATGATATGAACGCGCGGTCTTCCCAGAAGACTCGGGCGAGTACGATCCTGTTGATTGTTTCTAACGCATCCTTATCAAGCTCGGTGTTCGTGGGATTGACGCGGAAGCATGCAATCCCCAGTGCCACAGGAGCCAACATCTCCAAGACGGAACTCTCCTCAACATACTCCTCAATTCGATGCGCAAGCATCATCCCATGCGATTGGGCTCTCCGAAAAGCGGCCATACCGAAGATTTGAACGGACATCCAGATCTTCAATGCCCTAACGGAACGACTGAGTTGCAAACCTCTGTCCGAAAAGTTTGGGTGATCAGCACCCCAAATCGTATCCTGAAGAATATCCTGCTTGCTGGCAAACACCCG
The DNA here is from genome assembly GCA_022821385.1 of Rhodothermales bacterium. Taxonomy (GTDB): domain Bacteria; phylum Bacteroidota; class Rhodothermia; order Rhodothermales; family Bin80; genus Bin80. The sequence continues at coordinate 12,163 of JAJEDR010000022.1, forward strand.
CTCAAGAGTGCGTAAGTCCTTTACCATCAGGCTCCCCACCTCATAAGGTTGATAAAACCATTTATGCCCGTCCAGCACAATTGAGTCTGCCCGCTCAATTCCACGCAAGATTTTCTTACCTCCCTCGGTCACAAGGGAAAAGCCTCCATGCGCTGCATCGACGTGAAGCCAAATATTCTGAGCCTCACAGTAATCCGCCATCGTTTCCAGCGGGTCAACAGCTCCGCTGCTGGATGTTCCAGCGTTCGCGCATATTGCAACAGGGCTAAGTCCGGCAGCTCTGTCCACTGCTACGGTCTCAACAAGCGCATCCATATCCATGCGGAAACGCTCATCGGTCGGAATCATACGAATGCATTCCGGGTGAATACCCATAATCCTAGCCGCTTTAACTAGTGCACCGTGGCTCTGGTCGCTCATGTACAGAATGCCACGCTCTGGATTATTCGCGGCCTCCCGTGCTGCAACTAGCCCATCCAGGTTCGCTGCAGACCCCCCGCTCGTCAATATGCCTCCCGCACTTTCTGGATAGCCAATCCAGTGCCTAAACCAGTCGATCACGGTGAGTTCTAGCTGGCTTGGACCACTTGAAATCAACCAGGAACTCTGGTTAACATTAAAGCCAGCAACCATAAAGTCGGCCAAGATTCCAGGCCAAGTGGGCTGCGAAGGAATGAATCCGAAACAGCGTGGATGATCTAAGCGCAGCGCGGTCGGAAGAATCTCATTTGCGGCCTCTTCAATCACTTGCGAGGCCGAGCGGCCCTCCTCGGGCGGAGGCTTCATCAAATGATCTTCAAGTTCTTGCCGGAACTCCCCCGCCCAAGCATCCTCTTCGGGCAAATTCTCAATGCGCTGCACTAGCAACTCCGCCGTTTGGCGTGCAAGTGCTAGCATCTCGCCTGGCAACATACGGAGATCATTTCTGACTCCATCATTACCGATCATTACTGTCCGTTACTTTGTCCATCAAATGTCCCCGTGTGCACAGAAGTTAAGTACGCTGTATCAGGAAAACAAACAACGCGGGGGAAATACAAAAATGCTATTCCGATTCTGTTTCCTACAGCAGACTCCATTTCCAATGAAGTTTTTATTGACACTCCATATCCCACAAATAGAAAGAACATTCTAGATCCGTTCAGTGCAAAAAATACCTCTAGGGAAGATTGCACGTTTTTTTTTCGTGTGGAAGATTCACTCTACAGCCTCACAATAACGCTTGTACCTTTCTCATCTACGTTATTTGTAGACCTCACAACCCCAGAAGCCCTAAACCAAGTTGGATTCCGTCTCTATAAGACTACACCGACTTCTCAGGACGCTCATCAGTACGGTATCCAACCTTTAGTGGAGCGTCCACCGTGAAATAACTGATTTAGCATTATCTTGCAATATCGTCACAAAGTATGACTGCAGAAAAACTGAATGAGCCCAACGATGAATCCATTCCACCTCATCATCAACGGCAAGAAGGTCTCTACCGAGCAATCCTTTGAAGTGCTGAATCCCGCCAACGAAAGAGTAGCCGGACTTGCATCACTGGCGAGAAAGAATGACCTGGACAATGCCGTCCAAGCTGCCCAGATGGCATTCAAAAAATGGCGCACAGTGCCCGAATCCCAAAGACAGACAGCATGCCTGGAAATTGCATCGATAATTGAGGCAAATGCTGAGGAGCTTGCCCGTATCCTGACCGCTGAGCAGGGCAAGCCTCTGAATGGGCTCGGCTCGCGCTGGGAAATCGGTGGCGCGATAGCCTGGACGCGCTATACAGCCAGCCTTTCCCTTCCGATGAAGGTTCTCCAGGACAACGATGAAGGCAGGGTTGAACTTCACCGCAAACCAATCGGTGTTGTAGGCTCAATTACTCCGTGGAATTTCCCGGTCATGATTGCGATCTGGCATATCGTTCCTGCTGTTCTTTCGGGCAATACGGTAATATGCAAGCCCTCTCCCTTTACACCCTTATCCACGCTACGCTTGGTTGAACTCATGAACGAAGTGTTGCCTAAGGGTGTGGTCAACTGCATTACAGGAAAAGACAAACTGGGAGCCGCAATGACCGTACATGAAGGGATCGGAAAAATTGTCTTTACTGGCTCCTGCGCAACTGGCCAGAAGATCATGGCGAACTCAGCGGAAACCATGAAGCGACTGACTCTTGAGCTCGGCGGAAACGATGCCGGAATTGTTCTTTCAGACGTTGACCCAAAGCAGATTGCCGAAGGACTTTTCTGGGGCGCATTCATAAATAGCGGCCAAACCTGCGCGGCGTTGAAACGTCTCTATGTGCACGATGATGTGTACGACGATGTCTGCGGTGAATTGGTTGATCTTGCCCAAAAAATGAAGGTTGGGGAAGGTACGAGCGAGGATGTCGTTTTGGGGCCGATTCAGAACCGCAAGCAATACGATATCGTCGATGACTTGGTGCAAAACGCGAAATCCAAAGGACGCGTGCTCCTCGGAGGAGACCCCAAGGAAATGCAGAAGACACTGGGCGGAAAAGGATATTTTTATCCGCTCACGATCATAGCGGACCTGGAAAATGGAGACCCTCTAGTTGATGAGGAACAGTTCGGACCCGTTCTGCCGATTATCCGCTATCATCGGATTAAGGAAGCGATCGAGAAGGCAAACGACAATCCAAATGGTCTCGGAGGTTCGGTCTGGAGCCAGAATATAGGAGAGGCGAAAGAAATTGCAACCCAAATGGAATGCGGTTCGGTCTGGATAAACAAGCACGGAATGATCCAACCCAACGCTCCGTTCGGCGGAGTGAAACGTTCTGGTTTCGGTGTTGAATTCGCAGAGGAAGGTCTGAAGGAGTATACGGATATTCAGGTTGTCTTCTCCTAAAGCACCTTGGTGTTGGTTTCCTGCAACCCCGACCAATTTTTCATGCTAATGAAAAGCAGTCTTGGTTTCAAACGGCTCATTAGTACATGGATGCTAAGAAGGTCAATGAGGATGGGGGCATCTCTTATGGAGGCATGCGATAAGTAAGGATCTGCTGAGTTGGGGGCATCTGCCTGCAGCATTGGCGGCAGAGGAAAATCTGATGCTCTTCTCGCGATCAATTGTATGTGACCACTACAATACGGCTGGCCTCGGTGATGCGACCCTGATTGTATTCTGCACCGGTCGGCAATCTGACTCTGGGTTGGATACAAAAAATCTCACCTGGAACCGTGATCAGGGCAAAAGCCGAACGAAATACAGTGGCAACCGTGAATTGGACATTGGATTGCGGCATTCCCGGGATCCCTCTGTGCACTGGCACACGCCTACGCGAAAATGGATCATGGCCATCGCATTGTTGGAAGCCAAATAGGTCCAATCCAAAAGATCGTCTGACTTCAAATCTTGCCGCGAATCCTGCAATCATACCCGCGACTTCGCAACCGCCGACATTCACCGTTCTCAGACTTCAATCGAACACTCAGACGCATCCACATCTTGATACGAACTGATTCGCCCAATCTGTGCCTTCTTCGCGGTTAGTACACCTGTATTCATGCCCAGAAAACGCATTGTCCCGTCGTAGCGGCCGTACTCCATCTTGACACACAGGTCCATAATAACATCAAGGCCTCCGGCACTTGCGATCATTGCTGCTTCCTCATTAAAAAGCCCGAGCTGCAACCAGAAAACTTTGGCACCAATATCAACGGCCTGCGCTGCATAAATCGGGCATTCATGTGAAGGTCGAAATATACTTACCACATCAACCGGCTCAGGAATATCCTTCAATGTTGGATAAACTCTTTCTCCCAAAATCCTGTTGGCTTTCGGATGCACAGGAATTACCTTTATTCCCCTACTCTTCAGGAAAGTCGCAACGAAATAGCTGGCCTTTTGACGCTTCGTGGATAACCCTACGATGGCAACCGAACGAGCCGATCCGAGAGTTTGGCGAACCAAGGCCGGAGCTTGATAAATTGCTCTCTGCTCAGCTGTAAGCAAAGAGTGGCTGGTCAAATCGCACGCAGCGCCTGATCTAGATCCCATAGTAAATCCTCTTCAGTTTCGAGTCCAATTGAAAGACGAATCATGCCAGGATCAATGCCACTGGCTACAAGCTCTCCGTCGGAGAGCTGCTGATGTGTCGTTGAGGCCGGATGAATCACCAAACTTCGTGCATCACCCACATTCGCCAAGTGAGAAAATAGAGTAAGCGCTTCAATGAAGCGCCTACCTGCCGCACGGGGATCAGATCCTCTTAAACCAAAAGAAAACACGGCTCCCGGTCCACGTGGACAATATCTGAGGGCGAGTTCATGGTATGGACTACTTTCCAATCCTGGATAAGCCACATACTCAACATTCGGATCGTCTTCAAGGTATTTTGCAATCGCCATGGCATTCTTAACATGACGATCCATGCGGATTGAGAGCGTCTCGAGTCCTTGAATCAACAGAAACGCATTGAATGGCGACAGGCACGAACCTGTATCTCTGACCGTCTCAACACGTGCCTTCATCAAAAAGCCATGGAGGCCAAACGTATCGTAGAAGCGCAGATTATGGTAGGAGGGTGACGGATTTGCAATTGTCGGGTAGTGACTGTAGTCGAACCGCCCAGATTCGACAATTACCCCACCAATTGAATTGCCATGGCCACCTACGAACTTCGTAGCTGAATGTAGAGAAATGTGTGCCCCATGATTAAGCGGCTGGCACAGGTAAGGAGTTGCAAACGTATTGTCAATTATCAGCGGACAATTATTTGACTCGGCAAGCACAGCCAAGCGGGAAATGTCCACCACGCTGCCTTGAGGGTTGCCGATCGTTTCTGCGTAGAGTGCACGTGTTTTGGAGTTGATTGCTGCCTCCCATGCATCAAAATCGTCGGGATCCACAAAATGGGCAGTTACTCCCAACTTGCGAAAAGTGTGTACAAACTGTGTGCGTGTTCCACCATAGAGGTGTTGCGAAGCCACGACCTCGTCCCCCGGCTCCAGTAGCGTCATCATTGTAACAAGCTGCGCAGCCATACCGCTTGAAGTCGCAACTGCGCCTGCGCCTTCCTCCAAGGAAGCTATGCGCTCCTCAAAGGCGGCGGTGGTCGGGTTATTGATTCGCGTATATATATTGCCATACTGCTTCAAATCAAAAAGCTCTGCCGCGTATTGCGGGCTATCGAAAACATATGATGTCGTCTGATAGATCGGAACAGCACGCGAACCAGTCACTGCATCTGGAACATGCCCAGCATGGAGCATCCTCGTTTCGAAGCCATAGTCTCGCTTTTGATCAGGTTTACTCATTTACCAAATAATAATGAATGGAGGAATGGCGCAGCTACAACGGAATTTGCTAAAAAGCAACAAATAAACTTATTTTAGAAAATCACACCGAATACACGCAAATCTATGGAAATCCCGCAAAACAACGGGCCACTGTCCAAAAAGTTCTACCGGAGAGAGCTGGCGAAACTACACGTAGAACTCGCGCGACTTCAACGCTATATTCGAATAAACAAAAAGCGTGTAGTCGTGCTATTTGAGGGACGAGATGCGGCTGGTAAGGGGGGAACAATCAAGCGCATTACAGAACCGCTTAACCCAAGGGTCTGCCGTATAGTAGCACTCTCCACACCCACAGAACGTGAAAGAACACAGTGGTATTTCCAGAGGTATGCAAATCATCTGCCGGCCGCTGGCGAGATGATTCTCTTTGATCGCAGTTGGTACAATCGTGCTGGTGTAGAGCGTGTAATGGGTTTCTGTTCCGAAGAGGAGTACTGGGAATTTCTGCGAGAATGTCCCATATTCGAACGTATGTTGATCCAGAACGGCATAACCTTGATCAAGTACTGGTTCTCCGTAAGCGCTGAAGAGCAGGAACGTAGATTCCGACGTAGGATTGAGGACCCAACAAGAAAATGGAAAATCAGCCCCATGGACATAGAATCAAGAGCTCGCTGGACCGACTATTCGAGAGCAAAAGACCAAATGTTTCTGCACACAGACCTTCCGAATTCTCCTTGGTGGGTCATTGAGGCTGATGATAAACGCCGTGCAAGGCTGAACTGCATTGCCCACCTTCTTGATCAAATCCCTTACAGCAGAATTGAGATACCGGAAATCACGCTCCCTCCTCTACAGTCAGACCAAGGCTATGTTCGCCCTGCTATGGACACACAGCGAATTGTGGACGATCAATTTTCCAAACCGGAGGACCCATAATCTAATTTTATGCATCAACCGACCATGGATATTGCTCCTCATGTGCCCTCAACCACATATCAAAGTATTCGGAACCAGTTAAGTTCAAACGGTAACCACGATCACCGAATAACTTTGATCAACAGGAAATCCGCAATAGCCTGATTGTCAGCCTCAACAGAAATCGTGCCAAGAAGTTAATAGCTGACAATCTCCGCCAGATACAAGCCATAACTTCCGACTGCGCCGAGAGCGCTTCCGTACGAAGAAAAACTGGCTTGTCTGCAATACACACACCTTGGTCGGCGGACCATTGTCAGGCTAGCGATTCCTGAAAATCTTCACCATACCGCTCCCGACGGCAACCCCGGCTGCGCCAATTAATGGATTCAGCCAGCTTACCCACACAGGTTGAACACTTTTCTCAGTTGCCTCGAAAACTGATGGTGCGAAGTCACGGACCTCATCTCCACCACCACCGCCTATCATCATCATTATCGCAGAAACCACACCCAAAACCAGGACCAGGGCAATCAAATACTTGGTAGCAGTATGATTACGAGCAATTAAGTAACAGATCTTGCCGGCTCCCACAGCAACACCGATGCCGACTATGATGCTCATAATTACCCAGCCCACGGAAACATCCCAGGAGCCCGGCTGATATGCCCACTCGGCCCCCATAATCATGTAGGCTAGACTAAAAATTACTCCGATTCCAATAGCCATTACGAGATAGCCAGCAACTACGGCCAGCAGGTTCATCCAAAAGTTGCGCATGATAGCTTCTTGTGTTAGTTGAGAGGTATGATACTAAGGGTTACTTCAGAAAAAAACCCACGGTCTAGCGCTGCGCGTCTCAATAACTTATGTCTAGCGCTGTAAAATCTCATCGTTTTATGCCGATCCTGTGTATCAAGCCCATTCAAGTTACCGAAAGAATGACTGCAGTGGCTGCTCGTACGATACCGCATTCCGAATGTCTCGTCGGCAACAGACCGTGGTTAATCAGGTTGTATCAACCTAAAGCTTCACCTGATCTGGATTTCTTATGAGCCTTGATTCACATATGCCAACGTCTAGAGAGGCCGGCCAGGGAATCATCCATGACCTACCGGCTGCAAGCCCAGATAAGGATCCGATCATGCAATTCCAGGAATGGTTTGACTTCGCGCAAAGCGCTAATATTTATCTCCCTGAGGCCATGACGCTCTCCACTGCCTCGCCAGAGGGAATTCCGAGTGCCAGAATCGTTCTACTCAAGTGCATAGATCATCGCGGTTTCGTGTTCTTCACCAATTACAACAGCCGCAAAGGAGACGAGCTGAATTCTAATCCACGGGCAGCCCTGGTTCTTCACTGGTCGACGCTCCAGCGCCAGATAAGAATTGAAGGAAATGTTGAGCGGATCAGTAGAGATGAAAGTGAAACATACTTTCAATCACGCCCCAGGGGTAGTCGTATTGGGGCTTGGGCCTCCCACCAAAGCATGCTGCTCAACGAACGGTCAGAATTGAGCCTGCGCGTGGAACGGCTTAACCAGAAATATCCCGGGGAAAAAATCCCCTGTCCCCCTCACTGGGGAGGATTTCGGGTGATTCCCGAGAATATTGAGTTCTGGCAGGGACGCAAGAATCGATTGCATGAGCGTCTGGTATTTAAACGTCTGCCTTCTGGGGATTGGCAAACCAAACTGCTGTATCCCTGACCCCGGCTATAGAACACTAACGAAGCCGATAATCCTCATAGGAGTCAAACAACCGAGGACCAGATTGTCAAAAGAGTTCCCACGGATGCTGTTGCTCTTCCTCCACCCAACTGGCACGAACACGAAGCAGCTCTTCCTGGACCGCAAGTCTCTCACCTGCCCCTTCCCGTCGACTATATTCACCATCCGCACCCAGATATCTGGCTTTAACCGTATCCCGGAGGTAGGATTCCAGCACAATATCTCGGAGATAGCGAACATACTCTTCATCCTGAATCGGAAATAATACTTCCACCCGTCGATTTAGATTTCGGGGCATGAGGTCAGCACTCCCAAGGTAAATTTCCTCATCGCCTCCATTTGTGAAGTAATAAATACGGCTGTGTTCCAGAAAACGCCCTACAACACTGATCACGTTGATATTCTCGCTAATACCAGGTATCCCCGGTTTGAGGCAACAAATACCGCGAACCAACAAGTCTATTCTAACGCCGGCCTGTGATGCTTCATAGAGTAATCGGATGATTCTTCCGTCCACGAGTGCATTGGTTTTTAGAATCAGATGTGCTTCGCGTCCGGCCTTGCAGTGATCAATTTCGCGGTGAACCAATTCAGTGAACCGCTTTCTCAGGTTGATAGGAGCTATTATCAACTTGCTATAGTTACGTTTTTCAGAGTAGCCTGTCAGGAAGTTGAACAGATCTGAGGCGTCCTCGCCAATTTTCGGGTCTATCGTAAAGAACCCTAGGTCCTCATAGAGATGTGCTGTGACACTGTTGTAGTTACCGGTGGACAGGTGCACATACCGCCGAATATGCCCCCCCTCATTTCGAATCACCAGCGCCACCTTCGTATGCGTTTTAAGCCCGATGACACCATAAATCACATGGACACCTTCCCGCTCAAGTGCGCGGGCCCAACCAATGTTGCTTGCTTCATCAAAGCGGGCTTTCACCTCAACAAGCACGGCGACCTGTTTGCCGTTCTCCCTTGCTTTCATAAGGGCTCTCACGATTGGAGATCGACTTCCCACACGATAGAGCGTCATCTTGATCGCGAGTACGCTGGGATCCGTCGACGCGGCTTCCAAAAATTCTATCACGGGCGAAAACGAATCATAGGGATGATGAATCAAATGATTCTGTGCTCTCACTACCGTAAAAAAATCACCATCACGTGTCTCTGATTTCAACCTTAATGAAGTAAATGGCACGAACGGTTGATACTTGAGATCAAATCGATCAATCTCTGATATTGGCTCCATCAAACTCGCAAGCCCAAGCGGTCCATTAACTAGCACGACATCATTCTCATCGGTAGCCATATTTTCGATCAGAATTGTTCGCACCTGCTCTGGCATGTCTGGATTAACCGTAAGCCTCAACACAGAGCCGAGGCGACGCTGACGCACCCCCTGCTCCATGGTCTCCAGTAAATCATCTGCTTCCTGTTCCTGAATAGTCAAATCCGCATTTCGCGTAATCCGGAAAGGATGTACGGCCTCTATTTTCATCCCAGGAAAAAGCGACTGCAGGTTTGCCGCAATCACCTGTTCCACCCAGACAAAGGAATAAGCTCTCCGTGTAGATGAATTTGCCTTGATCGTCAAGGGCTCGGAAATGACAGGCATCAGACGAGACAGCGGTCGTGGTACCTTGACCCGCGCGAAACGCTCACCTCCTAACTCATCCCTTACAAGTACAGCCAGGTTGAGACTCAGATTCGAAATGTGCGGAAAAGGATGCGACGGATCGACGGCCAACGGCGTAAGTACCGGAAATATCGTTTGCTCGTACTTCCATGTAGCCTCCTCCTTCTGCCTGGCCGTTAATTCCGAGTAATCCAGAATCCGTATGCCCGATGCTGCCAATTCCGGAATGAGCGTTGTAAAAAGATACTCATGTGCCGTCTGCATCAATCGCCGCGCCTCCGTCCTTACTGCCAAAAGCTGCTCCGCCGGCGTTCGTCCATCAACCGAAAGATCTGTTACGCCACTCGCGACCTGCTTCTTGAGACCGCCCACACGCACCATATAAAATTCATCCAGATTTGAGCCGACGATTGAGAGGAATTTCAAGCGCTCTAGTAATGGGTTATTCTCGTCCTGCGCTTCCTCAAACACGCGGTACTGAAAATCCAGTAGACTCAGTTCCCGGTTATTGTAAAGGGAAAAATCTTTCAGATCCAATACCTGTGGTTCGCCATTATTGGGAGAAACCAAAATGTCATTTTTCTCAGCTGTTTCAGTCATCATCAGACTTGAACTATAGCGGGATTGGTTCCGTAACGAATAACCGGAATTGATGATTCAATTGCGTGTTACAAAAATTTAACATCACGTTTGCATTTAGGTAACATCCTATAGCCCACCTGTGCATTGAACTGCTCCGAAGAACTATCTCACAAGCCTCAAATTCTTCATGCCTTTTTATCGCGGCGTCGGTCTGATGGTGGTGCTTCCGACGCTACTGCTTCTACTCACTCACCCGGTCAAAGCCCAAACCGGTACACTGGCGGGCATTATTGTTGACGGCGAAAATGGCGAAACATTGATCGGAGCCACTGCCGTCATCGCCGGAACCAGTACCGGAGATGCAACCGACCTAAACGGAAGGTACGAATTTGTAGCCGAGCCTGGAACTTATACAATGGTATTTTCCTATCTGGGTTTCACCTCCGTTACTGTAGAGGATGTTGTTGTTACCGAGGGAGAAATCACCCGGCTGGAAATTGAACTCTTCAACGAGGCCCTCTCCTACGGCGAGGTGTATGTGACCGCTTCCGTCTTAGCGGGCTCTGAGGCGGGCCTGCTGCGTGAGCGTGCCAAGGCAGTAGCTGTCAGCGATGCCATCAGTGCTGAGTCAATCAGTCGCTCTGGATCAGGCGATGCGGCAGCAGCCATGACTAAAGTGACCGGGGCCTCTGTCGTTGGTGGCCGCTATGTGTACATCCGGGGCTTGGGTGATCGCTATGCAAGCACAACACTGAACGGATCAACTTTGCCCAGCGCAGATCCAGATCGCAAAGCATTTCAATTAGACCTTTTTCCCTCTGCGCTCCTTGATAATATTGTAACACTGAAAACCTTTACACCCGACAAACCGGGGGATTTCAGTGGTGGTTTGGTTGATGTTTCCACAAAGGCTTTCCCGGAGTCATTTACACTGCAGGTATCGGCGTCAATGACGTACGATGATCAGTCAAGTCGAATTGACAACTTCCTTACCTATGCCGGCAGTGATACAGACTGGCTTGGATTCGACAATGGCCTGCGTGCTTTACCAGATGTTCTTGAGAACAAGGATCCCACTGAACAATTGCCTCGAGAATCGGACCTGCGTGACTTGCGGCGTGGCACAACCAACCTGATTCGTACAGCCCGTGCCGATTCTTTGAATTCCTTTTCACGGGCATTTAACAACGTTATGTCGCCCTCCTTCGCATCTACCCCTGTAAATCATAGCTTCTCCGCTGCTGCAGGGGGACGACTCATGCTCTTTGGTCGACCGCTTGGCCTGACAGGTAGCCTTACCTATAGCAGAAGCTATAACTATTACGACGATGGTGTATTTAGTCAATGGCGCCTTATTGGTGGAGATGTTACATCCGTAGAAAACCTATTTAGCACAACATATTTCGGTCCAGAACCAGATTTGGACATCATTACAAAGGCAGATCCGAAAGAGGTTGCGTCATTCCAAAACATTCAGGGCAGTGACGAAGCTACCTGGGGCGGCTCCGGTACAATAGCCTTCCAACCCAGTGATAATCATGAGATAGTCTTCACCGCGCTCCGCACACAGAGTGGTGTCAGTCAGTCCACACTGTTAAGTGGTTTTCGTGACCAGACCGGAGGTGCAACTTTTGTTACACGCGCGCTGGACTATGAGGAGCGTGCCCTGCAAAGCTATCAATTCAGAGGGGAACATGGTTTTGCTCCTATCCAAATAGAATGGAAGGTCTCACTTGCACAGAACTCACAGGAAGAACCCGATCTTCGATTCTTCTCCTCTACCCAGAACATTAGAGAAGGCACTGGTGGTATTGACACAACTTATTCCCTTGGAGGTGGCAATGCACCACCTCCACAGCGTTACTTTCGTAACCTGAACGAAAACAGCCAAGGCGCCATTCTAGATATTACCCTTCCCTTTCGTCAATGGGGCGGATTGGGGGCCCGTATCAAATTTGGAGGACGCTTCGACAGCTCTGAGCGAGAGTTCAGGCAACGACGCTTTGAATATCATGAAGGACGAGAAGTCGACTACAGGGACTTTGGGGGTAATGCAGAAAGCTACTTTTCGGATGATAATCTAGGCGTATTGGACACGCTCAATGTTGGTGATATCGTAGCCTATAACGCTGGACTCTATCTGCAGGAAAACTCACCCAGTCGTGCCAATTACGATGCTTCCCGTGATATTCTGGCCGGGTATTTCATGATTGAACTGCCACTCACTCGTCAATTGAAAATAGTCGGGGGTGCCAGAATAGAAACAACCGAAATGCTCACGGAGAGCTTCGATCAAAACCTGCCGGATTCGCTGCAAACAGGCTTGCTGGACATTTCAGACTGGCTCCCGTCCATCAACGTTGTTTATGCGATAACCGAGGATATGAACCTGCGAGTCGCTGCTACACGTACCTTGGCCCGCCCAACCTACCGAGAGCTCGCACCCTTCCAGAGTTTCAATTTTGTTGGCGGCGATATTCAAGAGGGAAATCCACTTCTTAACCGCACACTGATAACCAACTTCGATGTACGCTGGGAAAAGTTTGCTCGTGCTGGTGGAATTCTTGCAGTAAGTGGTTTTTACAAGCTGTTTGATGATCCTATTGAACGAGTCCTGCGCAATGTGGGAGAAGGGCGCTTCGTGTCTTTCCAGAACGTAGATCATGCCCGTGTCTTCGGGCTTGAACTTGAAGCCCGCAAACGATTGGATACCTGGACCACCATTCGTGTAGTCAAGAACCTTTCACTTGGCGGCAATTTCTCACTCGTGCGCTCGCAGGTGGACATCCCGGAGGAAGAGATGGTCATCATCCGGGCCTCAGATCCAAATGCCAGCACTACCCGCTCATTGGAAGGGCAGTCTCCATTCCTGCTCAACCTCAGCGCAAGTTACGAGAATTATAATCTGGGAACGGTAGTTGGCGTCTACTATACGGTGTTCGGTGATCGACTCCTGTCTGTAACAGAAGGCGCGACCCCCGATGTATTCGAAAAAGCCAGAGGTGATCTAGATTTGACTATTTCGCAAGATTTACCCGCAAACCTGCGCCTCAAGCTAACTGCAAGAAACTTGCTTGGCGCAGATGTGCGTCAAATCCAGACCTTCAAAGGTCGTGTTTATGATTATAGTTCGTATTCCCGATCTAGGACGATCGGACTAGGAATCAGTTATATAATTGATTGATTCTGCAAGCGTGAATCACTCTCAAGCTTTCCCCTTCAGACTTGGTATTTGGCGAATTGCATATGCCTTTCCACTACCATTTTCGGGAAAAAGCATCCCCTTGTTTTTCTTTGCCGGGGGATAACTCACACTCTCACAAACTCGAGTTAAACTACTCATGCGAAAGACTTTTACTGCTCTTCTTGCTGCACTCTTATTGTTTGTGCCTGTACGTGAAGCTGCTGCTCAACTTGATGATGTTGAATCCCGTCCGACAGTCACGGTAACAGATGGTGATATTGGGGCAGGCGATGAGGTCCGATGGACCGCTGATAATGTATATGTCCTGGACGGTCTTGTTATCGTGGAAGACGGTGCGATGTTACACATTGACGCCGGAACCGTTATCAAAGCTCAGGACAGAACGGGAACAGACGCTTCTGCGCTTGTGGTCGCCCGGGGAGGCAAGATATTTGCCGAAGGGACACCAACTCAACCCATCATATTTACCTCGGTTCAGGATAACATCTCTACTCCCGATTTACTGACGTACGAAGATCGCGGTCTCTGGGGAGGCATCGTCATCCTGGGACATGCAGGAACAAACAACCCAGGCGATGCCGCCGGCGACTTCAAGGAAATCGAGGGAGTTAATGAACTCGTGCCCGATGGGGACACACGTGCCGAATATGGCGGTACTGTAGATGACGATAACTCTGGGGTTATGCGCTATGTCTCCATCCGGCACACCGGCATCAATATCGGTGAGTCGGACGGCAACGAGATCCAAGGCTTAACCTTGGGAGGCGTTGGCTCCGGTACAGTACTTGAGCACATTGAGGTCTTTGCCAGTGGTGATGATGGTGTGGAATTCTTCGGAGGCACCGTTAACCTGAAGTACTTCGTGAGCGTCTTCAATTCCGACGACGCGGTTGATTGGGATCAGGGCTGGCGCGGTAAAGGGCAGTTCTGGTTTGTACTTCAGGGTACCGATAAAGCCGGAGCTGCTGCGGAGCAGGATGGTGCCGGAGGCGATGAACACTTCCAGCCCTATGCTATCCCGGAAATCTATAACGTCACCTATGTTGGAGCCGGGTCCGATGCTTCTCCCGAATCAGATCGCGGAGAAATGCTCATGTTCCGTGACAATTCCGGTGGATTCTATCATAACTCAATCTTCACACAGTTCAATACGGGCAAGGGAGGACATGCCCTCCAAATTGAAGACATTGATAACACAGGATCCAAAACAGAGGACAGTCGCCAACGGTTTGAGGCCGGGGACCTCGGTCTGACTCACAATATCTGGTGGGATTTCGGGGCCGGAGTTGACCCCCAGACCTGGATCGCAGGTAGTGATCCCGCGTTTGTGGCCGCTGTACTTACATACCTTCTAGCCAATGGAAATGATACCGTTGATCCACAGCTGCGAGGAATTGAGCGCGGAACGGAGGGAACGGGAACGCTTGACCCAAGGCCTCACAGTAACAGTCCCGCATTTACGCTTTCCAGGGCTGACTATCCTGACGACGATCATTTCTTCTCCGAAACCAATTATATCGGCGCTTTTGGCAGCGAGAACTGGCTGGTTGGATGGACTGCACTTGACGAACTAGGATATACAGCCGTCCCAACATCTATTGAGCAGGTTTCTGTAGCAGAAATACCTTCCGAAATTTCACTCAATCAGAATTATCCAAACCCCTTCAACCCTGTCACCACCGTTGAATTTGACCTCGACCGTGCGCAGAATGTCATCCTTACAGTGCATGACATTATGGGACGACAGCTAGCAGTTCTTGTTGACAGCCAGAAAGCTGCTGGCACTTACCGTGTGCTGTTTGACGCGAGCAACCTGTCAAGCGGTCTCTACCTCTACAGACTGCATACGCAGGCTGGAAGCCTGACTCGCAAAATGACGCTACTTAAATAGAGCTTCTACCCGACATTCCATTGTAATAACGTCGGGTTCCTCACGTAGGGGACCCGACGTTTTTCCACTTTATTACCATGACAAAACCAGACCAAAACAACTTGTCGAGGATCCAACGCCTCTCGCCACTCCTGCCGCTGCTTGGGTTGCTCGGTGTGTTGTTTTGCTTTTTCGTCAGTTTAGAGCTCATGGGGACATCCATGAAGCTATTAGGGGAGGGCTTTGCTGAACAACTGGTTCGGACTACAAGTAATCCGTTCATAGCCCTCTTCATCGGTATCCTTGCAACCTCTCTGGTACAAAGCTCATCCACAGTAACCTCATTGGTGGTTTCTGCCGTAGCCGGCGGGGGACTAACTGTCGCAGGTGCCATTCCAATAGTGCTTGGAGCTAACGTGGGTACCAGCGTGACAAATACAATTGTTTCGCTGGGCCATATCGGGAGAAAGGACGAATTCGGCAGAGCCGTGGGGGCTGCCACAGTGCATGATTTTTTCAACCTGCTGGCAGTCGCGATCTTTTTCCCGCTAGAATTAATCTTTGGATTCCTGTCTAGTTCGTCTGCTGCACTTGCTGCCGGAGTAACTGGCGTAGGCGGAACTGAGTTGTTTGATTTTGTCGGTGTGATGACTGCGCCGATAGTAAGTGGCCTGGTTACTTTGATGCTGGACTCAGGCGTGTTAGTCCTGATACTTGGTGTTCTACTTCTGTTCTTTTCTCTTCGCTATCTGGTAGTACTCCTGCGCAGACTGTTTCTCGGCCGGTCAGAGCGACTCATCAATAAATACTTGTTTGGTCCTGTACCGATTGCACTTGCCTTCGGTACACTCGTGACCATCATGGTGCAAAGCTCATCAATCACAACATCAATTACGGTTCCCTTGGTTGGGGCAGGTATTGTAACCGTATCACAAATCTTCCCATTTGTGCTGGGTGCAAACATTGGTACAACGGTCACCGCACTATTGGCTTCACTCGTTTTGGCAAGTGGAGGCAGTGTGTTAGGAGCCGCTGCCTTGCAGGTTGCACTTGCTCATCTCATATTCAATTGTTGTGGGGTAATTACCTTCCTACCCTTCCGAACGATGCGGAGAATTCCAATACGTATGTCTGAATTATTAAGTCTGCTTGTCGTGAAGAATCGTGCTTGGGCATTTGGGTATGTTGCTTGTATTTTCTTTCTTGTTCCGCTAGTGATAATTCTGTTAACACGTAACCTAGGTTCCTGACGGTAATATTCTACAGTGCCCGCCAGAAAACAGCTTTGGCAACCACGGCAAATTACGGACTCCGCGAACACGAATTAGGTGACTTGTGTGCAATTGCCGGTGGTTAGAACGATCATTCCTCAGAATTGCACGTCTCGGTACGAGCCCTATAAGATGCGCTTTCCGACAGGCATGAATCCCGTGAGTGGTTTTGCCCGGCTGTTAGGTGTCACGTGAACATGAGCGAACTCAAGAAACACTCCATACGCTCCACAATCTACCACCATTCTTCCCGATCACGCAGACCAGTGATATGTGCTATATGGTGGTTTCCGTGCCACGCATAAATAACCAGAAAATTCTCACAGGTCCGCAAGCCGTCCTCTGGATGCATAACCTCGCACTTCCAGTCACGTTTACTCATTGCCCGCATAAGCCTGCACCACCGAGGATGCAGCGCACCCAGAAGTGCAAGTGATTCTTCAACGGGACCGTGACGTGCATCAGAGAGATCTGCCCAGGCATCTTGATCATAGGCCTTGATCGTGGGAAAATCCTCTGTCAGCGCCCACCGAAAACGAATGTACGCATTGAGGTGGCTGTCCGGGATGTGATGGACAACTTGGCGTACAGTCCAGCCATCAGGCCGATAAGGAGTGTCTAATTGACTGTCCGTCAGTCCAACCACTGCCTGACGAAGCAGCATCGGTGCAGATTCAATTTGATCAATGAGCTCGCTGCGCTGTGCATCAGACAGACTTCGTCCCACCTTGGGAGCGCCTATTGGAAAACGTAATGGATCTGGTAGCTTCATGCGAATGCTGTTTTCTGGATGTTATATCCTAAATATCTCCTTCTCGGGGTCTAAGAACCACTTCCTCTATGACCGTGCGGGAGCTTAGTTTCCAAGTATCAAGCACACAGCGGGCTACATCCTCGGGTGGCATAAACCGCTCCTCCGGCAGCGTAGTACCATCCCAACTGGGCGTGAGCGTAGCACCTGGCAGAACTGTCGTAACCCGAAGCCCCGTGTTAAACGTCTCAGCACGCACGACTCTCGCGAGCCCCAACAATCCGTGCTTCGCAGCACAGTATGCGCCGGCCCCAGCGTAGGCCTGCTGAGATGCCACAGATGCCATAAAGAATACATGTCCCGAACCTGCATCAAGCATACTCGGAAGCAAGGCCCGTGTAACCATGAATGCCCCAGTCAGGTTTGCTTCAATCTGCTGTCTGAACAGGCTTGGCGTGGTTTCCAAGAACGGCTTCGCAACGAAATGACCTGCATTGTTTATGAGCACATCCGGCGGCCCAAATTCTAAGAGAATCTTCCTGCATGTTTCCTCAACTTGCTCCTCCTTGGTTATGTCGCACACCATAGGCTTCCCCTTCGTCTTCTTCGCAACTGCTCCCAGGCGGCGTACCGAGCGTCCAAGTATAATAATCTGATGGTCTCCGTCGCTGCGAAATACTTCCGCGATCGCAGCGCCAATACCACTGCTCGCTCCAGTTATTACAATTTTAGCCATGTGATGTGAGCGTCTAGTCCACCGTGGTCAAACAGCATCCTGCCATTCGGGATCCGGTGTGGCGTTTCGGCGTAGATTTATTTCCGAGCATGCCCCATTGTCGTGTCCACTTTAACGAACATCCCCGCTATTGCGTTTGAGGTTGTCAGCGAAAGACTGCGCAACACTGAACTCCCTGCTGCTGATTTAGTCGTTGGAATCGGTTCTGGAGGGATCGTACCTGCTGCAATGACTGCACATGAGTTGCGAGTGCCAATGATGCCACTGTGGTTGAACTACCGGGATAAGAACAATAAGCCCCGGCATTCATTTCCGCAATTGTACCAACCGTTCAATGTGCCCTTTGAGGCAAATCATATACTGCTCGTGGATGATGTAGCTGTTTCTGGAGAAACATTAAATACTGCAATGAAACTGCTCCCCCCAAACGCTGGCGTAAATACACTTACGCTGAAAGGATGCGCAGACATTGTACTCTTCCCTGAAATCGAGTCCTGCGTGCAGTGGCCCTGGAATCCACCCCAACATAACATCTGACATCATGAATCGACGAGACTTTGTACAGTGGGTATTGACCGTTGGATCAGCTGCACTGATTCAGCGGCACAAACCAAACGACAGCGACGAATTGCCCCGCCGCCCATTCGGTCGTACAAATGAAGAAGTTACCATGCTTGGCCTCGGAGGCTGGCATATTGGACGAATGAATGAACGGGATGCCCAAGCTACTATAGAAGCCGCTATGGAGGGTGGTGTTCGCTTCTATGATTCAGCGGAGTCATACCAGCGTGGAGGAAGCGAACGTTATTTAGGCAGATTCCTGGTCCCGCAATGGCGGGACCAAGTCTATCTGATGTCAAAAACAACTGCAACTACGGCTAAGGGTGCGCGAGAGCATCTTGAAGGTACACTACGGAGATTCAACACCGAGCAAATGGATCTCTGGCAAATGCATGCAATAACCAGTCCACAAGACGTTGATCGGCGAATTGAGGCAGGTGTACTTGATGTAATGGAGCAGGCCCTCGCAGAGGGTAAAACCCGTCACATCGGTTTTACAGGTCATACTGATCCCGCGGCGCATCGCCACCTCCTTGAACAGACTGATATATTCCATGCTGTTCAATGCCCCGCCAATGTAGCAGACGTAAGCTACAAGAGCTTCGTACGAACGGTAATTCCGAAAGTCGTAGAGCGAAATATGGGCATGATTGCCATGAAAACACTTGCAAATGGGGGATTTTTTGGGGGTTCTAATCATGGACAGCATGGCAATCGGCCACGTGTTGTACCAATCCATTTGTCTATCCAGGAAGCGCTGCACTTCGTATGGTCCCTTCCGGTCAGCGTGATCGTTACCGGTCCAGACAATATCGAACAACTCCGCGAGAAAATTGCCTTAGCTCGGACTTTTATAGGTATGTCAGAGTCTGACAGGAATGAACTCGTTGCACGCATCGCAGACATGGCCGGGCGTGGAGTGGAATTCTACAAGGCATAACGCCGTCTATATTCCAACTAGATTGGATACGATGAAACGAGTGTTAACCTTCATGTTGTTGCTTGTCTCTGCCCAACTTGCAGAAGCTCAGATTGCAGCGACAATTACCGGCACCATAACCGACTCTACGGGAGCGCCGATTGCACAGGCAAATGTCTTCATTGCCTCATCAATGGCCGGGACAACTACCGATGACAATGGTCTCTATGAGTTGCCCGGCATCCCGCTGGGCACCCTGCGCCTCGTGGCGTCCCGTATAGGGTACGAACCCGACCACGTTGATCTGTTTGTGCGCGAGGCACGCACATACACGCATGATTTTCAGCTTCGGGAAAAAATTTACGAGATCGGGGAAGTAACGGTATCTACCAATAATCGAAGGTGGCAGCGGCAATTGGAACGATTTACAAACATATTCATCGGTGAGAGTCCAAATGCTCAGGAAACCACTATCATGAACCCCGAGGTGCTGGATTTTTCGGGGAGTGGTGGAGAATTCAGGGCACAGGCAAGTGAACCCTTAATCATAGAGAATAAGGCCCTTGGGTATAAGCTGACCTATTTTCTGAATGAGTTTATTGCAGAACCAAATAGCTGGCGGTGGGACGGGGAACCACTTTTTGAACCACTGGAACCCTCTAGTCCAGAAGAGGCAGCCCGATGGAGCGCCAAGCGCGACTCGGCCTTCTATGGATCCTTCAGGCATTTCCTTCTCTCAGTCATTAATGATCAAGTAGAGGAACAGGGCTTCAAGATTTACTCTCGCCCCGGCTCCAATCAACGTGTACTGGATCTACGCGGTGGAGTGTCCGGTAACCGGGACAACCGTTTTCCTATTAAGGCCTCAGATATTATTCGAGCCGGACAATATGATGATGAGCGAATTCTGGATTTTGAGGGCTATATAGATGTGGTTTATACACATGAACTGGAAGATGCGGCCTACCTAAGATTGCAACGACGGGCAGGACGAGCGCGTTATCAGACTTCACCAATCCGGCTTGATCACGGACCAACTGCGGTGGATCTTAAAGGGGACACTCTGGATCCTTATGGCGTCACTTTCTACGGCGGATATTTTGCTTATGAGCGTACAGGGGATCAGCTTCCAAAGGAATTTCGCCCATGGACTCAGGGCGAAAGTTTCTAGGAGCTCAACTTACTTGGCCTTGCTTTTACTGAGCAATGCTGCACTCTTCTGTGTAGCATCTGCACAAGATCCTGTACTTACGGGTACCGTTGCCGATGCAGAATCCGAACGTTTACTGCCGAGGGCGCATGTATTCATTGCGTCTTCGATGATCGGAACGACTACCGACAGAGATGGCAAGTTTGTTCTCAAAGGTGTACCCCCTGGGGCGCATCGCCTAGTTGTCACAATGCTTGGATACGAGCCAGTCCATGTCGACACATTGTTCCGGGCCGGAAATCAATACGAATTTGATCTTCACCTCAAGTCTACGACTATTGAACTGGAGGAGGTCGTCGTTAATGCACGACTGGCTCGCAAATGGCAAAGACGCCTGATTAAATTCACACGCCTGTTTCTGGGAGAGACCGAAAACAGCGATCTAACCACCCTCCTGAACCCCGAAGCCCTCAGCTTTACAAGTCGACTTGGCAAACTATCTGCTACGGCCAGCGAGCCGTTGATCATTGAGAACCGTGCACTGGGTTACCAAGTCCAGTACTACTTGAAGGAATTTTTTCACTACGGCAATACGATCAAGTACGATGGCGAGCCCTCCTTTACGGAACTTGTCCCAACCGACAGCCTCGAAGCTGAGCGCTGGCGAGTCAACAGACAGGCAACTTTTGCCGGATCGCAACGACATTTTTTACTCTCTGTTCTGGCAGGTAAAGCAGAGGAAGAAGGATTTGAAGTCTATCGGAGGTTCTCACTTGAACCCAACCGCTCAGGGTTTCTCATGGACTCCAACCAATTGCTTGAACCTGGTCCCAGTCCACTTGAAAGAATACTCACCTTCACCGGTGTTCTGGAGATCGTGTACACCAAGGAAACAGAAGACAACAACTTTAAGCAATGGCAGCGTCTACCCGAATGGAGTCGCCCTGGGCCTCAGCGTTCATTTATGGAACTGACCTCCGGCCCCACAGCTATTGACAAATCTGGAGAAGTGATTGACCCTTACGGTGTGAGGGTCTATGGTTATTATGCCTTTGAGCGCGTTGCCGACAAGGTGCCAAAAGAGTATCGCCCTCCTGATTGGGCTCACAAATAGCTGGAGTTACGCCAAGGCTGCAACCATCAAAATGAGGAGCGAGCATACTTGCGCGGGGGATAAACCGCGTTGTCGAACTTTCGCCAGAAAAAACCAGTGATGTCAACACGACCGCGTCGTTTACGAGCATGTCGACCGCACCCCTTGCAACAATAGCAGTCGCCTGACAACTGATCTCCAAAAAGGCCCCTGAAGCTCACTGAGCACCTAGTGCCGGAGATAATGTGCGATTTAGCTTTTAACGGATCGGAAAGTGAGGCAATACCTTGTGCACCCTGTGTGTAAATATCAGCATGCAATTACTATTTTTATGCACAACTTGTAACTCAGAGTTTAATGCTGCCGATTTAGCGAAATAACTGCATGAAACAGTCTCGGAACTATGCCTGATCATCTTCCATCATTTCCGGAAGGTTGGTATTTCGTGGCCAGTCGCAAGGAAATACTCGAAAAGAAACTGATTGAAAAGACCTGGATGGGTGACAAAATTGTCGCCTGGTGTGATGATAAAGGTCATATCTGCGTAGCGGATGCGTTTTGTCCACACCTAGGAGCTGACCTCGGACCTGAGTCTGGGGGAATAGTTCGCGATGGTTGTCTTGTTTGCCCTTTTCATGGGTTTGAGTTTGATGTCAGCGGTAAATGTGTTTCCACGCCCTTTGCTCCTCCGCCGAAGACTGCACGGCTCAAACTGATTGAAACAAGGGTGATTAATGGAATTGTCTTTGCATGGTGGGGGATTGGCGGGCGTCCTTCCCAATGGGATCTTCCGGAGGATGAAGAGATTGAGGGCAAGTGGAGTGAGTTATCTTTTCGAACGCTTCGCTTTCCGGGGCATCCTCAGGAAACCACCGAGAATTCGGTAGATCTGGCTCATTTGAGGTACGTGCACGGTTATGACAACGTGTACCGGATTGAACCGCTCATCATAGATGGTACATACCTCAAGAGCAGTTTCCATTTTGTGCGTGCTCAGAAAGTAGCCGGAATAAATATCAAGTTTGATGTTAATGCAAAGGCGCGCGTCTATGGACTCGGGTACTCAAACGTAAAGATCCATGAAAAGTCGATTGATATGCATATAAATTTTTACGTCCTAGCAACGCCCGTTAATGGAAACGAAATTGATATGGTACTAGCCAGTCAGGTAAAGCAGATCCGAAAACCGAAACGAACCATTGCTGGTCTGGGCTTTCTTCCCTTAAATCTTCGCGCTGCCCTCATGAACAAATTCATTTTATTTATGCAGAAAAAAGATGTCCTGGATGATGTCCATATCTGGAAGAAAAAGCAATATGTTTCACAGCCCAGACTGTGTAAATCAGATGGCGAAATTGGACGATTCAGGCGTTACTGCAAACAATTCTATCCATGATTATCAAGATCTGCACGGCGCTGTTAGTCGGAATTATTTCATAAGATCGAATCTCGAATCATTGAGGCGGCCGAAAACATGTTCCCCATCTCTAACCACTACTGATCCCTGCCTGCATCACGATAAAAAATGGTTTTAACAGAGTCCCGCCCGAGGGTAATACTCTCAATGTGATAGACCAGAAGCTGTCAACTACATCTCGCGGGCTGTGCTGACTAAGAATCTTCCAGGTGCTTTGCCAGCAACTTTCGCACTACACACACTCGCTACATCTTCTAACGAAACCGTTGCCATGAGCAGTTGGTCAGCTTCCTGCTCTGATATGAGTGTTTGCAATCGTCCCCAGGCAATAAGTCTGTTCTGGACTGGCGCCGTATTTGAATCAATGCCTGCAAGTGTGATTCCCCGAAGAATGAACGGATATACCGTCGTATTCAACTCAGCACCCGCCGCGTTACCTGATGCAGCAACGCATCCATGAACCCGCACCTGGGGCAGCGCTGCCGACAATGCCACTCCACCGGCAGCATCAACAACTCCATCGTATTGAGCGTGCATTAACGGTCGGCTAGCATCTGTGTTGATCCGATTAATTGTACGCGCTGCCCCAAGCCCTTGAAGCTTGTGCCACAGGTGCGTACTGCCACATGACGCAATAACTGTATATCCCAGGTTTGCAAGCAGTTTGACTGCAATCATCCCAACTCCACCAGACGCGCCTGTGACCAATATCTCGCCGGCAACAACTCCATGATCCTCCAAAACCATGATACTCAGCATAGCCGTTAGACCAGCCGTGCCCAGTATCATGCACGTTCGCGTGCTCATGCCTTCTGGGATTTTGAGTAGGTACTTTGACGGAACTGCTTGCAGTTGGGTGTATCCACCACTGAAACGTTCTCCTAGCCCTCCACCAGTCAATACTACCCGTTCCCCTGGTACGTATTCCTCCAAATCTGATTCCAGGACGGTGCCTGCCAAATCAATACCAGGTGTGAATGGGAATGGTGCCCTCACAATCTTAGCCTTCCCGGTAATAGCTAGCGCATCCTTATAGTTGATGCCTGAGTATTCTACAGCAACAAGTACCGGCCCGTCACCACCTGGCCCGGATACGCGCGCAATTGAACACTGCCCCGGCCCAGTCAAAATCAGTGATTCATGAGTCTGCTTCATTCAATTGCAACTTATTGGTAATCCTGAGTACTATCTAAACGGGAGAAGCGTGCGACCGCAATGCATCCAAGACCAAACGAGAATATACGCTATCGTCTCCGGCTCATGGTTTCCCTCGCGGTGAGTCTGTTGCTGGTCACAATTTGCTTCAACCTCCCCATCACATCAAGCCAACGTCCCAAACCGTGGAGCCCACAACTCGGGCAACGTGGCGTGATCGCCGAGCTGCAGCAGTCCACATTCTTGCTCCCACCTATTACGGATACAGGTATAATCCCTGGCGGATCCCCTGCCATTGAACCGGCGCTCGCAGCATTACCCGCAGAAATACCCACCGTTCAAACGGATTCCGATTTGGAAAGCGCAGATACATGGAAAATAGAGACGCAAACCGCCCCCATACTTGAATATGCGGAAATAATGCCCGAAATCCCCGGCGGAATAGGAGCTTATTACATTTTGATTGAATATCCAGAGGAAGCCATAAGCCAAGGGCTTGAAGGAAGTTTGTCCCTAATCTTTACTGTTAACCAGGACGGTACGACAAGTAATATTCTGGTCGAGCGTTCGCTGCATGCCCTCCTTGATTCCGCAGCCGTTCAGGCATTACGCAGGACGCGTTTCATTCCCGGTCGACATCAGGGAGAGACCGCTCGGGTTCGGATGCGTCTGCCCGTACGCTTCCAGCTTATTGAACCTAGCGATTCAACATATTCAGGATGATTCATCGTCTGAAAAGACTCCGAAGTAATGAGCGCATAAATCCACGCAACATCCCAGTAATCACTCGCCCCAAGCCTGATCCCAGCGACATCAAACTGGTGGATAGGTATACGATGCCCCTAGCCCCAGCGGAATCCCCAATACCCAGTACAGAATCAAGAATGCTGTCCAGACTACCAGGAAGGTGATTGAATATGGTATCATGATTGAAGTAAGCGTACCGATTCCCGTCTTCTTGAAATACCTCTGACAATAGACCACTACCAATGGGAAGTACGGCATGAGGGGGGTTATTATGTTTGACGAGGAATCCCCAACACGATAAGCAGCTTGTGTCAGGTCAGGAGAGATCCCTACTTGCATCAGCATTGGTACAAAAATAGGGGCTAGGAGCGCCCATTTTGCCGATGCGGACCCCACAAACAGATTTACAAACGCAGTTAGCAGGATAATTCCTACTATCGTGATGGAACCGGGCAACGCCAAGGCCTGGAGCACAGCAGCTCCCTTAAGCGCCAGAAGTGCTCCGATATTGGAAGAACCGAAAGCATGCACAAACAGTGCACAGAAGAACGCCATCACAATGTAGTAAGCCATGCCATTCATGGCTTTTGTCATGGCGTCAACCATATCCTTTGAGGACTTAAATATGCCTGCTATGTAGCCATACACGACGCCAGGAATAAGGAAAAGCAGGAAGATGAGTGGCACAATAGATTGCATTATGGGCGCCTGAAAAGAATTCAACGACCCACTGGCATCCCTGAAAGCCGAATCTGCGGGCAGGAGCGTCAGGATCAGTACTACAATACCCAACAGCATTACTCCGGTCGCCCACCAGAATGCCTTCGACTCTCTTGCGCCAATAGAATCCATCCCCGAGGATTGCTCGGCATCCTCGTCTACAGGCGTATTGCTACGAAGGCGTGGTTCAACTATACGATCAGTTATGTACCAGCCCAGCGCAATGATTACCGCGCTGGACGCTACGGTAAAGAAGTAGTTACAAAGCGGGTTGACTAGCATTGCCGCATCCAGGATCTGCGCTGCAGGCTGGGTAAAACCCTGCAGAAGCGGATCCAGGGCGGATGGGAGCGGATTGGCACTGAAGCCACCCGAAACACCAGCAAAAGCTGCAGCAACACCGGCTAACGGATGTCGACCAGCGGCTTGAAAAATAACTCCCCCCAGCGGAATAACCAATACATATCCTGCGTCAACAGCACTGTGGCTTAGGAGGCCTACCAGAATTACCACAGGCGTGAGAAGCCCCACTGAAGTTTTAGACAGGAGCAGCTTTATGCCTGTGTTGAAATATCCGGCCTCATCAGCTACGCCAACCCCAAGCATTGCTACCAGAACAACACCAAGCGGTGCAAACCCGGTGAAGATGGAAACCATGCGGCTCATAAAGTCCGTAATCGCACTTCCACTCAGCAAATTGTTGATTATAAGAGGTTCCTGCGTGCGTGGATCAATTACTGAGGAAAATGAGACGTTTGACAAAAATGCACTCAAGACCCAAACTACTATCAATAAGAGCAGAAAGAGCATGGAGGGGTCCGGCAATTTGTTGCCGACCACTTCAATGCCACGAAGACTTCGGTCTACGATTCCTCTTGGCTGTTCAATACCGGATTCTGAATTCATCGATTATAGTAAAATGAGATAGGTCAGCTTGGCCACAGCGGCCCGATTAGTCAAGATGTAATCCCGATGCGGATCGAAAAACACCTCATTTGGATTTGCAAAATGATATGCCGTGTTGAAAACAAAAAACAGGTCACTGCCCGGCGTATGTATCCAGTCTATTCGAATATTCGCCTGCAAGTCACGCGTAAAATTGTCATACTGCACCAGCGCGGTTGCGAACAGTTTTCGATTAACGGCCCCCAACAGCTCCATCGAAACTGTCGTTGCATCAAATCGCCCATTTGCCACAGGAAGATCAATGCGCGAGTAGCCAACCCCGGCTTCAAGTTGCAGGTGACGTGATTGTCGGAACCCAACCTGTAATTCTAAATCAGTTCGGTTGCCGTTGAAGAATGCCCCGACCGAGGTCCCCGCACTTCCGAACAGCCTTCGACTTGAGTCGGTTCGCCCCATCAAGACAAATCGACCAAACGTGTAATCCCCTGAAGGAATGCGTGTGTTTGGTCGGATGTTGAACGGAACTAGTAACCGTTCAAACTCTCTACTATACTCCAAAGCGATATTATCCCGTCTATTGAAAGCCGCACCTACAGATACCTCAAATTCCTGTGACTGTAGTTCACCCATCTGACTTTCAATGTATTCATACTCACTTTGAAAAGTGAACTGACGTACGAAGGGAAGCGCATTAAAGGAGACGATTGGAGTGAATTGGGCCCCGCCTGCAATTCGGCGCATATCACGCCGTCTTACAAAACCCAGAGCCGGATGAAAATTTTCTCCCACAGAGGTAAAACTGGCTTCAACTCCATATTTATCGTTCTCGAGTGCGAGGCTGGCATGACCGGCCTCATCATTCTCTATCGGTCCATCATCTGTTACCCTGGTATACCACGCTTCAAACTCGCTTGCGCTCCAGAAACGATACTGTGTATCTATTCCAAATGCACGGTTTATTCGATCCGGTGCAGCATAATTGGTCAGGATTGCCCCTACCGTTGCACGTGAGCTGAGGGAGGTACGCAACCGAGCAACCAGATTATTGGTCGACTTTGATCCAAACGTATCTCCCATTCCCTCACCGGTTTCAATATCCAGTAATCCGATTGAGAGTCGTCCAAATTGCCCCGTGGCACGGGCTCCTGTAAGAATTTGATCTCTAAGACCTATACGCCTGGAAAAGAAGGTCTGCGTAGATCTGGGATTACCATGCTCAAACAGGCCGCTCCGCTCAAGGAAAAATTCTCGTTTCTCGGGGAAGAAAAGACTGAACCGAGTCAGGTTGAGTTGAACATTATCCGCTTCTACCTGTGCAAAATCCGTATTAACTGTAAGGTCCAGCGTAATATTGCTCGTTATCCCGTACTTGACATCTATACCAATATCACGCTCAAAAGTCGTGGGGAGATTGCTGAGCTTAAAATCCTCGCGCGTCTGCTGAATACCTGTGATAACATAGGGTTTTATCTCTATGTTCTTACCCCGACGGATGTCACGCAAGCCTCTGAGTACTCCGTACTGAGATACAGCGCTGAGCACTCCAAATTGACCACCGAATTCAAGACCAATGGGCGGCCATATTATTCGCTCATTCTTTCGGTTGATCATACGTGAAAGCATCAGACCAAAATCAACCGTTTCACCCTTGGGAAAGCGCAGCTGTCGGAAAGGGATTGACACTTCCATGGTCCAACCATCTTCATTAATCTGCGTCTCACTCCGAAATACCGCGTCCCATGAAAAACTGTCAAGCGTCAGTCCCTCATCCGTGATCGTCGCATCGTCCTGGGTGCCAAGTGCATTCATCTCGAACAAATAGGCATTACGTTTATCGAGATACGTATCCAGAGAGATATATGCATGATCATCACGGTCATTGCGACCCCCTCGCTCAAGATTCTTCGCACGGATCAAATGCGCGTCTTCATCAAGAAATCGAAACGCAAAAAATAGATAGTCCCGATTGTAGGCTATTCGTACTTCAGACAGCTCTGTCGGCAACTCACCCTCATCAGGCCATACCTGCGTAAACTCGGTGACTGGATCAATTTCCGCCCAAATTGCATCATCCAGACTACCGTCAATGCGAGGAGCTTCTTCAACGAATACGGGCGTAATCTCCCATTCTTGCGCTACAATCTCCGGACTGAACAACCATGCCTGTGTTAATACAAATACCACACACAATGTTGTCCTCCAGCTTACCCAATACATTTTGCCTAGTCGCATCGGATAAATCAATTGGTCCGGTGCAATTGTGTCGTCCTTGCTGAAACACTTCTGACTGCCCAATATAATCTCTAATCCCATCACACTTTTGCTTTGTCACCATTTATATTCGGTCGCGTGCCTCCTGCAAGATGAGCAGCTGGAGTTGCGCTACGTCGGAAAAACGGCAGCCATAAAAGAAAAAAAATCACTAACGCAACCGGTTGCGCCGTTAAGATATACCACGGCCATGGACCCATGAAATCCAAGAGTGACGGCGTATCCGGTTTCGCCATTACATAAAAGTAGTTGGATTCCATGAAGTAGTTGAGTACAAACATTACCACTGCATACATATTCATGGCCACCAAACTACGTAGAACGACAACGAAGCGAGGATAGATGCGCCACACAACAACTACGTAAATGATGTGAAGAACAAGCCCGCAATGAACAATCCAGTAACTTAGAAAGAGAATATGCGGAAATCCTTCGGGACAATTCGGAGTGATTACGCCCTGCCCTGTCCCTCCCAGGATCAAAAAATAAAGCAGTTCGACGAGTCGCGGATGTGGTTTCCAGAACAGAACCGGCAGGAATAATGCCAGTAGATTACACAAATCAAGAGGTAAATCTTCGCGCCAATCAAACTGGTTTGTCAGCAACCTGAATATGGCGGCACTGAGAATACCAAGACTGATAATAATGGCAAGTCCTCGTGCTATCCAAACTTGATTCTGGGGGCGTAACCGATCGCGAGCATATTTAGGTAGCCAGATCGACAGAACAATCAGGACAATGAGCGCTGACAGGTGCTGTGGTCCGAAGAAATCAAATCCTGTGGTCTGTAACAAGATCGCACTCATGAACTGCTAGGTTCGTACCACAGAATATAAAAGTTGCCCAATCCGATTGATGTTCTCACTATTGCGGGATGGATTCTTATCTTGCGCCGCTGTACGATAACGTTTTTACTGAATGTACAATATCACCGCCAAAACTGAAGCAATTCGTCAGGCATTTCCTGCACTGCAACGTGCGCACAACGGTTACCCTGTGGCCTACTTTGACGGTCCCGGTGGCACTCAGGTACCAACAATGGTGACTGATGCGATTGTTGATTACCTCCTACATCACAATGCAAACACACATTGGGCATACCCGTCCAGTGCTGAAACCGATGCTATACTTGACAACGCTCGCCTAGTCTTCGCTGATTTTCTTAATTGTCGCCCCACAGAGGTTGTCTTCGGTCAGAACATGACTACGTTAACGTTTCATCTGGCCCGTTCGCTGGGACGTCAATGGCAACAGGGGGATGAAATAATTGTCACAGACCTTGATCATCATGCAAACATTGACCCATGGCGAGACCTGGCCAATGAGCATGGTTTTGTGATACGCTCAGCGAGGTTTGATACCAGAACCGGTCAACTGAACTTGGATCATCTTGAACATTTGGTCAGCAAACGCACTCGATTGATCGCAATCGGTGGTGCATCGAATGCATTGGGGACCATCAATGATTTGCAGACGGTTATCAACCTCGCAAGCCGATCCAATGCGCTGTCATTCGTAGATGCGGTCCATTACGCTCCGCATGTACTCTGTGATACTAAAGCACTTGAATGCGATTTCTTGACATGCTCCCCATACAAATTCTATGGACCACACGCTGGTGTGCTATACGGTAGGAAAACATTGTTACAGAATTTGAACGTGCCTCGCCTTGCACCAGCAGGTTCAACTGCACCTGAGCGTCTGGAAACAGGAACCCTCAGCCATGAGGCCATTGCCGGTTCTGCAGGAGCAGTAAATTTTCTTGCATCGCTCACTCCAATTGAACCTCGACGTGCAGCATTGAAAGCCACCTATCAGAAGCTACATGAACGTGGACAGCATCTCACTACGCGGCTATGGGAGGGACTGCACAGTATTCCTGACGTTATGTGTTATGGCCCTCCACCATCCGATGCACGTACTCCAACGGTCAGTTTCACGATTCGGGGATTAACGTCTGAGGAAGCCTGCCGAAAATTGAGTGACTACGGATTGTTTCTTTCTCATGGTGATTTCTACGCAAGTACTGTAGTCTCGCGTCTGGGAGTTGAAGGACTCATCAGAGCGGGTGTTGCTTGCTATACGACTGAAGAGGAGATTGATCGCCTCCTCATCGCTGTGAGACAAATCTCGAAGTAGTTGGATCTAGAACCAACTTCACATTACTATGGGTAAGTTTGAATTGAGTAATCTTTTGGCCCTGCCGAAAGCCTCAACGATTGGATTCAACCATCAAATTTCCCTGTGGACGTTTCCGCCTTGGTGATTCAAACGTAACATCTCATTGGGTTTGCGCATGGAAATTCTATTTGCAGAATCAATGTCCCTTTCAACAACAATTCCTTTGAAAAGACAAGCTTCTGGTGCATCTCCCCATGCTGCAACCTCTCCACAGATTCCACATCACTTTCATCACACACATTTTTGTCAACATCTCCTTCCTGCTAATTGGCACAAATCACAAACCAATGTCTCAGTTGATATAGGCGTCCCTAACGCAGATAGAAATCAAAGGGCATTGACATTCTGACCGGAATCGCGCTCCCCTGATAAAGGCCTGGCTTGAATCTTGCGTGTTCAGTAATAACTCGAATGGCTTCCTCGTCACATCCACCTCCGATGCCTTCAAGGATTGCTGCATCATGAACATTACCCTCCTTGTCCACCGTAAATTGTACCATCACCCGTCCCTCAATCTCGGCCCTGCGCGCACTTTCTGGGTATTGTATTTCAGTGCTGAAACCTCCAATGAGCTCCGGCAGCTCATCAGGGATCGTGAAAGCTGTAAGATCTTCTACTTGTCTGATTCGCATCATCCTCTGGCCTACCTCGTCCTTAGGTATGGCGGCATAACCACTTATTTTGAATATTTCAGACTGTACCCGAGCCGAATCTGCAGCAGGATTGAGGACCGAGAACTTGCGGGCTTGTTCAACCATGGATTCATTGTCTTTATCAAGGATCTCCATGTGCAGAATGTATATGCCAGAAACAAGAGTAGACAAATCAAACATACCGACAAGGACATCCGTTGGTCGCTCTGCTCGCTCAGAGCGCTTCAGTAAACCTGTGATGGGCGCCGGCCAGTTCGCCTCGGAAACGTATATAAGCGAAGTGTATTCGTTTGTATCTCGAGCTGTGCAGGCAGTATTGTAGGCCTCTGCATAGTAGAAGAGGTTAGTAGCTCCTTCGCCGTACAGTTGGTTGGCATTTGGACGTATACGGAGTCCTTTCTTATAGAATGGATCCTCTCTATCCACCGAACGAGTAATTCTGGTAGCCAGCGTTATATCTGAAAGTGCACAGCTATCCAGCTGACCGTAGTCTGGTATCACTACATCACGGCTTGCCTGTACTGGATCTTGAGCAGACAAAGGCATGACTATTTGCAGTTCGTACTCACCGGGCGCGACAGTTAGCCGGACTTGACGCAAAAACATCTGCCCTTCTGTAATCACAGATGAATCCACCACAGCAAACTGCATATCTGTTTTCTGCTCCCATACAACACGATTTGCAGATGCATCCAGATCCGTATCGGAAGAACTAAGCAAGCTTAGTTCAAGTGGAACCGTAGACGTGTAGAGCGAATCATCCGCTTCATATGTAAGTGTGCTCGCCTTGACCTCCATATAAAGTTCAACCAGTGACTCCTGTTCGTCATAGGCGAATGACGCGTAATCAAAATCAATCTGTGGAGCCTGTTTAGCTGCACTGCCAGCTACGATTAGCAGCAAGCCAAAGAAGGGGGTCAAATAACGTGTTCCATTCATGAATCCTCTCTCCTGTTGCGAAAAAATTCCCAAACCGACCACAATTGTGTTCCCATCTACCGAAACTGCATCAACGGGATTAGCAATCCCCGGCACTTCTTGTAAAAAGTACTCAGAAAAACTATCCTAAACACCTTGTAGCATGGAGAAAAACCCCGTGAAAACCATAACATCGTAGATCGCGTGTGCCCAGGCAACAACGGCAAAACCGCGTATCAGAAAAACCGCATTGAAAATCAAACCGCCAATAGCTCGGTAAACAAACACGCCGAGTTCCCATGGATCACCCATGTTCCCAAAATGATGTATCGCGCTAAAAGCAATCGCACCAACCACTGCGGCCAAAATATACATGAGCACTTTGGCTTTGGGGAAGGCTAGCCGCAACACGAAGGCAAGCCCACCGACAAGCAGAACACGAAAAAACAGCTCCTCATATAAGCCGGCTCCAAGGGAAAGAACCAGCTCCATGACTAGATTTGACTCATTGTGTACCTCCTGTGCAAACATCATCGGTGACATCAACCATTGCGTAAAACCAGAGGTAATAAAAGCGAAGAGAATCGCGTAAACGGTGCTTTCAAGTATGATAAAACCAGGATATTTGCTATGGAATGTGACTTTCTTTTTCCTCTCAATGGCAACAATGAGCGCACCCACAACCAGCACTACACCGAACAGTATTAGCTCATGTGCCAGCCCGAAACTTGGAATGAGGTCTTTTAGCCAGATATCAGCGATAATACGAACCTCCGCCGCCGCGCCACGATTCACCCACACAATCCCTATTTCATAGAGCAACAGGAGCGGAAGTGCCATTAGGAACCCCCATGTTGCGGTTCGCGTGGTCCGGAAATAGCTTGCAAATACACCCGAAGCCGGGGGTTCGGTAGATGAAGAATACTCGTCAGTCATCGTCTACTTCCATCAAAGCCTGCTGAAGCTCGGATCGATCCTTCACCTCGTGAAGATCATTACACACCTGGATGCCTTCCTGGTATGTTCGCACTGCATCATCCCGATTGCCAAGCTCCTGGTAAAGTTTTCCCAGGTGATAATAGACCCCTGTGTAGCCTGGAGCCGTAGCCAGGACGGACTTATACCAATTCAGTGCATCTTCCAACCGCCCCCTTTTGTGACACTCAAATCCAAGCGCAAAAAGCGTAAAAGGATCTGACTTATCATCCTCGTACAACTGCAAAAGCTGTTGTATGCGATCCATTTCGCTCGCTCCGTCCGGAACGCTCAATTCCGTCTATGCAATGCCTTTGAGGGAAAGCGGAGGACCAAATAGTCACACTTTACCTACCAGCCTCCGCCAGCACCACCACCTCCAAAGCCTCCCCCGCCAAAGCCTCCGCCGAAACCTCCACCAAAACCGCCGCCAAAGCCTCCGCCTGCACCAAAACTTCCTCCTCCACCGAAGCCACCGGCTCCACGTCCACTTGCATGTCCCAATAAGAACATCAGTGGAATAATACTGTCGCCATGGTGACGGCGACCTGGTCCTCCTCTTCCGCCACCGCGCGTAAGCATCGTGAAAACAACGAATACCACGACCATCATCAACAATGCAAGGCCCCCAAGATCCCCCCTTCTGCCTGAACCCTGCGCGGCTGGCAGAAACTCTGCCGTGTACTCCCCCGCTGCAGCAAGCATAAGTGCGTCTACTGCTCCAGCCAAACCGGCATAATATTGTCCCTCTCTAAAATTGGGCGTTATGATATCTCGTACAATACGCCCGGCCAGTACATCTGGAATTGCTCCCTCCAAACCATACCCTACCGCAATAAACACGGCACGATCTTGCTCGCTGACCAGAATAAGTACCCCATTGTCATGCTCAGTCTGCCCTACTCCGAGCGACTGTCCTAATTCGGTTGCATATTCGGCAATATCACGCCCCTCCAATGATTGTATTATGCGAATAGCAATCTGTGTTGAGGTACTGTCCGCATACAGACGCAACGAGAGCGCTAGGCGCTGTTCCTCCTGCGAAGACAGCATTCCAGCTTCGTCAACAACGATCTGGTTCCGTTCCTGGGCTAAAACGCTTCCATGAACCACTACCAGTGCTATCAGAGCAACTGGGACAAACCAGCAAAACCGCCTGTACTTATGAATCAAAATCGACCTCTGGTGCACTCTGGGCATCACTGTCTGCCTCAAACGGGGATCGACGGCTGTGCCCAAACATGCCGGCAAACATGGCTGCGGGGAATCGGCGGATCGCCGTGTTGTAATCGCGCACCACACCATTGTAACGTGTGCGTGCCGTATTTATGCGATTTTCTGTACCCTCCAACTGAACCTGCAAATCACGAAATCCTTCCGTAGCCCGTAGTTGCGGGTAATTTTCACTGACAACCAATAATCTGCCGAGCGCCCCCGAAAGTTGGGACTGTGCCTGCTGGAATTGTGCTAGACCTTCTGGATCACGTACATCCTCGGCAGATACATTTATGGATGTAGCCCGAGCACGTGCCTCCGTTACAGCCTGGAGCGTTTCCTGCTCAAAGTCTCCGGCGGCCCTCACCGTATTCACAAGGTTTGGAATCAGATCAGCTCTTCGCTGATAGGCAGTCTGAACATTCGCCCAAGCCTCCTCAACCATCTCCTCCTGTCCCACCAGATTGTTGTAGGTTCCGCAACCGGCACAGCCTGCAAACCCTACAAGCAAAACAACAACCAACAAAACCAACGTACTTGTACGACGCATATTACATCCAAATTAAGCTCTATCGTGCGTACGTCAATCAGGGCTAGTGGTTTCGGCAACAGCATCTAGATACTCCTGTAGTATTATACCTGCGGCAACTTGGTCTACAACACCACGCCTGCCTTGGAAGGATCGTCCACACAGCATAATCTTAGCTTCTTCAGATGTATAGCGCTCATCCCAGCGTACGATAGCTACATCTGGCATCTGGTTTAACAAGCGTCGGATATATTCGTCTACACGCCTG
>JAJEDR010000048.1 GCA_022821385.1 Rhodothermales bacterium
CTGTCATTTTCGGTCTGTATCTGGCCCAGGGCGGTGGTTATTCAGCTAGCCAATTGGCTTGGCATAAGCGCATGGGGATCCTGGTCGTCCTGTTTGCTTCGCTGGCCTACCTATACAAAGCCTGGCCAGGCCTCTCCGAGCGCTGGCTCAAGCACTGGGAGCGCCGTATGTACGGTATATCGTTAGGGCTCCTGCTATTCGGGGTTGCGCTTACCGGACATCTGGGGGGCGTGCTGACACATGGTCCAGATTATTTATCCCGCTATATGCCGGATGGCTTGCGCCAGATTGCGGGACTATCTAAAAAAGCCGATATCGGGCGTCTCCAGCTGGATAATCCCGCGGAAACTACTACGTATGCCGCGCTGATTGCCCCCATCCTTGAATCCAGATGCGTATCGTGTCACGGTGCTGACGCCCAACGGGGTGGACTGCGTTTGGACACCCCCGATTTCATCAATGAGGGCGGAGATGACGGCCCCCCTATTGTCGCTGGTCGCGCGCATGAGAGCGAGCTTATCCACCGCGTGTGGCTACCGCTCAATTCGGACGACCATATGCCGCCCATTGAGAGTCCACAGCTGTCCGTGGCAGAAGCCGAGCTACTGCGATGGTGGATTGACGAGGGCGCCTCTTTTGAGGAACTCCTCCCGGACGCTGAATGGTCACCCGTTGTGCAAACTATTGTGGATGGTATGGGGCTGGACGAAATCCGGACCGGAATCTTTGCGCTGGATACCGCTCCGCCGGACTCCATGGATGTAGTGGCGCTTGCCGGCCTGGGATTGTCCGTTACACCTTTGGCGGAAAATGAACCGTATCTGCAGGTACGCTGCATGAACCTGGAAGCATGCACGGGTACGAGTGAATTGCGCGGAGCGCTACTGCGCCTTGCCCCCAATATCGCGTGGCTTGATCTCGGACGCTCCCAGGCTGGTGACGATCTAGTAGAGGTGATCGCAGATCTGCCACATGTAACGCGCCTGCATCTACAGCAGACTTCGGTTACCGATGATGGATTGGCGCATCTGAGCGATCTGGAATACTTGGAGTATCTAAACCTTTATGGCACAGCAGTGTCCGATTCTGGACTGGTTCATCTTGAACAATTACCCGAGCTGCAATCCCTCTACCTCTGGCAAACCAATACCACCGTTGCAGGGACAGAGCGTTTGCAATCTGCTGTGCCCGAGCTATACATCAATACCGGTCTAAGCCTGAGCCCGGTTGAACCTGACAGTACTGACGCATGAAATCATATATACGTCTTGGATTTATTCCCCTTCTGCTGTGCGCGTGTGCCGCGCCGGAAATTGCGGTTGATGAACCGGTGTCATTGGAACGTCCAAATATTGTTTGGATATCGGCCGAAGATATGGGACCTAGGCTTGGGGCCTATGGGGACACCGTTGCCCGAACCCCTCGTCTGGACTCACTTGCCAGTCATGGCACACGCTACACACGTGTTTTTACCACTGCGGGGGTCTGCTCTCCCAGCCGTGCGGCCATTATCACCGGCATGCATCAAGTCAGTCTTGGGGCACATCATATGCGGACCCTCTCGGGAGCTCCTTTTGCGCCCGAACCCACGCCATACAGTGTGGTCCCTCCTCATTATGTTAAAACCTTTACGGAATATCTGCGCGCAGCCGGCTACTACACGACCAACAATGTGAAGGAGGACTACCAATTTGAAACTCCAACCACAGCCTGGGATGAATCCAGCTCTGAGGCACATTGGCGTAACCGCCGGGACCCCGATCAACCTTTTTTTTCGGTGTTCAATTTTACGACAACGCATGAAAGTCGTATCTGGCCGGACCCTGGAGCAGCCTTTGAGGCCATGGGGCTGCCTGCTTTTGCTGCACCGCCTGCGCCTGAACCGCTCACAACCGATCCTGACGCAGTTGTCGTACCACCCTATTATCCAGACACACCCGTCGTGCGACGCGATATTGCACAGCAATACGACAATATCGCAGTTATGGACGCTCAGGCCGGCATGATTCTTGACCAACTGGAGGAGGATGGTCTGCTGGAAAATACAATCGTGTTTTTCTGGAGTGATCATGGTGATGGATTACCACGCCATAAACGGTGGCTGTACGACTCCGGCCTGCATGTTCCCATGATCATCCATACACCGGGACAGAGACCTGATGTCAATCAAGAGCTTGTGAGCTTTCTGGATCTCGCGCCTACTGTGCTCTCACTGGCGGGGATTGAGCCGCCTGCCCACATGCAAGGACGGGCTATTTTGGGGGAGTTCGTCGCTAATAAGCCTCCACACGAATATGTCTATGCAGCAAGGGATCGTTTTGATGAGCAGTACGATCTTGTAAGAGCCGTACGGGATTCACGATACAAATATATCCGCAATTACCGGACGGAAAAACCATACGCGCTCTGGATGGCCTTCGCGAACGTAATGCCCACGATGCAAGAGCTATTCAGACTACATGCAGACGGCGCGCTAACCGGCCCGCAAACGCTTTGGATGAGCTCAAGTCGTCCGGTTCACGAACTTTATGACACGGCTGAGGATCCATATGAGGTTCGTAATCTCGCGTACAATCCAACGTACAAGGACGAACTCCAGCGCCTGCAACTGGCACTTGACAGCTGGATTGCTACAAGTGGGGACTGGGGGTTCAGATCAGAACTGGATATGGTTGAATCAATGTGGCCGAACGGAGAACAGCCAATTACAGGTGCCCCGATCATGCTGCCACAAGCTACCTCACGCACGGCAATCCAGACTGGAAGTCTGGATCACACCCAAAGTGGAGGAGTTTTTGACGGGACCGTCGACATAACCATGTACAGCGGAACTCAGGGGGCCTCGATTGCTTACGCGATTGTTGACGAGACCGGAATGGAAGGGGATTGGTTGCTTTTTTCTGCTCCACTTAGGATTGAACAATCCACCACACTACGTGCAAAAGCAATCAGGTATGGGTATCAGGAAAGCTCCGTAAGCGAAGCCACATTCCACATCTCTTCCGGTGAATAGCTAGATACCGTATGCCGCAGCTCCTCCCTCGTCTAACATTCCTGTTTATAGCTGCAGTTTACCTCTCCATACAACATTCTCCCCTCGCTGTTGCACAGGCGGATTATGTCACAGTGAGTGGTACTGTAACAGATGCTGAAACCGGTGAATTGGTCGTAGGAGCGGCATTGTATGTAGCTGCGCAGGATGTGGGTGGAACTACAAACCAATACGGCTACTACAGTCTGACACTCCAACCTGATAGCGTACGCATGGTGGTCAATCATGTAGCGTACGTGCCACAAGTGATCGTGTACGCAGCCAGAGAGGACTTCCGCATGGATATCTCGCTCGTACCTGTCACACTTGCTCTGGACGAAATTGAGGTTACCGCCTCCGCCGAGTCAGTACTCCAGACAACACAAATGAGCGGCGTCTCAATACCTGTACAAAACGTAGAGGTTCTTCCGTCGCTTTTGGGGGAAGTAGATGTCTTGCGTATCATCCAACTCTTGCCGGGTGTTCAATCGGGTGTAGAAGGTTCAACCGGTCTCTATGTGCGCGGAGGTGGTCCAGACCAGAATCTTTATTTGCTTGATGGAACACAGATCTATAATCCCAGTCATCTGTTCGGTTTCCTGAGCACCTTCAACCCGGATGCGATAAAAGATGTCCAGTTGCTCAAAGGAGGTTTCCCCGCGCGCTACGGTGGGCGGCTTTCCTCGGTGATTGATCTGACCATGAAGGAAGGAAATATGAAACGATTTGCGGGAGCAGGATCCGTGGGACTTCTTGCTTCACGTTTAACCGTGGAGGGGCCAATCGTACGGGACCGTGCCTCCTTCCTTGTCGCTGGACGCCGGTCCTATGCTGACATACTTGCCCGACCCTTCCTCAACAACGAAGATGAAGAGTTCGGTTACTATTTCTACGACATCAATGTAAAGACCAACGTTATTCTTACACCTAGAGACCGAATATATTTGAGCGGCTATATGGGAGACGACCGCCTGTATGAGCGCTACAATTACAGCGAGGATAGCGGTTGGGACGAGACTGCACTGAATTGGAGAAATCTGACGGGTACCTTCCGCTGGAATCACATATTTGGATCAAGGTTTTTCTCAAATGTACTGGTTGGTTACACCAATTACTCACTGCTTGCGACTAACGAATCCCGTTAT
This sequence comes from Rhodothermales bacterium, assembly GCA_022821385.1. GTDB lineage: Bacteria > Bacteroidota > Rhodothermia > Rhodothermales > Bin80 > Bin80. The sequence goes on from JAJEDR010000048.1 coordinate 4,177, forward strand.
GTCTCCCGCTCTTTCGATAACGCTGATGGTGAGCGCCGTCGGTATAATGCTTCGTACGAATCTGGTATTCGTGATCTGCATGCGCGGGCTGACGCGGAATTTATTCCCAATGCCCGTCACAACATTCGTTTTGGACTGGGAGGACAGTTGCACAGCTTTCTTACTGGAGCATATGAGGAGATCCATGAGATAAACGATGTGTTGGATTATTCCACGGCCACCTCAAACAGGCGTTCAAAAGGCGGGGAGTTCCAAGCCTATATCGAAGACGACTGGCGCCTAGCTTCACGAGTACGCCTCAATACGGGGATACACGCCTCGAGCTTTCTCGTTGACCGGAAGACGTATTACTCGGTAGAACCACGCATTGGTGCGCTTTTCCGCCTGGATTCGAGAACCAGCATTAAGGCATCTTTGGCGTACATGCAGCAGTACATCCATCTTCTGGCAACTACAAGTGGGTTGTCTCTTCCCACGGACTTGTGGGTACCTGCGACCGCACGAATCAAGCCTCAACAGTCCATGCAAGTTGCAGGTGGTGCCGTTCATTCAATTTCTGGTGGAAAATTTGAGATCTCCATTGAGGGGTACTACAAGCAGTTGCACAACCTGATTGAGTACGAAGATGGCGCTGACTTTTTTGATGCCACCTTGGGGACATGGGAGGATCGAGTGGTGACTGGACGCGGGGTTGCCTACGGCGGCGAGATTTTTCTTCAAAAACAATCCGGTCGCACAACTGGCTGGATAGGTTACACGCTATCGTCAAGTCGCCGAAAATTTGACGACATCAACGACGGGGCGTGGTTTCCTTACCGATATGATCGCCGGCATGATGCCGCTTTGGTAATCAGCCATAAGTTTAGACCATGGATTGATATAAGTGCATCCTGGGTCTACGGGACCGGCCAGGCCGTTACACTGCCCGTCGGCCATATTCACGCGGAGCCGGAAACTTTCGTAGCATTTCCGTGGGGACGGAGCAACTGGCTTCAGTTGTATAGTGTGCAGAGTTCGCGCAATGGTGTACGCATGCCGTCCTATCACCGACTGGATTTGAGTATTCGCATAAAACGTACGAGAACACGTTTGAAGAGAACGCTATCAATCGGCACCTACAATACGTACAACCGGAAGAACCCCCTTAGCATCTTTGCCCGGCGAGATTCAGACGGGGATCTAGTATTCAAGCAGTTTAGTCTACTCCCCACAATCCCTGCTATAAGCTACCAGTTGTCCTACTAGAACTATGGATCATCCATATGACCGTTCTATGATCATGCGAAATCATTTGGACATGGTGTTGTTGCGGTTCTTGCATGGCGGCTCCCCATCGCAAGCGCAAGCCTTGACGAATCGCAGGCAACGTGGCCTTCTCCGTTCCGCCGATTTCATGCGAGTTGCTGGGCGCGGCTGGACCAGACTAACTCAGAATTTGTGGCAACCACGGCCTCTTCATTGCCCGGTTACCCAATTGCTTACAGCTTGCGTGATATTACTTTCTGCCTGCGAAACCACCGTTGAGATTGATCCACCGGATTACGACCCTGAATTGAACATCACCAGCAACTTCACACCGGATTCGGCTTGGGCGGCAAGGGTCGCAAAAACTATTCCGATCGGCAACCTGGGAGATACGACATCAATTTTCGTGGACAATGCAACGGTGACGATCTACAGGGACGATGTCCTCGTCGCGCGACTTGTTCACGATGGTGGAGAAGATGGTTGGTATGAGTCACCGAGAATGCGGACGCCGCGCACAAATACGCAGTACCGGATGGTTGTTGAGGCACCCGGATTGCCTTCGGCATCAGCAATCTCTATGGTTCCTCTGCCCCCAGACATACTTACTGCCGAGATCACTAGACTCGACACTTTCTCCCCGTTCACATCGGATCCCCAACACTTGGTCAGCTTTAGTCTGGCTGACAATCCTGGCCTGAATTACTACAGTTTTACCATTTTTCTTGCACTTCCCGAAGGCGGGTCTCCCACTTCCTCGGAATTCACAGTCCATGAGTTGGTTATGACCCACAACAGTCAACAATGGTCTTGCTACTTCAGTGAAGTCCTAAATCCGATTGAAAGCGGCCCTGCAGAGGACGAATTCTGTACCATCGGTATCCTGTCCGATCGATCCTCCAATGGTCAAATTCAAAATTTTGATATAACGGTAGGCTCGTTCAGCGATTTGGGAGACGAATTGGACGCTAACTTTATACTATACGTTATGGCCCTCAGTCCTGAGTATGTCGAGCATCGAAGTGCTATTGAGGAGCATGACAATTTTGATGGTTTCGGGCAGCCAGCCAATCTGTACACAAATTTTGAGGGTGGACGAGGAATATTTGCGGGTTACTCCACGCGTTACCGTGTCCTGGACTTAGCACGCACTGAGTAGTACGAGAGAATCCCGATGTAGTGTATCATACCGTGTATCTCAGATTTACTGCTTCCTCAACCCAGCGCCCACTTGGATAAGTCGAATTGTTTCTAACTTGACGGGCCAGTCGTGATTTTTCGGCAATGCATACTGGTGAACAACTGACCAGCCCAATTGTACCGCAACAGCAACCACCGACTGTCATGACGCGTGTTGTTGTCCTTGTTGTGTTGATTGCGGTATCCAGTGCAACTGCTACACAGGCGCAATTTCCGGGCTGCCCACTAATTGACCAGATTACACTGCAGTCATGCAAGGTATTGGAAAAACTCTTCTACGATACGGACGGATATAACTGGCGTAACGTACGCGGTTGGCTTCGGACAATCCAACCCTGTGATTGGTACGGTATCACATGCAGGTCCTCAAGATGGCCAAGAGAAATCATACACATTGATCTTTCCGGCAACAACCTGACTGGCACCCTGCCGGGAGACTTGGCATTCCTGCAAGAACTGCAATCCATTCGGATTGACAACAGTGGCCCAGGTGTTCGACTACGAAAGCTGACCGGCCAGATCCCGACAACGCTCGGAGACCTTGAGCACCTGGAGGTTCTCTCGCTGGGAAATAATGCCTTCACAGGCACCATCCCGGCAGAACTCGGAAATCTGCCCAATCTTCGAGAACTGAGCCTGGAAGACAATGAACTGGAAGGACCAGTACCAGAGCGCCTTGGACAATTGTTGCAATTGCAGCGCCTCAATCTCAGCGGTAACGGTTTGGGGGGACCAATTCCCGATACACTCCGCAATCTGACCGAGCTCGAATACCTGAACTTGCGCCAAAATATGCTAAGCGGAGATCTGCCGGAATGGCTGGGAAATCTCAGTATGCTAAGGTTTTTTGATGCCAGCGAGAATCAACTGTCGGGAAGGATACCGGAGGAATTAGCCAATCTAGAAGAACTTCTCTGGCTGTCTCTCGCTGACAATAATCTGGAAGGCTCGCTGTCCCTCTCCACTGCCACGTTCGCCGCCGGTATAAATAACTGTTCTCTACAAGGAAATCGTATCTGCATTCCAGATGCCCCTCCATATGCCAACCTGGACCAAGTTTGCTCACTGTCTCGAGACAACACATGTAAAGCGTGCGAAGGGCCCAACTGCGATAGCCTCGAATCTATCTACGTCAACACAGGAGGGGCAACATGGACACGAAATAATGGATGGCTCGCAAGTTCACAACCATGCGATTGGGATGGCGTCAGTTGTATTGATGGAGAAATAACGCATTTGATCCTGCCGAATAATGATATGACGGGTAAGTTACCCGCCTCTCTATCGTCCATAGAAAGCCTTGAAGTCCTTGACCTATCTGGAAATAGTCTCCAAGGACCTGTACCCGCAAAGTACGCTGCACTCACCAGCCTGGATACTCTTAATCTCAGCAACAACAAGCTGACGGGCGCACTACCACACCCGGTAGCAGTTCTTGGCGTAGAACTGTCCCATTGCAACCTGTCAAATAATGCTGGTGTCTGCGTCCCTGATAGTCCCGAATATGTAGCACTTGATACTACTCCTATCTGTCGCCTCCAGCTTCGCGGGGATTGTCTGGGGTATGATCTTGTCGCGGTAGATGAGCTGAAAGCTGTTCCGGGGGAACGGTCAATTCAACTAATCTGGTCTATAACACCGTCCTCTTCCAATATTACGTTCTTTGTAGAAGACACTCAGCTACAACCAATGACCATCGGACAGGTCCAAGTGGACAGTGAGGCGCAGACCAACTTTACTTATACCATAGAGGATCTGGATCCAGGCCGATATTCTTTCCAGATTCGGCAGGTAGCCGCGAATGGCGCCTACAGAGTTACCGGGCCTGTGACTGCTGAATTGTATGTTGAAGGTCTTGTGACGGAGAAAGTTTATCCAAATCCATTTTCCACAGAAGCAATTCTCCAGTTCACCTCCGGCACATACGGATCAGTTGATATCGCGCTATATGATCTTCTTGGTCGTCGTATCCAGACTCTTTTCAGCGGCACGCCTCCACTGCATCAATCAACCCGGATCAAGATCAAAGCCCATGGACTCTCGGCTGGAACCTACATGGTGCGCAGCCGCATAGAAGGTCGACCTGCATCCTCCCAGCGTATTGTATTCGTCAAGGACTAGTCGGGTATAACCAGGAGGTATCAGTAGCTAACCGTGCCCCAACAGATCAAGTGCTTCAGGTCCATTGCAAACGGCAGTTCCAACAGTTTCGTGTGTCCCGCTGCCAACACTATTTGACGGAGAGCATCGCTCGAATGATCTCCTCTACCTCGTCTGGCTTCTCATTCTGGATGTATGGCCCACTTTGCAGTTGAACAACACGGCTGCCCGAGGGCATTCCCTGCACCCAGTTGGCATGAAAATCACTCCATGCTGCACGCCCCTCCCGAGTCTCTCCGATCCACCTTGGAGATTCAGATACACGACCGGCGGTGAGCACCACTGTAGGGACTTGAGGTACCGGGCCCAGTCCGGGAACCCTCTCACCATCAATGATCGCCGCATAGGTTTCAAACTCCCGACCGGTACCGCCAGGAAACATCATCTGGAAGTTCTTTACTTGCGCCCAATAGGATTGCCATCCCTGTGCGTCTAAACTCTCCCACAGTGCTGCCTGATCTTCATGATGGGGGTCAATCAGCACCAATCCATGTACATTCTCTCCGTACAGATCCACGAAACGCCGTGCAGTAAAGGCGCTCTCTGCATGAGCCACAATCAGGTATGGTGAGGTTACATTGGCACTCCTAAGCAATGCGTACAGCTCAGTGGCCATCTGCTCGGGCGTGCGCGGAATACTCGTCTCCTCTGAAAACCCCAAACCCGGGCGATCGTAGGCGATCACACGCGTTTCACGAGCCAAACGCTGATGGAGCATTTCCCAAGATGTAAGATTATCTCCCAGACCTGCAATGAGTATCACTGTGACCGGACCGGATCCCGCATCCACATAGTTCACCGTTCCACTGGCTAATTGCGCTGACTGTCCCACTGGATACATTGGACCCAAAATCGACGCTTTTTCCTCCGAGTCAGCATCGCCTATACCCGCGATGCTCTTGAACGTCATTTCATCCAATGTCAACTCGTCCGCGTCTGAGCCCGGAGGCGCCATCACAATACCGCCAAACCCTCCCCATGGGTCCATACACACACCGTGATATACGTTACCGGGGAGTCTGGCCAGTGTGCACTGTAGTTCAAATGAGGGCTCCCATACAAAGAAGAGACTATCAGGCGTCACCTGGATATCATTGAATTCAAAGGGCCCAAAATTCTCTACTTCCAGCGTAATCTGCAGCTCATCACCAGTGTTGCGGACCTTGTAGACCGCATCCATATAACGACCTGTAAGATGAATAATCTGTCCGACCCAGTCTCCCTCCTGCATTGACTGGGACCTAACCCCAATGCCCGTGTTAGCCAGTATCACGGCAGTCAGTACCGCTCGCTTCCACATGTTCAGTTTTATCCGTTGAGTCCAGTTTTTCCAGATAGGCCAGGGCATTCCTATGTGTGGGTTCCCTTTCGAGAAGTTCCACCCATACTGTACGTGCTTCATCCAGCCGCCCACTCTGTGCATATGCCACGCCCAAATTGAATCTCGCAGCAGTTAAAGTAGGATCCGCGCGCAGGATTGCTTCAAGTCTGTTGGCTGCCTCCGTTGCGTCCCCGCACTCGAGATATAACGTTGCAAGATTGGTCTGCATGTACAACGCAAGCCCAGGTGGTACATCAATGGTCAACCCGTTCTTGTACGCCTCAATCGCACGACCATATCTCTTGGCCTGGCGAAGCCGGTTACCAAGCTCAATCCAGTTGGCTGGTGACCCTGGATCATTGCTGATGGCGTTCTGCGCTTCATTAACACGCTGCTGAAGCTGCTGCGCCTGGTCCGCCCTTGCAAAATACGTCTCTGCTTCAGACTCCCGACCAAGCCGCATGTAGACTTGTCCGAGATTGAACTGTGCACCGTGATGCCATGAGCGCCTCTCGGCCACCGGCTCCAGGTACGGAAGCGCCGCTTCAGCAGAATCCAACCTGAAATACTGCGTACCTACGATGTACTGGTAGTCCAGGTCATCCGGGCGAAGTCTCAAGCCAGCCAGGGAGGTCCTTAATGCCCCCTCCAAATCTCCCGTTTCCTCGAGTAACTGTCCCAACCACATGTGAGTCATCGCATGATCGGGGTCAAGCGTTAAAGCCTGCGTATACGCAATCTGGGCACTGTCTGGCACACCAAGTTTGGCATAAGCCCGCCCCAGTTCATGGTACAGGGCCGTGGTTGGACCAACCTGAGACTCCTCCTCCAGGTAAAAGTTGATGGCGTCGCGAAGCTTGCCACGCCGGAAACTGTTCAATCCCATAGCAAACCGGGCTCCGGCGTATGCTGGATCAATCTCCAGAACCGCCTGATAAGCAGCCTGTGCTACATCCAGGCGATTGAGTTGCGTATATATCCTGCCGCGCAGGTAATGAAGATCTGCCAATCCAGGTGCATACGCCTCGACACTGTCCGTATAGGTGAGCGCCAACTCATAAATACCCCGCCCGAATGCATTTTCTGCTTCAAGCATGTTTCTGGCTACCCACGGAGAAAGATTCTTTCGTTGCTCTTCCGCAACCCCGTTCGGCTCAGAACAGCCGGCCGCTAACAGAAATAACAACAGCAGTCTTGTTTTCATCTTGGCTCGGAAGATATCATTTCAAATTGTCGCAACCAGCTAATTCACCGGACGATGGCACGATATACATACTCCCGCCTGTGCCTTATCCCTGTGCGAGGACAACAAGAAGCTTATGCAGACGCGCGTATCCGGTTTCAAAAGGATATTCATGAATCAGCTATGGTTCTTCCGTTAATGTGATCACCCCTGCTGGTACAGCCTCCCTTACAATCAAAGAACCATCTGGCCAATATACTTCCAAGGAATCAGCAACAGCAGACAACCCAAGCCCAAACAGCGGCCATCGCTGGTTTTGCGAAAGATAGCTTGCGCCTCCTCTCACATAACGCTCCTGCCATCCCTGATCTGTTTTCACACGGACGCGACTGCCAATGCCATCGCGATTACTGCTGGATCCAGTCAATTGTACGATTAATGAATTACCAGGCTGCGTGTCATTGCGCCAGAGGCGTGCAGGCCCTCCATTTTCACTGATAAGCACATCCGGATCTCCATCCATATCATAATCCGCCCAGGCAGCCCCCCGGGCTACCATCAGCTCTGCAAGAACGCCATCAGGCTTAAGCTCGGAAAATAGACCACCCCCTTCATTCACGTAAAGTTGTGTACGCTGCCGAAAAGTTATTCCCTCCTCCACCTCTCCAATATCTTCGGTGATGTGGCCGTTCGCCGCCAAGAGATCCAGATCCCCATCCAGATCAAAATCAGCAAGCAAGAGACCAAAGGTCAGTGTAGGTAAACTGGGACGTCCAATCTGGGAAACGGCTGCCCGTTCGATAAAAATACCATTACCAGCGTGACGATAAACGCCAACCATCTCACCCGAAAAATGCCCCACAAACACCGTCTCTTTGCCTGTTTCGTCTACAACACCAATATCAAGTCCCATACCGGCCCGTGCACGCCCCGTCTCATCAAACGCAATGCCACTTACAATGCCTTTCTCAATGAATGTGCCATCCCGTTGGTTTTCAAAAAGCAAATCACGTTGCGTATCGTTTGCCACAATCAAATCCGGCCATCCATCTCCATTGTAGTCCAGACTGGCCGCTCCAAGTGTCTTTCCGGGCAAACCCCTAAAACCATCTGATCGCTCTTCAAAAGTGCCGTCACCTCGGTTAACATAAAAGCGACCTGATATCCCCTCATATTGCTCCGGTGTGCAATAGGATTTCTTATCTCCGACGCGTGTGCAATAAATGTCCTTTTCCGGCGTCCAGTCAACGTAATTGCCCACATAAAGGTCAAGCCATCCGTCTAGATCTGCGTCCATAAACACACTCGCTGCACTCCACTCCCGATAGTCTCCTAAGCCCGCTTCTGCACTGACTTCGCTGAATACGCCCCCATCATTACGCAGCAGGAGATTCTCGTACAATGCAGTAACAAAAATGTCTGCGTCTGTATCATTATCATAATCCGCAACGCTGACGCCGAAGGCATAGGTCTGCAATCCTGCCAGTCCAGACTCCTGTGTGACTTCCGAAAACGTGCCATCCCCAATGCCCTTATACAGTCGGAGCGCTGGCGGCGATACCCGCTCCCTTGACGAAAAAACTCCACCTGAAACAAGTAACACATCCAGGATCCCATCACTGTCATAATCCAGGAAACCACCGCCTGCCCCCATCGTCTCTGGAAACCATTTTTCTCCAAAAGCGCCTGTTTCATGCTGGAAGGCCCCCAAACCCGCCTCTTCCGTCACATCAGAAAACACGATCTCAACCGTGCGCCTGCCAATTTCTGGAGCTTTTTCATCTGTTTCGGATCCACAGCCCGCCGAAACGAACAAAGCAATCATCAGGCCAGCCTTGATAAACCTGGAACTACCCATCTTCTAAAGTAAGTAGCCTGGTATTTATTCCTAATTCATAATTCCGGGATTCTTTGCCGCTTGGCCAGCGCACGTACAAACTGTCTGGTGTGCCCTCAAATCCAAAGAACGCAGCTGTTTCTGAATGGGACAGATAGCTTGATCCTGCGCGTATGCGCCGAACCTGCATCTGTCCATTACTCCAGAAGTGTAGTTGAGCACCATACGCATTCCGATTGCTTACCGTGCCTTCGAGTTCAACTCGAAGCCATGATCGCCCTTGTGATTCATTCCGCCAAAGATGTACCGGACCATTGTTTTCTATCATCAGCACATCTAAATCCCCATCCCGGTCATAGTCTCCCGTCGCTAGCCCACGCCCTACGAAAGATTCAGCTAATGGGCCGACCGGTGGCATCTCAGCAAATTCCCCCGTCCCGTCATTCAGGAACAACTGAGGCCGCTGACGGAAAGTTACTCCGTCCACAATCTGTGCAATGTGCGTCTGCACATGTCCATTCGCAATCAACAGATCCAAATCCGCATCTAGGTCCACATCGAAAAGCACCAAACCAAAAGTTAGTGTCTTGAAGCTGGGTTGCCCGATACGTGAAGCTGATGCCCGATCCTTGAAAATGCCGCCTCCCATATGCTGGTACACACCAACCATCTCATCCGAAAAATTTCCGACAAATACGGAGGGCTCACCAGAATCGTCTACGACGCCAACATCTATGCCCATACCCGCCCTGGGTTTGCCGTGCTGATCATAAGCTATACCGCTTGTGATGCCGCGCTCAACGAATGAACCATCGCCCTGATTGATGAAGAGCATATCCCGCTCTGTGTCATTAGCCACAACTACGTCAGGCCACCCGTCACCGTTCGCATCTATCTCTGCGACCCCCAGTGTCTTATCTCGGATGGCCTCCACACCTGTCAGGAATCCTGCCCTTTCCGTAGCCTCTGTAAACGTGCCATTACCCTGGTTCTCATAGTAGCGACTCGCAATACCCTCATAGAGTTCAGGGGTACAGTAAACTTTGCTTCCACCAAAGCTACAGTAAATATCATCCTCGGGCGTCCAGTGTACATACGTTCCAACATAGATGTCTAGATGTCCATCAAGATTGGCATCAAAGAACATCGCACTTGTGCTCCACTCGCTTACAAGACCCACACCTGCTGCCTGACCAACATCCTCAAATACACCGTGTGTGTTACGCAGTAACAAGTCGGGGCCTAGAGTCGACACAAAGATATCCTGGTCTCCATCATTGTCGTAGTCCCCGATCGTCACGCCCAGGCTATAACTACGTAGGAGCGCCAAACCTGCGGGTTGCGTCACCTCATCGAATGTTCCATTTCCCATATTGCGAAAAAGCCTCAGCGCTGGATGTGCGCCGAGCGGAGGCTCCCCCTCGAATGCACCACCGGTAACCACAAGAATATCCTGCTGGTCATCACCATCGTAATCAAAAAACGCCCCGCCAGCACCAACTATTTCCGGTGCCCAGGAATCCCCGAAGCCACCATTCGTGTGCATTACTCCGCTCAGCCCTGCCTGCTCTGTCACATCAGAAAACAGGTGGTCTGTATCATTTGAGTCGTCTGATGACTGGGTTGCGCACCCGACGAGGAGTGATAAACACAAAGAAAGCAAGCCTGAGTTACGCATCACTAGTTGGTCGCCCCGGGCATCGAACGTTCGATCCAACCCTGCTGACCCTCAGTAACATGAATCTCGGTATTTATGGGTACATCCTGCAGTACCATGGAGCCTCCGGCGGCCCAGTCCACACGAACACTATCAATTGACTGGATATCCATCAAGCCAAACGTGGCAACTATTTCATTTTGGGAGAGATAACTGGATCCCGAACGAATACGACGTTCCTGTACTCGATCTGCCGTATACACGCGGACGTGTGTACCAAAAGCATCGCGATTTCCTTCGGTCCCCGTAACGGTAACGCGCAACCAATTTCGGCCCGTCACATCATTACGCCATAAATGTGCCGGACCGCCGTTCTCGACTATCAGGAGATCCGGGTCACCATCACGGTCATAATCTCCGTAGGCCGCACCTCGAGCAACCATTTCTATCTCCAGAGGTGGGGTAGTTGAAGGGGAAACCTCTTCAAAGAGTCCACTGCCATCGTTCTCGAACAACTGTGCCCGCTGCTCATAGGTAATCTTATCCTGCCCTACCAGGCGATCTGGATATACGTGCCCGTTTGCAACGAACAGGTCCAGATCGGTATCCAGATCCACATCAATCACCATTAATCCAAAGGTGAGCGTATTCAGGCTTGGCTGACCAATGCGGGACCTGGCCGCACGATCACTAAACAGCCCGTTGCCCAGATAACGGTACACACCGATCATTTCCGTGGAAAAGTTACCCACAAAAACCGACGGTTCGCCGGTTTCGTCCATTACCCCAATATCGATCCCCATTCCAGCACGGGCTTCCCCGTGCTCACTGAAGGCGATACCACTCTGTACACCTCGCTCGGAAAATGTGCCATCCTGATTGTTCATGAACAGCAGATCTCCTTCACCATCATTGGCCACAACAAAGTCGGGCCAACCATCACGATTGAAATCCCATTCTGCCATGCCAAGGGCCTTTCCCAGCGAGTGGTACATACCGGCCTCCTGTGTTCGGTCAACGAACACACCATTGCCCATGGCTTCGAAGTACCGACTGGATATGCCCTCATAATCAGCAGGTACGCAGTAGAGCTTGACCATACCCCCCTCCGGGCAGAACTTATCGCGCGTCGGGCTCCAATCTGCGTAATTGCCTACGTAAACATCCAGCCATCCATCACGATTTGCATCTATCCACAGAGTTGAGCTACTCCATTCATCATGAAAGCTCAGGCTTGACTCACTTTCTTCAAACACACCACCCTTGTTCTCCAAGAGCATGTTTTCATTGAGATTCGTAACCAGAATATCCGGGTCCCCGTCATTGTCGTAGTCCGCCGTTGCCATGCCCAGCGTGAAGGCATGAAGTTGCCCCAAACCCACCTCCTCCGTTACCTCCTCAAATGTGCCATCTCCCAAATTCCGATACATCCAGAATGATTTGTACCACGCGTGCGGAGCACGATCCCAATACCCACCGCCCAAAAGCAAGATGTCCAGCCAGCCATCGCCGTCATAGTCAATAAACCCTGCACCTGACCCCATTTGCTCCGCATAATACTTCTTTCCATCCGCACCATTATCGTGTTGGAACGCTCCAAGGCCTGCATCAGTAGTGACCTCAGTGAACCCAATAGGATTGTCAGGGAGCTCAGGGGACGGAGCGTTTTGACATCCAGACAATGTCGCAACTATACAAGCCGCTCCACAGATGAGTACATGGTCAACCGAATATCTCATCTCTACAAAAAAGCGGAGAATTGGGAGTTCAACCCCAATTCTCCGCCTGTAACCTGAATATTCGTTACTCAGGAATGAATTGGTTTTTCGTTTTAGAGACCGATCTGGAGTCCTATACGGTTAACCGCACCGAAAACACCAAACTGGGTATATGCGTAGTCTGCCCCAACGCGGAAGTTTCCAAACGCATACCGAAGTCCGGCGCCAGCACTCAATCCCTGCTCTTCGCTCACACCCAGTTGCTCAAACCCGCCGCGAATGGATACTATGTTCATTAGCGTGTATTCTAGGCCGAAGCGGACATGCTCAGCAAAGTCTCTGGGACGCTGGGCATCAACATGGAGCTGAATACTGTGCATATCTGGATCAATTGAGGTAAGGTCAACCAAGTTCATAGACATTCCAATCTGGAAGGTCAGTGGCAACTCAAACCGTTCACGCACATAGGTTTGCTCCTGGGCAAAGTTACGCGCGCTCATACCGATAACCAGGCTCTCAAACCCGGTGGCATACACAATACCGAAATCAAATGCTACCGTCTGTGCGCTGTAGTCCTCCGTTGTAGCAACAACCCCGGAATCAAAATCCTGGGAAGTCGCAAATCCTGTACCTAGGTCCTGGAAAACAAGCTTAACGTTGGCTCCCGCTGAGAAACGGTCACCAAAGGACCTCGCGTACCCCACACCCACAGCCATGGCCGTGGGTTGATAGGTTCCCAACTGCAGAAATCCATCCTCATTGTTGGCACGAACGTTATAGTTGAAATCGCCATAGTCTACTGAAACCAGTGATACACCAACTACACCGAAGTTGCCCCCCGAACCTGGACGGAACGCAATACTGGCCTGCGTATAGCCGATATCTGCGATAAAGCCCATATTGGTTGCCGCTGCATGCATACGTCCCTCCATGAATCCCATACTCGCGGGATTATAGAACATTGAAGTTGAGGAACCAACCAGCTCGGCAGTCAGCGCCGAACCAATAGCAGAGGCGCGGGCATCCACTGATGTGCTCAGGAATTTCATTCCGGTCTGGGCGCGCTTGTCCGTTTCCACCTCGGTATCCGGAGTTAGGCCTGCCTGACCATAAGAAATCGAAGCACTGCCAAGCAGGAGTGCGGCGACCGTCAGTATTGAAAAGAAGTAGTGCTTTTTCATTGCATCGTTTGTCTTTAGGGTTGCGTGTTGCATGGCGCTCTGCCCTATACAGACAGAGCGCCGTGCCAACACAGCTACCGGATTACCGTGAATTTTCGAATCGCTTCGTCTCCTGTGTCATTGTCTGAAATAACAGCAATGTAGATACCGCTCACCAGCAACTGACGGGATGTAGTGGTTAAGTTCCAGAGTTCGTCACCGCTACCATCATTATGCTCAATGGTGTGGACCAATTCTCCAATCTCAGTATAGATCTTGATCGTGCAGTTACCCGGAATATTGAAGAATGCAACACGATCCTCTTGATCAAACCTTATGGTAGCATCTGCGCCGAGATTAACCGGATTAGGTACGATACGTGCATCCTCCACAGTACCTGTTGATCCATACGCGGGGCGTTTCAGGTTAACAGGCTGATAGGTCTGAGTGAGGGAGCGAGAGCTGCGAAGTGGCGCGCCTGTTGGCGTCCCGGATATACCATCGGGATCCATCGCCTGCGGTCCACCAACAGCCTGTAGATAGTAGTAATAGTCCGTCCCCCTGTTAAGGTCGGTATCGTCATAGGAATTGGCTCCGGCATCAAGCTCGGCGACCATTTCGTAGCCGCAGTGCTGTTGACCTGTTGCGCCGGGATCTGCTGGATCTCTTGGATTTGACCCATCCGTAAACTGCTGCGAGTCAAGGTTCAGGCAGCTTTCGTAGATGTAGTCCTCAAATCGGGAGGTCCGATACAGTAGCCACTTTGTGCGCGCAGGTCCGCCTGCCGGATTCGTCCATCTGACTTCAACCTTGTCTGGACGCCCTGTAACACTGAAGGTTGAGGGAGCATGCGGAGCTTCGGGAATTGGATAAGTGCTCATGTTATTGCTGGCTGCATAGAGGTTAATACCCCGCTGCAGTGTCTGCAACATCGAGTCACGTGCACTCACAACCCACTGATTCTTCGTCATTTCCTCCAATCCATGACCGAATGTGTCAAACATTCCGTCACCATCCATGTCCATCTGATTGATGGAATGATCGAAAGTACCGGTTTGAATCATTCCATCTCCATTTGCATCGTAGCGGATCAGGTCTGTATCGCGATCCAATCCGCCAAGCTTGAATGCCCTGCCAATCCTGGTACTGGCATCAATGGACAAACCGCCTACACCTTCAACGACTACAAGCCGAACACTTTCACCCGGCGCAAAATCATAGGGACCATACGCTGTCGTGACAGCGTGACCGCCCTGCTTACCAGTGGAGGGGTCATTCTTGGGCTCCCAGAACACACCGGTCGGCTCAATACGGTCAGCGTAATGCGGCCACATATGCTGGGATCCACCATCAATGCGATCAGGATTCTCACGCGTCCGAATCCCCCACTCGTAGTAATCTTCATGAGAACTGCCGTCAGCAGTCAGTGCTTCGTCCGAGTCCATAAAACCCATGGTTGCAGGCTGACATGTCTCTAACGTGGCCATGGTACAGCGAACATAGGTGGGATCCGTAGGCGAATTGTCTGCATGGATTGTTGCCCTACCAATGTAGCTGGCACCGGTCAGGCGTCCAATCGAATCAGCCGGAGGTGCCCACCATGCTTCGTTGAACAGGGACCCGCCAAAGCGATCGTAATCTCCCTGTGTTTCAGGATCTATACCGATCCACAGATACTGTGATGTGAATGAGATCGGGTACTCTGCGTGTCCATCTCCGACAACATCAATCATGCTGAACTTGCCCCATACCATACCACCGCTAACTGTCCAGGCACCCTGCAGATTTCCCCTCCACCGGTGGATGCGGAAGAAGTAAGTTTCTTTCAGATTCTGACTTGGAAGTTCAATATCCTCGTCTTCGTCCACGTTTCCGGTGTTGGTGTACACGTACTCAATGATGTTATAGTCATCGTGAGCCTGATTTACATAGGCGTACGCTTTCCGATCTACCGTAACGCCGATATACGTGTTGTGGATGTTGTGCACCATACGGTCGGCCGGAAGCCCTGGATCTATCTCGTCGACAACAGCGACATTGTCAAACGACAGGGCTCCATCCACCTCCACAACAGTGTCCTCCGTCTTGCTGATGAGCACATTTTGTACCGGATAGGTCACGTCCGCACCGGCTGTCCGGGGGCCAATCCGGGCTACGAAGTACGGAAAGGATTGTCCGTTGGCATCTGTCCAGTCCTTCGTGCCTAGCCAAAGTGCTTTGGCCCGGAAGTGACTGCTGTTTCGCAGGATGGAGGGCCATTCCATACCATCTGCGGCAGACGAATTACCTTCATGCTGGGCTCCTGATTCTGTCCATGTGCTGTGGAATGTGCCAATATCCAGCCACTGTGCAGTGAACTGGGCCGTGGCAGCCATTGGCACGAAGGTCAACAAAAACAGTCCAGCCGAAAGTGCTTTCATGTAGTAACTGATTTTCATGAGCTTGCTCGATTAAAATTGAAAACAATCAGCGGGCGCCTGCCTTGAATCAGGACAGGCGCCCTGCTTCAAGCTTATAAGGTTACGCGAATACCCAAAGTGAGTCGACGATTATTCAAGAATGTGTTGAACCGCAGGTTCGGCATATCAATGTATGCTTTGTCATCAAGTACCTGCTGTACCTCACCGTCCGGCACGGCTACAAAGCTGGATCCATTCCAGCGGGAATACGTGCCGGTGTCAGCTGCCCAGTACCAGGCAACGGTGTTGGGTTCACTGACGCCATCAAGCGACTTGAACGCCTCAATTGGCTGATAGGCCACATCCGGATGACGGAACACACCAGGCCGATCATCGCCGGGAACCCATACATAGGGGAGTCCCTGCTTATCAGCATACGACAGATTCTCGTCGACTGCATTCATCTGATCAAAGATGTCTTCCGGCAGGTGCAACGACCACATGTAGCGGTCGAAATCCCTACCGTCCGGATGGAATCCGGTGGAGCTGTACAGATGGCGGCGATTGAAGAGGTTGGACACATCCAGGAAAACCTGTGCTCCACCAAAACGCGTATTGATATGCTTCGTGAAACGAAGATCAAAATTAACATAGCTGCGCCAGCGCACATTCTCCTGCAATTCGGGAGGTGCACCGCCACCGCCTGCCCATCTCCATTTCTGACCTGAGCGCCACTCGCCCAGCAGACTCACGCGCCAATCTCCCAGCAATGAACCATTTAACAAAGAGGGAACAAAACTGGCCGGCGTCAGGAAGAGCAGATTCGCACGCGCGAACGGCTCGGCCAATGGAGCCCCAATGCGATAGTCTGTCGATGTCCGCAGGTAGTTACGCTGCTGGAAGGTGTTTTCGTTGAATTGAGCGTAGCCAAAATTACCGCCTTTGGTCTGCAAGAAGGTGTAGTTGACAAACCCTCGGATCCAATCGCCGCGCAACTTGGTCAATGTGACTTCTGCCCCACGTACATCCTCATAATTCCAAGGCTGCTTGATCGCATAATTCACGACGCCACCCAAGCTATTGTAAGTTACATCCCGCGGTTGATTCCGGATATCACGATAGAAACCGCTGACCCGGAGTAGGTACTGGTCAAAGAGGTTCTGGTCAAATCCTAATTCATATGCCACCGTCTGGGGCATTGGATGCTCTGGATTACCCATTACATCAATACCGCTATTGCGGGACTGCTGAATACCAAACACGTCAAAGGGGTTCAGCATTTGGCGAAAATGTCCGTAGTTGAAATAAAGCTTGCTTTCCTGGGTGATCGGGAAGGAGATACCCAACCTGGGACTGATGAAGATCTGTGCTGCCGGATCCTCTTTGCTCAGTAGTTCATCCAAACCGTCTACCTGCTGCCGAAAAGCCTGATCATACGGGTTCTCCGCTATCCACCAAGCTGTATTGGCATCAAAGAAGTCCACACGCACGCCAAGGTTGGCGATCATGCCTTGGAATTCAAGCTTGCCCTGCGCATAGGCTGCACCTTGGATCGGTTGACGTGAGAGCGGGTAATCGGCCTCGGCTTCCGGCCCCACCAGTGCAAGGTTTACTCTCTTGAAGTTCAGGTCATAGTTACTGATGATAAGTTCTGCACCTGTTTTGAGCTGAAGCACCCGGGTCACCTGACTGGTCAGGTCAAACCGACCGGTAAAGACACTCACATCAGAGGTATCCCGCGTCTTCACCCAGTGACCACCAGTGGTCTCGGCACCGCCGAGCAGGTTACCACCCTGCCCCAAAAATCCGAATGGTTCATCCCCAACGCAGTACGGAGTTGTCACGCCGTCACCGTTGAGGTCGCCTGCGCCACCAAAGCAGGTTACCTGATCCCTGTTTGCCTCACCAGCGGGAGTCAGTCGACCAAAGTTATTTGTATACGGGACCGGGTAGAAGACACCATTCTCCGTGTACGAGCCATCACGCAGATTCGGAAAATGACTACGGTATTTTGACGCAATATTCTGCAAATGGACTTCGTAGAAGGTACTCGCACTGAGCGTATGTGTGAAAGTGGCTCCGAGCAGTGTGTGGTCAATATTGGCAAGTGGGAACGCGCCATCGGACAGAATCACACGTCCACGGCGGTTAATACCATCAACGATCTCTGTTCCGGCGCCCCACCACGGATAAGACGGCATTTCCCCGCCATACATCTGGAGATCTCCAGTCCCCTGGTAACGGTTAATACCGCGCTCTACACCCCTCATGCCTTGCACGCTCAGCTTCATCCCTGGCGCAACGTTTGAGATGAGCTTGCCCTGGAATGTCTGATTGTTGAAAGCCTCTCGGCTCTGGGGGTAGATATAAGCGGTCTGCGTACCTCTGTAGGATACAGAGAAGCGCAGGTCCCCCAACCTGCTGCTCAGGCCTGGAACTAGCGGGCCGGCCACGGTAATATCCGCCTCATAGTCCGGCTTGGTGATCTCGTTGTCCTTGCGATGGGTATGCTTGAAGTATTCCTGCATATCCCGAGCCGTAACATCAAAGCCCTCGTCATTGAGAAGCCGCTCAGCTAGCGCATTCCAGCCCTCAAATGCATTATACTGGTTCTGCGTATAGGAATCCCATGCACCATTACCCGTGCCGTCCCAGGCGACTGCCGGATCAAGGAACGGGCGAACAAACCAGCTGTCGCAGTCCCCGGTTACTGGACCGGAATAATTGCAATTATCCAGATTAGTACCTCCCAGGCCTTCAAGAGACTTTGGCTGGGCGGGTTGATACCGATAAAGTGCGTCAACCGTGTAGCGTGTCCGGGAAGGCTCTTTAGTGGTAACATTCACGATACCGCTCCGTACGTTGCCGTACTCTGCGTTGAAACCTCCTGTCTGGACCTGTACCTCCTCCAGTGACGTGTAGCTGATATTCGTGAACGGTTGGTGTGAGCGACCAGTCCGCAAGTTCATGCCATCAACAACAAAAGCAACTTCATTCAGACCTCCACCACGTACACGCAGACCTGGCTCGATACCGGCCTGGAGGTCAAGCACCTCGCTGACACCGGCCACCGGAAGATCCTGAAAAGCCTCGGGGTTGAGACTGGCCACATTGGCAGACACATCCAACTGTACAATTGGACGTTCACTTGTGACCACCATTTCTTCGAGCCCAACCGCTGCCTCTCGTAGTTGAATGTCCCTGGTGGTAGTCAGGCCGGTAGAAACCCGAACCCCCTCTACCCTCTGGTCCAAAAATCCTACAAATGAAACGATTAGCGTATAGGTACCCGGACGCACGTTATTGATGAAATAGTAGCCATCAACCTCTGTCGATGACCCCTGTGTGGTGCCCTCAATCACAACGTTCGCTCCCGGGATAGTCTCTCCCGTAGCAGCGTCCGTTACCACACCGTCAATCTTGCCCTGCTGGGCAAACACGACCGGCACGGTAAGTACCACCATCACGGCTATACCCAGTAACCCTTTTAGTCTCATAGTTAAGTCCTCATTTAATTCATGTTTAAAGCGTCCTGCAAAAACAGGGCGCCAACTATGGCTTGAAAAGCCTTGGAAACGCTTTCACGCGCACCAACCGGCCGACCTAGGACCGAACCAAGGTCAGTACGACACATTAATATAACAATAAAAGATAAATCATGTGCAGAATAATTCAAAAAGCCTCTTCTCCGAACCCGTATTACCAGAAAATCACATAAAGCGCAGCTGTAATCGCCAATATTCCAAAAGCCAGAATGGCAAATACCGGATCGGTTTGAATTACACTTCGACTGATAACAACTGCTCCTCGACTATCCTTGCCCCTGCCCTCAATGAGAGAAACAACCACAATCAATGCCACAGAAATCACAAATACCCAGCCCATTCGGTCTAGGAACGGCATCCCTGGCACGGCCCATTTCATGGCCGCAGACAACGGAATACTGAGTAGAGCAGAAATCAATGCAGCGTTGGCCGTTGATTTTTTCCAGAACAAGCCAAGTACAAAAATGGCCAGAACCCCTGGGCTGACAAACCCAGTGTATTCCTGGATATACTGGAAGACCTGGTCCAGGGACGCCAACTGGGGTGCCAGAAATGCCGCTATAGCCATGCTGACCAGTGCAACCAGTCGCCCTGTGCGCACGAGATCCCGCTGACTCGCATTCGGACGGATGTAGTTACGGTACAGATCCATAGTGAAAATGGTACTCGTACTGTTCATCATAGAAGCCAGCGAGGAGACAATTGCCGCTATCAGTGCTGCAAACGTGAGTCCTTTCAGCCCTGGACCGACATACTCATTCAATAGCCAGGGATAAGCTTCATCTGCGGTTCCGATTGGAGCCTCGAGCGCATATGCAACGATCCCGGGAACTACTACAATCAGAGGCAGAAGCAGCTTCAAAAAGCCTGCAAAAGCAACACCGCGCTGCGCCTCTTTTAAGCTCGGTGCAGCCAGCGTCCGTTGGATTATGTACTGATTGCATCCCCAATAAAACAGGTTTGCTATCCACATACCGCCAATCAATACGCCAAGTCCGGGCAGTAACTCCCATGCATCCTGCCGTATGCCATCGTCATCCGTGTAAATCAGTTCCCCCTGCATAAGAATCATGTTGAACCGGTCAGGCACCTCATCCAGCAGTTTGCTGAGTCCCGAAAAAGCGCCTTCTCCCCCGCCATAGGCATTCAGTGCAAGGACTGTGGTCAATAGACCCCCACCTATCAGAAAACATACTTGCACCACATCCGTCCAGGCAACCGCTTTGAGACCCCCGTAAATACTGTACACCGTGGCAAACACCGCAAGCGCCAAAACTCCTTGCCACAGCGCGATACCCATGATATCTCTTAGAGCAAGTGCGCCGAGATAAACAACGGACGTTAGATTCACGAACACATACACTAACAGCCAGAATACCGCCAAGAGAGTCCGCACACGCGCGTCATAGCGAACCTCCAGGAACTGTGGCATCGTATAGATGCCCTTCTTCAGATAGATGGGAATAAACAACCACGCAACCAGCAGCAGCGTGATCGCGGCCATCCATTCATAGGTCGCAATCGCCAACCCCAGGCGGAAGCCCGAACCTGACATTCCAATGAACTGCTCCGCCGAAATATTAGACGCAATCAACGAAGCACCAATCGCCCACCAAGGGAGTGACTTGCTGGCAAGAAAATAATCCTCAGCGTTCTTTACATGTCCCTTCTTCTCTCGCGAAACCCATAGCCCCAGCGTCACAATCAGAAGACAGTAAGCACCGAACACAACGTAGTCAATCAGAGCAAACTGCATCCGATAATTATTTGTTGGTCAGCAAAGGATACCGGACTTCCTGAACTAGCGTACGCGGCGCCAAACTTCATCGTAGCGCGCGTCGCCTTGACCGCCCTGATGATGCCACAACGAATCACCCTCGAGCCTACAACTGAATTGAAATGCCTGGCCGACATTCTGAGGAATCGCGCTGTACTCCACATGCTCGGTATACTGTCCCAGGGAGTCCAGCGTGTACCGCCCTCCTTGCGCGTGCACGAATGAGCCGGCGGTCTGCCGGATAAACATCCAGTGCGTGCTGTTGAGCACCTTGAGCGTCGGTGCCTCCTGGTAGTCGGGATCGCTCTCAAACTCGCCACTCAATGCTCCTGCTGACTCTCTGATTTCCACTAATTCCCAAGAACCAGCAAGGTTCGGGCAATCATCTGGACCCATCTGCCCCATTCCATCGGCGGCTTCCTGGTCTGCTGCAACGCAGCCGGAATAAAGAAGGACAATTGCCGCTACTGTCAAAAATAATCTGGAATTCATGGTACTGGAGCACAGTTGTGAACCACTAATCTAACAAAAGTGAGCGAATTATGCCCATAAGTGATTGCTCTGCAGCCTCGCGCACGTCTATTTCACATAATCTCGGGGGACTCAGACACCACTTGCCGTGGTCGCCCCATTCAGGAAGGACGCACGGGCGGTCGCATATTCAATTAACGCTGCGCCGTCCGATTTCCTGTCCCGGTATGCCCACAGAATTACACTTCTGGTTCATATATGCGCTTGCCTTGATCACCTCGTGACATTTGCAGTCCAGCATCTGACCTAGTCACCTGGGAGAGATTTCAGAATAAATCGGCGGGACTAACGGATTGATCCATAATGGGAGTTCACGTCCGGCCCGACTCAAAGAACAGACTTAAGCGCATCCCCAAAAAGAATCTTAAGCCCCCTGGCGCCGACCTCTGCGTACACATAAAATAGCACAGGAGGAGAATCACCCACGACTAAAGCTATGCACTGAGTGCATCTATCCTGGATTATAGTTGTCATGTCCCCCTGCAAAACCTCAATCACCCGGTGCGCGGATCCTATTCACCAGAGCATCAATCGATGCGGGGGGAGGCGGAGTGAACTTCGAGACTGCAACGGCCACAATAAAATTGAGCACCATGCCTATTGCTCCTATGCCCTCAGGAGAAATACCAAAAAGCCAGTACTCAGCCACATTCAGGTCAGGTCGTACGAACTTGAAAAAGACAATGTAGCAAGCGGTAAAGACTATGCCGGTTATCATGCCGCTTATGGCCCCGTACTTGTTCATACGCCGGGTAAATATACCCAGGATGATCGCCGGGAAGAAAGATGCTGCAGCCAGCCCAAAAGCGAAAGCGACGACCTGTGCAACAAAACCTGGCGGATCTATACCGAAATAGCCCGCGATGACTACAGCAACCCCCGCAGTTATTCGTGCAGTCAAAAGCTCGCGCTTCTCTGAAATCTCCGGCATAAATCCTTTCTTCAGAAGATCACGGGCCACCGCCGTCGAAATAACCAGCAAGAGTCCAGCCGCTGTGGAAAGCGCTGCAGCAAGCCCGCCTGCAGCAACCAGTCCTATAACCCAGCCGGGTAGTCTGGCAATCTCTGGATTGGCCAGAACCATGATATCTGGATCAATGGTGAGTTCGTTTTCTCTATCTGCCGACGGCCCGACATACTGAATCCTGCCGTCTCCATTTTTGTCCTCAAACTTGATCAGACCTGTCTGCTCCCAATTTTTGAACCAGTCTGGAACCTCAGAATAGGATTGATCCGTAACGGTTGTTAAAAGATTTGTGCGCGCAAAAGCTGCAACCGCGGGCGCACTCGTATACAGGAGTGCAATAAATACAAGCGCCCAGCCTGCACTTGTGCGAGCATCCCGCATGCGTGGTACGGTATAAAACCGGACAATAACATGAGGTAGACCTGCTGTCCCGACCATCAGTGCTGCGGTGATCGCAAAGACATCAATCATGCTCTTCTGCCCGCTCGTGTAGGCAGCAAAACCCAGATCCCTACTCAGGCCATCAAGTTTCTCCAACAAGTAGGTGCCGGAACCGTCTGCCAGCGTACTCCCAAAACCTATCTGGGGAATCACATTTCCCGTCATCAGCAATGAGATAAAAATTGCCGGCACCAGGTACGCAAAAATGAGCACGCAGTACTGAGCCACCTGTGTATACGTGATGCCCCGCATACCTCCGAGCACAGCGTAGAAAAACACTATGCCCATTCCTATAAGCACGCCTAGCACAATATCAATTTCCAGGAAGCGCGAAAACACGATGCCCACACCACGCATCTGGCCTGCCACATAAGTGAACGACACAAAAATGGCGCACAGCACCGCGACGAAGCGGGCGGTCTGGGAATAATATCGGTCCCCCACGAAGTCAGGTACAGTAAATTTTCCAAATTTGCGCAGGTAAGGAGCCAGTAGCAAAGCCAAGAGCACATACCCCCCGGTCCACCCAAGTAGATACACGCTGCCATCCCTGCCCATGAACGCGATCAGCCCCGCCATAGAGATAAACGAAGCTGCGCTCATCCAGTCGGCCGCAGTAGCCATTCCGTTGAGCACAGGATGAACACGCCCGCCGGCCACATAGAATTCTCCAGTCGATCCCGCACGAGACCAAATGGCAACCCCGATATAGAGTGCAAAGGAGAGCCCCACCATAATAAAGGTCCATGCCTGTACCGTCATGTTCCCTCCGAAGTTGACTTTTTATCCAGCCTGTTCATCAAAACCACGTATACAAAAATGATCAGAACAAATACATATATCGCACCCTGCTGCGCAAACCAGAACCCGAGTTTGAAGCCGAACATGCGAATCCCATCCAGTACATCAACCAGTAGCACACTGGCGCCAAATGATGCCAAGAACCAAATTCCAAGAAGTATTCCCACGTACCGCAGGTTAGTTCGCCAATACCGTTCGGGGGTCATGTGCAAGAGACTTACGTTTGTGATGTTCCAAGATACTGACGTTCCCTATACCTGTAACCGGATATCCTGGGAATTCGCCGTATGATTCCGCATTATTTCGGGGGCTGACCGGAAAAATGAATTTCCTTTGCCGGCATAATCGGCAATCCCTGCTCCTCTGCGAGTTTGCGAACACCAAGCAAAATCTCTTCCTGCGACAGCATGAACTCGTCGTACCCCGTTGACTTGGTGAATGCCAGAACGAGGACGACCAGTCCACTGGTATTCATGTTCGTCAGGCGAACCAGACTCTGATCCGCATGGAGATCTGTTCGCTGATCCAGTAATTCCCTAACCGAACTCAGAAACTGTTCCAGCTGCTGCGAAGTGACCTCGTGCGTGAAAGTAATCTCAAAACGGATCCGCCGGGCATCCCTTTTGGACAAATTGCAGACTTCCGCATTCGTGAAGGTTTGGTTGGGCAATATCGAAACGGTATTGTCGAATTTTCGAATATGTGTACTGCGAACGCCAACTTCCTCCACCACTCCGTTGACACCTCCTACATCTATGACATCCCCGATCTGGAAAGGACGCTCACTGAAGATCACAAGCGACCCGAAAACATTCGCCAGCGTATCCTTTGCCGCAAAAGCCAGCGCCAGGCCACCGATACCGAGGCCTGCAACCAGCCCTGTAGCCGAGTAATCAAACAGTCTCAATATAGCGGCTATAACGACTACCACCAGAACCAGCTTCAACGTGTTGGTCACCGGTGCAATTAATTGGTCATCCAGCCGTGTTTCGGTTTTTTCGGCGGCGCGTCTCGCAATCCCCGCGAACACATCCACCACATGAAATGCACAGTAGACTGCCACCAGCAGCACAACCACCGCGCCTGCGATGCTGAGCCACAAACGGATGTTCAGCGGTGCCTCAGGAAGTGCGAGCATACCGATCACGCCATTCCAGAGGACCACATTGATCAACAGGCTAAGAGGTTTAGTGAGCAGACGATCAACATCGTCGATCACATCCACATCTCCGCTCTTATTAAACCGCTTCAGCAGCCCTCCCAATATCCACCGCACGAATCTGTAGGCCAGGATACCCAACAGAAGAAGCAGGCCTGAGACGATCAAACGACCGACCGAGACTCCCCACAATACTTGCTGCTCCATAAAGGAAAGATCAATCATGTCCATTGGTTTTATTTGTCAATAAGCTCAATACGCGTACCTCGGCGAAGGATGTCCGCGCTTTCGGGTCCGTAGTTGAAAATCAGGTCCAGCGCGGTCATGCCGGGCGCAAACCCGACAAATGTCTGACGGTAATCCGGCTGCGAAAAATATAAACGGCGGGTGGCACATGGTTCAGGGATCTCGGCGGGTGCCAATAGCTCCGCTTCCGGCCAGAAAGCCATCATCGCTTCCATGCTGTCAGGACGCCCCTCCAATTCCATTGCGGTCAACAGGCTTGCTGAGAACCCCATCCATTGAAATACCAACCGGGTAGTTGCAACATTCAAAGCCCCCAAATATTCCCATTCTCGGTTGTACAGCGCTCTGATTGTTTCTCCGTAATGATCAAAGTACGGTGACTGGCCATAGTTGAACGCAATTGCTTTCCAATGTTGTTTCCGCCAGCCTGGTACCTGACGGATGCGGGTTGAAGCCTGTGACCGACCGTGCTGCCCCCCTTTTAGCGGTACCGAAACCCACTGCCATCCGTCGGGATTTCGAACACGTGTACGATTTTGTAACGACTGACGGCTGTACTGAAGGGTATCCGCCAGGACAATTATGTCTGCGGCTTGCATCAATGCTGCAAAGGCCAGATTCGGCCAGTATTCCGGTGGACGTATGACAACAGTTTGACCGGGGGGCGTACAATCACCGAAGCGAATAACCCGTCCGTCAACAAAATTCGGCATATCTTTCGCACTAATGAACTACTCTTTATCCTCTGCACGCCTCCCCGACCGGCCGCTTAGTATCGTGGCCCCAGCGAGCCCGCCTCGTATCCCTGAAAGACTGGAACGCGGACTAAACGCGCTTGCTGCAGACGGATATATGATTCATTGGGATCCAGATCAACTTGCACCGCACGGTTATCTGGCCGGGTCAGATACACAACGTTCGGAGCAGTTCAATCAAGCACTTATGAGAAACCGATTCCTAATGGCACTCCGGGGAGGATACGGCTGTTTACGCATTTTGAACAAGATTGACTACAGTACCGCACGACGTAAGCCAGGCGTCCTGATTGGCTATAGCGATATTACTGCCCTGCAGCTCTCTCTCTTCAAGCACTCAGGATGGCGATCTATTTCGGGACCTGTGGTCGTCGAATGGGGGGAAATTGACACTGCTATGAAAGAGGCCACGCGTGAACTTCTTGAGGGACAGCTGCCACCTCCCGTAGCGGACTTGCAGACATTCCAGGAAGGTCAATGTATGGGAACACTTCTGGGAGGCAATCTCTCTTCGATTGTTCGAATGATCGGCTCCCCTCATCTGCCAAGCTTTCAGGGGGCACTACTGTTCATTGAAGATGTGAACGAGGCCGCTTACCGGATTGATGCGATGTTCGCGCAACTGGAAAATGCTGGTATACTTAAGGAACTCGGAGGGTTAATCGTCGGTGCATTTACCGAGCCGGATATCAACAATGAGCAGTCTAGACGCAATGTGAACGAAATTGTCGCCGGATATGCCGGAGAATACACATGGCCTGTCGTGACGGGGCTTGCTTACGGCCATTTTATTCCCCGTCGCGTGCTGCCCATCGGGGTACTCGCCCGTCTAACCGCAACGGTCAAAGAAGGAAGGCTTGATATCTTGGAACCGGTCGTTCATCCTAAATTCTCCCAAACCGAACAGAAGTAATGTCATTTTTTGTCAACCCTGACCGTTGCTGTTAGCCTGTGCATGAGTTTGCGTGTAGCTGTATTCGCCTCCGGCGGAGGATCAAATTTTCAGGCCATCGCTGAAAACGCCGTTAACTATCGTGTAACCCTGGTGGTTTGCAACAGATCGGAGGCGGGCGTCCTTGGCCGCGCCCACAACCTCGGAGTACCCGCGCACGTACTCTCTCCGCGAGCTTTTGAGAGCGATAAACTGTACGCAATTGCTCTACTTGAGCTCCTGCATTCAGAAAAAATAGACCTAATCGCACTTGCCGGATATCTATGCAAAATCCCTGCGACGGTTGTAGAAGCGTTTTGGGGGCGTATCCTGAATATCCATCCCGCCTTGCTGCCGCGTTTTGGAGGAAAGGGACTCTATGGACGCCGCGTACATAAAGCAGTGGTGGAGGCTAAGGAAGCTTTCAGCGGAGCAACGGTCCATTTTGTGGATGAAGAATACGACACTGGCCCTATTCTACTACAGAAAAAAGTGCCCGTGCTGCCGGAGGATACACCAGACTCCCTTGCTGAGCGTGTCTTGGCTGTTGAGCATCAGATTTTTCCTGAGGCACTTGACTTAATTGCCCAGGGGCGCGTCCAGATCAAAGGGCGACATGTAATAATTAGACCCATAAAAACACATGACGATTGATCCGCTGAATTTGCCTGTCCCTGATGCAGTGCGCCCCCGCCGTGCACTGTTGTCGGTCTTCGACAAGAAGGGACTGATCCCATTCGCCGAGGGACTGCAAGGACATGGGATTGAGCTTGTCTCGTCCGGTGGAACTGCCAGACACCTGCGTTCCGCTGGCCTGGAAGTGATAGATGTTGCTGAAGTCACTAAAGCACCGGCTATGCTCGGAGGAAGAGTCAAGACGCTTCATCCAGCGATCCATGCCGGGATTCTTGCCAGACAGAATGCAGAAGACGACCGGAAAGATCTGGACTTGCACGGTATACAACCGTTTGAACTAGTGGTGGTCAACCTGTACCCTTTTAATGAGGCGATCAAAAGACCCGACATTAATGATGCTATTGCTGCCGAAAACATTGACATTGGTGGCCCTGCTATGGTGCGGGCTGCAGCCAAGAACTTTGCTTACGTAGCCGTGGTCACCTCACCGGACGATTACGAAGATATACTGACCTCGCTAAGTGATGCAGATGGACATCTCCCACACGCTCTCAGGCGTCAGTTGGCACGCAGGGCCTTCACGCGAACGGCGGCCTATGATCACGCTATCGCCGCCTACTTCGGAAATGATCAGGAAAACCCGCTCCCCACACATATGAGCGTTCATCTCCCCCGTAAGGCCACGTTGCGTTACGGAGAGAATCCTCACCAGAATGCCGCATTCTACGGCAGCCTGGAAGACCGAATTACAAAACTCCACGGAAAAGCACTCTCGTACAACAACCTGATTGACCTGGATGCCGCGCTGGCACTCATCCATGAGTTTACTGATGACGATCCAACCGTAGCCATTCTCAAGCACACCAATCCCTGCGGCGTTTCAACTGCTGACACACTCCTACAGGCCTGGCAGCAAGCCTTTGCAACCGATACACAATCGCCGTTTGGGGGCATTGTGGTCATGAACAAACCCTGCAGCATTGATATAGCGGAAGCTGTTGGACGTATTTTTACGGAATTGGTTATTGCGCCGTCCTTTGAGGCTGATGCGCTGGCGTTGCTTCAAGAAAAAAAGAATCGTCGAATTATTGCGTTTGAATCTGCCCCCGGTGATGAATTTCAACTGCGTCAGATACTTGGGGGGCTGCTCTGCCAGACGATTGACAGCCCGGCCGACGAGGATCCCTTTACACCGGTTACAAATCGAAAACCGACTGCACGTGAGCTTCTCGACCTCAGGTTTGCCTGGCGCGTAGCCAAACATGTCAAGAGTAACGCGATTGTGTATGCCAAAGATCAACAAACATTGGGGATTGGAGCCGGACAAATGAGTCGAATAGATTCTTCTGAGATCGCCTTGGCAAAAGGTGCCAAGTCCGGCTTGAGTTTTGATGGCTGCGTCGTTGCTTCTGACGCGTTTTATCCATTTCCTGATGGCCTGCTTGCAGCGGCAGACGGTGGGGCGGTTGCGGCAGTTCAGCCCGGTGGATCGGTGCGGGATAAGGAAGTGATTGCTGCAGCAGATTCACGCGGCATGGCTATGGTGTTCACCGGAAGAAGGCATTTTCGACATTGATAACCGACCGCAGTAGTGTATCTTAAGTTTCGTCACGCCGTCTTTTCTGGAAAGCACACCCGCATGCCATTCTACAGCCTAAATACCGACGTAGCCGTGGATCTCGGTACGGCCAACACATTAGTCTACGTGAAGGGGCAAGGTATTGTCCTTAGTGAAGCCAGCATCGTCGCGGTTGATCGCCAAACCAATAAGGTACTCGCCATTGGCAATGATGCACTGCCGATGCACGAAAAAACACATCGCAAAATTGAAACTGTGCGTCCACTCAAGGACGGGGTCATTGCCGATTTTGAGTTGGCTGAGCAGCTTATCCGTGGTTTGATCAGAAAAGTCCAGACCGGCTGGTTGAAAACGATTCGCCAGATGGTCATCTGTATTCCCAGCGGAACAACAGAGGTTGAAAAGCGGGCGGTTCGGGACAGCGCTGAGCACGCCGGCGCAAGAAAAGTGCATCTGATCGCGGAACCCATGGCTGCGGCCGTCGGGATTGGCCTCAAAGTCCATGAGCCCATAGGAAATATGATCGTGGATATCGGCGGAGGCACAACAGAAATCGCGGTCATTGCACTCAACGGCATCGTTATAGATCAATCAATACGTACAGGCGGGAACGAGATTGACGCGTCCATTTTAGCCTACCTCAAGTATTATCACAACCTGATTATCGGACAGCGTACTGCTGAACGGATTAAACGGGAGGTCGGCAGCGCGATTGTTATGGAGCCCGAACTAGAGTTGTCCATCAGCGGACAGGACTCGAGCAGTGGCATGCCGAAAGTACATACGATCACTTCCGAGGATGTGCGCACTGCAATCAGCTCAACCGTCGGTAACATCACAACGGCTGTTATGTCGTGCCTCGAGGCGACGCCACCGGAACTTGGAGCAGACATCATTGAACGGGGCATCATGCTAACCGGTGGAGGCGCCCTCCTGAAAGGAATGGATGTTATTATCCGTAATCGCGTTGATCTTCCCGTATACACGGCAGATGATCCCCTCACCGCCGTGGTGCGTGGAACCGGCAAAGTTCTGGAAAACGTACCAGCGTACTCCGACATCCTGTTGTAGGCCGGATGATGGATGAATGGGCGATGCTCCAGATGGCTGCTTTCTGCAATGTCACGCACGCCGAGTAAAAATCATGCGCGTAAAGGTCGGCCCAAATCGTTAATGGCTCAATCCTCCTGATGATATGATTGACCTGTGGTACCGCCTACGCGATTATGCTCTATTGTCCGCATTGCTCATTGTGTCGCTCATTTTTATGACCAATGCTAATCGACCGCTCATGCGGGGATTTCGTAGCCAAGCACTGCAAATTGCCGGGCAAGTTGAATACCGAATGGCCTGGGCTGCGAAGGCGCTGCGTGCCTTCAATGAAAATCAAACGCTGAGAGACGCCAATCTCAGACTTACCAGTGAGTTGGCCCGGTTACGTGTTGTCGACCTCGAGAATAGGGATCTGCGCCAGGCCCTGGATTGGAAGAATACCAGCGGTCTCGAGACCGTGGCCGCACGCATAGTCGCACGCGAACCGTTCGGAACAACGAATTATTTGACCCTTGATGTCGGTAGTGCGGACGGTGTGGAAGCCAACATGGCCGTTGTCAGTCACTTGGGAATTCTGGGACGTGTGATTGATGTCAGTCGTAACTACAGCAGCGTGTTGCCGCACGTCCACTCGCAATTTCATGTCCCCGCCATGATTGATACACTTCGCGTTATAGGGATCATCTCAGGGGAAGGCAATGAGCCCGACGTGCTGGAGCTCAAGGAAATTGTTGTAAGCGCAGATGTTCAGAATGGACAGCGCGTCGTTACGCATGAGGCCAGTGGGATTTTTCCCGCGAATATGCCTATTGGTACCATTCTCGAGTCTGATCGCCAGGCAGGCAGCAATTACTGGCAAATTAAAGTAACCCCTGCCGCCCCTCTGAGTACCGCACACTTTGCATTTGTTATACTGAATCGACCGGACTCAGCGGGAATTGCACTCGAGTCCCTGTCAAATAATTAGCAGCCTCTGCGCTATGCCGCAAACCGTAACCTGCCTTGCTGTATCGTTCGTACTCTCAATCGGCGTGTGCCGAGCACAAAGTGTACTTGATTCCATTCT
Organism: Rhodothermales bacterium; assembly: GCA_022821385.1. Lineage (GTDB taxonomy): Bacteria > Bacteroidota > Rhodothermia > Rhodothermales > Bin80 > Bin80. Next base: position 35,544 of record JAJEDR010000048.1, read on the forward strand.
CGATGCCCGTCCTCACGCATGGTGGGGTGCCATGGTTACGGAAGTGTCCACGGGAGACACACTCTTCATGCGTAACACTGAGCGCAGTTTTATGCCTGCTTCAGTCACGAAGCTGTTCACAACCGCGGCGGCACTGGAGCAACTGGGCCCCGACTACCGCTATGTTACCCTGCTGTATGCAGACGGTAATCAGATTGCGCGAACACTGCAAGGAAACCTGATCATCCGCGGTGCGGGTGATCCCTCTACCGGTGCCCCAGGCCCGGACCGTATGGACCTGTTCAACGCCTTCGCAGATTCTTTACTCGCTCTCGAAATCCACGAAATAAGCGGCCATGTGATTGGTGACGATAACGTGTTTGACGACATTCCGCTTGGCGCGGACTGGAGCTGGGAAGATCTGGTATACGGGTACGCCGCTCAGGTCAGCGGGCTGACTTTCCATGATGCCATTGTGAATGTAAGGGTGCATCCAACCCGACCCGGCGCACCAGGTCGGTTATCAGTTACACCTGAGCTGATGGATTATTTTATCCTCCGCAACCAGTCAGTGACCCTTCCCCGTGGACGACCACTCGAAGAAGGACATGCGCGTGTACCTAATTCAAATCATATCACAATATCAAGTGCGGTTCCGCTTGGAAACTCGGATCCCGAAGAGCTGGCCGTTCATAACCCAACGCTGTATTTCGTGCACGGGCTACGGACTGTGCTGGATTCCCTGGGTATTCTTGTCCGGGGCAGATCCGTTGATGTTGATAGTCTACCGGCCAAACTAGATTATCAGGGTGCCCGTGTGGTTGCACGGCATACTTCCGCTCCCCTGTCCGAGTTGGTAGCAACTATAAACAAGGAGAGCCATAATCTTTATGCTGAGCATTTGCTGAAAACGCTAGGGGTTGAATACCCGGATCCAGAAGAGGATTCTGCACCCGGATCAGCCGCTATGGGAGTAGCTGCCGCCATGCGGACGTATGCAGCAGCAAATATAGACCTCACCAGACTGCAGCTAGTTGACGGCTCTGGTCTTTCCCGGAAAAACCTAGTAACGCCCGCGATGACCATGAAACTTCTCCGACATATGGCATTGCATCCGGACACCAGCATAAGCGAGTCCTTTTTGACCTCATTGGCTGTCGGTGGGAAAGACGGAACCCTTGAGTATCGATTCACAGGGAATGCGGCAGGATTCGGGCGCGTCCGCGCCAAAACGGGATCCCTTGGAAATGTGAGTTCTCTTGCGGGGTACGTAACCCGGGAGGATGGGTCTATATTGGCCTTTGTGATCTTCGCAAATCATTTCCAGGGCCGTCACAGCCCCATTCACAGGATCCAGGAATCATTCGTGAACGCACTGGTCCGCCACTACAACTGACCAGGGTCGAAACGTCTGTAAAGGAGGAGGATCTCTATAGCCCAACCTGTTGGGAACAGCAAGAGATCATCCTGTGTATACCTTTCCAAGGACGGAGGTATGTTCCCGCCCAGCGAAATATTTTAGTTAGAGTTCGAGATTCGCGTTGGGTCCCTCACATATATAGAATAATTTATGCGCGAGGCAATCCTACACGGTACCACAGTAATAGGTGTACGCCGCGGTGGCAAGGTCGCTTTGGGATCCGACGGGCAAGCAACCTTGGGCGACATGGTAATGAAACACAAAGCCCAGAAGGTGCGCCGACTGTTTGAGGGCGAGGTGCTCGCTGGATTTGCCGGCTCGACTGCAGATGCTTTCACATTGTTTGAACGATTTGAAGAAAAGCTCCAGCAGTATGGAGGACACCTTTTGCGCGCTGCCGTGGAGCTTGCAAAGGACTGGCGCACAGATCGGTATTTACGCCGTCTGGAGGCATTATTGGCCGTCGCGTCAAACGAACGCCTGCTGCTAATCAGCGGCAGCGGTGACATCATTGAACCGGATGATGATATCGTTGCAATTGGCAGCGGGGGGCCTTTTGCGCTTGCCGCCGCCCGTGCCATGATCAAACATGCCCCCCAATTGACTGCCAAAGAGATTGTAACAGATGCACTTGGTGTAGCCGCGGATATTTGCGTCTACACAAACAGTTTTCTGACTGTGCTTGAGATCGATAACCAGTCAACTCCGCAAAATAAATAGATGATTCAGAATAATGAGAACCATAGGAAACCCACACCCAACCCGCACTGTGCAACGTGCCTTTATGTTTGTAGACTACGAAAACCTCTTTGACTACATAAAGCATCACGATGCCCAGCAATCCAATCCCGAAACCAAGGCTGGCGGACTCCTGAGTGCTGTCTCGCAATACATGGAAGGTATGCGTGTCAGTTTGGTCTCATCCGTTGCCTATGCAGACTTCGCCACCATAGGCGCAGTTGGGCAGCAGATTCAGCAAAGCCTATACCTGGCCGGAGTCGAGCCGAGATTCGTACCTGCCTCACTACAGTCGAACGCTTCAGAAATCCAGATTTGCGTTGACGTCATGAACACGCTCCAGTCTCAGCGGGATATAACTGTCATTATCCTGGTTACCGGGGACCGCCTCTACCTTCCTCTCATGAAGTTTTGTCAGCAAAGCGGTTTTCGGGGGGTAGTGATCACATTCCAATCCCCCGATCCAACAAGATCGGTGGAGCACTCAGATCTTTTCATTGACGCCAATACACTCCTTGATCAGACAGCACATCCCGCACACTTGTACGCAGGTGAACCCGTTCGCCCTGCATCTGACCAGTCTCACCGAACTGCCGAGGCCGGTCCGCCTCCCGAAAAAATAGCCGCAGTCACAAACGAAACTTCGCTGCTGGCGCTTGAAGTTATTGACCGCTTCTTCGGTCAATATGAAGAGGTCTACCTCACGCCACTTCTGCGCAAACTTTCAGAAGCACTCGGCGGTGAGGATGATCCCAAGGCACTGGTCGGCGACCTTAACGAGGCGGGCGCAGTATGGCTGGAAAAGCGTCGGGGATACCCCTATGACTACACCGTGCTGCTTATCAACCACGATCATCCCAATGTTCTTGCACTTCAAGCGGACGGACAGAGCTACAACGATGATGAGTACAGTGACTTCGACGAGGAACAGAACAGTCTCTATTACAATCAGGATCTCGGCAATAGCAGAGATAACAGCAGTAACTCACCAATAGTCCGATGAGACCGCAATCAGAACTTACTCCACGCGAAATAGTGGCTGAGTTGGATAACTATATCATCGGACAGTCAGAAGCCAAACGCACCGTGGCAATCGCACTGCGCAATCGCTGGCGCCGGCAGCAGGTACCCGATGAGTTACAGGATGAGATTTTGCCCAGCAACATTATCCTCATGGGGCCTACTGGAGTAGGTAAAACGGAAATCGCCCGCAGACTTGCCCGGCTGGTTGAAGCCCCCTTTGTCAAGGTTGAAGCTACAAAATTCACCGAGGTGGGCTATGTGGGGCGCGACGTGGAAAGCATGATCCGTGACCTGGCAGACCGTGCCATCCGGCTGGTGCGCCAAGAGCACGAAGAGCGTGTGCAGGATCGGGCACGTGAACTCGCACGCGAGCGCGTTCTCAACGTAATTATGCCTCCTGTACCCGTAACCGCTATTGATGCAGACAACGGGCAAACAGAAACCCCCGAACCGGCAGAATCCACAACACGAACCAGATTTCGTGATCGTTTGAAAGATGGGCGCCTCGCCGACCGCGAGATCGAGATTGAAGTCCAAAGTGATCACTCTTCTCCAATGCTGCAGGTGTTTGGCCCTATGGGTATGGAGGAGATGGGGGTGAATATTCAAGATATGCTTGGCAATTTCGGAGGCAAGCAGCGCAAAAAACGACGCCTGAAGATTTCGGAAGCCGAAGAGCTACTGACCAAAGAGGAGGCCGTCAAACTTATCGACCTGGATCTCGTGACGCAAGAAGCCATCAAACGTGTCGAAGATTCCGGTATCGTATTCATTGATGAGATTGACAAGGTGGCCAGTCGCTCAAGCAAGCGTGCCGGAGGGCCGGATGTCTCTCGAGAAGGGGTTCAAAGGGACTTGCTTCCCCTGGTTGAAGGAGCCACGGTCACAACCAAGCACGGTATGATTAAAACAGATCACATCCTGTTTATTGCCAGTGGAGCATTCCATGTAGCCAAACCGAGTGATCTGATCCCTGAAATGCAAGGACGCTTCCCCATTCGAGTGGAGATGCACAGTCTCAGTGAGGAGGACTTCTACCTTATCCTTACGCAACCGCGCAATGCTTTGCTCAAACAGTACCGAGCACTTCTGGAAGCCGAAAATGTTACCCTCAACTTCACGGATGATGCGGTCAAAATGATTGCCAAAACAGCAGCAAATGTCAATGCCGATGTGGAGAATATCGGAGCCCGCAGGCTCCATACAATAATGACTACGTTGCTTGAAGAGCTCCTCTTCGAGTCTGATGGCTCTTGTCCGAAGACCGTCAATATGGATGCCAGTGACGTTGAACTTTACCTTGGTTCCATCGCGCGCAATCGCGATCTGAGCCAGTATATCCTGTAGCCAGGCTGGCCTGTGGTTTCCCCGCCATACATTCTGGACAACGCTGATGCGTGCGCGCGTTACCAGGCACTCTGGGAGGAGGCTCCCGGGCGTACGGTGTTCGCATCTCTGCGGTACGCAAGAGCTGTAGATGAAGCGTACGGTCTGGGTTCTTTCATGCATTTTTGCGGCGAAGATGCTGCACTGCTGCTGCACACAAAAGGGCGCGGGCCCTTGCGGCGTGTGATCGTACCTCCCTTCACACAATATTCTGCGCTACTTCTGGGCAAACCCACGCCCGCGCACCAGGTGCACAAGCGGATCGCCCCCCTGGATCACTTTCTGAAGCATATTGAGCAGAAAGCCCGGAGCGCCGACCTGCTGGTTAAAGCGAACGACCCGCGTACCGCGCAATGGCGCGGCTGGGATGTTCGGCCACTCTTCACGTACATAATTGACCTCCCGGGCAGCATAGATGACTGGTCAGAAGGTGCACGCAGGACCTGGCGATCAAAAGCGTCCAGCTACAGAATTCAGGAAGATCCGTGTCACTTACGTCCAATCATTGACCTGTGTGTAAAGAGCTACGAGAGGCACGGACGCCGCATGCCCGGCAAACCGGCAGCACTGGAATCCGTAGTGACGGCCATGGGGCCATGGGCGCGCACATTCGCAGCCATACGCAATAATACCGTTGAGGGCGGAGTAGTAATCCTTCATGATGACCGTACAGCACACTACTGGATTGCGGGTAGCATCCCGGGGGCGGCGATGACCGTATTGATTGGCGAGGTTCTCCCAATTTTGTATGCGTCGGGCATAGCCAGATTCGACTTTGTAGGTGCCAACACCCCTTCTATAGCCGAATTCAAGCGCACGTTTGGCCCTGTGCTGACACAGTACTACCACTTGCGGCGGCCTCCGCAGATTCACTTCCCACGTTGAATCATGCGCCTTCGTACTGGCCAATGGCCAAGGCTGCTCACAGGGATGGGCATGCGTCCACCGCTGTATCTCCCCCTCCTTACCCTAACGCTGTACCTCTTCTGGCGCGGTTATGACTACGCCATCAGCGATCAGGATGAAGTACTGCCCTACCTCATGCGCCTCCTGGACGCGAGCCTTTATCAATTGGACTGGTTCGTGAATGTTCAGTTGGAATCATTCGGCCCACGAACGCTCTTTGTATTTGTGGCTTGGCTTCCGGCAAAACTGTTTGGGCCCTATGGAACCATACTCATCTTCTATGTGGCAAGTTGGTTCGGTACAAGCATGGCACTGTATACGCTTGGATTGCAGCTTACACGCGAACGCCTGGCCGCCACCATTTGTGTCGTCACAATTTTGCTGCTAACCCCCAAATTCACGCTGGGAGGGAATGATCTCGTGACCTGGATACTTACTCCAAGCATACCGGCCTGGTCACTCGGCCTGTGGGGTCTGGTATTTTTTGTGCGTGGCCGGCCAACACATGCCGCGATCCTTATGGGGCTTGCTACCTGGATGCAGGCATTGGTTGGTCTGCAAATAGCCATGGTTTGTGCACTGCTGCTGCTGTGGAAACACGGGTGGACTGCAATGCGCCCCTACCTGTTCACCGGAAGCTTTACATTGGCTGCGCTGCCGGCCCTGGGACCACTGATCTGGTTCCAGCTCACACGGCCGCACCCGGACGGGCCCTGGTCGTACTTCTATATGCTCTTTGAATTTCGAGCGCCGCACCACTATATGCCAACCTCGTTCACCCCCGAATCAGCATTCGGCTTTGCAGTACTTCTAGGGTTGGGGCTTATTTGTTTCTCCCGCATGCCCCGTGTCTATCGCACGCTCATTCGCCGATCATTGATCATTATTGCCGGGTTCTGTGCACTGTCCTTTTTGTGCAGTGAGGTATTGCGTGTGGATACGATCACCAAACTGCAGCTCTTCAAACTCACCGTTTTGGTCAAGGTGTTCTGTGTCATTATGGTGTCTAATGTCGTTGCACAACTGATCCAGCGCTTCAACCAACGCACGGTAACCTACTTCTTTGACCACGGACATTTTGCGCTTGGCGCAACACTGCTCATCACAGCCACGTTTCTTATTGTTACCCCTGACACACTCGGTATTCGACGGGCACCGATCACCGATCCTGCCGAGCAGGTTGCAGCCTGGGCACGGCAGTCGACCGACAAGGATGCCGTATTTGCTGTACCTCCGCACTGGGCACACTTCAGATCACAGGCACAGCGTGCTATCGTAGTGAACTTCAAAGCCATCCCCTTCCATCAGCCCTATATGACACAATGGTTTACGCGGCTCCTGGACATGGCACCTGTCACGCCGCCGCGGCGCGGAGGACTGAATCTCATATCCGCATTGGACAGTGCGTATTTGGCGCTGCCGAGCGTAGAGATACATCGTTTATCAACCACCTACGGGTTTCAATACATCGTGCGACACGAAGCTGATGCCCCTGAAAACTTTCAGTCTGTCTATCAGGCAGGCCCCTGGACCGTATGGCACGTAAATCCTCAACCCTGAAGTGGCTGGACCATCTGTTTTCGACAGAGGGACTCCGGGGACCTGTCCTGACATTGCTTTCGGGTACCGGCATTGTGATGGTGATTGGCTACTCGGCACTCGGAGTCATTTCCCGATTCTATCTGCCCGCTGAGATAGGAATAGGCAAATACTTTGTAACCGTGCTGACTTTGGTTGGTGCGGTCGCTTCATTGCGATACGAGGATGCTCTCATGCTTCCCAGAAAAGACGAGGATGCGGCCGTACTGATCTGGTTATCTGCTGCGGTGATGCTCATCGCTGCGACCCTCTTGAGCGTTCTGGCGATATGGAACACTGAGATCGCCCGCGTCCTGGATTTTCCGGCGATTGCTCCTTATTTACCGCTGGTGCCCCTGACACTTGTATGTATGCGGTCAGGCAAGATCGCGGAGTTCTGGCTGGTACGGAAACGGGCTTTCAGACACATCAGTGCAGGTCACGTAACCCTGACTTCTTCTATGGTAGTTGGCCGTATCGGTGCCGGAGCCCCGCCGATAAACGCCAACGAGGCGGGGCATATTGGGGGGTTCATCATTGGGCATGTAGTTGCCAGTGGCTTTTTTATCTGGCTTGCCTTCCGTCGCAGTGCTGCCGTGATCCGCAAAGCCTTCGGATGGCGAAGGATGCAGCAGGCCGCGGTACGGTACCGACGCTTTGCGCTCTTTTCAACACCTTCCGCCGCCATTAGCGCAATCATGCAACACCTGACCATACTGCTGATCCCCTTCTTTTTTGCAACTGATGTTGCCGAGAATGCGATCGGGTTCTTCGGCATGGCGTTCGCTGCCATCGGGATTCCAATCTCCTTCGTAGGACGGTCCGTAGCGCATCCTTTCTTCGTGAGCGCAGCAGAAGCACAGTTAGCCGGCAACCTTTCCCAAATCAGCAGCCTGGTACATCGCCGGCTGATCATGATCGGACTCTTTCCCGTTCTTGCCGTTATGCTTGCCGGACCCGATTTCTTTGAATTGTGGCTTGGCACACCCTATCGACAATCGGGTATCTATGCTACATATATTGCTGCCTGGCTGGTCCTCAGCTCAACCGTATCTCCACTGACACGCGTCTATGATGTCACCGAGCATCAACGCCTAGACTTTTTGATGGCCCTGCTACTCCTTGTATGCCTGTCCGCCGCCTGGATCCTGGGAGGCCTGTCAGGAAGTGTTGATACAATGCTGATTGCGGGCGGCATCACAGGAGCAGTTGTGCGCGGCCTGCAATTAGTTGTGATTCTCCGACTGGCTGGGGTTCCGTGGCGTGAAGGGATTGCACCCTATCGTGACTTTTTGCTGCTCTCACTCCCGGGTCTGGCTCTGGTTGCTACTGCCCTGCCATTTGATAACAAGTGGATCACCACCGGAGCTCTTATCCTAGGGGCTGCCTGTTATTTAGGCCTTGCAGCATGGAAAGAACAGCTCTTCAAAACATTCTCGCCAAACCACACTCCAGGCGACAAATTCTGACCCAATTTTGTATACAGATCTCTACATGGAAGCCGAGACGAAACGAAGAAGCGGTCCGGTCATCAATGTGCGCGAAAAACTATTCTGCACTCCTAACGACACTAAGTTACCGGAATAGGACTGACAATCTCTTTGAGAGTATTTTGAGTATACTTATTCAACTGCAATTGTCTTGAGGCTGGACAGGTCAAATGGAATTTCAGAAATAATCCCTCCCGAATATCATGCGACTCCTTTTCACGCTCATTTTGTGTCTGTTTGTAGCAGAAACCTTTGCTCAGGAAACCAGCCTGCGTCTGTCTCCCACTATGGTATTGAGGGATGGGGAGCTCATTTCTGTGCAGCCACCCACCGATGAATACTCCGCAGCCCTCCAGATCTTTAATCAGTCAAATGGTGAATGGAGCCATTCAACTACAGTCCTGATACCGGAAGCCGCTCGGGGATCAGGATTTGGACTAACCGCAGTTCTTGACGGTGACCTGTTGGCAGTCGGGGCTCCGTACTATCAAGATGGTACCGGACGGGTGTTTCTATACCAGCGAGGCGAGGAAGGCTGGACAATGGCCGCCATCGAAATTGGCCCCGATCCCAACTCTGAATTTGGGTCTGCTCTGGACTTGCATGGTGATATGCTGGTGGTCGGGGCGCCAAACAACAATTCGGTACATGTTATTCATGGCGCCGGCTCGGACGCCCCTTCTACATTTACACTCTTGGCAGACATGCCCGGGGAGGACGATGGCTTTGGTGTTAGCGTAGCCACTGATGGCGAGCATATTTATGTGGGTGCTCCCAATCGTGATGATCTTTCAGGCGCTGTGTACGTCTTCTCTCATTCCGAAGATGGATACATGCAAGAAACAGAACTCACGTCTCCGGGGAATTACAGGTTTGGGAGCTCCCTTCTCGTACTGGGTTCAGGCAATGTTTTAGCACCCGCTTACAGGTTGTCCGCCAGTGATCTGCCGCAGCGGGGGAACGGTCCACCCAGACGCATTTCTACTACTGGACCGGTACTCGAATTGATGAAGGGAGATACAGGCGTATGGTCGACCAGTATAGCATTGGACAGTATCACGCGTACACCAGGTTGGATGTTCGGCCAGATCACCATCCAGGCAGGCGAAACGTTTCTGTTGGTAAATGAAGACACGGGTTTAAACAAATACGCCAAGGATGGTGGAACATGGGCGCTTAATGCCAGCCTTGAGCCTAACGAAGCTGAGAGTGGACTGGGGGACGCTATCGCGGTTGACGGAGATCAGATTGCACTGCTAGCCACTGGATCGAACTATGAACTCGGGGCCGTAGTCTTTACAGACGCGGACCTGAATCGTACGGGACGGCTGGCGATGGTTCCAGAAGGCTCACTGGCCAGCTCCGGCCCCGTTGACTGCAACGATGGGCAGGCAAATCAATTCGGATGCAGCAATGTTGATATGCTCTCCTTCGTATCAGTCAAGGATCTTGGTGGCGGATTAGATGGGGAGGTGAATGACCTTTGGGGCTGGACTGACCCCGAATCCGGCAATGAATACGCGCTCGTCGGCCGCAATGACGGCACTGCATTCGTTGACATAACCGACCCTGCAATGCCCGTCTTCGTTGGTGATCTGCCTCTGACTGAAGGGGCAAGGCCAAGCGCCTGGCGCGATATTAAAGTGTACAACGATCATGCCTTCATTGTATCGGATGGTGCCGGCCCCCATGGTATGCAGGTATTCGATTTGCGTAGTCTGCGAAATGTACAGGAAATGCCTGTAGACTTTTCACCGCTTACAGTCTATCATGGAGTCAGCAGTGCACATAATATCGTAATCAACGAAGCCAGCGGCTACGCCTATATAGTGGGCGCCCGCGGTGGCGGAGAAACGTGTGGAGGAGGATTGCATATGGTAAACCTCACGGATCCGTTAAATCCACAGTATACCGGTTGTTTTGCGGACACCGGACCAGGCCGAAGCGGTACCGGATATAGCCACGATGCACAATGCGTTGTCTATGGAGGCCCGGATACCAGATATCAAAACCGTGAGATCTGCTTCAATTCAAACATAACTGCACTCAGTATTGCTGACGTCACGGACAAGGAGAATCCGATTGCGGTTGCCAATGCCAGCTACCCTAATGCAGCCTACGGACACCAGGGCTGGTTGACGGAAGATCATGCCTTCTACTATATGAATGACGAGCTCGATGAAATGAGGGGTAGTGTAGAAGGAACTCGTACGCTTATATGGGATGTCACAGACTTGGAGGATCCGCAGGTAGTCGGTGAATATTATTCCGGAAACACCGCCAGTGACCATAACCTGTACATCCGGGGCGACTATATGTTCCAATCCAATTACGCCAGCGGCCTGCGCATATTTGATATCAGTGATCGTAACAATCCGGTGGAGGTCGGGCACTTTGACATGATCACGGCGATCCCGGATGCGCCCGGCTTCATCGGTTCATGGAGCAATTATCCCTACTTCGAAAGCGGCACCATTGCCGTAACCGGTATTAACGAAGGACTCTTCCTGCTTAAAAAACGCGACCTGGGGCTCTAGCCCGAAAACACGCTAAGTCTGCAGACAGGAGCCGCCATTGGATTTTCGGAGCTGGATACCTCGAAACTAGTTGGTATGTCCTCGGTGGACTGGCCCGTGACAGCGGCTGCACATCACGCGAATAGAGGCAACTGTCCTCTCCCGTGCGACTACATGAATAACTTCCAAGCAGTTCGGCGCTCAGCGATGCGCGCCAGAAACAATTTACGCTCCAAACGCACTGTGCAAAGCTGAGCCACAAGAAGATTGGCAACCTTTTTGAGGGCTTTTAAGTACATTTATGTTCGCTATTTGGATTTTCACAAAAACTACCCCCGAACATCATGCGACTCCTATTCACACTCCTTCTATGTCTGTTTGTAACAGACACTTTTGCCCAGGAAACCAGCCTGCGTTTTTCGTCCGGTTTGGTACTGGGTGACGGAGAGCTCATTTCTGCGCAACCAGCTACCGATGAGTACTCCGCAGCCCTCCAGTTCTTTCACCAGTCGGAAGGTGAATGGAGCCATTCAGCCACAGTTCTGGTACCGGAAGCCGCTCCAAGAACAGGATTTGGACAAACCGCAGTTCTTGACGGCGACCTGTTGGCAATCGGGGCTCCAGGGTACGAAAATGGTACCGGACAGGTTTTTCTATTCCAGCGAGGCGAGACCGGCTGGATGATGGCTGGCATCGAAACCGGCCCCGATACCACCTCTGGATTTGGGTCTGCTCTGGATTTGCACGGTGATTTGCTAGTGATCGGGGCACCCGGCAACAATTCGGCGCATGTTATTCATGGCGCCGGTTCGGATTCCCCATCCACTTATACGGTCTTGGCAGACATGCCCGGGGAAGATGATGGTTTCGGCGGCAGCGTAGCTACCGATGGCGAACGTGTTTTTGTGGGCGCTCCCGATCGTGATGATCTGGCTGGTGCTGTGTACGTTTTCTCACACTCCGAAGATGGATACATGCAAGAAGCAGAGCTCACATCTCCGGGAAATCACAGACTTGGCAGATCCCTTTTCGTTATGGGCTCAGGTAATGTTATAGCGCCCGCTCCGGGGTTGTCCTTCAGAGATCGGAGGCAACTGGAGGAAGGCCCCGTCAGATTCACTGGTACCTCTGCTACTGGACCGGTACTTGAATTGATGAAGGGAGATACAGGCGCATGGTCGACCAGTATAGCATTGGACAGTCTCATGAGCATACAAGGTGCTGCGTTCGGCCGACTCACCATGCAGGCAGGCGAAACGTATATACTGGTGGATGAAGATGCCGGCGTAAATAAGTACACCAAGGATGGTGATACATGGACGCTTGATGCCAGTCTTGAGCCTGAGGACACGGAGGGTGGCCTTGGGCGTGCTATTGCTGTTCACGGAGATCAGGTCGCACTCCTGGCTTCCGGACCGAACTATGGACTCGGAGCCATAGTCTTCACAGATGCGAACCTGAATCGTACAGGACGGCTGGCGATGGTCCCAGAGGTCACGTTGGCCAGTTCAGGCCCTGCTGACTGCGACGACGGGCAGGCAGACCAATTCGGCTGCAGCAATGTTGATATGCTCTCCTTCGTGTCCATCAAAGACCTTGGTGGTGAAGCAAATACGAGCCTGAACGACATATGGGGCTGGACTGACCCCGAAACCGGCAAGGAATACGCGCTTGTCGGCCGCACCGACGGCACCGCCTTCGTTGACATATCCGACCCTGCAATGCCCGTCTTTGTTGGTGACCTGCCTCTGACCGAAGGGGCGCGCCCGAGCAGCTGGCGCGACATCAAAGTTTACAATGATCATGCGTTCATTGTAGCAGATGGCGCTGGCCCCCATGGTATGCAGGTATTCGACTTGCGTACGCTGCGAGATGTTCAGGAAATGCCCGCAGATTTTTCACCACTCACGGTCTATGACGGAGTCGGCAGTGCGCATAATATCGTAATCAACGAAGCCAGCGGCTACGCCTATATTGTAGGAGTCGGCGGCAGCGGAGAGACGTGCGGAGGAGGACTGCATATGGTGAATCTCTCGGATCCGTTAAATCCACAGTTTACCGGTTGTTTTTCGGACACCGAAACGGGCCGACGCGGTACTGGATATAGCCACGATGCACAGTGTGTGATCTATGAGGGCCCGGATACCAGATATCAAAATAAAGAGGTCTGCTTCAATTCAAACGAGACCGCGCTCAGCATCGCTGACGTCACGGACAAGGAGAACCCGATTGCGCTCTCTAATGCCAGCTATCCCAATGTATCCTACGCACACCAGGGTTGGCTTACAGATGATCATGCGTTCTACTATATGAATGACGAGCTTGATGAAATGAGCGGAAACATAGACGGAACTCGTACGCTCGTATGGGACGTCATAGACTTGGAAGATCCGCAGCTAGTTGGTGAATATTATTCTGGAAACGCCTCTAGTGACCATAACCTGTACATCCAGGGCGACTACATGTATCAATCCAATTACGCCAGCGGCCTGCGCATATTTGATATCAGTGATCGGAGTAATCCGGTGGAGGTCGGGCACTTTGATATGGTCACGCTGATCCCGGATGCTCCCGGCTTCATCGGTTCATGGAGCAATTATCCTTACTTCGAAAGCGGCACTATTGCCGTAACCGGTATTGACGAAGGACTCTTTTTACTCAAAAAACGTGATCTGGGGCTTTAGTCCGAAAAAACGCTCAATCTACAGCCGGGGTTCGTCTCCGGGTTTTCAAGGCCGGATCCCTCGAAACGGGTCGGTGTGCTCACAGTGCACCGGCCCGTAATGGTTGGTGCGCACTACACGAATAGAGCCGATCTATCCCCGCCGTTACGAGCGCATCGGTAACTGCGGACCGGGCTGCGCTCAGCGCATTATCGAACGAAATGAAGAGGATATTGGATTTTCGTCGTAATTGCCCATCGTTTCCGGGCTTTCCGGGCCATCTTCCGCCGTAGCATCCGTCCCACAAAATCGGTCGAATGCTCCAACCAGATCCAGCGCGATAGCCTGGGCGCTACGCCCCTCAATGTGCCTCCGTTCAATTACGTACGCTACATCTCCCCCTTTGATGAGGGCCATGAAGGGGGAGGAAGGGGGAATACCTACCAGATAATCACGTGCACGCACGGTTGCCTCAAGATCCTGTCCGGCAAAAACAGTCACTGCCCGATCCGGCTTTGTTGTGTGCTGCATTGCCAAGGCAACAGCTGGGCGCGCCATAGCCGCTGCACATCCGCATACAGAATTGATTACGAGAAGCTGTGTTTGATCTGAATCCATATCAAACGCAGTGTCAACATCCGCGGCAGTTTTCAACTCCTCAACACCTAGTCGAGTAAGCTCCTGACGCATTGGGGAAACAAAATGCTCCGGGTACGGCATGGCAACCTTGTGTAATATTGTGAACCGAATTTGCTGTCTGAGTGTACTACTCAACAGTCGCGCTTGATCCTAAAGAGATAGTGCGCTCTCTATGTGCCCGTTATACTGCCGGCCGGTGAAATGTATCATCCCATGCATGTACCTATCGTCTTGATCGGTGTAGTTTGCCTTGCAGGCTGCTATTCTCCGCGGACGCTCGTTACACCACAGGAAACGGTTTCGACAACCGGTGCCACACCCTCGGCCGCTGTTGAGTCCGAGTTGCGCACATTGGCAACTTCCTGGCAAGGTACTCCACACCTCGAGGGTGGCAGTTCCCGATCCGGGATAGATGCTCCAGGACTTGTTTTGGTCATTGCTGACCAGATAATGGGAATATCCCTTCCACATTCAACTGCTCGACAATTGGGGTTTGGGGAGGAGATCCCGCGCTCATCCCTCATGCCTGGGGATATTGTCTTCTTCCGACCCACAAGTATGCCGAGGCACGTAGGGGTTTATCTTGGTTCCCGGGAGTTTGTGCATTCCTGGCCAGATGATGGAGTTTCCATTGCTAGACTGGACGATCCATATTGGAATGGAGCCTACTGGGCTGCCCGACGTATTTCAGGCGAGCCCGTGGTATCCACTCCTGTCACACCAGAAGAACGACCATCCCGCCCTACCAGACGACGTGTGGGATGGTAGCACCTCAAATGAATCCACTGAATGGCCGTTGTTTATCTAACTGAAGAAGCCCTCAATAAACTCAAGAAAGATCTCCATCATGCGCGCACTGTAGATCGTAAACGCATCTCAGGCGAGATAGCGGATGCGCGTGCACATGGTGATCTATCGGAAAACGCAGAGTACGATGCCGCCAAAGAGGCGCAGGGAAAGCTCGAGGCACGCATTGCACAAATGCAGGAAACCTTGGCTAACGCGCGCCTGATTGACGAGGAACAGGTTGACACTTCAACAGCCCGCATACTGTCAACCGTGCGCTACAAAAACTTGCGTACAGAAAGGGAGAAAGCCGTAAAACTCGTTTCTGCACCCGAAGCAGATGTATCCAGGGGGCTGATCTCCATCACCAGTCCAGTCGGAAAAGGTCTCCTCGGTAAAAGCACAGGAGACGAGGCCATTGTTCATGTGCCCGCTGGAGAGCTGCATTTGAAAATTCTGGAAATCACACGGGATGGATAATGGTTGACCTGCGCAGTGACACGGTTACACGCCCCTCTCCGGGTATGCGTCGTGCCATGGCAGCAGCTGAGGTGGGAGATGATGTGTTCGGGGAAGACCCAACTGCCATCGCGTTGCAGAACACCGTGGCCACTATGCTCGGCAAGGAGGCTGCCCTCTTCGTACCCTCGGGTATGATGGGGAATCAACTGGGTATTTACGTTCACACCCGCCCGGGGGACGAAGTGATTCTTGAGCGACAAAGCCACATTTTCAACTATGAGTCTGGTTCGGCCAGCAGCTTGTGCGGGGTTACACTACATCCTATCAATGGCCAAGACGGCAGATTCACCAAGGAGCAGTTGCACGGTGCGTTACGACATGGACACTACTGGGAGTCTCGTTCCGCCCTGTTATGCCTTGAGAATACACTCAATATCGCCGGCGGACTGCTTTATCCGCTCGCGGCGCTGACAGATTTGGCGGATTATGCGCACAGCCGCGGACTGTCTTGTCACCTTGACGGTGCCAGATTGTGGAATGCCTCGGTCGCAACAGGCATTCCGGTAAAGGATTATGCGGCCCCCTTTGACACAGTCACCGTATGTCTATCAAAGGGATTAGGCGCGCCGGTCGGATCAGTCTTTGCAGGTACAAGGGAGACCATTGAGCGCGCGCATCGGCGTCGAAAAGAACTGGGAGCAGGCATGCGGCAATTGGGTGTCCTTGCAGCAGCAGGCATATATGCCTTGGAACATCATATGGGCGATTTAGAGCAGGATCATGCCAATGCCCGACATCTGGCAGACGGGCTGGCCAAAATGGAAAGCCTTGACGTGCGCTCTCCAGATACAAACATCGTACTTATCGATCTGCGGGGACAACCGACGGGTCCTTTGCTAAAACACCTACATTCCGAAGGAGTCGCTATGGTGCCCGTCGGGCCGACTACAATACGGGCCACCGTCCACAGGGATGTGTGCTCTGCAGATATTGATACTGCCGTGAAGTCTATTGCACGCGCGCTCAGACAACTGTAACTGTGAGTGACGGCAATCCTGTACAGTCTGCTTCCAGATGATCTCCTGACATCACAGGACCTACGCCTTCAGGTGTTCCAGTGTACAACAGATCGCCCGGCTCCAGTGTGAACACCCTGGAGCAGTATGATATGAGCCGGGCAACGGTGAAAATCATATCTCCTGTGTGCCCATGCTGTCTGACAATACCATTTACTTTGACTGATAGCGTCAGCGCGTGGGGATCGGCAACTTTATGAGCCGGGACCAGCGGCCCAAGCGGGGCAAACGTATCAAATCCCTTTGCGATGCTCCACGGCTTCCCTTTCTTCTTGGCCTCGGACTGCAAATCGCGCGCGGTCATGTCCAGACCCACAGCGTATGCCATCACATGATCAAGGGCTTCGGATTCCCGTATATTCCTGCCGCCCGGTCCGATCACGACCACCAACTCCACTTCGTGATGTACATCGGAACTCATAGTAGGAAGCACTACAGTACCCTGCGTGCGCACGATCGCAGTCGACGGCTTAAGGAATACTACGGGACTCTTGGGAACAGAAGACCCCATCTCCGCCGCATGTCGAGCATAATTGCGGCCAATGCACAACACCTTGCCCACATGGAGGTGTTCCTTCGTGGATGGGTTGATCAGTTTCATCAAATTAGAGGGGAACTATTTATGTGTTTGGATATTCCATTGGGCTGCCGGAAACTTTCGCGCCGATAAAAGCGCTCCACAAGCAAAGTAGGTAACCAATGTTTGCAGTTGTCAGCATCAGCGGAAAGCAGTATCGCGTCGCTGAAAAGGATACACTTTTTATCCCATACACCGCCGGGGCCACCGAAGGAGATACACTCCAATTCTCGGAAGTCCTCTTACTCGCCGATGGTGATAAGGTTAAGGTGGGGCGCCCTCACGTAGATGGCGCGCATGTGTCTGGTGAGGTAATCCAACACGTAAGGGGGGATAAGATTATCGTCTTTAAGAAAAAGCGCCGCAAGCGGTACAAGGTCAAGCGGGGCCACCGCCAACGGTATACACAAATTCGGATCTCGTCACTTTCTACTGGCGAAACAGACTGACCAAATAGTTATGGCACATAAGAAAGGCGTAGGCTCCACCAAGAATGGCCGTGACTCCAAGCCCAAGATGCTTGGTGTCAAGGTTTATGCCGGGCAACAGATCCTGGCCGGTGGCATCATTGTGCGGCAACGAGGCACACGCGTCCATCCAGGCGATAATGTCGGCCGGGGAGGTGATGATACACTCTTTGCCCGTACGACGGGAGTTGTTCGTTTTGCAAGCGGACGTAATGACCGCAAGATCGTACATGTGGATCCTCTTGTTGCTCAGGTCTGAGTTATCATCAGGATATAAGCTAGCATAAAGCATAGTTGCCCAATGGGTACAATGAATCGCATGCGGGAGAACACAGGCGTGGTCCTGTGGGTTCTCGTGATCTCCTTCGGTGGCCTGTGGGTGCTCCAGGACTCTGGCGTTTTCGATACTATCGGCACGGATCCCCTGGGCAAAGTCATCATCGTTGATGGCGATCCCATTACCCGCGAAGTTTACAGTCGGCAACTGGAAGCGCAACTTGAGCAGGTCAGGCGAACCAGTAACGGCAACGTAACACCGCAGCAATTGGAGCTTGAACGTGAACGAGCCTTCAATGCTTTGGTGGAAAACAGTCTGCGCGAACACGTGATGGACGATATCGGCGTTACAGTCAGTGACGCCGAGGTCAGAGAGCTGATCCTTGGCGAAAACCCCCACTGGATCATAAGCCAGAATTTCTCTGACGGCGCCGGCGGCATCAACCGTGCACTTCTACAAAACGTTATCGACGATCCTGCGCAGCAGCAGACACTGATTCAGATAGAACAGTTTATTCGGCTTTCGCGCCGCGAACAGCGGTTTAATAAACTTCTGGAGGACTCAGAACGCGTTTCGGAGGCGGATGCGAGATGGCAGTGGAGACTGCAGCAAAAAAGTGCTGATGCTGAATTTTTCCTCCTGCAGTATGCGGATGTACCTGATTCTTTAGTTTCCGTAACCGACCGCGATGTATCGCGATATTATTCAGATAATCGCGAAGACTATGCACGTGAGCGCCTGTACTCGATTCAGATTGCATCGCTGTCGCGGCTACCTGCAAGCGAGGATACCCTTGCGATCATGCGAGAACTTGAACGCCTGCAGCAGGGACTTGAAGAAGCTGAAAACGATTCGTTATTCCTTGCTCAGTCAGGGAGTGAAATTGTCTGGTCAGACAATTTTCGTGGCGCTTCGACCTTGGCACCCGAAATAGCGAGCGAATTGTTTGAACAGGGTGACGTGCCCCAGGTCGGTGACGTAATCGGACCCGTGATCGTGAACGGTCAGGCACAGCTCATCAAAGTCACCGACACACGCCCCGCAGAAGACACGTATGTCCGGGCCCGTCACATTCTCCTGAACGATAAAGAAAACCCGGCCGCATTACAGGATATCCGGAGGAGAATACAGGCCGGTGAGGATTTTGCCGCGGTTGCCGCACAAATGAGTGACGATCCCGGCAGTGGCACCAATGGCGGAGACCTGGGGTGGTTTGGGCCTGGCAGAATGGTGGCGCCCTTTGAGGAGGCTGCCTTCGGTGCGAATATCGGAACCCTTGTCGGCCCGGTCGAAACAGATTTTGGCTTACATCTGATTGAAGTGAACCACCGCGCAACCGTGGATGTGCAACTGGCACAACTGGCGTACACCATTGACGCTTCTGTTGCAACGCTTAACAATATCCAGGAATCATTGGAAGACTTAGCCTACTACGCCGACGAGGAAGGGGATTTCGTGGGCGAGGCCACCCGGCGAAACATTGAACTCCAGGTCTTGCAGGTCCAGGACGGGCAGACGGCGATCCCCGGATTTGGTCAGAGTTTTGCGATGGAGGCTTTTCTTCGTGATTCAGATGTCGGAGAGATAAGCCCCGTTATTGAGCTTGATGAGGTGGCTCTCGTGGTCCAAGTGGTTGACATTGAAGAAGCCGGATATGAGCCGTTTGAAACAGTTGAACTCCAGGTAAGACAGCTAGCCCTCCTCCAGAAAAAGCGCAATTACCAGGTTGCCCGACTAAACGAAGCATATGAGTCTGGCGGATACGATGGTCTTGCTGATGCACTCGGCGTTACTCCACAAATTGCATCCGGTGTATCATTCCAGAATCCCAT
Source organism: Rhodothermales bacterium (assembly GCA_022821385.1). Lineage (GTDB taxonomy): Bacteria > Bacteroidota > Rhodothermia > Rhodothermales > Bin80 > Bin80. The sequence goes on from JAJEDR010000048.1 coordinate 55,359, forward strand.
CATTAGCGGATTAGGACGAGATTATCTTTTTGTTGGTATAGTGCTGGGCCTGGAAGCTGAAGGAGATTCCGGCGTGATCGAAGGGGAGAATGGTACTTATGTGGTGCGCGTAACAGATGTATTTGAACCAGCCGAGATCTCAGACGACGAAATAAGCAGCCTGAAAGCTAACCTGTCCAGAGAGCAGCAGACCGCCATGCTCAGGGATTGGATCTCCTCGCTGCGTGAATCCGCCAAAATTGAAGATTTACGAACGGATCTACTTCCTCAACAGTAGGCCTGCGTGAGTTCTGACAAGCAGTCGGATCGTGACTAATCCTCTAAATCTGACTGAGCGCCCGCTCCAGGTCCTCCAGCAAGTCCTCAGGGTCCTCAATTCCGACAGATAACCGAACCAGATTATCCGTCACTCCTAGCCGGGCCCGCTCTTCTGAGCTAAGTGCACCATGTGACATGGTCGCCGGATGTCCTGCAAGGCTTTCTACCCCACCAAGGCTCTCTGCGAAAGCGAATACACGCAGCGATCGCAGTACCCTCCTCGCCTCGCTTGATGAGGATGTCTTGAGCGTCATGGACAGCATGCCGCCAAAATCATTCATTTGTGACTTAGCCAAGACATGTCCTGGATGCGATTCCAGTCCAGGGTAGTTAACCTGTACTACCTTGGGATTTCCGTCCAGATACGCTGCGATCTTTCGAGCATTAGTGCAATGACGCTCCATTCGGATGTGAAGAGTTTTTGTGCCTCGAAGCGCCAAAAAACAATCCATCGGCCCAGGAATCGCTCCCACACATTTGACCTGGAACCGTAGATGCTCCGCCCATTTCTGACTGTTGGTACAAACGACACCTCCAACGATATCCGAGTGGCCACCCAGGTATTTTGTCGTTGAATGCAGGACCATATCTGCCCCTAAAGAAAGTGGTTGCTGCAAGTATGGCGAGGCGAACGTATTATCAACAACTACGGCCGCCCCAACCGATTGCGCACACGCACAAACTGCGCTAAGGTCAACAATCTGGATCAATGGATTTGTCGGAGATTCGACCCAGATTACTTTCGTCTGAGAAGTAACTGCCTGCACAAGCACATCTACTCTTGTCAGGTCAGTAAAGGTAACACGTACACCCATCGGAGCCAGCACCAGCTTCAGATAGCGATAGTTGCCTCCATACATGTCCTCTGAGGCAACAATATGATCCCCCGGACGCAATGCTCGCAGAATTGCATCCGTCGCAGACATTCCAGACGCGAAGGCTATGCCATGCGATGCACCTTCCAGACCCGCAAGATTGTTCTCAAGTACTGTCCTTGTTGGATTGGCCGCCCGCCCATATTCGTATGCTGTTGTCTCGCCCTCGGGAGGCTGCACGTACGTTGCCGTTTGATATATAGGGGGCATAACTGCCCCGGTTGTCTGGTCCGGGCTCTGGCCAGCGTGCACAGCCAGCGTTGCAAAACGCATGGATTGGATTAGTTGATTAAAAGCGGTCCTCCGATCGCTCGGGCATAGCTCGAGCGCCCTGTCGTTCAGCACAGATCCGGGCCTCTTCCGCGCGAGAACGCTGATTGGTCTGCATATACGCCCTGTATAGCGCGTCACATATCTCGCTGGTATCTCCCAGATCACGCTCGACCAGATCATTGGCTGCTTCAAAGTATCTGATCGCCTGTCCGAATAACTGCTGCTTCAACTGCCCAAGTTCATCCCTCCGGGTTTCCATCTCAGTAATTTGCTGGGAGGCGAACCTGCTGCTATTCTGTAATGAGTCTTCCACGGCCTGGTAGCGCTCATCCACACTGAAACCGCTGTTAACGTAGGCCGCCCCAAGGTTGAACAACGCATTCGTGTAAGACGAATCAAGGACAACCGCCTCCGACAGCATTTCTATGGCCCTCTCGTAATTCTGCTGGCGCAGTAGCAATGTGCCATAGTTATAGAGAAATATTTTATTGTCTCTCTCCAATGGATGCACCTCTTCGAAAAAGGACAATGCGGCGTCACTCATATCCGCCATAGCATATGCATTCAGGAGGAGTTTTCGGATTTCGCCATCGTCTGGATAACGTTCATGTGCTTCGCTGAGCGTCCTGACCGCTTCACGATAATATCCAGGTTGCGCCTGGGGATCTGCCGACTCAGTTGCGATCAATTCATAGGTCCGCGCCAATTGAATGAACAGCTCGCGACTAGTATGCCCACTGGCAATTGCTGCCTCAAAGGTGTCTGCGGCATCCCGCGCCATTCCAGCACCGTAGTATGCATAGGCTTCATTTATGAAAGCGTCCATAGAATCTGGGGCCACCATTGAAGCATTCCGAAAACGACGTGCAGCAGCGACGAATCCTCTCGCACGTTCCTTTCCACCCAACTGCTCTGCATCCTCATAGATTGCCATCGCCGAGGTGAACTCATTGGCGTAAAGGATGGTAAGCTGTCTGTCTTTGTGTGAAGCATTAGCGGAATCCAGCATTACAGATTGAGCATAAGCACCAAGTAATTCTCCGATATAGGCCGTTCGCTCGTCCTGGTCATATACGTCGGGCAACATCTCGAAAATAATATCCCCCTTCAGTATCAACGCATCCAGGTTGTCTGGATTGTTTTCCAAGGCCTTGTTGATGTTGGTTAGTGCGCGATCATAGTCCTTGTTTCGCAGATCCAGACGGGCACCTTCAACATTCGGATCGCTCCCACAACCATCGGCGGCTGCAAGAATCAGAACCAGTAGCAACCAGCTCACAATTGGAAAAATACGTTTCATCTTAAAGAGGGGATTCAGTTGTCGGAGGTAGCCTTACTCAGTTACGCAAGTATCTGGAATGTGTTGCCGTTTCAGATCAGGAAACACAAACTCCATTGAACCACGGTAAACCTTGTCAACAGGTCCTTCCAGATATACTCGATCCGTTTCCAAACCAACTTTGAGCACGCCGCCTGGCATCTGTACAGTATAGACATCCGAAACAAGCAGGCCTGATTTTTGCGCAACCACTGCACTTGCGATGGCACCTGTTCCACAGGCAAGGGTTTCCGCTTCAACACCCTTCTCGTATGTGCGCACCTGCAACCGTCTGCTGTCGGCATTGGAGTCAACAGCCACAAAATTCACGTTAACTCCTTTAGGCCCAAGGTTCGGATCATTGCGGAGTGCGGCCCCCCATCTGTTCAACGGCAGTTGATTTACATTGTCCACAAGGCATACCAGATGTTCGGTGCCCGGCCACAGATAATGTACAGAACGGATTCCATTCGGTATCTGATTCGCTAAGTTTGGGGCGTCATGGTAGTTCTGAGGGGCATCCAGGTAGATGCGAGCGGAGGCGTCCTCTTCACCGAGAATATGTACTTCGCATAATCCCGAGATAGTCTGCATGCATGCAATCCTCTTGTTAAAGCCGCTCTCGTGTGCAAATAGGGCCAGGCAACGTGCCCCATTGCCGCACATGGTACCTTCGCTGCCGTCCGCATTGACATAAATCATTCTATAATCGGCCTCAGCGTGCGTCGAAGCAGCCAGTGCCAGGACTCCGTCCGCACCGATACCAGTCCGCCTGGGACAAAATTGCCGCGCTAGCATGGATAATTCCGGGAGGGAAAACTCATAGAACCGATTGTCCAGCACGATGAAGTCATTACCTGCACCATTCATTTTGGTGAATTCTACAATCAGGGCACGCTTCATTTGGCACTTTTGTACTTCAGGTCAGTTTGATACGGGAAGGGTACACCCGCCGGCACCGACATCATAACAATTGGCAGAAACTACACTCACGCTTGATCACACCGATCCCCTTTTACTCTTCGGCACGCATGACGTGCACTTGAGACGGATCGAGGCTGCCTTCCCGGACACTAAAATCATTGCGCGAAATAATCAGGTTCGCCTTTGTGGTCCCAGCGCTACGCTTGACTCAATTGTGCACGCATTTGACGAATTGGCTTCCGTTGCGGGCCGTAATGGAGCAGTGACCGCAGGAGATCTGGACACCATACTAGCGATGGCAACCGCAAACCCCCGCCAGTCCAATAAGAAAGTGGGGACTGTGGTGTTATATACACCATCAGGGGGAATGATCAGGACAAAAACCCCTGGACAAGCCAGATTGCTTGAGGCTTCGCACAAAAATGATATTGTGTTTGCAATCGGCCCGGCAGGTACCGGAAAAACTTATATGGCTGTTGCACTTGCAGTAGCAGCATTGAAAGCCAGAAAAGTTAAACGCATCGTTCTATGCCGGCCTGCTGTTGAGGCCGGGGAACGGCTTGGCTTTCTGCCTGGTGACTTTCGCGATAAGGTTGATCCTTACTTGCGCCCCTTGTACGATGCACTGGAAGAATTCTTGCCAACAGAAAAACTTACCACGCATCTGGAGGATCATGTTATAGAAATTGTCCCCCTGGCCTTTATGCGCGGCCGTACCCTGAATTCCTCGTTTGTTATTCTGGATGAAGCCCAGAACGCAACAGCAGTACAGATGAAGATGTTTCTCACACGATTGGGGGTGAGCAGCCAAACCATTATTACCGGAGATATCACACAAATAGATCTCCAGGACGCCCAGCAGAGTGGGCTAGTCGAGGCTCAGTCTATCCTCCACGATATCAGAGGTATTGAATTCGTGTATTTCAGCAAGATTGATGTGGTACGACACAGCCTGGTCAAAGCTATCGTTGATGCCTATGAGCGCAACACCTGATTATACCTAGTGGAATCCCAAGCCTATACGGATTCTCACAGTTTTATAGGATGTGCTTCACACGTAACGCAGAAACCAGTGACTGGCGACAATTTTGGCGTCAAGATCCCACAGCGAACTCCCGGGCATAACCAGCCAAATCTTCGTTTTAATCTGATCGAAGAAATGTCAGATCGAGACGGACGCTCACTTCCGTTCCACTGGTGGACTTCAACAGCACTGCGCCCTCGTCTAAACCCGTACTAATCGTTTCAACACGATCAAAATCCTCTGGGATTTCGGCAACAGCCATTATGTAGCGTACATCCATGGGAGCCGCGATATCCAGATGAAAACAAGTGGCGTGACCTTGATCCGCAAGAAAATTACTTTCAACAGACTGCAATAAACCGTAGTGAAAGAATGAAGTCACTTCCTCCAGACCCATCACACCCGTATGCCGCCCATTCCAAGGCGGGTAGTGGCGGCCACCATTGGAGAGCCAGAAAACTGTCTGTTTCAGAACTAGGGGATCCTTCAGAGCAAGCCATACATACCCTTCCCCTGGAAATGTCACGGCCGTCCAGGCAAAGTCGACCGAAGGATCGGAAACAAGCATAACCAGATCTTCATAGCCTTTTCGGGCAGGATAGCGGCGCAGATCGGTTGATTGACCCGTGATCGTAGGGACATCCGCCAGCGAAGAAAAGGACGTCCCGGGCTCCAATAGCGAGTACCCTTGATTCTCGGGCAGTTCGATGGGCTGCGGTGCCGTTTGCGCATATAGGAACGGGCTGGTCGTAACAACACCACTTCCAGGTGTATCTGGGAACTTGAGCATGGCGTGATGCCCCAAGCTCATGGGACCCTTCATGCCAGATATAAGGTGGCGAACATAGACTGCATGATGTCCGCTGCACAGGGAGATCCATTTGTCTACATGCCCCGGGCGGACCGAATTGTCGAGTGAGGTCTGGAGTGTCACCGTATCCCCCACCTGGCGCATGCTTTCGAATTTCCACAAGCTGTTTGCAGTCTCGCCATGTGGAGGATGATTTTCGCCCTGGAACACCTCATCATTAGCCCCAAATGGCATACAGAAAAAATCACCTCGAAGCACCTTCAGAACAGGGGGAAGTTCTTCATCCGTGTCTTCCTCGGCCCAGGGACACAACGCATAAGGAGCTATTGTACGATCCCCAAAATGAAACAGGATTGGACCGAGATGACCACCCTGCTGCGTGAGATAAGCCTCCACAGAGGAGGTGGCCAAATGCCAGGAGGCCTGCCCACAAACGGTGCGGGTATCATGGGTAAAAACAGGATTCATCTCAATGGATGGCACGCCAATCTAGCCCCTTCAACTCCTAAATCTATTCGTGTAAGATGCCACCGCCCAAGGTTAGCAGTAAAGAGTTGATCAAATCCAGAACCTCCAAACGCAATGTTTGTGGGGTTGGACAATGTATGAGCTTCCCAGTCGTCCATCAGAAGCTCCACTGCACCATCGGGCATGACACGATAGAGGTGATTGGGCGCATAACATGACACATACAGGTTGCCCGCTGCATCAAATGCAAGGCCGTCAGGCACTGTTCTCGGAAGCCTGGCGAACAATGTGCGGTTGCCTGCACGTCCATCTGGTGCCACCTCAATCCGCTCTACACTCGCGTCAAAGCTGCACACTACATACAGGGCTTCTCCCCCTGGAGAAAGGGCAAGACCATTAGCAAAATTGAATGGGCCTTGGTGCCAAACCTGTCCACGGCCGCTATGATCAGCATCGAATCGTAGAATACGCCCGTCAACCTGCCGAAAGGTACCGCTGTCCGAAACATAAAGCGTACCGTCGCGGGCAAATGTGGCATAGTTTGGAATCTTGAACTGGTCCCCTCCACCTGCCCCTCCAGCAAACTCGGATAACAAACCCGAACCGGGATCTAGCCGCCAGACACACCGATTAAGCAAATCGCAAGCTGCAAGCCACTCAGCATTAGGACTAAAGGCAAGTCCAAGAATGAATCCACCAGTATTTGCCACTTCAACCATCTCTTCTCCATCGGAGGAAATCCGGTAAATCTGCCCCGCTTCACCCCCTGCCCATATTGATCCATCCGGGTGCACGGCAAGCCCCTCAGGATGATCAAGCCCTTCATAGAAGACGGATGCCTTCTCAATCGGCAACAGTGCACTGCTACACATATCTCCAGAAGATTTTGTCCTTGCCGTCAGGTTCACACATCACAGATCCGGTTTGGCCCAACGTGTCTCCGGCCAGATACTGAACCAATCCGGACGCCGCGGATCACGATCGTACGGGTATGGGCCCAGTTCTTTGTATAGCTCAGTGTAGCGGAGCACCCTGTCACGATCAAGCTCAATCCCTAAGCCTGGTCCATCGGGCACAGCAATGAACCCGTCAACATATGGCATTCTGCCACCTACGATAATGTCATCAGTCAGATGATGGTAGTGGGCGTCCGCGGCAAAAGTCAGATTAGGCAGAGCAGCACCCAGATGCAGCATCGTGGCAAGTTGTATACCAAGCTCACCAGAACTGTGAACGGCTACGCCTCGCTGAAATGTATTGCATACCACACCCGCTTTCCACGCCTGGCGTAAGCCTCCCCAAAACGTAGTATCCAGCAAAATAACGTCAACGGCATTGGTGTGGATGCATGCGGCCAATTGCTCGAAATTAACCACCACGGTATTCGTAGCTGTTGGTATGCGAACAAATTCACGGACACGACGCATCCCTTCCATACCCCAGCACGGATCCTCGTAATAATCATTATTCAGATCCTCAATGGCCTGGCCCACGCGGACTGCCTCTTCCACAGTCCATACCGCATTGGGATCTATACGAACGCGGTGGTTGGGGAAAGCGGCCGCAAGCGCCCGAAAAACTTCCAGTTCGTGGTCTGGATGGAAGACACCCGCTTTAAGCTTATGTGTAGTAAACCCATGCTGCTCTACCAACGATTGTGCCTGCCGGACCATAGCATCAGGCATTTCCTCTCCACCCTGTCCGGTATCTTCGTTGGGATAGCGGAAAAACAAGTACGATGCAAACGGTACCTTTTCGCGAAGGGCTCCACCTAATAAATCACACGCCCGAATACCGAGGCGTTTACCAACAATATCTATACAGGCGAACTCAATCGCCGCATGGATCTGGGTTCGATTATTGTAGAGCGACGCAGTTGGGTTGCAAATCTTCCAATACAGTGCCTCCAACTGCATTGGATTGTGTCCGACAAGGTGCGTTTTCAGGCCTCTGATTGCAGCTTCTGCGGATTCGCCTCCACCGCCCATCTCACCCAAACCGGTGATCCCTTCGTCGGTCTCCACCTCCACAATAGTCCGCACAAAACGCCCCCAGTGCGCTCCCGCCGCGTGACGCAGTGGAGCTTCCAGTGGGACGGTAACCGTCGTCGCCTTGATATCGCTGATTTTCACTGTCGTACACTCCCGGCTACAACCAAACCCAGTCCTCCATCTATACGGATGGCCTGCCCCGTGATAAACGCGGCCTTGTCACTGGATAAATACAAGATCAGATCAGCAATTTCTACTGGCTCTGCTATGCGTTGAGTCAAATGCATCTCACGAACTTCCCGGTAGACTTCTTCGGGGTCAGGGGACTGATTGGCGGCCCACCTGAGCATGGGCGTATCAACTGTACCGGGGCATACAGCAACCGCCCTGATATCAGGAGCATAATCTACGGCAATACTGCGCGTCAGCCCCAACATGGCGGTCTTGCTCGTTGTGTACGGAGCCACCTTACGCTGCGTGATGAAGCTCTGTACGCTGGCGACATTGATCACAACTCCCTTTCCGCGCTTTTGCATCAGCGGAATCGCATACTTTGAACACAGGAAAGCACTCTTCAAGTTTACGTTCATCACCAGATCCCATTCTTCCTCGGTTGTATCTGTGACTGTACTGTAGCGCTGAATTCCGGCATTATTGACGAGAACATCCACCGCGCCAAATCGAACATCAATTTGGTTGAATGCTCCTTTTACCTGATCTGCTTTAGACACATCACAGTGGATGAAGAAGCTGCGGTCTTCAAAGTTGACCAAACGTTCCCGCGCCTGTTTTTCATCCATGTCCAAAACCGTCACGCATGCACCCTCTTCCAAGAATCGCGTGACAGCCGCCCCGCCGATCCCTTTTGCGCCCCCCGTTACGACAACTTGTTTGGCAGTCAGGTCCATAGAATCTTCTACTATTCAAAGATCGTATCTATATTGTAAAGGTAATGAGATCCGTTTAATTTTGGTTGTCAGTACAGGATACTCACTGTGAACCTTTTTCCCCGCAAGTGTTTGTCGTATGCTGCCCATAATTCAGGCAAATACCGGGATTGACCCAGATCAATCCATCCCTGCGATCTCTTACTTCAGACGGCGTTTGTGCACCCCCCGCGAAGATACTGCACAATACCAATGGTGCGTACTTCATCTAGCCAGAGAATCACAGATGGGTGGACATCCCGACTGTATCAAGAGGCAACAAACAAGCTCGACAAAGGAATCACTTGAGAACAGGTTTAGGTGGTTTCGACCTGAAACCCTTCCGAGCTTAGTAAGGGCGAACACACTATAATGGAAATGTCATGACAGGATTCAACCGTGTCATTTGCCTAGGATTACTCATACTGCTGTTGAAGCAGCCAGCCTTAGGGAATTCCCCTGACATGCACTATGCAGGAAAAATCGTTGGAACCATTACGGAAAAGGAGACTGGTGAGATCCTGCCAGGAGCCAGTGTGCTCATTGAAGGGACCACATTAGGGTCTGCAACCGACGCGAACGGTGATTATCTCATACTGAACGTTTCACCGGGCCTCTATCGGTTGCGTGTAATGATGCTCGGCTTTGCAACCGTAATCGTCGAAGATGTCGTCGTTCAGAGCGGCCTGACGACACGCATTGATGTAGCCCTGAGCGCAGAGGCGATCGAAATAGATGACGAACTCCTAGTAAGCGCAGAGCGGCCCCTGGTCCAACGGGATGAGACCGCAAGCGTGCATTATCTCGATATTCAGCAGCTGAGAGCACTACCTGTACGAAGTGCCCGCGAAGGACTCATGCTGCAGACCGGAGTATTGTTTGATCCCGAACCGATCATTGGTGGGCTCGGGGGATCAGGACGGGGGGAAAGCCGCTATGCTGTACGCGGAGGAGATCAGACCGAGGTGTTCTGGTTTCTTGATGGAGCCCGTACCACAGCATTGGTTGAGGGACGCGCTGATCAGGGAGGATCCTTCACCAATATCAATATGCATGCCGTACAGGAGATCCAGATTCTGACCGGAGGTTTTGAAGCACAATACGGTGGCGCCCAGTCCGGAATCGTCAATGTAGTGACCCGGGAGGGTGGCCCACAATACAGTGCCTCGCTTGAATACACATATGGTGCCGCAGGACAGCGACATTTTGGAAACTACCTGTATGATCACGGAACACAGAAAGAATATCTGGACAATACGCTTGAGGACGGTACACTTGATCCCGAATGGTGGACGCCACTTCGCAACGGTCAGGTTTATGACTATCGCGAAATCCCGGACCATCAGCTTTACGGGAGCCTTGGGGGAACATTCTTTACGAGGGGCCAGACCAAAGCCAGTTTTTTTGTAGCATCCCAATTCAAACGGGAGGCGTACGCCTATCCACGTCCCAGAGATCATCGAGAGCTGGATGATGTTCTGGGAAATGTGGTTCTTCAGCTGCGGCCCAATATGAAACTGAGAATTGGAGCACTCTATAACCGCGTCGGCCACTCCACATTGCAGGAGAACGGTGACTATATACAACAAGTCAAATTTTATCGCGGTTGGGGATCCCTCCTCGACAGCAAGACAACCCATTTCAGCTCCGAATGGACGCACACGCTTTCGCCCCGGTTTTTCTATGACATACAGATCAGCCGCTTTCGTCTTGATATGCGCGAGAAGCCCAGTGATTTTACCCGCCTAGGTGTCAGCGAGAACCCCACGTTGTTTGGATTCCAGCGCTACAACGGATACCCTGATGAACCCTATGATGCTTGGTCATTTATTATTGATCGAGATCAGGAGGTCGGTGACCTGTCCCTGGAAAGCAGCGCCAACTGGCAATTCAACAAAGCCAACCTCATCAAAGCTGGTATTGAGCTACGTCGCAACACCTTCAAGGAAAATTTTTCCTGGCGGTACTCATCATTCAGTACGGATCCAGAATACTGGCTAAACCGCGGACTGCATGAAACCTATCATCCCATTGAGTTTGCCGTCTATGTACAGGACAAGATGGAATTCAACAGCATGATTTTGAATGTGGGCGTTCGGTACGACCTCTTTCATCCAAATGTTGACTGGTTCACCACTCGTGACCTATTCAATCTGAGTGTAGACCCTGACTTTGATCCCGCACTGGATGCCGATCGTGATCAGGTTGACGAGAACGGACATGTCAAGTATTCCTATGAGAATGCACTGAACAAACCTCGCGAACCCGCGAGTGCGTTTCACCGCGTCAGCCCACGGATCGGCGTATCTTTCCCGATCTCCAGCAAGACTGTCCTGCATTTCAATTATGGGCACTTTTATCAACTGCCACCGCTGGATCGGATGTTCGAGTTTAACTATTTCCGACCCGAGTATATCGTAAGAGCTCAAATGGCCGAAGATGATGCTGCTGCACAAGAAGGACGCGAGCCCCGTCACATTCCCTCTCTGGACGGCGATCCCGAGCGCGTTGTCACGCTGTCTCTTGATACCCTCAAGCCCGAGAAAACGGTGCTGTTCGAGGTAGGAATTGTGCACAACTTCGGGGATTTTATAGTGCTTGATATGACCGGATTCTACAAGGATGTCTTTGACCAGACTATGCCGCGTCAGGGCATTTTTGACCGTCGTGTCTACATGTACGATCCGTTTCGCGGAGACATCACACCGAACGTCTTTTATGTTTCGAATTTCTCAGGTGATTACGGTGATTCGCGCGGCTTCGAGATCACTGCACGTACGGCCCATAGTCACTGGTATGCGGTCAATGCAAACTACAGCTTTTCGAAAGTCACACAGGGGCGCGCTACACCGGGCACCATCCGCTATGATGAAGAAGGCGTACCGGAATATGTCTATGACATTGATGTTTCTAAGCGCTTGCCCACGGAAACCACTTTCAGTCGACCACATATTCTGAGAACGAACCTTTATGTACGCTACCCCGAAACAACCGCACAGTCGTTTGCAAGCACCCTGCTGGAAGGGACAGGCCTGAGCGCGCTGTTCAGTTTTGTAAGTGGTCGAACCTTTACGTATGTGGGTCCGGATGACCCTCCTGATACACGGGATAATCATCGTCTGCCACCTATAAAAACCCTTGACCTTCGACTGGAGAAAAGCTTTCACATTGCCGGCAGCCACACGCTTGCCGCCTATGTAAATGTCACGAATGTGCTCAATACCCGAAACCTGCGCTCCTTTGGCGATGTCATTTTTGATGCGGAAGCAGTGAAGAATTATGTGGAGGACGGTGAGATCTCCCGGGTAGACGGAGCGGGCTATGATATCAGTTGGCAGACCTATTTCGCCCCAAGGCAATTCTATTTCGGCTTGCGCTATAATCTGCGATGACTTGATCGTCTGAACAACCAAATGTTCTGCAGCACCATGCAGCAAAGATTTTTTTGTGTTCTGATTCTTTTAGCCGTGGCTGGACTGGTGCAGGCCCAGGTGCGCACGGCGGAGTTCGAGATTCACGATCGGGGGGATTTATGGGATACGGTAAAGGATGACGGCACTATCGGCGCGCCCAATCCGACCAATCTGTTTGAATTTTATCCCAGTATGGACTGGCCGGGTGGGCCCAGCACGCTCTTGAGCAAGGATGAACAGCGATCTTATAATTTTGCGGGCGGTACCTGGATCGGCGGCCGCCGCGCCGATGGCAGTCTCTTCTTCGTCGAAAACGGCCCTTTTGCCTTCCGTGACCAAGGAACGTATGACGAGATGACCAAGACCAACAATTTCGTTGAACAACCCGACTACAATCCCCGACTGGCCGAGCAAACCATCACCGCTGCCTGGATCACCTCCGAAAATATCCATGTGGAACGGACCAGCCGAGCCTGGAGCTTTCCCGGTCTGAAGGACTTCATTATAATTGAATACACCCTCACCAATCAGACAGGCTCAACAATCAGCGATGTGTATATCGGATTCCCATACTTGCTGCGCCCCAGTTACCAGGATGTCCTGGCACACAATGGCTGGGGAGAAGATTTCAACCGGGCTGATGAACTGACCGGATACGACGAAACGCGCCGTCTGATGTACGCCTGGGATGACACACCAAACTTTGATCTGCCAACCGATGTGGGGAATTTTCTGCTCTCCCGAGGTGAGTTGCGCACGACAGGATATGCCGGTGTGGGCCTATTGAGCGCACCGGCAGGCGCTTCCGGTGAAGCGCAGCCTGCCCATGTATTGAGCGCACAATTGCTCAACAATGAAAATCAGCTGACCCTGACCTCAACCACAGCAGATAATCTTTATGCCATCCTCTCCGGTGCTGACCGTTCGCTACAGGCACCTGCCGATCAACGACTGGTGCCATTCATGTTAATGTCATGCGGCCCATACACGTTGGAAGCCGGATCAAGTGTTACCATCACACTTGTACAGGCGGTAAACGGACTCCCTCTTGCCAAGGCTCTGGAAGGACTGGATGCTCAAGCGTCATTGCAAGCCGGGCTTGATTCACTGCAGCGAACTATTGATCGGGCCCAGGCACTTTTCAACCGGAACTATGAAGTGGCCTCGGTCCCACCACCATCACCGGACATCCAGATTCTGCCGCTACCGACCTCCCAGTCTATTTCGCTGAGTTGGTCCCCTCTGGACCAAACATGGGTGGACCCCATTACCGGACAGGTCAGCTTCAAGGAGTACCACATTTACCGAAGCGAACGGGCTTTCACCGGACCCTATAGACGCGTCGCTCGAGTACGACCAAATAGTTCGTTGGATCGCCGACGATATTGGGACAGTGACCGCGGACAATGGCGATATATTGATAACCGTGTGGACCTGGGAGTGAGTTATTTCTACAGCGTTATTTCGATTGATGAAGACGGTAATCAAAGTTGGTACACCAACCGTAACGAGGAAGCCGTGACGGTAGCCAGTCTGCCTGCGGCGGATGCCATGAATGTCAAGGTATTCCCCAATCCGTTCCGTCTCGTTTCCGGCTTTCCAACTACTGGCGAAGAATCTACGATAGTCTGGACAAATCTTCCAGCGCGAGCGACCATAAATATTTACACATCAAGTGGAGAGCTCTTTAAGGTTCTCGAGCACGATAACCCTAATACCGGACAGGCCGTTTGGGACCAGCTCTCTGATTCACGTCAGCAGGTAGCTCCAGGGATATATTTTTGGACGGTACAGTCGGAAGTGGGCTTAGCACAGGGAACGTTGCTGATCATCAAATAAGGCACCGCCGGGTTCATGACATTTGATCACTGCCACACACTCCAAACAGAAGCCTTCTATCTAGGGCATGTGATTGAAGGGAGCGCGGGCAGTAAAGGCACCGTACTCCTACTCCTGGCCCTGCTGCTGACGCCGTTCTCGGCCCAGGCACAATCTGACTACGGATTTAATTTTGAAAAAACGGGATCGGCAGGATTCCAGGCGCTGAAGATTGGGATCGGTGCAAGGGAGAGTGCCCTTGGTGAAGCAGCTAGCAGCCTCACGAACGATGCTAACGCTGTTTTCTGGAATGTTGGCGCGCTACCGTTGATCTCAGGACCCACCGTGTACCTGACCCACAATGAATGGCTCGTCAACAGCCGCGTGGATGCCTTGGTGGCAGCCGTGCCAGTCAAAAGCTACACGTTCGGACTCAGTGTGATGAATTTTGGTATTGAGAGCTATGAGGAGACTACCGCCACCGATCCAGAGGGTACAGGACGCATGGTCAGTGCAGGCGATCTTATGGTTGGACTGGCGGCTGCCAAACGGTTCACGGACAGATTAACCATTGGTCTACAGGTCAAGTATGTGCGGGAGCAACTGGATCAGGACGTATTCAGTAATGTTCTGTTTGATGTCGGCACGCTATACTACACAGGCTTCCGGCAATTGCGTCTCGCGTTTACGATACAACACTTCGGAGCCTCCGTCAATGGACTCCGGGAATCTTTCCGCATGCCGCTGCTCTTCCGTATGAGCGTAGCGGATGATCTGGTGGACATGCAGACTTTCCGGCTTTCCACATCCTTTGAACTGGTCCATCCGACTGATAACAACGAATGGGTAAACTGGGGTATTGAATCTGTATTTCTGAACATGCTCTCATTGCGGGCCGGATACCGATTCCAGGTGGATGAGGGAGATTTTTCTCTCGGAGCGGGGCTGGCGCTGCGCCAGATTGCTATATTCCAGATGCACCTTGACTATGCCTATGTACCCTACGGAGACCTGTTGGGAGTCACCCACCGAATCACACTGGGACTCTCCCGCCGATGAGGAGATTGGGCTTGCAATTTATTCTTTGGACCTTGTGCTTGATGTGCACAAAGTCCACAATGGCCCAATTTGACCGGGACTGGAAAATCTTTGTGGTCCCTTTTTCTCACACTGATGTGGGATTCACAGCCCCGGTCCCGGATGTAATTGAACAACACCGAAAATACCTGGATGATGTGGTCACCTATATCAACCAGACGCAATCCTACCCTGCAGAGAGCCAGTTTAAGTGGACCATAGAAATAACATGGGTACTGGAGGATTATCTCAGGAACCGTGCACGGGAAGAGGTTGAGGCTCTGATGGACCATGTGCGAGCCGGACGGATTGAGATTGCAGCAATGCACTTCAGTCTCCAGACCGATCTGGCTGGCCCGGAGGAATTGGTGCGCTCCCTCTACTTCGCACAAGCTCTCAAGGAAGATTATAATGTGCCTATTCAAACAGCCGTAACCAATGACACGCCGGGTTTCACATGGGCATTGGCGCAGCTGTTGGCCAAGAGCAATATCCCTTATGCATCACTGGCAATGAACTCGTTCTTGTCTGACTTTTACTCGACGACAACATTGCCGAACCTGTTTCGCTGGGAAGGCCAGAGTGGTGATCAAATACTGCTTTGGCGCTCGTTGCATCCCGAATGGGCTTATCTCGAAGGTGCCATTTGGGGCCTCTATAGCTCTTATACAGGCATGGAGCGACGCATTACAGCACAACTGAATAAACTGGCTGCAGACGGCTATCCATATGATGTTGTATTAGTCAATGCTGCAACAGGCGACAATGGCCGACCGAACCTGGCAATCTCCGACAATGCCCGTAAATGGAACGAAGAGCATCTCACCTCCACGATCCATGTAGCCACATTTTCTGACTTCTTTGACTACGTTGAGCAAAACCTTTCGAATGAGCTCCCGGTATTCAGAGGTGATGCCCCCAACTGGTGGAGCTGGAGTTTTGCAGCCTCTTCCACAAAAGGTTTTCTAGAATCCCGCTCTACGCAAACCATATTGCCTGTGGCAGAAACCTTCGCCTCAATTGCAAACAGTATCGTGCCAGGTTACACCTATCCGGCTGATGAACTGCGCCGAGCCTACATCAATAATCTCCTGTTTGAGGATCACAACCTCGGGGCTCTGAATCCTGCCGGTAACGCCCCCTTCTGGGAGCGTAAGATGGCCTGGATCAATGCAGCCAGGCATGCAGGGGAAACTATTCTGGATGAAGCACTGGATGCCTGGAGCAGCATTATCACAACCGGTAACGATATCGCCGTCGCTGTCTTCAATCCCCTGCCATGGGAAAGGTCAGAGGTTGTCCGCCTGCCATTGGATGATCCACATGTGGCAGCATTGCCAGATATTCGCGTGCTCGATAGTGAGACAGGGACCGTCCGCCCTTCACAAATTCTTCCCTCGACCAACGAAATTGCTTTTCGGGCGGATAGTGTACCTCCATTAGGCTATAAACTATTTCATCTTCGTGCCGACACAGGAACCAGGCCGTCGCCCCGAGCACTGAACAGCACAACCCTGGAGAATGACGCCTATCACGTAGAGGTCGATCTGACCACAGGAGGGGTCAGCTATATCCAGGAGAAAAATACCGGCCAGGAATTAACACGTGGAGATGCCCGTTTTAATCAGTACATCTATAACGGATCTGCGCCGTCAGGCTTTCAGGTAGTGGCCAGCGATAGTGGCGCTGTACTGCAGCGGCTGGTCCTCCAGGGAATGGCCCCAGGGGCGAATACCTATGAAACCGAAATCATACTTCCCGCCGGCCAACGGCGTATTGATTTCAGGAACAGGTACGACAAACGACCTCCGACCAATTTTGAGGGCGTAGATTTTTTCTTCAACTTTGGTTTGCCGGGGGCCTCCCTGCGATACGAGATTCCTTTCGGGCATGTCAGGGTTTTCGAGGATGAGCTAAGTGGTTTCCGCACCAAACATTACGCTATGCAACGTTGGTCAATCATTTCAGGAGAGGGAACCAGTGCCATTCTTGCCACCGATGGTCCAGCTATTCATGCCTATCCTAGTGGCCGGTTCGACGGCAATGTGCGACTGCTGACCTCTTTCAATACCGGTGGCACAGCCTATCGAGCAGGAGTAGGACCGCTGGAAACCGGCTTCTCACTCACGTCACATGAGGGAAATGCTGATCCTGTAAACGCTACTAGATTTGCTTATAACTTCAACACGCCTCTCTATACCCGAGTATTGCCCCCACAGCAGAAGGGTACAATGTCAGCACCCAGTTACACCTTCATATCGGTGGAAAATTCAACGCTTCAACTCTCTACCTTTAAGCGATCTAGAAGGGGTGATGGATTAATTGTGCGTCTTTTCAATCCTTCCTCAGAGGCTGTAGAGGCGACCTTAATGTTTGGCCCTGAGATACGGAGGGCAGCCTGGACTTCCTTGTTGGAGTCGCCAATCGGCCACGTGCCTGTTAATGAGCAGAAAATTGCCGTGCCATTTGAACCATACGAAGTAAGGACGATCTGGCTGGATCTCGTTACGCCGACAAATGTGCAGGCAACACCGCCAGTCAAAGAAATTCTTCACCTGCAACAAAATTTTCCGAACCCATTCAGCCGTCAAACGATCTTTCGATATCAACTCCACCAGCATGCAGAGGTACGACTCAACGTTTACGATGTGCTCGGACGTAGAGTAAGTGAACTGGAGGTGGCTGACCAACCCCCTGGACAGTATAGCCACTCATGGACGGGCAGAAATCAACTGGGGTTGCCACTCGCCAGTGGTGTCTATTTTTATACGTTAGAAGCCACTACACGAGATGGCAATCGCGCATGGCAGAACCGGACAATGATCCTTATTCGGTAAGACCTGCGTTAATTGGATCATTTCAGCAGAGAATTTGTCCGAATTCAAGTACTTTACCCCAGGTAACGAGCCGGAAGCTAATCAGAAAAACCTCACGCGTATCATTAAAAACGTTGCAAAAAGAGTAGCTTTCCACAAAGATGCAGTTGCCGCTCCGCCGGTGGATTCATAAGGAGATGATGAATGCAGGTAGGCAAGCCGGGTGTCGCGCAAAGGAAGCAGAAAGCTGGGCGTTGGAGATAAGCAAGGAACAATTTACCAACATCAAGACCATTGCATGTCCGCATTTGAGCAGGTTTCATTAAGATGTTACCGACGCTTCTCAATGATACATCAACGTTGTCGTCAACTTAAACGGCCCCAGGACCGAAAAACTAGTGTAGCGTACCACTCATTCTTTCACAGTAAGTTTTGATGGATTCCAGAATTTGGTCGACAGAATTGATCCAAATGAAACGCTCGGCCGGGATCGATGCAGGTACCGGTGTTCGGGCGCATGGGAGTCCTGTTCTCGGTTTTCAAATGGTCCTTTAGCGGATGGTTTCTATTCACGAGAACCGTGGCATCCTGTCTTGCCCAATTGATCCCGTGGCGCAATACGCTCATCGTCGGTTAGCCTATTTTGGGTCTCTGGTCTCGATTCTGTTCCTGCTTCTGCCCGGTCAGGTTTTCGCGCAGGCGCCGGAGCGTGCGCCTTCCAAGGAGACGGACTTCAAGAAAATGGAGTCCCAAGGATGGGATACAAACCCAACAAGGGCCGTTTCTCATCGAGATGATATGATACGGGCTGAGCGTTTCCGACTAAAGTCAGATGCACACGGACGCTTTCATGACAGATTACGCACAGCAAGGCCGATGATCGGAGTTTCAGCGGTAAAACCGGTCGCACACATGAGCGTGACGATCTGCGATCGAACGGCTGCTGTAATGGATGCGATTCTGAGTCGAATCTCCACTACAAATGACTGTTCCGAAGTTACGAGTACTCAATTGGCGGCCATCACGGGTAGTCTGGATTTATCTTCTGAAAACATCTCAAACCTGAAGGCAGGAGATTTTGATGGCCTGATTTCGCTGACCGAGCTTGATTTAAGGCTCAATCGTTTGGCCGTGCTCCCCGACGGCATCTTTGATGAACTGACCTCACTGACTTCGCTTCATTTGGGGACAAACGATTTGGCAACGCTCCCCGATGGCATCTTTGATGAACTGACTTCGCTGACTTGGCTTGTTTTGTGGGGCAATGATCTGGTCACGCTCCCCGATGGCATCTTTGATGAACTGTCCTCGCTGACCGAGCTTAGTCTGGCTGATAATGCATTCAGCACGCTTCCCGACGACACCTTTGATCAATTGACCTCGCTGACTTGGCTTGGTTTGTCCAGCAATGCATTCAGCACGCTTCCCGACGGCATCTTTGATCCACTGTCCTCGCTGACTGGGCTTTCTTTGTCTTACAATGATCTGGTCACGCTTCCCGACGGCATCTTTGATCCACTGTCCTCGCTGACTGGGCTTTATTTGTCCTCCAATGATCTGGTCACGCTTCCCGGCGGCATCTTTGATCAACTGTCCTCGCTGACTAGGCTTGATTTGGACGGCAATGACCTAGTTGCGTTCCCCGATGGCATCTTTGATCAACTGACCTCGCTGACTAGGCTTGAATTGTTGGGTAATGATCTGATCACGTTTCCCGATGGCATTTTTGATCAACTATCCTCACTGACTCGGCTTGGTTTGGCGTTCAATGATCTGGCTACGCTCCCCGACGGCATCTTTGATCAACTGTCCTCGCTGACTGAGCTTGATTTGAGGTTCAATGATCTGGTCACGCTTCCCGACGGCACCTTTGATCAACTGTCCTCACTGACTGGGCTTTATTTGTCCCGCAATGATCTGGTCGTGCTTCCCGACGGCATCTTTGATCAACTGTCCTCGCTGACTGAGCTTTCTTTGTGGGACAATGATTTGGTCACGCTTCCCGATGGCATCTTTGATCAACTGTCCTCGCTGACTGGGCTTTATTTGTCCTCCAATGATCTGGTCACGCTTCCCGGCGGCATCTTTGATCAACTGTCCTCGCTGACTGAGCTTCTTTTGGAGGACAATGATCTAGTCACGCTTCCGGACGGCATCTTTGATCAACTGTCCTCGCTGACTAGGCTTGATTTGGACGGCAATGACCTAGTTGCGTTCCCCGACGGCATCTTTGATCAACTGTCCTCGCTGACTTCGCTTTTTTTGTCCGGCAATGCATTTAGCGCACTTCCCGATGGCATCTTTGATCAATTGTCTTCGCTGACCTGGCTTGGTTTGGCCGGCAATGCATTCAGCTCGCATCCCGACGGCATCTTTGATCAATTGACCTCGCTGACTTCGCTTGATCTTGCCGGCAATGCATTCAGCACGCTTCCCGACGACATCTTTGATCAACTCACCTCGCTGACAGTACTTGATTTGGCCGACAATGATCTGGACACGCTTCCCGATGGCATCTTCAAGAACCTTACCCAATTGCATCTCGTAGGTCTATCTCTTCAGGATAATCCGGGAGCACCATTCAGGCCGGTGGTCAATGCGGGTGCGGATTTAATGGTACAGCCGCAGGCTACAGTGTCTATTCCGGGCAATGTCACGGGGCCATGGGGTGATTTTGTACGGTGGGAATGGATTCAGGTAGACGCCCCAGAATCAGATATCCAGATGTCTGGGGCATTGTCCTTGACGGGCGGCAACACGGCCACACCCAGCTTTTCAGCGCCAATGGCGGAAGGAGACCTGCACTTCAGGTTGGTGGCGACTCCAGGACATGAAGGAGTGCCCGTTGAATACTATGGACACGCGATCTCGGACCCTGACTGGGTAACGGTCCGTGTCGCTACGGCTACAAATACAACGGAGCCTCCGTCCGTGGTCGATTTTGCCCTACTTGGGAATTACCCCAACCCATTCAATCCATCTACAACGATTCTACTGGATTTACCTGATGTGGCGGCGGTATCCGTGGATGTATTCAACATGCTAGGCCAGCGGGTTTACAGAGAAGATTTCCCGGTTGTGGCGGCAGGTCCTTCAAAACCACTGCCCCTGGACGTGTCCCGTCTGTCCTCCGGCACGTACGTCTATCAAGTCACAGCGCGAATGGGAGAAAAAGTTCATCACGCTGATGGACGGATGACACTCGTCAAGTAGATATCATCCACCAGGACTAGCAAAGAATCATAAAATGCCGTCGTCCGCTTCTGTAGTCATCCGTAGAAGTTGCCTGTTTGTCGAGATAGCTGTGCTCATAAATACTCCGAGGATCCGAATAAACGACACTGAGTACGGTGTAGAGCATGCCAGAATGCATGCAAAGGCTGCAGCAGTATGTTCCCAGCGCGATAGTATCCGACCGGGAGCCTGCACTCTGTATTGGACTGGACAGCAGACAATAGCAGTGCACAAATCAGGCTATTATGTCCACCGGAACCTTCATTGCAATCGCAGCTGATTAATGGCTTGGTGGAACTCCTTCTTTTATGCCGACCATAAAACTACCATTAAAAGGGTCGTATACGGGATGCTAGGTGCGGCAATACTAGGACTACTTTTTTGGGACTTTGCCGATCGTAAGCCACCCGAAGTTGATAAAACGCATATTCGCTACTGGTATCTCGTCGGAACGGAAGATGATGTACCCTACACCGTCCACAAGTTCAACCAGATTCAGGACAGTATCGTTGTGCATGCCACGCCAATTCCCTGGCAGGAACATGAAAAGAAAATCTTAACCGCCGTGCTCAGCGGTAACCCTCCCGATGTTGTTAGCCAGTTTGTGCCGGTAGTCCGGTGGGCATCGCGAATGGCATTGCTCCCACTGGATGACCTTATAACCACTTCCGCATTTGACACGACCATGTTTTTTCCTGCCCTGTGGGACGAAGTGACTTGGCAGGGACGCCCCTATGCACTGCCCGTTAACACGGCATCTTATGCATTCTTTTACAACAAAGACCTCTTTGAGGAAGCCGGACTGAATCCCGAGAACCCCCCTAGAACCTGGGATGACGTGCGCCAGTACACCCGGCAGTTGCACAGGGTTGATGGCGACGGAAGAATCCTCCAGACTGGCTTTCTGCCTGGATTCAGCGGGTCTCACCAAGGCCTTCTTGGAAATATGTCCACTGCCGCTTTGATTGCTTGGCAAAAGGGCGTGGATTACCTGTCTGGAGACGGCACAAAGGTCGTGATGAATGCTCCCGAACTTATTGAAGGCGTTCAGTGGACCATAGATTACTACAACGACCATGACCTTGCCGAAGTACAGGCATTTATCGGTGGACTTGGAACAGGTGAACAGCACGGATTCGTAACCAATAAACTCGCCATGCTGGTCCTTGATATGAGCTTTCTTGACCTCATCGCTCAATATCGCCCGGAAATGAACTTCGGCGTTACCGAAATACCCTCCTTTGAGGGAGACCCGACCGTATCAATGGCGGGAAGCTGGTGGCTGGGAATGCCGCGAGGTGTTCAGCATCCAGAGGCTGCTTGGGCCTTCATGCAGTTCTACGTGCAAAAAGATATACAACTCGAGGAGATTGCCTCACGCGATGATCCTCTCTTCCCGGCAAACATTCATGCAGCCTACGATTCCTCGTTCATTTCCAAGCCACTGGTGGATGTATTTGTACGACAAATGGAGTTTGCCCATTCGCCGACCGTGGTCCCACTAGTCCATGGCCTGTTCTGGCGTGAATTTTACGGGGCGCTGGAGCGCAGTGTGCGAGGAGAGCAGTCCCCAAAGGATGCGTTTCAACAAGCCGAAGCAACTGTCCAGTCTGCACTTGACCGGGCAGTGAGGTACGACCTCTATGTTCAATCCAGGATGAA
>JAJEDR010000068.1 GCA_022821385.1 Rhodothermales bacterium
GCTACGCTGGTGGACGACTTTCGGCTTGCCGGGCAACATCGTGCGGTTTTCAGGAAGGAGGGTCTTCCAAGCGGCACGTACGTCTACCGGCTGGAAGCCATGGGTCAGGTTCAGCTTGGGCGGATGGTTTTGGTGCGGTAAAGGGGGGCAAGTATGAGACAGAATACTTGCCCCGGACCCCAATAGACACCTCGTTGTAAATTACTACGAATATGGGAAGCTGTTTAGCGGGGCAGTGTGGGAAATGCGTGGAGACTTCGGTTCGGCAGCGAGTTCGCGCTTGTTTCGGTCGCTTCAAACAAGGCCCCTAGCTACAACTTTTCTTGCGGTTAGAGGCGCTGGGCATGAGCAGGGCCCCAAGAGAAACTGTGGTCAGCGGGAAAAATGGACGTGTCATGGTGTGATGATCTCCTGCAGATCGATTCGGAGCGCCTTGAATGTACTTTAGATGCGCTCAAACGATATCTATCGAAAATTGGAGACCCAGATCGGTAAATAGACCATCAAATCCCCACAAGTTGAGCGGGTAGTGGGCAGGTCCCCATTCTTATGTTACACAATATAGATTGGTGATGCCAAGTTAGTCAAGCCCCTCCCCAATCACAAAACAAGCCTGATAGAATCCTTAGTGTGCACCATCCGGCTTTAGAACCTGAAACTGCTAGCGCTCTTCGTTTTCGCTCCACAACCAATACCTCCACGTCAAGATCTCCCACACCACCTCGTGAGCGAAGGCAGCCGAGAACGTACTTTTTGACCACATCATCTGGATTCTCCGCGGGGTAGATATTAACCTCTCTCACTAACACACGCCAATAGAT
Organism: Rhodothermales bacterium; assembly: GCA_022821385.1. Lineage (GTDB taxonomy): Bacteria > Bacteroidota > Rhodothermia > Rhodothermales > Bin80 > Bin80. The sequence goes on from JAJEDR010000068.1 coordinate 822, forward strand.
ATGTGCTCTACTGAGCGTAGCTTACGGAGGGCGTCCGTCGCTAGTTTCCGATCACACGATCCGGGTTTGCCCGCACAAAAGCAGCCCAGTTGTTGTACCGTGATTCTCCCGATTTTTTGCCCGTCACCTCCCGCTCTTTATGACAAAACGCAATTGCCAGGGCATCCGAGGCATCGTGTGTTAGCTCGTGATTCAGCTCGCCAAAATCCAGTAGACTACTGACCATATAGGTAACCTGCTGCTTGCTGGCATTACCATTACCGGTGACGGATCGCTTTACCATTTTTGGCGTGTACTGTGTCACTGATACTCCCTGATTCAATACCGCCAGCATTGCCGCAGCCTGGGCCCGGCCAAGCTTAAGCATAGCCTGCGGGTTCCTCCCGTAAACCGGCATTTCGATGCCACAGGTATTAGGCTTTAATTCTTTGACCAGCCGGGTTATTTCGTGATAAATTGCTTGAACGCGTACGACATGATCACCGGTAAACGCAACCGCTCCAAATCCATGGACCCGATTGTTCTCATCAATAACACCATAACCGGTCTGTAACGAACCGGGATCAATACCCAAAACTCTCATCACATCTCAAGGTTAGTGAACACTTCCTGCACATCTTGCAGATCTTCCAGTCTTGTCACCAGTGTCTCGGTCTGACGCACTTGGTCAGTTTCTTTTTTTACAGTCGTGATCGGAGCGCGGACAAGGCGTGCCTCTTCAATTCCGATTCCAGCATTAGCAATCTCGGCCTGAACTGTTTCAAATACTTCTACGGGTGTAATGACCACAAACATCTCCTCATCTTCTTCCATGTCATCCGCACCACTATCCGCCACAAGTTCCAAGAGCTCCAGCTCATCTATGTTCTCTGAGTTGACCTGGATCAACCCTTTGCGCTCAAAGAGATAAGCGACGCTGCCCGATTTAGCAAGGCGCCCCCCACTCTTGGCGAATACACTGCGCACATCAGCAACTGTGCGGTTGGTATTGTCCGTCAGTGCGTCAACCATGACCGCCACACCTTGTGCGCTGTACCCCTCGTATGTGCACTCCTTGTAATCCTGCCCTTCAATTTCTCCGGACCCACGTTTGATCGCCCTTTCGATGTTCTCCTTTGGCATATTCTTGCCCTTGGCCTTCTGAATGGCGAGCGCAAGACGTGCATTCATATCTGGGTCCTTACCACCCTCACGGGCAGCTATCATAATGTCACGCGTGATCACCGCCCAAGCCTTTGAACGACGGCTGTCGGTGACCGCCTTTTGTCGCTTTACCTTTGACCACTTGTTATGTCCGGCCATCTACTATCGTGATAAGTAGAGGTTACGCATTTCGTATGGACGCTTGAAATGGCTATCCGTGAGCGCATCCACAAATACTATGGTCTCGCCTGTGGATTTCATTTCTGGACCAAGCTCTTTGCGCACTTCCGGGAATTTGGACCACGAAAAAACGGGTTCTTTGATTGCATATCCTTTCAAACTGGAATCCAGCGCGCCTTCATCCCTGAAGTCTTTTAGCTTGGCTCCCAGAATAACTTTGCTGGCAATCCGGGCCACCGGCAACCCCGTCGCCTTTGCGACGAACGGAACCGTACGAGACGCACGGGGATTGGCTTCAATCACGTAAACCATATCTCCCTGCACAACCATTTGCACATTCATTAATCCCAGTACTTCCAACCGATTCGCGATATCTATAGTGTATTTCTTAATGTCTTCAATGACCGATTCACTCAGGGAGTACGGTGGCAGAACTGCTGTGGAATCACCGGAGTGTACACCTGCAGGTTCAATATGCTGCATAATGCCCGTAATCCATACATCACCATCAGCATCGCGTACAGCGTCTACATCAATCTCGATTCCATTGTTTAAGAATAAATCAAGCAGGATTTCGTTGTCGGGCAGCAGTGTGTAGATATCGGTTACGTAACGCTCAACCTCTTCTTTATTTATGGCAATTCTCATTCCCTGCCCCCCTAGAACATAACTGGGGCGCACAAGAATTGGATATCCAATCGATTCGGCTACGCGCACCGCCTCGTATACCGTACGAGCCATGCCGTACGGAGGGAAAGGGATGTCCAGCTCTTTGAGAATCTCGGAAAACTTTCCCCGGTTCTCGGCCAAGTCCATAAGTTCATGAGATGTGCCAAATATTTTTATTCCCCGCTCAGATAGCTTCCCTGCCAGCTTTAGTGCGGTCTGCCCACCGAGTTGAACAATGACGCCCTTGGGCTTCTCGTGTTCAATGATATCAAGCACGCGCTCCCAGAATACAGGTTCAAAGTACAGCTTATCCGCGATATCAAAATCCGTTGAGACCGTTTCGGGATTACAATTTATCATGATTGCCTCGTAGCCCATTTCCTGCACTGCCTGCACTCCGTGGACACAAGAGTAATCGAACTCAATCCCCTGGCCAATTCGATTGGGTCCGCTGCCAAGTATGATGACCTTCTCCCGGTCGGAGATCGGGCTCTCTGTTGCACTTTCGTAGGAGGAATAGAAGTATGGTGTCGCTGCCGGAAACTCTCCAGCACATGTGTCAACCAGAAGGAATTGTGGACAGACATTTTGGGACAGACGATACTGACGCACCTCTTCTTCGCTTACTTCGTCCGCTACGAGCCACGCAATCTGGACATCCGAATAGCCGTGCTGTTTGAGGTTCAGCATTTGCTCTGGTGTGACATCCTGCAGACGTAATCTTTGGAGTGCTTTTTCCAGATCAATGAGCATTCTTATCCGTTGCAAGAACCAGGGATCAACGCGCGTTATGTCATATACTTCATCCATTGAAGCACCATGCATAAATGCATTCCTGATCTGGAGAGTCCGATCCCAGTATGACCTGCGCAGACGCTCACGCACGCTGGGGCGACTAGGGTTTTCCCGGTCTGCCCCCAGGCCTGCATAGCCGATTTCCAGGCTCTGCCATGCCTTCTGCAAACTTTCTGTAAAGGTTCTCCCAATAGACATTACTTCCCCAACCGCTTTCATCTGCGTAGTCAGCTCCTCATCCACACCTTCGAATTTTTCGAAATTCCAACGGGGAATCTTGGTCACTACATAATCAATTGCCGGCTCAAAACAGGCACTCGTAGTTTCGGTTACATCGTTTTTTAGCTCATCCAGAGTATACCCAACAGCGAGCCTCGCCGCAACTTTCGCAATCGGATATCCGGTTGCTTTTGACGCCAGAGCGGATGAACGAGAGACCCGTGGGTTGATTTCGATGGCAATCATACGTCCGTCCACCGGGTTAATCCCAAACTGCACGTTACAACCGCCTGCAAAGGTTCCGATAGACCGCATCATGCGAATGGCTGTGTCCCGCATATGCTGGAACTGCTTATCCGTAAGCGTCTGGGAGGGTGCTACTGTCACCGAATCTCCCGTATGGACGCCCATGGGATCCACATTCTCAATTGTACAGATTATGATCACGTTATCATTACTGTCACGCAGCAGTTCCAACTCAAATTCTTTCCATCCATACACACATTCTTCCACGAGGACTTCATGGACCGGAGAGAGTTCAAGTCCCCGCATGACCTTCCTCTCCAATTCCCTGGGACTCCATATAATTCCGCCACCTGCACCGCCCAACGTGAAAGACGGCCGAATAACCACCGGCAAACCGCCAAGGGATTGTATGACCTCCTTCGCTTCCAGCAAACTCCTGGCCACCTGGCTTCGCGCCTGATCCACACCAATCTCTTCCATCAGATCACGAAACTGCTGCCGATCCTCTGTGATGTGGATTGCATCTATATCCACGCCAATCACTTTCACACCCTGTGCCTCCCAGTATCCCTGTCGTTGTAACTCGTCAGCCAGGTTCAAGCCCGTCTGCCCTCCCATAGTGGGTAGCACGGCATCGGGGCGCTCCTTTTCCACAATTTTGCGGATAGATGGCGCGGTCAACTCCTCCAAATAAATTCGATCCGCCGTAATGGGATCGGTCATGATCGTAGCGGGGTTTGAATTTACCAGCACGACCTCGTATCCTTCTTTGCGAAGTGCCCTACAGGCTTGTGTCCCAGAGTAATCAAACTCGCAAGCCTGGCCAATAATAATGGGGCCCGATCCGATCAGTAAAATCTTGTGAATATCCGTGCGTCGTGGCATCAACCAAAATCTGATTTTGAACACATCTGCAAGTACTCCTCAAATAAATAGCGGCTGTCATGGGGCCCCGGAGATGCCTCTGGGTGATACTGAACACTGAATCCTTGAAAACCTTCAAAGCGCAGACCTTCTATTGTCTGGTCATTCAGGTTCATGTGGGAGATGTTTGCCAACTCGCTGGATACGGAATCTGGATCTACCGAGAATCCATGGTTCTGCGTGGTTACCTCTACTCTGCCAGTCTTCATGTTTTTTACAGGTTGGTTAGCACCTCGATGGCCTACATACATCTTGAATACATCAATTCCCTGTGCCAGAGCCATAAGCTGGTGCCCCAGGCAAATTCCAAAGAGAGGTATGCCGGTCATCATTGCTTCCCGGACACAGGCGATTGCTTCCGGCATGACTCGTGGATCCCCCGGACCGTTCGAAAAGAACAAACCATCGGGCGACCAAGCCAGCGCGTCCTTGAGCAATGTTTGTCCGGGGAAAACTTTAACACTGCATCCCAAGGCTGCAAACGTACGCAGAATATTGGTTTTTACCCCAAAATCATACACGGCAATGCGAGGACCATCCGTATCCGAATAGGTGTATGGTTCGCTGCAGGTTACCCGCGAGGCCAACTCCAGGCCATCCATACTAGGCCACGCCTGCGCTTTTTCCACAAGCGAAGCATCATCCAGATCTGTAGACGAAATCACGGCGTTCATGACACCGCTTTCCCGAATATGTAGAACCAGTTTGCGGGTATCTACACCTGTGATGCCAACCAAGCCGTGCTTGTCCATATAGTTGTGTAGGGACTCCTGTGCCAACAAATTGGAATATTCACGCGAAAAAGCCCGCACAACCAAGGCAGAAACCATCGGTTTAGCCGCTTCCGTATCGTCGTCGTGAGCACCATAATTGCCTATGTGGGGGTAGGTCATCATCATGATCTGCCCGTGATAGGATGGATCAGTAAGAATTTCCTGATACCCTGTCATGCTCGTATTAAAGCAGAGTTCGCCACCGCTTTCTCCACTGGCACCGATGGCTGTGCCCACCACTACTGTTCCGTCGGCTAGCGCCAACTTGGAGGATTGTGGTTCAAAACCCATTATATCTCAGTTAATGTACCCCTCAAAAGGATCCTATCGAAATTCAGAAAGGCCTTAAGCCGTATGTAATTGACAATAACGGGAAGATACGCACGATAGCGATATTCCAAGCTTTCCACTTGCCCGATACCGAATTATGAGCATCGAACTTTTCACAAGAAGGGGATAGTCAGCCGCCGTATGCAGAAAGTGTCGTCAGATTCTTGGCAAGCACAAGAAGATCCTGCCGCGCCAGTACGGGTAGGTGATAGGCTGCCACTCGCCCCGCTGTTGAACGCCGGGGGCTTCCAGCGCGTCCATTGACGCCATCCAGTGGAGATCTTAAGCAATATTGGCACAAATGGCGGTGGGGGTTTGCCTGGGTCTTTTATGTGACCGTCTGTTTCCGCAGGTTTCGCTTTTTAAGTTAAGCGCGCATTTTAATCATTTTCGTTGCGACCACGATTTTGACCGTCTGGAAGATTCTGCAAAATCTGAACCTACTGTTGATGCAATCAACTGCGTGTATCAAAGGACGATGCAATCCAGATGCAGACCAACAGTTTCTCACCACTGACTGACTGATCAAATTGTGAGTCTGAGGTCAATGGATTGAAGTGGTTATGCTCAGAAGCATCCGACTTAGATCCCGTACCTGAATGAGGGCAGCAAATACCGTGCGGCTATCTCAAATTGGCCTTCGATTGATCCAATGGAGAACGGCTCAATGAAACATCTTCTACACAGAATACCGTACTAACAATGACGAACGTAGGCTGCCAAGCCATCAAATCTTGATTTCGAGGGTATAATCCCCAATCTGTTCTACGTCTATACTTCTATAGACTAGGGTTGCGGGGTGCACAACAGACTTTCTGGAAATGCGGCGCCACTTTGACGGTGATTCTTATTCGCTACGCCTGTTTGCCAGTATTATTGCGGCGCAGGTGCTGATCCTGCTATGTATAAAGCTCTGGCCCATTGCACCTGAACCAAAACCACTTGACATCCTCTATTCCCGCCCAGAAGTCATTCAGATGGAGGAGATTGTCTCCACTCGCCAAACACGGCGTGCTCCCCCGCCTCCTGCTCCCCTCCCTCCTGTAATTGCTCCAGACGACACTATCCTGGAAGAGGATATCCTGCTTGACCTAGATCCTCTCACGGTTACAGGTCCATCATTGGATGAAATGCCGACGGAACCCGAAGGACCTCCGTCAACCGGAATTGCTGCAACCGAGGCACCAAAACCAATTCGCATAGCCGTACCTGAATATCCTAGAGCTGCTAATCGACGCAACATTAAGGCAGAAATTGTCCTTGACCTTGTGATAGACAAACGGGGGCGCGTGCGGTCAGCGCAAATTCTTGAGCGCTACCTACTGAACCATCGGGACAATACTCGGACGCTGGTTAATGCCCTCGGATATGGGTTGGAAGAAGCCGCTATGAATGCCGCCATGAGATACCTCTTCCGGCCGGCGCGAAAAGATGGGGCTACTGTTGAAAGCACTCATGAAATAACTCTCACGCTCGGCGTCGGGGTTTAGTGCCTCCGGGCAAGTCGTGCCAGCGAGCATCCTCTATATCGAAATTTTCCTCCTCAAACTCGGGGGATGATGTGGCTCGAGGAGGCTTGCGAATTGGTCTGTCCACCTCCACCGCCTTGAACAGCCGCCAAACTGCCTTCAATAATAAATACCCAATCACCGCAAGCAAGATACCAGACAGGAGCTTCATTTAGATGATAGCCGATGAAAAACGCATCTATGTGTCGAACCCTTTATTATTCTCATCAAACCTTAGCTCCGTGCAAAAATGTCTCCACTCCGGTCTGAACGCCCACGCCTGCAACTGTGTTCTGGCAATAACGGGTTTGGCGGCCATATGGTGTCCATCGTGAGGTTTTTGACGTCGGAAACTGCGCCGAACCGCCCCATGGTCGGACTAACCCGTGCTGCAACTGCAAACACTGTTCCGCAAGTACGCACGAAACGTATCTCATTCTGCCGAACGGGATTGTGTGTACATTATTCACTTCAGTATAGACGTGAACTTCGTGCATTCAACCCGACCTATCCGTCAATGAATTTGCCAAACAAACAAACGGGTTGACCAAATAGACCGAACAACTAAAAAGCTGCGCGGCTGGCCATGCGTGAAAGTTGCTTGCACTTGACTGGGCCTATTCCTGCAACACCGGAGAAAATCGCAAAAGCAACTTCATCTACGCCTTCCAGCAAGTCCAGACAGGCAAATTTCAGGGATCGTAGCTACCCGATATCTTCTCTGTGCTGACTATCTGGCGCTCAGGTCTATAATCCTCACTTGAATAATGCCGGCTTGCTTGGGTTAAAGTACGTGATCCCGTAGTGATCAGTCTCTACAATGATGCGAGACAGTTCGTCCAAGTCCTCGGGCCGGTGCTCAAAATCCATTTGCTCAATATTAACATTCAGCAGCGGGCTCTTTGTATATCGGAAAAAATAGTCCACGTACGCTTCCTGCAGACGCTTCAGTAAGTCCATGTCGATTCCGCGTTCATACGGAAGATCTCGCTCACGAATTCGTTCAAGAGAACGTTCAAGGCTGGATTGTATGTAAATGATCAGATCTGGCCTCGGTGTACTCGTCTCCATTTGCATGTACAACTTGTCGTACAAATACACCTCCTCGCCACTGAGGTACATATGGGCAAAAATCTGATCCTTGTCAAATGAGTAGTCGGTAACCACCCCCTTATGAAATAAATCCAGCGTACGAAGGGTCGACAGCTGTCGGTAGCGGCTGGTCAGGAACGCAATCTGTGTCTGAAAGGCCCAGCGTGAGGGATTGCGATAGAATCGGGGAAGAAAAGGGTTTTCCTCAAAATCCTCCAGGACAAGTCGCAAATCAAAACGCTTGGCTAAGAGACTTGCGAGTTGCGACTTACCAACTCCAATCACGCCCTCTATTGCCACGTAACGAAGATTGTCTGGCAAGGTATCCGTACGGCCCTTATACGCTGATTTCATTTTCTTTCATCATAAGCAACCACGGCGTCCTGACTAAATCGGCTTTGTCTCTACAGTCGGCAAGTGCTGCAGATACAGTTGCATCTACTGGACTTGGAATATAAGCCTCAGGCGCCAGATCAAACCAGGGCTGTAGCACGAATCGCCGCTCTTGGAGCCTAGGATGCGGCAATATGAGTTGATCTGTGCTGCACGTTACCCCCCCGAATGTAAGAATATCAAGGTCAATTGTCCTAGGTGCATAGGGCACTCGGCGACAGCGAGCACCCTCCCGCTCAATATTCTGGCAGGCCTCCAGCAAATCCATTCCACTTTGATCTGTCCGTATTTCGACGACTGCATTCAGAAAATCAGGCGACATGTCATTGGACGCAAGTGTGTGTGCAGATCCTTCGTACACAGGCGAGCATCGAACGAAAGCCGCTATACGGTGCAACCCGGCTACTGCCTGGCGTAAGCGTGCGAGCCGGTCTCCCAGATTTGATCCCAAGCCGATGTAGGCAGTCTGCATCATAATTTAGTACCCCCGCCAGGACTCGAACCCGGATATACGGCTTAGGAGGCCGTCGCTCTATCCTGTTGAGCTACAGGGGCTGAATGCCACGCAACTGCGCAATGCGATCAGGTATTGATCCGCCAAAAATGGCGCTGCCAGCGACCACGACATCCGCACCACTCTGGCGAGGCTCGTGCACGTTGAACGGCTTGATGCCCCCATCTACTTCTAGAATCGCCTTACTGGAAGCCCGGTTCAGCATTGCCTTCAATTCCCTTATGCGTCCATTGGACTCAGGCAGATAAGACTGACCAGCAAACCCTGGATATACTGACATAATCATAGCTACATCTATATCGGCCAGCCAAGGCTCCAGTTGATTGAGCGACGTATCTGGATTAACGGTGAGTCCTGGCCTACAGCCTAGAGTACGGATTTTATGAAGTGCAGCCCCCACATCCTTGCAGGCTTCCACGTGAACTGTGATTATGTCTGATCCCGCCTGTGCAAACTCTTCCAGATAGCGCTCCGGCTCCGAGATCATTAGATGCGTATCCAGTGTTACGCCAGTCTCAGCCTTAAGTGATTGAAGCGCACGGACAGCTAGTGGACCAAAGGTCAGATTTGGTACAAAATGCCCATCCATCACATCTATATGCAACCAGTCCGCCCCGGCAGCCACAGCTTCCGCTGCATGTGCCTCCAATCTGGCAAAATCAGCGGATAGAATGGATGCAGCAATCAGCATATTATGAACCAGCAAAGAGCGCAACAATGAGCGCCATCACAAGCACATTCACAAGTGCAACCGGCAATAACACTTTCCAGCCAATTTGCATAAGCTGGTTGTACTTAAAGCGAGGTAACGTCCAACGCACCCACAAAAACAAAAATACGAAGAAACCAACCTTTAGAAGCAAACTCCCGAGCTGCATAAGTCCGAGCCAAACGGAACCCTCAAGCCCAGGAAAAGCTGCAAGCAGCTGCGGTTCAAACGGGATGAGGTAGCCACCAAAGAAAAAAGTTGCAATCACAAAGGAGGCCACGAACCAGTTAACATACTCGGCAAGGAAAAACATGCCAAATTTCATACCGCTGTACTCGGTATGATATCCACCTACCAGCTCCTGCTCAGCTTCAGGTAGATCAAAGGGCGCACGGTTTGTCTCCGCAAAAGCCGTTATAATAAAAATGATCGCACCGATCGGGTTGCGAAAGACATTCCATCCCAGGATTGCTCCACCTGCAGCCTGATTCTCTACAATCTCTACAACACTTAGGGATCCAGCCGTGACCACCACACTCGCCACAGCCAAACCCATCGACAACTCATACGAAATCATCTGCGCGCTTGAGCGCAAGCCGCCCAATAGCGAAAACTTGCTGTTACTACTCCAGCCCGCAAGCGTGACCCCGTACACCGAAATACTCGTTAGCGCCAAGATAATGAGTGCGCTTACAGCACTGTCCACAATCACAACTCCGCGTGCATACGGAATCAGTGCCGGAACCGTCATCGCTATGACGACCATTATGACCGGGGCCAGGGCATGCACAAACCTGCTTGCACCTTCGGGAACCGTGTCCTCCTTGAACACGAGCTTGAATACGTCCGCAAACGGCTGAAAAAACCCTCCCGGGCCAACCCGATTAGGACCTGGCCTGTTCTGAATAAAGGCAGATACTTTACGTTCAGCATACACTAGGCAGGATGCTGATATCAGCATAACATTAATAATACCGAAGGCCACTAAGGCCAATAAACCGGGCGATAGATTCATCACCTCTAACTGGCAACCTCTGTTTCAATGGGGGAAAGCGTCACACCACTTAGGCCCATTGCCTTGTAAGTTGCTCCGGTGAATGCCGGGATGGACGCACTGATGTGCTGCATGACTTTTTTGGGGCTTTGTGCGGCAATCTCCACACCCAGGTTCCGCGCTACAAGGGGAATGATTTCCCAACTTGGCTTGCAGTCCACATAATGGGATTCATTGTGCCAGCGGTCAAAGGGTGTACCGTGCTGATCGGCGCGGCTCACCCCCATTTGCATCATGAGTGTACGATTGACACCTTTGATGGCCTTCGCAGGCACTACACGTTGTGCGCGCCCGGCTTCATTAACAAATGTACCGATCGTCTCCGCAACCGTTGCGGCCGGCAAGGCTACATTGGCTGAGGGCAGGGTTTGGTTCGTCGTATTGTAGTAGTGCAGTATCACCTGTACATTGTCCAATGCTTGCGCACTGCATAGTCCTGCAGCAACAGGATCATCCTCTAACACATAGAGCCCCTGAACCTCCCCTGCCTCAAGGCGTGCACTCCACAGCTTCACATCAATGGGCTGTAGTCCTAACCGTGCACATCCCTGACTGTTGGGGGCCCTGTCATCTGTTCGTAACCATCCATCCCCATGGCCCGGCTCAATGTGAGGGATATAGCCGGCAACCTGTCTACCAACAGCTTCCGCAAGCTGCATCAACATCCAGTTATCTTCAACCGTAGCACGCGCCGAAGCCAGGAACAGTGTCTCCTTACCTGTATTCTTCAGGATTTCTGCGGTCTCTTGGATTGCCTCATCCCAGGAACACGCCCCCGACTTGTTCAAAGCGGCAGGTCCACAGGGGCGGTTCTCATTAAACCACCTATAGGTCAGGCGGTCTTCGTCTGGAAGCCAGAACTCATTAACATCCGGGTTCGGACGCGGAGTCATCCGCATCACCAGATTGTCACGCACCCACAAATAACAATTCGATCCCTTGGCGTTCGTCGTGGTAATGGATGGCGCACTGGCCATTTCCCAGATCCGTGCCTGGAACCGAAAATCTGCCGATGTAAGCGCACCGACCGGGCACAGGTCAATCACGTTCATAGAGTAGGGTTCATCAAACGAAACGCCCGGCGGTGTAATCGGATAATTCTTGACACCGCGCTCAATGATCGTAAGCTGCCCGCTCCGCGAAATCTCATCTGTAAAGCGGACGCATCGCGTACAATTGATACATCGCTCAGCATCCAGAACAACGTTCGGCCCCAGTTTGACTTTCTTGGGCTTATGAACTTTACGGAACTCAAAGCGCGATCCCTCCGGCCCATACTTGTAGGCCTGAATCTGCAGGGGGCAATGCCCCGCCTGATCACATATGGGGCAGTCTAACGGGTGGTTAATGAGCAGAAACTCCATTGTGTCGCGCTGTGCTCTCTCCACCTTTTCACTAGAGCGTGCAGTATGAACAACCTGCCCGTCTGATATCACGTGACTGCAACTGGTCTGCAGTTTGGGGAAATACCGTATGACCTTCTCCCCATTTTCGTCCAATTGAAACTCGCCCGTCTCCCGATCCCGCACTGGTGCTCCCACATCCACAAGACATTGCCGGCAATTTGCCGGTACAGACATGGATGGATGGTAACAGAAATGGGGTAATTCTATGCCCTGATCCAAGCAAAATTGGAGTAAACTCGGCCGCCCCTCAAACGCGTATTCCTCTCCGTCTATAATGACCTTTGGCATGGATAACCTAAATGGATTCTTCCGGGGATATGCGGACGCCAGTAGCAACCATGGAGAGCAAGGGAACAACACCGGGAGCATCCTCCTGGTAATGTGCTTCTTCCTCCACTTCTGGAGTCGTTAGGATACCAACGGCTACAGCATATCGGCCATTGATATCCATTGGAACCGTAAATGCGTACTCGCCAGTTTCTGTCCGCTCAACGTGTACACGCAAGCCCTCGCCCGTTTCCAGGCCTCGCAACATCAGCCAGCAACCCTCCATCTGACAAACTTCATGCACTGTACCGGCCACTGCAATCTCATTGTCCGTGTAATGCTGAGGTTCTGCGAGTACAGCTTCTACAGGGATTACGTCCACCGCTTCATGCTGTGCACCGTAGATCTCATCGCCGACCAACTCAGATTCGCCACAGGCGGCCAACAGCAGGCAAATACCGATCAGTATGTACTTCATGCGGTCAGGTATCATTATTTTCAGGTATTCACTGCCCAGGCAGACGGGCGACACCGGCGTTCAAAATCTCCCCGGAAGCGCTTTATTGTATTGCGAACTGGCCATGCGGCCGCGTCCGCCAATGCACAAACAGTTCGCCCCTCCATTTGATCACAGAGGTCAAGAAGCAGGTCCAGATCCCGCAGATTCCCCTCTCCGTCATCAATCCGGGTGATCAAATTTTCCATCCATCCTGTGCCCTCTCTGCACGGTGTACATTGCCCGCAACTCTCGTGGTGATAGAAACGGGCAACTCGGCGCAAAAAGGCAACCATATCGGTGTCTTCATCCAAAAACAGCATGCCGGCAGTGCCCATCATTGAGCCTGCTTCGTGAAGGCTTTCTACATCCATCGTCACACCGTCAATCATATCCGCCCTTAAAACCGGAACCGAAGCCCCTCCTGGCACAAGCGCCTTAAGCTTCTTGTTGTCTCGCATACCGCCGGCAATCTCGAGTAAGTCCGTGATAAGCATCCCCGTGGGATACTCATAAACGCCCGGCCGATTCACATGGCCGGAAATGCCGTACAGTACAGGGCCGGGGTGCTTTTTCGCACCCACTCCTGCAAACCAGTCCCCCCCACGGTCAATAATGATGGGAGCACAGGCCAGCGTTTCCACATTGTTTATGGTAGTTGGGTACCCCCAGATACCGGATTGTGCGGGAAAAGGAGGCTTAATTCGAGGATAAGCGCGTTTGCCCTCGAGAGATTCCATCAGACTCGTCTCCTCACCGCATATATAGGCGCCTGCCCCCTTGTGCATGATGATATCCATACTGTAATCCGTCCCCAGTATGTTGCTGCCTGCCAGCTTCGCATCATATACCTTTGACAACTCATTCTGGAGAAGCGTAATCCAACTGGAAAATTCACCCCGAACATACAGGTAGCATGCTTTGAGCGACATTGCGTAGCCTGCAATCAGGATACCCTCAAACAAGAGATGAGGGTTATACTCCATTAGCTGTCTGTCCTTAAACGTTCCGGGCTCGCTTTCATCGGCGTTACAGCACAGGTAACGCGGCACATCCGGTTTGACCGGCGGCATGAAGCTCCATTTAAGGCCAGTAGGGAATCCCGCTCCACCCCTCCCGCGAAGTCCGCTGCGTTTGACCTCCGCCGTAACCTCCTCAGGTTTCCAGTCGTTCAGAACAGTACGCAGGGCCTCATAGCCGCCCTGCGCCCGATATACATCCAAATGATGTAAATCTTTAACCGGCGGCAGAAGTACCCGTCTATATGATTGCCAGTCGCCCGCTTTTGTCATAGCCTTGTCGCATAGCCAGCATAAATCATTTGACGACCTAAAACCAAAACTGTAAGCATAGGTCCTAAACCCTAGACAAAATTACTGTGTTCGCTTCGCCTGCGGAGGAACCACGTAGTGTTCGACCGCTTCCGCATCAGTCCGTCTATTTCCACCCATTTCATCTTCATCCTGTGGCAACGTGACGGATACAAATGGCAGTGGCTTTCCTGCTTCCATAGCAGCCAGTAATGCATCGATCTTTTCCGGTGTCAGATTATACGCGTATGGGCCATTGGAAACCTGCATCATGGGCGCAGAACCGCATGCCCCCAAACACTCAGCTTCCTGCAATGTGTAACGGCCGCACGGGGTCGTATGCCCTCGCTTAACACCAAGTTTCTCTTCCAGATAAGCCAGGGTGTCGTAGCCTCCACAGAATTGACAGGAAAAACAGGTGCATACATCCAGGACGAAAGTGCCTTTCTTTTCTTTGAAGAACTGCGTATAGAACGTTGCCACACCGTAAACCTGCGCATAAGGCAGCGAGAGTTCGGTGGCAACTAGCCGCATCACCTCAGGAGGCAGAAACCCGAATTTTTCCTGCGCAAGCCAGAGTACCCACATAACTGCGCCATCCGGGGTTGGGTATTGGGCCACGTAGTCGACGATCTTTGCCTTTTCTTCGGGAGTGAAAACCAATTCTTCCTCCGAAAAATGTGCTTCTGGATTGGAATCTGGCAGCGCCACTACGGGGTTGCGAATAAAATCTGCCATCTACTTATCCGCCTCACCCATTACCGGGTCAATAGAACCGATCAGTACTACAATATCTGCCACCGGATGACCTTCCATCATGGATTCCAAGCCCTGTAGGTTCGTGAAGGACGGTGCGTTAATGCGTGCACGCCAGGGACATCCGGTTCCGTCGCTTTCAAGGTAGAATCCTAACTCCCCTTTGGGAGATTCTATAGCATGATACGCAACAGCTCCTTTGGGCGGAGCCACCCCCGTTTCCGTGTACATGAAGTCGTGTATCATACCCTCCATTGAATAATATACTTCGTTCTTGGACGGATAGGCTTTTTTGGCATCATCTGCCCGGATCGGCCCATCGGGCAAACGATCTAGACATTGATGAATAATCTTGATGCTTTCCAGCATCTCCTCAACACGAATGTGATATCTCGCTAGACAATCCCCCTCCTCCCGGAGCGGAATAATGAAATCCACCTCGTCGTACTTCAGGTAGGGTTCAAAAGTGCGGATATCATAGGGCACACCGCTGCCGCGGAGATTGGGACCTGTCAGTCCGAGTGCAATCGCCTCATCTGCACTGACCGTGCCAACATCCCTGTTTCGGTCAATCCAAATGCGATTACGGTTGAGAAGCTTTTGCCAGCCTCTAATGATCTCCTCGTAACGGGTTGCAAAGTCCCTGATCATGTCAATCGCCTTCGCACTCAGATCTGTCGCCAATCCACCAATGCGACTGTGCGAAACCGTAAAACGCGCCCCTGAAACCTCGTCAAATATGTTGTAGAGATCTTCCCGACCCTGAAAAGTCCATAGAAATACACTCACCGCCCCCGCATCCATCAGCCCGACTCCCAGCCAAAGTAAATGAGAAGAAATGCGGGCCAATTCACACATGATCATGCGGATCCATTGTGCTCGCTCAGGAACCTCAATGTTTGCGAGTTTCTCCACGGCCATACACCACGCCACATTATTTGCGTAGGGCGCCAGGTAATCCATGCGGTCGGTATAGGGCATGAACTCCTGATACGTCTTGCTTTCCGCGAGCTTTTCAATACCGCGATGCAAGTATCCGATGTCAAGTACACACTTTTCGATCCGCTCGCCATCGAGCTTAACCATGCACCTGAGCACACCATGTGTAGCAGGATGCTGCGGCCCGATGTTCAGTGTCATTTCGTGCTCGAGCGCATCCTTCACACGCGAAATTTCAATGCCGCGCCTTGTACTTAACCAGGCATCCTTGCTCTCAAGTCGTTTGAGAATTGTCTCGTTATGCCTAGGCCAAAACGAGAATATATTCTCCTGATCGCGATATGACGTGTTGACCGGCATCAATCTTCGTCGTGTTCTGCAGGCTCTTCATAGCTCTTGGCCGGACTACCACTGTGGGCAGCTGCGAAAGGATCCATCGTAAGCTCCCCCTCGGGCGTCCGTGGCGGAAGCGGAAGAGATCCTGGAATACCCAGGAGCGGAAATTCCTTGCGCTGGGGATGATATGCAAAATCCTCCGGCATGTACATACGTCGAAGGTCTGGATGGCCCTCAAAACGAATGCCGAGCATATCAAAGCACTCACGTTCATTCCAGTCCGCTGCCTTGAACAGACCGGTTATTGAGGGCAGAACCGCATCATCTTCCTCTACACGCACCTTTATCCGAAGGCGTTTTCCTGCTTTAAGGTTTACGAAACAATAATAAACCTCGTAACGGGGTGCATCCTCCCGAAAACGATCCACGCCGGCTAGATCCACGAGATAGGTAAATCCGAGCTCTTCCTTCAATGCCGTACATACCTGTAAAAAAACCTCACCTGCAATAAATACGGTATGCTCACCCGCATAGACGACGACCTCAGTTACTGCTCCCGGAAACTGCTCTTGGATAGCCTTTATCACATCTGTAACATCAGTGGACGCCTTCGCATGCACATTCTCCTCGTCCGGGCGGGCCTCATCTACGGGCGTAAAATGGAAGTTGAGTGATTCAGACATCAACTAATCTCTACGCACCTACCTCTGTTTGGCGACCGTCACTCGTGAGGATCCCCAGGCTGATTGGTTCAGCAGTTGATTTTTTTGGGCCACTTGCATAATCCTTTGCGACGGAATATTCATTCCGAACTTTCTCCTGAACATCCATTAGCGCATGAATAACGGCCTCAGGTCGGGGCGGACACCCCGGGATATAAACATCAACCGGCATAAAATTATCTATTCCCTGAACAACACCATAGCAGCGATGCATGCCTCCGCTTGATGCACACGCTCCCATGGCAATACACCATTTCGGATCGGCCATTTGATCCCAGACGCGTCGTATCGCGTGTGCCATTTTGTAACTGCACCATCCTGCCACGATCATCAAGTCGGCCTGACGAGGTGAGAATCGCATGGCCTCACTGCCGAACCTGCCGACATCGTACTTCGGACCGCCGAAGGCCATCATCTCAATGGCACAGCAGGCCAAGCCCATGGGCATTGGCATCAGAGAGTTTGAACGCGCCCAGTTGACAACAGAGTCAACAGTGGTCGTTAAGTATCCAGTAGCGGAATCCATAGGAAAAAAACCAGCGTCGTTTTTTATGAGGAGTGATGCGGTCTGTTTCGTTAATCGAACTCCAGTCCACCTTTTTTGATATCGTATAGCAGTCCTACCGCAAGGACCAAAATAAATATGCTTACGACCGCCAATACCCCCATACCTATTCCCGCCTCCAGAAAATGCCTGTGGCTGACTGCCCACGGGTAAAGGAATACAACCTCAACGTCAAAAACTATAAAAACCATCGCAACCAGATAGAATTTGACGGAGAATCGCTGATGAGCGGTCCCGACTGGATCCATTCCGCTCTCATAGGCACTTACCTTGACCCGGTTGGGCCTCCTTGGTCCGAGCAACCTCTGAGCCAACAGCAACGTCAAGGCCAAGCCTGTTGCCAGACCCAGCATAATCAATAGCGCGATAAATTCAGCACTCATGGCATAAACGCCTAGTTATGTCTTTCTGGACCAGGAAATGCGCATCCAGCGGTAATATACGGACCGACACCCGACTACAGAGCATGATCAACCTGCAAAGTTAGCAACTGGCTGCGACCCAAATACTCAACCCAAGTTTGGCCTGTACGCATACTGAGCAACCTAATTCAGATAACTGGAACT
Organism: Rhodothermales bacterium; assembly: GCA_022821385.1. Taxonomy (GTDB): domain Bacteria; phylum Bacteroidota; class Rhodothermia; order Rhodothermales; family Bin80; genus Bin80. The sequence goes on from JAJEDR010000068.1 coordinate 18,734, forward strand.
TGTACTTAATTGAACGCAAATTTGTGCGAACACATCTATTTATGCGCAAAAGTTGCGTACCGAAGGCCGTGGCCGGAATGGCTGGCGGAAGGCTTTTGTATAGGGATTTAGCTTCGTGCAGTTACGTAGTTATGGAGGTACAACTGTGTTGGACGCGCCATCTGCGGAACACCTCAAATCCCATCTGGATGCCCTCAGACTAGTATACTATCCGCCGAAGATGATTGCTGCTCCGAGAACGAGTCCGGCAAAGGTGATCGCCCAGATTACGACCGTATATTTCGCAGTCAATGTGTCAATTTTCGCATTCTGGTTTTCTTCCATACTGGACAGCTGCGCATTCTGCTTTTTTTCCATACTGGACAGCTGCGCATTCTGGTTTTTTTCCATGCTGGATAGCTGTGCGGTCAGTATATCAATTTTGGCTCCCAACTGGCTGACAAGATTTGCTGATGCCATGGTTTCAATAAGTTCTATAAGTTCATGGGTTTCCTCCGCAGACTGTTTCCCGTCCTCTGCCAGCTTACGGAGGAGCGAAAAGGCTCGTGTTGCGTCTGGCTGTGATTCATCCATAAGTTCCTTTAGCATACGACTGAGGAATCAAACCTAGTGATCCTCCTCTATGACTGCCTCTATGGCCAGCCTTCACTGGCGTTCTCCCCCGCGACAATATATGCAGATGTGCAGAATAAGGTTTCAAAATATCCATTTAACGGGAAGTGAACAATAATTGCATCGGACTGATCCCAGCGTCTCGCCCAGAGTCATTTCAGATTCCTTGTCCGACAATGCAATAACCTCCACTAATCGCTCCCGACTGAACAACGGCTCAACTTTATCCCTCGGTTCGCCAAACACGTACGCTAACTGAACTCGGAGTTGGTATCGTTCGCAACCACCCTTTGGGAACAACGAATATTTCCTCGCGCACTGCTGCACCAACGATGTCAGTCAATTGCTGCAACTAACTGTCTTTTGAATCCCTCCCCCTGGCTGGATTAAGTTAGTCCGTTATTGCGTGTTTCTTCAGGATTTCATGAAGTTCGCCTGGAGCTCTGGACATATCGCAAGACCAATGCCCAAAACCACCGTGTACATTTACGGCTTCTACCCACTCTTGAAGGAACTTGTGCTTGGTGCGTGTCTGTTCAGTTTCTTTTCCCTTTGTTTCAAGAATCAACATATTACCGGACTTGAGTCTAGCAAGAAAATCGGGACGGTACTTTCTAATAACGCCTCGGTAAGTATATAAGATTTCAAAGCCTAAATGGTCGTTTTTAACCCATGCATCCACTTCAGTACTAGTGTCCAGTATACTGGCATCCGAGGCCTCCCACGTACTATCAAAGACACAATAATTTATGTGGCTTCGCTCAGTGGGTTTGCACGGTTTACAGGTATGCCATGTGCGCATATCAATAGTTGAACAAATAGGCCGATCCTGGTCAAATACGATATCCAGCTTCTGGGTGTTCTGGAAGTGAACCGCATCTAGAATATGCTGAACTACCTTTGTCATACCAAGTGTGATTACGAGTTTACGCGAAATATTACTCGGAGGACCCAATGTGCCTGCTGTGATGCGAATCCTATCAGGTCGCGCAATAAATTTTTCAACTAGACATATCAACTGGGCTAACAGACCAACCTTTCCTCCTTTCCAATTCGGCTGAACCTGCTCATATACATCTCTCGCTGCTTCAAAAATAATTCGCTGCATGCGAGACTCCTTTTCCAATTTCTTTAAGTCAATTGACTTAATCTTTGTTATATCGGGCTTGCCTTCTACAATGGGCGCCAGATCAGCTAATTTTGAAATCTTTGCAGCATCCAAATCAAGTGGCCTCAGCTTTTCCCAATCTACAGACAGGCTTCGGCGAAGCGTATGCTCCACGCGGATCACATTAGGCCACGATATCTCGAATGCCCCTCTATCTGGAACCGGCTCTATGGCAGTCTTCGGCCTAGGAGGTGGAGGCGGGTTATCACCCTCACCCTCATGAGGCAGAAACGTAAAAGGAATCCCAAAAATATTCACATACTCTGGTTCAAATAGGCCGGTGTCTGGATTCACATCGTAAGTGGTGCGACGTAATCCACGCCCTACAACTTGCTCACACAGGAGTTGGCTGGAGAATGCCCTTAGTCCCATAATATGGGTTACCGTCTTCGCATCCCATCCTTCGGACAACATTCCGACAGAAATCACATTTTGTATTAACTCACCGGGTTTACCGATCTGCCCAACCGTGTCTACTTGTTGTCGGAGATATTCTGCCCGCTGCTTACTATTACGTTCCTTCTTCGGCTTATCGCCATCCGGGCCCAAATCAGCAATGGGTTGTTCTGAACTCTCAGCTTTTCTGAGGACTTTTGAATCAATGTGGAGAATACGTTCGGGATCACATAATTCTTCGATTCCCACCCTCTTACGATCAAACGCGTATTTAATGCGCGCGGCCGTCTCAGTGCGATTAGCGACAGTAATCATCACTGGTGGAGTACTACCCTCTGATGACTTCTTCCAGTCATTGGCAGTTTTTCGCCAATCATAACCAAGCAAATAATAACCGTTCCTTACTAGGTCTGGTAACGGCTCCTCTGGTTTAGCCCGTCGCCTATTTAAGTCGTCCCGAACATCTGGATCATTGTAAATATGGTACAGGCGCGACTTGAACGTTTTGACATCTGGTACGGCATCATCATGAATAACAACACGAGGGGTCTTCACAAGCCCAGACTCGATGGCGTCATTAAGTCCGAAGTCACTGATGATCCAGCCAAAAAGTGCGTCATCTTTGTTTCGGTTACCTGACGGTGCGAAAGGCGTGGCGGAAAAATCATAGCAGTTGAGTATGCCACGCGCCCTGTGGATTCGGTCCAATCCCCCAACCCATTTCGTGGCTTCCTCTTGGGTGTTCTTGTCAATTCCCCTCATATTAGCGCCAGGGATAACGCGCCAGGCATGATGTGCTTCGTCGTTGATAACCAAAAGGTTTCGAGCTGCCGCCATATCACCAAGAACTTCCCGAACATAAGCTTCGTCACTCTTCACTCCACGTTTATCAACTCCACGTTTCTTTTTGATCTGTTCTTCTGTTTCCCAATTCAAAGCATGCCAATTTCGAACTACGATACGCCCCTGCCGCAGTTTGTCGAGTAAGGACGAAGGCACGACTCGAAAACTCTCGTAATAATTTTCCGCATGTGTTGGCTTTAGAACTGCCAACCGGTTCTTAACTGTAAGTCCCGGGGCCACAGCCAATACATTCCTTGAGAACCGTGTATCCTGTCTATACGTGACCTTGTTCAGGACATGCCAAGCGATAACCATGGCCATCACCACGGTCTTTCCCGAACCTGTCGCCATCTTCGCACACAACCGACCGAACATTCCACCATCAGAAGGAATGTGTAGGCCAATCTTTTCGTTTGTAGGCGCTTCAACAAGCCAGATTAGTGTTTCGGCGGCTTCCAACTGGCAGAAGAAAAAACGTCTCCTCGCAAATTCCTCTGGATCATTCCAGTAACTCAGTAATCTCTTCGTGATCCCTGTGACTCCAGGGTATTCTGCATTACGCCATTTCTCGACACGAGACCGAATTCGGTTAACCAAAGGTATCTCCTTAAACACGCCAGGGTCATCAAAGGCCTTTGAATCGCCTGATGCCACCACATATCCGGCAGGTCGACGCTCCTTTACCAAATCGAATAATCGCTTCTGCCTGTCATAATGCCAATGCTCATTTGGCTCTTCGTAGGGCGAGTTTATGATAAGCTTATCAATGGTTGTTCTTAACATTATTCTGTCCCAGGTCACTCCAATAAACCAGAATTAGGCATTATTACGAATATTCGTCGTGGCTTCTTGATGGCCTTCGTCTGCTGCCCTGGTGTCCCTCCAGCGTGAATTGAATGGACATTTCCACATAATTTGGAGTTTTCCCTTGGAGCATCTCGCATCACTCCAATTCCACAATTTTCAAGCTCTCAATGCCACGATCATCAATGATTTTGACCGCTGCACGACGATGCTCGCCAGCTTTAAATGGTAGTGAGCGTGCGCCGACATAAGCTTTTATGAGATCTGCCTCAATCTCTGCTTTGAGATCACGTTCAAGCCGCTTTAGATCCTCTGCGCCCCTATCTGTAAGGAGGAACACCTGCCTTGGAAACAAGCTACGACCGTCATAATCGGTGTCCAGCATCCACATTGCAATCTTATCTGAGCCGCCTGATTCAATATCTCCCGTCTCTATGTTGAAATAATCAAATCCATGAACGGAAATACGATACTCTTTTTCTATCGCAGCGCTGTTGGATCCATGGACCGTTACATCCGGTTGACCGATCAACCAAAAACTCTCGTTACTCGCACGTTTCTTTTTCAGATCCTCAGTCAACAGATCCACATTCATCTGCGCCTTGAGCAGGGTAACGCCAGGCCAATTTGTCTCATCAATGTCTTTTGAAGCTTCGGGATCAAACTGGAAAGCTGCAAAAACTACTATGGTGGGTTTCGGAACAAGTTTTTGCGCCTCCTCAATTGCAAGTGCGACTTGTCGCTGTTCCAATGGAGCATGATCCGGCCCAAACGACACGACAACACGCTCCGGAGTAACCGCGTATTCTCCACTTTCTTCTGTCTGTGGTCGCGTCTCGCCCTCGGCATGCAGAGAGCGCATCGTCGGCAAGGGTTCTAGCCTTGCAAAGGAAATACGCTGACCCGCCTTACCTCGTACACCAGTCTTGAGCAGTTCATCCCGCCAATCATTTTGACGGATGGTTTCTCCTGAACGGGCCCAAGAAAAATCGGGGGGGGGGGGGGGGAGTTTGGGTAGTTAACCTCTCGACGAGGTTTTTCCG
>JAJEDR010000079.1 GCA_022821385.1 Rhodothermales bacterium
ATTGCCAGGGTGACCTGCAGACTCACAAGCGGAAAAAGGACCATGATAAATAATGCCCTCCACGTCCGCAGAGCACTTGGTGCGGACCAGCCGTAAAGACGCTCCTGCATGCTTCTATCCCGCGTACGGAGCTGCAAAAGTCATGTCTTTGGATACATATACGAGAAAATTGTATCCCGGACGAAGAATGAGCACTGGTTGGCGACTTCTGCCACGTTCCAGTTTGCCTGACGCCACACGAGAGAGTTCAAGAGCAATGGAACCACCGGCCAGACTGCCAGACGTCGTCGCCGTGGAAATAGAAGTCGCGGTGCCAACCAACGCTAAGAGAGCCGCACTGCCGAATCGCTGAAATCGATAGTGCTTTACTTTATCCTGTAAACCACCCTCACCGCTATAATCCACAGCAGGAAGGCCTGGCAGGTCGCGTGTTTCTCCATTGGGGAAAATCATGCGATTCCATACAACAATGGCCCTCGGTTCCTGACCCGCAAATACCTCCTCCATGGCACCAATCAGCTGTGTACCTGGCGGGATTAATAGATGCCGCAGCGTTATTGAATCTCTTACCGGCCGCGTGACCCGAGCCCTGACAGGACCCGGACGGCCAGTGTGTATGCCCGTTTCGAGTGCAACCTCTATAACACTTCCTTCCAAGAGCACCAGTTCTTGTTCGCGCTCAATAGTATCCGCGGAGTCCGGCTGGCTACTTTCAATCTCGGGAATGGAGACATGCAGGACGCCGCGTGCATGCCGTGCTTCATCGTACCTGGACTTGCGCTCATTTGCACGTTCCGGACGCGTAACCTCCGACGGCTCCCATGGGGTTCGCCGCGGCACGCGCGGCTCGACTGGTGCTAGCTTCATTGCATCAGTTACCGGTAACGGCGCAAGATCATAGCTTGTGGGAGCCTCCGGTGTACTTCGCCTGCTGCTGAAAAACAATACCAGCAAAACCCCCGCTAGACTTAGCACTAACGCCAAAATGTTGCGTCGCGATAGACGGGCCACAGGCACCGGATCAACAAATTCAGAAGCTTCCTGCTCGGGCTCCACTAGCTTCTCGATCATTTGGATGGTGCCCTGTAGATGTGCAACGCAAGTTGGGTATGCCGTTTTTTTCTGAACAACCCCTTGCGTGCAATGCCGCCTGTGATAAGCCGCGCCCGCTCAAAAAGTCCATCAACGATGAAATAACCATCACGCACTACATAATCGGCCACTCGCTCCGTACCGCGTAACCCGATGCTGAGGAGTGGCTGATCTTGGGCATAAGCACTGCTCGGAATCCGTATATACACACGCTCACCATCATCAAACACCGCCGCAGGAAGCCACGGAAATCCTTTTTCTGCACGCCAGGTATAGCGATGATTCAAGGCCTGAAGGGACAGGCCTGCCGGCGTATCTGTCTGCTCATCGGGGCGCACAGATGCGAATTCATGCTTAGCAGGATAGTAAAATCGTATATGACGCGTATACTGACGCTGAGGATTGTACTGGTCGTTCGGTTTAGTGTACGGTGGGCTGTCCAATGTGATGTGGTACACGCGCTGATCCGTCGAAATGATTAGGTTCGTCGTAATGTTGTGATCAATCGGCTTAACGGAAACGATCGCTGTGCCGGCACCTGCACCTGTTGCAGTGTGATCAATCAGCCATCTCTGATCGTCACCGGCAATGATGCTGATGAGATTTTCACCGGCCCGAAGCTCTACGATGCATGCCCGGAGTACCGTGCAGGTCAACACAGGCTGGTAGATCCCATACGGATAAATGAGCACATCTGACTGCCGAAGTACGTCAGCCCGTCCTCCTGTATTGAATTTGGAAACCTGTGCATCAATAGCCGACTGAACCGACCCTGATACGTTTACAATTCGCTCTGGCGCAGGCTGCTGCGCATACGCCAGAACACCGCCAGACATGACGATTGTGAGAAGAAGGATTCGCTGCACTTGACTTTACCTGTAGGCTATGTCAATGTACGCGTATGATATGCTGCTGCAACCGCCTTCCTGTTACGGATCAGGCAAAATCCGGGAAATATATACAGTAGAGTATGTGCGACATCTGGGGGAGATGTGGGCTTCAATTTGTTCTTGAAACGAGAACGTACTGTCTTCGCATTGCGTAGCCGAAGGGTTGGAGGCCGTTGAGCCTCCATGGGAATACCGGACGACGCAGTGGCAGAGACGAGAAGTGGAAACTGATTTACTACTTACGTATTGAGCCCCCAACAAGATCAGTTACTAATGGAATGCACTAGGCCTCCAGTTCGCATCAAAGAAGTGAACTACAGGGGGAAGACGATCATGCTTATGGACAGCTCAGTATGGGAAGTTTCTTTCTTCGACTCTGTCGCATCATCACTGTGGTTGCCCCTCACCGAAGTTGTCGTTAAAAGAGAGTGTGGCACCCCCTACCCTTACACAACCATGTTGGAGAGGGTAAACTTCGGCCAAAAGGTGCGCGCAAAGAGAGTAGAGTAACGAAACTTGCATCCTGCCTGGCCCCACATGGATTCAATAATCCCAGAGCAACACTTTGACAACCGGCCTCGCTGCGAGAACATCTCAGCGCTCCCACAACGCTCCTGAATTTTAACGAGTAGGAAGTGGTATACAGGAAGTTTATCGCGCGCGGTTGCGCTCTCTACCTCACCTCAATATCTTGACTACTCGCAATTTCCAACTCTTCTTCTGTATACTCAATCGCTCGTAATTCACCGTTCTCACCTTCCAAACGTATTAGAACACCCTCTGATTCTTCAATCTCACGGGCCGCGCTTGCGAATGCTTTGATACAATCAATGCTTTGTGTCGTAGCAAGCACCTGAACTTTATAAGCATGCGCAACCTTAAGAATCATCCTCCAAAACTCGTATTGGACGGAATAATGAAGTCCATTTTCTACTTCGTCAAGTATCAGAAAACCATTACGGCTTACAGCCAATGCGAGGCCAGCAGCGAATAAGCGCGTTATTCCATCACCCAAGCTTTTTAAAGGAACGGGTAGGCTTTGATCACTCATCTTAACTGCAATTCGGCGGCCAGGACTCTGAAACCTCCCCCCACCGTTACCGACTACCGCAATGCGATCAATCTGTTGCCCGGTAAGCGCGAGAGCTTTCAGAGCGAGGGGCTCTTGTGGGGTTAGGACGACCTTATCCCAGTAACTTGCAAGAACATGATTTTCTGGAAGGCCTGGACCAAGTGATTCACAGTTGATCGGATCCGGCATATCCCGTTTGCTGGTTTTCATTCGCCTTAGTACTCGGGGTAAACGTCCGATCAAATCATGTCCGACTGAACCTGAGGACTCAGAGAGCCATGGAAGTGCAACTTCTGCGTCGCTGTAGGTAATCCTTAGAGCTTGGGTGGCCTCAGAATTAAGCTTATGGAACAACTCCTGATGGGATTCAGGTAAATCTTTTAAATCTGCCACTTCAATTTTTAGGCTATCTCGGCTGGAAGCAGGACCGATTAAGATTGGTTGATCGGAAGCAGCTTTTCTACCAAAGAAGAGAGCCGCGTAATCTAGATACGTCCTACGATCGCGGTCTTCGTCAAGGATTTCAGTGCATTCTCCTCTTGAATAGAGTAATTCTCGAAACACACCTTGGTCCCCGAGAGCCGCGTACACGCGCACGGCTTCAAGAACAGTAGTCTTACCGACTCCGTTTAGACCAGCAATTAGGGTGATACGCCCCAATTTATTAATCGAAAGCTGACGTATTCCACGAAAGTTTGTTATTGACAAATCAGGAAGATGCAACCCATCCTTGTGCATGTTCAAGACACCGTACTTTGTGAGATTCACGAATAACCGCAGGGGCATCAATATTAATTGGAGCATCCCCCTGGTGCTCCCACATAACCGGTAAGCCGGTGCAATAATGAACCAAGCCACAACCAGCCGAAGATAGCCCAGTGGTGAGGATAAAACCGTCCAGTTACCAACCAATCGCAAAGGAGTTACGTGAAAACCCTCGTATCAGTGCTCCGTTCGAGAAAGCAATGGTTCGCCGGTGAAACCAGTAAGGGTGAAAGCTGGAAGGAATAGGTGGCTATTCAGGGATCTCTAATCCAGTACTCTAAAGCAATTTGTCACTAAGTTCAATAGCAAGGACTCTCCGAACCTCGGAAACATTAATCCCCCGTTTATAGGCACTATTCCAGATTATTCGTTGCTCTTCATCGGGGGATGCATCAATTTTAGTGGGGGGCATCCCCGTTTGCAATTTGCCGGAACTTATGTATGTATTTGGAATATATTTTGTTGGCCGAATATATTGTATACTGTTGTAATGAATGAGTGAATCGCAACCGGACACAACACGCGCTTTTTCACTCCTCCGCAAACTGGACAGGGATGGAGATCATACAGCAGAGGAAACTCACGAACTCGTAGAACTCGTTAGAACAATGGCATCCGAAAATCTCATAAGTCGTTTTGAAGCAAAAATTGACGCCCAGAGAGATATGTTGGATGCGCGATACAAGGGAATTATTTGGACGATTGGTATTGTTGGTGGGGCTCTTGGTGTTTTAATAACGGTTGCGTTGTTCGTACTCGGCGGATAGTCAGGCAGCTGCCTTCTTGTACCACCGTAGAGCCTCGACGAAGTCTACTTCCACGCCCAAACCTGACTGGTGTGCGAACCCCAAATAGCCCTGTGCATCCACATGTCCCGGCTGTGCCACTTTCATGTAGTACTCCGCGGCTATCTCAAAATCTTGTTTCACATCACGCCATCCGAGGTAATACTTGCTGCCTTTTGTACGCCACTCTACCGCTTTCACCCAAGATGTTGGCCTCTGTCCCCCGTGGGTGTTTGAAGCTGACGAATGCCTGATGCGCGCGCATACACCACAGCAATCCCACAAATCCCCCGCACATAAGGTGTCCCAGATCAATCGGATTAGTGTCCCAGATCGATCGGATTGGTGTCCCAGATCAATCGGATTAGTGTCCCACTTCCAGCGGAATATCCACTGACGAATCCTCTTTCTCCGTGAACATCTGCAGAAAACGCGGTAGCTACGTCCATAACGCTCTGTTTGTTTGATTAATTAACCTCATCTATTTCGTGTTCAGTAAAATGTTAAGTTCAGTCAAAACTACAGGAAGGTTCTACTACGAATATTGAGCGCGGTAGGGACCCATAAAAGCGAAGAGCTAAGTTTTATCAGGGTCCCCATAATCTATCCTAACCCGTGTTTCTGACCTTGGAATCCGTGCTTCTCCCGCGAACTTTCCTAGAGCATTCGAATTAGGACAGCGTACATACGGTCCCCGAAACTTGCGCATATCTCTCCGTCGTACAGCAAGACGCCAAATTTGAATCGGTCGCCTTCGGCGGCCTTGATTTTACGAAGCCCTTTGAAATCAGAACTGGCTACGGTGGCTGAGGCTTTGACTTCAACATCGGCTAATTCAAATGAACCGAGTTCAATAACTAGCCTGAATTTCCGCGGTCATTCTCTCATGTGAGAATTATGGTCTTTTGGAGAACTGTACCCGGAGGGTTTTGTTGTCAAGCCAGGGGATTTTCTGACGTAATTCGGGGTATCCGGCCGCGATCAGGTAGTTGTCTTT
>JAJEDR010000057.1 GCA_022821385.1 Rhodothermales bacterium
AAAGACAACTACCTGATCGCGGCCGGATACCCCGAATTACGTCAGAAAATCCCCTGGCTTGACAACAAAACCCTCCGGGTACAGTTCTCCAAAAGACCATAATTCTCACATGAGAGAATGACCGCGGAAATTCAGGCTAGCCCCGAGGGCGCGGAGCAATCACCGATGGTATCGGGAAACGTTTACCGATTATCCAGTGAATCGAAGGGCCCTGATACCGGGCACGTACTGACACTTGAATGGTCGCGCGCACTTGCCGGCGCGAAATGGAGATCAAGTGGGAAATACTTGCTATTGTGTTATGGAACTCCTCCCACGATTTTTTCGCGAAGTGGGCTTCAATTTTAGCAATCACCGCCGCCATGAAGCCATCACATTTGGAAACCTAGATGGCAATGAGATCTGCTTTCAAGACCTTGCCAATGCAGTACGGATCATCAATCTTGTTCTGTGAGAGCCGGAGGGTTAGATTCTCTCCTGGTACGTGGAAGCCTTTTTTGCCATTTGGATACCGGCAATTTTTTAACCAGTAACTACTTGGATACTATGGTCAATAGAGCTTTTTCAAATGATCCCAAGAAGTGTAATTCCCGTAATGCGCCTTGCACTTGATAATGCAAGGGTGCGCGGCGTTGCTGGTGGTGACGGTACCACCAACTAAGTCTGATGCGCAGTGGAGCTGTTGGTTGCGAGGATGCGGTTTAGATCCCTCGAAATCCCCGATTACGTTCCGCACGTGGTTGCTGGAAACGCAGAAATTCCGCCAAGCGACCGCTCTTTACGTGTAAATTAAACCCCCATGACTGATAAGCTCCAAATGGAATCCAACGGAAAGACATATTCCAACACTCGAATTCTTTTGATAAGTTGAGCGTCGTAGTTACGATTTGTTTTCGCTCAACATCATAGCCTGTTTGACCTCGAACACGCCAGGTTGGGGTAAGACTGAAGTTGAAACCCGTATTTACGGTAGCCGAACGGCGAAGGACCAATTGCGGTCGAGTAATTTGATAGACAAAACTCAGGTTCAACGACCAATTTTCGAAACCGCCAGCCCCGCTGGTCTGAGAAAATTGATTGTTTACGCCCATTCCGAACGGGGGACCCGAACTACCAAACTGGGGCATTGTCGAGGTGCCCGTTGGCATGTCTTCTGTACGAGTTCGCGTGCGTCCACGCAATTGCATACTCCCGCGTACACTCAGTTGCGTCAGTCGGGCAATAGCCAGATCACGAAGTGAGAAGACATACTCGTTCACCATGCGACGACCATCAGGACTGAGTTTGTAGGGTGAGAATGTAGAGCTGAAGTTTATGCTGAACTGGCCTAGAATATTGGTGCGGGCGCTTATGCGTATGGGAGACAATCTAAGCGAATCTGCCGCAAGGTTATAACTACTAGATGCGTTCAGAGTGAAGAGCCGAAGAACACGACTCTGATCGGATCCGGTTGAGTCTATGCTAACCCGTTTGGTCTCAAATGTATTGTCAATCCCAAAATTTATCGCTTTCTGGGTTCCACCCTGTACGCCCGTAACAATGCTATAGCGGCGCGGGGTTAGCCCTGTTGCCAATGTATCAACGACAGGCAGGCCGGCTTCATCCAGTAAAGGACGTGTATACCCCCAGGTATCTCCAGCAAAGTCAGGTCGATACGAAAACCCGACACGCGGTCGCACCGTGTGCCTTAATCCTTGGTACTGCCCAAGTTTGACAGGAAAAAGCCCGTAAATCGTTGTGTTCGCTGAGGCCCCTGTATTGAACTGCCTCAAGGCGAAAAATCCTTGTTCCGTTGTTCTTTCGGTTGAACCGTCCGCCAAAAGTGTTTGGCGCTCAGAAGTTATGAACCAGTCTTCGGTATAATTCGCGTTTGGTGAAAAATTCAGACGAACCTGTCCTAATAAAGGTATCTGGCGTATTGCAAACGGAGCAGAGATAGGTATGCGGTGGGTGGCAGCAAATCGAATACGACCATCACTCCTACCAGTGGCAGACTGGTATTTCTCTCCGTCAAGTAGCGCCTCGTACCATGAATAATCAACCGGTTGCCCGTCGGCCAGAGTGTCGCCGTTTGCGATCAACTCCTCGTCCGAGATTGGTCGAAATTCATACCTGTTGTTGATGCGCGACGATACACTGTACTGGAGTCGCTCATACCAGCGCTGATCCTGCCCGCTGCTGTTTTCGCGCTTGAACGGGGCACTGGTTCCTTGAGAGAAAGAAAATTGTGGCAGAGACAAGTCGACGCTGCCCGTGGATATCACCTGTTGCTGTCGCATGCTCAAGGAGATGGATCTGCTCCCCCTGAATGTGCGATTGAATTGGATAGAGGAACCAATAGATTGTCTGACATTATCGTCGTACTGGTACGAAACTGTGCGCAAGTAGGTACTAGAGGTGAGATTTACGTTTGCACTCAGGCGAGACTTTGGCGAGAAGGTCTGGTTATGGGTCCACCGGAAGCTCAGGTTGTTTCGCTTGACCAAATCTGGATCATCACGCTCACCACTTCGCTCGTGAAGGAAATCCACGTTCAAGTTGCCGCTGAAACGATCACGGCGGTTGTAACGAAAAGCCGGGTTGACCTGCCAGCTTCCCTTTGTCCACAGGCCAAGTCGGACTTGTGCATCCATATGATCATTCATGGCAAAATACCATCCCCAGTTGCGCAGGAAAAAACCTCGCTCATCTTCGCCATATTCGGGGGCCAGTAGTCCACTTCTGCGCCCCTCCTGGTAGGGCAGAAAGCCAAAGGGAAGCCACACGGGAGTCGGGATATTGAAAATGAAGAGTTGAATGGGGCCGGTATAGACCCATTTCTGATCAACGACCTTCATTCTGCGGGCCCTGAGTGAATAAGAAGGGGTCTCATCCGGTCCGCAATTGCAGGTAGTGTAGAGACCGTCCTTGATAAAGATCGTACTGTCCTCCCTGACTTTTGCTATTCCGGCCTGTATAAAGCCCTCTTCAAACTGCGTTCTTGCTTCCGTTACACGTCCACGTCGGGTAGCGAGATTGTAAGCCAGTCGTGATCCAGTCAACGTTTCAGTCCCCTCGGAAAATACGGGTGCGCCCACGAGGCCCGAATCTGTGGCAAGCCCCTGAGCGATAAGCTCGTCTTGGTCCAGGAGTAAGCTAATGGAGTGGGCACTGAGCTGAATGCCCTCGTAGGATACCCTAGCGTTACCGGTGAGTGTGCCAAGATCTCCCGCCCCTGAGTCAAAGTGCAATACCAGGGAGTCTCGGGCGCTGAATTCTATCGGAGAAGTAAGCGAATTAGTTTCCTGTGCCCAGGTAATCTGGGGAAAAAGCAGAAAACCAACAGCGACAAAGCAGAATAATTGTCTTAAAACGACTTCACCGTTTGCGGTTATAGTCATCAATCTGATCGAATACAAGACTGGCAGCACCAAGCATACCGGCCTCGTTTCCGAGCGTTTCCTGAATAACGACAACGCTTTCACGCATGCCGGGTTTTATGTATGACTCAATAACCTCTCGTACCGGCGTCAATAACAGGTCACCTGCATTGGAAACCCCACCGCCTATAACGATAGTACGTATGTCAAGCAGGTTAATAACGCCCCCCAATACGCAGCCCAGCTTCTGGCCGGCCCACCTAAGGATTTCTGTGGCACCGGGGTCCCCATTCATAGCTGCTCCTGCGATTGTAGCGGGTGTGAGATTCGACAGTCCCGGAGCTGTATACAATGAACTTTTGGGATATTTTATCAGGAACTCGCGGGCATGGCCGGTCAGGAATCGCTGGCCAAGGTATGCTTCAATAGCTCCATTGACGCCGGTCATATCCGGTGGGCCGTCATAATTAATGGACATATGGCCAATTTCTCCGGCGGCCCCGGTTTCACCTCGAAAGATTCGATTATTGAACACTATGGCACCACCGACGCCCGTACCGAGCGTGACCATGATAAAATGGTTATAGTTTCGTGCGGCCCCGTAGTGTCCAGATCCGAGGGCTGCCGCGTTAGCATCATTCTCAACAAATATATTCAGGCGACTACCTAACCGTTTTTTTAGAACTGATCTCAGGTTAACAATACCCCATCCGGGCATATTTGGTGGATGAATTAACGACTTTCTGTCGAGGTCAATTGTCCCGGGAGCACCGATACCAATGCCTAGTACACGATTTCTGCGTTTTAGAAATGGTTTAACGGCCAGGGATATTTGATCTAGTACATGTTCTTTGCCTTCTTCGGCTTCGGTAGGGACTGAATTAGTGTTAACCAGGCCGAATGTCTTATGGACCAAAGCGGCTTTGATATTGGTACCTCCCAGGTCAATGCCAATCGCGTGCATATTGATTACTCCTCAATTCGATAAACAGTTTCTCCATCACGTCGCATACCATATTGCTCTCTCGCGATTTTTTCGATCGCCTCATCGCTTGGCGGGTTTTCAAGCATTGACTGGAGCTCAGCTATTTCGCTTCTCAACTGGATATTCTCCTCTACCAACTTCTCATATTCCCGCTGCCACTCCGACCTCCGGACCAGGCTGTAACTATCGAACCAGGTGAACCAGAGCAATCCCGCAAACATCAGACCGATAAGCAACAGACGCGTAAGGCGTCTGCCCATTGAAATTTGCTGTGGTGTTGCCGTTGACGCCATGCACGGTTCCCGTTAAATTTTAAAATCTCTTGTACCAGGGTAATATGCTGAAATCCCAAGCTCTTCCTCAATGCGAAGCAATTGGTTATACTTTGCAAGCCGATCACTCCGACTGGCGGACCCGGTTTTTATTTGTCCACTGTTTGTAGCGACGGCAAGGTCGGCAATGGTAGTGTCTTCAGTCTCGCCTGAGCGGTGACTGATTACCGCAGTAAAGCCAGACTTATGTGCCATTTCGATTGCGTCCAGCGTTTCCGTAAGAGTACCGATCTGATTGAGCTTAATAAGTATAGAGTTAGCAGCCTGTTCCTGGATTCCACGTTGAAGACGTCCAGTATTGGTTACAAACAGGTCATCTCCCACGAGCTGTACGCGATCCCCAATTGCTTGGGTGAGCAGCTGCCACCCCTTCCAGTCATTTTCATCAAGTCCGTCTTCAATGGAGACGATCGGGTATTGTTGTACCCAGCTACTCCACAACTCCACCATATCCTCGCTGGAGTACCTTGTACCCGGATTACTTTTCCAGAATACATAGGCGCCGTCTTCAAACATTTCGCTCACGGCCGGATCGAGCGCTATGAATACATCTGCGCCGGGTGCAAAACCTGCCTGCACTACGGCTTCCAGGATTACCTCCACAGCCTCCTCATTTGATTTCAGGTTGGGGGCAAAGCCGCCTTCATCGCCAACCGCAGTACTGTATCCTTTACCAGCAAGTACTTTTTTGAGTCTATGAAAAATTTCTGTTCCCATGCGAAGGGCTTCTGAAAAAGAAGCTGCACCGGCAGGCATAATCATAAATTCCTGCATGTCTACACGATTATCCGCGTGGCGGCCGCCATTGATGATATTCATCATAGGGACCGGCAGGGTGTAGGCATTCGTTCCGCCGATATAACGGTAGAGGGGCAGGCCTACTGCGGCTGCGGCTGCCTTTGCAGTTGCGAGAGATACGCCAAGGGTTGCATTTGCTCCCAAACGCCCCTTGTTTGGCGTTCCATCCAGCTCAATAAGCGCTTGATCCAATCCAACTTGGTTACACACATCGTATCCTTGCAGGGCCAATGCAATCTCGTGATTTACATGAGCGACTGCATTGGAGACCCCTTTACCTGAGTAACGGGAGGCATCTTCGTCACGAAGCTCTACTGCCTCATGTTCACCTGTGGATGCTCCGCTGGGGACGGCAGCTCGTCCAAACGCCTCTCCCTCGGCGGAAACATCAACTTCTAGGGTGGGGTTGCCCCGGCTATCAAGGATTTGACGGGCTTTGATTGATTTAATGTTCGGCATATTCAAGGATACAGAGTCACGACGGGCAAAAAAGATAGGGGCCCGACGTTACAACGGCGCGCCAAAATACGTTGGTCGCCGCGAATGATAAAGTGAGGCAATGGATTATTGCGTTGCTTGCGTGATTCCACAGGTTCCTCCTACAACGGAGACCGCGTCTACAGGAATGTTTAACGACGTTGCCGGACTCTAGTTGTACCACTGATAGTCATGCCCCGACAAGTATAACTCACCTGCGTACTTTCACCTACATTCCAGCGCTCAACGTAGAAAATATCCTCGGCGTTAGGGTAGGCTGTAGCCATTCGGTTAACGCCGTCCTGATCACCAATACGAGAATATTCATCTGCAATCAACCAGAACACTGCTGCCTGCTCGCGGTCGGCCACGCCACAACTGGCAACGGCTGTAGAATAAAGATTAGGAATAGCCACACGGGCCTGC
The DNA here is from genome assembly GCA_022821385.1 of Rhodothermales bacterium. Lineage (GTDB taxonomy): Bacteria > Bacteroidota > Rhodothermia > Rhodothermales > Bin80 > Bin80. The sequence goes on from JAJEDR010000057.1 coordinate 6,378, forward strand.
TGGAATTCTGGATCAGCCTCTATGGCTAACCTGTAGTGGTCGCGTGCCTCCCGGAAGTTTTCCATATCCTGATACGCTAAACCGACATTGTAATAATCCTGGGCAACGATCTCTATCTCTGGCAGGGCCTGCATCTGTCCGAAGAGTTCAATGGCGCGTTCGTTGTCACCATCTTCGACGTACATACGGGTTAACAGACGCAATGTAGCAGCAGAAGGCTTCATGCTAAGAACCTTGTCTGCAAGCCCCAGCATTTCCTCGCGATAAGCCTCCTGCTGGTACAATCCAAAAAGTTGCGTAACCAGTTCAGCGTTATCGGGATCCGCTTCGTACTGCTCCTCTAGGAAGGCAATTTGTTCATCCGGGGGAATCACGGAGAAATACTTGTGGATCAGGCCCTCAATACTCTCTTCGCCTCCCCGCTTGTCTCTGAGTTCACGCAGGAAATCAAGTGCTCCTGCGATATCTTGCCCCTGATACATGTCCTGGACAATAACATCAAGGTAGTAGGGGTCAATACGCAGCGGATCCATTTCATAAGCGCTTCGGTATGATGCGATCATTTCGGACCGAAGATCAGCGAGTACATCAAGGTTAGATTGGATGAAACGTCCCTTATTGCGGGTCCAAATGAAGGGGTCAAATTCTATATCCAGTTGGGAGAGAACGGGGATCACCCGGTCGAACTGCACAAGTGCAGAATCAAGCCACACACGTTTATTTACGGGGTCCTCTTCCTCATTGGCAAGTCCCTGAAAAGTTTCTATGGCACGCCTAAAGTTCACATCCGAGGTGCGCCGATAGCCGATGGGGGCGTTATAAAGGAGCCAAACCAAGTTAGGGAAAGCGTCACGGTAGTTTTGATTCTTGAAGTTCTCGTAGTAGAGCGTGTAATGGAGTCTAACCTCTGCATCATCCACGGTGGTCTGCGCCGAAACCGTAGATGCCAATGGGACTGAGATGACAATGAATAGTGCCAGCAGGCAAGTGTGGATGCGGTACATGGGATCTGAGTTTCCTAACTGTGAAATTTAAGCAAGAACATGACAACAAATGACTTATCCGAGCCTTCGTTTGACGAACCAGCGCTCACCGACATTCAAGGTGGCTGATACACCGATAAACCGGTCGCGGATCAGGTTTTGATTTGTAGACCCGCGCGTACCAACTTCAAAGGTAATATCAACCCTGGTACCAAAAAATAATGTAGGCAGACCAATTCCGCCTGTGACTGCTTTAACAGCAATATCCGTACCGCGGACGGGACTTATATAAAGGTTGTCCCGGTAGAAACCGATACGATAGGCTATCCGGCGCAGGTAAGATGCCTGCATTGCGGCTCCTGCAGGGATAAACTCTACGCCTCCTCCGTAACGTGTACGGTCACGCAAATTGCTAGGCTTGAACCCCGTGAAGTAAAGGGTATTGGAAGCAGAGGACCAAGGTTCATGCCGGACTTCTGCGCTCAATAGCCAGCGATTCTGAAATCGGAGGGATAATCCACCGCGTGTTCGGATGGGGACCCTAACGTTTCCTCTGACTGTTGCCCCCAGTGTATCGAGATCCAGGCTTTCTCCAAGGGTTAACACCTGGGTTCCTTTCAGTGTAACCGGCAAGGTTCCACCGGCAGCAATTGAGATCTCGTATTCTTCGCCACTAAAGGACAGTGCTATGCCAGCAGACGAGGTTAATCCAGATAGGCGGGAGCTGCGTACTAGCCTGGTATCGAGGAGATCAGCGGAGTCAAATGTAGTACGTCGTTCGTCTTCGGCAATCCCAAATATGAGATCAGCAGATGCACCGATCGATGCCCATCGAGTTAATCTCATTCCGAGACCGATCCTTGCCTGATGCAGCCCGCCGGAGCCTTCATGATGAATCTGGTACGGCAGTTCACCCTCCACGCCGGCGTCCAAGGTTTCTGTGGTTGATACTTCGTAATTGATTCGGCTGTAAGGTTCGTAGGAGGCTCCCAAACCCAGTCGCGTAGACAGGAGGGGCACTCCGATCTGGAGTGCATTGAAGTTTCCATGGATCAGTCGCTCAGCCCGTCCACCGGCATCCTGGGCATGCAATCGATTGAACTGCGCACCGGCGGCAACACGCACCAGCGTCTGACGGCTCCACGTTGCAGGATTGCTGAAGTTCATGTAGTCGTATGAGAAGAGTCCTACCCCCGCACCGCCGAGAGCTTGGGCCTGACTGGAAGCGAACGATGTGAGTTCTCCAATCCCATACCGCGAATAAAACGAACCATCATCCTGTCCCTGACCCTGAACGCTAGTTGCCAGAATCAGTGCTGCCAGGATAGCACATGAACTGAATTTTCTCATGATTTCCCAGAGGAGACTAGCCGGCCGTCAAAAATAACTTGTGACGAAATGAAAGTTGCACGTGGAGACAGATCTCCGGCCTTCATGCCGTACAAGAGAACCGTGTTCAAGCCATTGTTAATCACGGGTGCACGCAATTCCAGGTAATCGTACTCCAGGTTTCCCAAAAAAACGCTTTGGAAGAAAACGCTGAGGTCTTGTCCAGAAAAGCGGTATTTGCCTTCACCGCTTAGGCTGGCTTCGCCAACCAAGATTGCAGGCGCATCCTGATCAGATGTCACTGCAACCAGCTGCAGCCTGTGTAGGAGTGGACGCACGAAGTTTGAAGGCGTGTTCTGACTGGCAATCGTGTCGGCACTGAAAGTGAGTACTGCACCGTTGATGGACCGGTCTGTGAAGAAGGCCTTTAGGTCAAAGTCAAGTGCGATTGCGGGACCTGTACCATCCTGGAACAGGACGAGTTCATCCGGGGGATCGGGTTCCGTCTTTCGGTCAAACTTTGTATATGTACTGCTTACCGTAAATGTCGTAGGTCCAGCTGTTGACGTTGCCACAAGTGTCGTGGACGCGGAATTGAATCCGGCTACCTGTCCGCTCCCGTTATCGATGAAAGCGAATCCGTAAAAATCTGATCCAAAATTATCACTTCGAAGTAGGTTTTCGTTTGCATCAATCCAAGAGGTCGGGAGATCAATCGTGATGAGTGTGTCCCGCGTTGTTACGTTAACGTTGATGATCTCAGGGCCGAATGTCAAGGCAGTGTTGGCTTTTAGTCCACTCTGATCCCATTCAGCAAGAACTTGGTGCAGCGAAAACTCGAGCACGCCTGTGGTATCTCCAAAATCATAATCGCGCACAAGTCTCAATTGAACTGCACTTATGGCGTCTGATGGGGCTCCAGAAAACTCCCCTGCAAAATCCAAAAAACCGGACGCCTCAACTTGGCCGGTTAATGGATCGTCAGCAGCTCCCACAAGCACACGGGGTGCAGCCCCTGTAATGTCAACGAGCGACGATGGAGAAAACGACGTTGATGGAACAGATTTGGTATTGAGATTTACGCTTTCACCTAGCAAATCCAGCCCTACATCGGAGGTCGGATCGGTACAAGCCGCCAAAACGAGCAGCGAAAACAAGAGATAACAGCAAATTGGGCGCATAAGCAATCGGCGTGGGCATTTGAAGAATATGCCCAAGAACGCGGCGGCCGCACGAATTGGTACAGAGCGCGACCGAGAACCTGCAACTTTGGAGAGAACGCGGATGTTCCCCTTATACAGGTTCCATTCTCAGCAGGCTCTCGTACAGATTGCCCGCCTGTGCGATCATTTGCTCGGTCTCATCACTGAACTGCACGCATGATCTGGATTTCTTCTCCAGAGACGGGGGATACGCAACTGAGTCGGAGAATTGCTTACCCAGATCGGTCATACTCTTGCCAGAAAGGTCTCCGTTGAGGGAGAGCCTCATATTTTTCACCAGTTTCTGTGAAACTGTTGCATTGGCCTCAATATCATCTGGGGTATATACAGTCCTTGCAGACTCAAACAGTGGATCGTTTTTATACTCGGTGGTTACCACTAGGGGTACAAAACCACTGATCCATCCGAGTGCATGAACGACATCTGGCTGCCACTGCATTTTGCGCACGATCTCCAGAACTGACCGTGCAAAAAAGAGCGCACGAGTGGCATTATCCTCAAAAACGTTCCCCAGTTTGTCCTGGTGCAAACCTTTTCTTTTGAAGAAATTTTTGTTGTCTATGAAATAAACCTGTCGCCGCGTTCCAGGGATTGCCGTTACTTTGACGGTCAGTGTCTCCGTTGTGCGTCCCATGTGCACTTTTGTGCGACGGAGACGAATAACCTCGTGCAGGCCGTTCCTACGCTCGCTTATTGTGCCGTAGCGAGGCATCATAATCCTGGTTTCGAAATTACCGAGTGCTTGGAGTCCTTCGGGTATGCATCTGGTCAGGGTCCCGACATCGCTTTCATTGGTAAATGGATGAACTTCGCCAGTGACGAATAAGGCTTTGATTGGTTGATCCATAGATGCTTCGGTAGGCTTATCCTCTTAAATTCCCGTCCACATTATCAGCTGCAAAGACACGCAGTCGCACCAATTGGGAAAGAGAGACGTCGCTATATGTAAGTGTTATGTTATATGTCACAGCAGGCCGTTGGGCAAGATACGAAAAAAGCGCTTACCATCAAAATATGAGAGACGCCGTGATAGGGTGTTTATAACAGATCGTATAGTGTTGGTCCGAAAATTGTCAAAGTGATTGGAGCAGGTTGGACAGGACGGGGTTAAATCCCCTTTGTGAATGAAGTCGCTCACTTATCTCTAATTTCATGTCGATTTCTGCAGGTTCATCTCGTGAACACATGCCTGTGCACATTTTTGAAGATGCCGCTTCCGTTGCATATGAGGTAGCGCATCACATTGGTGCACTCGTCAGAGATCGGACTGCTCGAGGATTGAATACAGTTCTGGGGCTCCCTACCGGTACCACGCCCCTAGATGTATATAAGGAGCTGATCCGGATGCACAGAGAGGAAGGCCTGGATTTTTCCAAGGTGATAACTTTCGCACTGTCTGAGTATTACCCGATTGAGCCGGACCGCTTGCAGAGTTACCATCGCTTTCTGCGGGAGAACCTTCTGGATCACATCAACGCGCCTGAAGATCAGGCCCACTCGCTACTTGGCAACTTGCCCTCAAGCGAAGTAGACAGTTGGTGCAGGTCATATGAAGAGACCATCCGGGCTGCCGGAGGCTTAGATCTTGTGCTGCTTCGCATTGGTCGCAGTGGGCATATTGGCTTCAATGAGCCCGGGAGCTCCCGTAGTGACCGGACGCGAAAAGTAATCCTGGATTCGATCACTCGAAAGGACGCAGCTAGCCATTTCTTTGGCGATGAATACGTGCCCCGACAGGGACTAACGGTCGGAGTAGGTACAATATTGGATTCCAAAGAGATCATCTTGATGGCGGCAGGCGAGGGTAAAGCACGTATTGTTCGCCGCGCAGTGGAAGAGCCGGTAAATGAGGAGGTGACCGCCTCATACTTACAGGAGCATTCCAGAAGTGCTGTGTATCTGGATCGCGCGGCAGCCGGTGCGCTTACCCGGGAACGAACGCCGTGGTTGGTCTATGACGTAGAGTGGGATATTCCGATGGCTAAGCGCGCAATTATCTGGTTATCGGAGCGCGTAAACAAAGCCATACTCCAGCTGGAAGAGGCGGATTTTCAGAATAACCGGCTACACAGTTTGGTCTATGCATATCCTGAAATTGACGAATTATGTCTGCGCGTATTTGATGATTTGCGACGCAGGATTCATTACCGTAACCAGCTCCCTGCCGGTGAGCGTGTTATTCTTTTCAGTCCACATCCGGATGATGACGTGATCTCTATGGGAGGCATGCTTGACAAGTTGGTCCGGAACCGGAATGAAGTCATTGTCGCGTACATGACGAATGGTTCAGTTGCGGTATTTGATACGGATGTGTCACGTTATCTGGGTTTTGCAGAGATGTGTCTGGATCAACTAGGCATAACGGGTAAGGCGGCAGAGAATTTCCGTATTCGCCGAAAGGAATTGCTGGAGTTTCTGGAGAACAAGAGTTCCGGGACGGTAGATCTTCCCGCGGTGCAGCATATCAAAGCCGCCATTCGCTATGCGGAGGCGGTTGCCGGGATTGAAGTGATGGGACTGAGCCGGGAGCATGCACGATTCATTGATCTGCCGTTCTACCAGACCGGCCGCATTAAGAAAAAACAGGTTGGCGATGAAGATGAACGAATTATACTGGATCTAATGAAAGAGCAGACGCCAGCCCACATATTTGTAGCTGGAGATTTATCTGACCCGCATGGCACCCACCGAATGTGCTACTTTGCGATACAGCGGGCGCTGAAGCGCTATAATCAGGAACGAGGGGGGCAGGGGCCTAAGGTTTGGCTATATCGTGGCGCGTGGCAAGAGTGGGAAATACACCAGGCCGACGTCTTTACACCAATCTCAAGAGCGGAAATGGCCCGCAAGATAGAGGCCATTTTCAAGCACGAAAGCCAGAAGGATCGAGCAATGTTTCCCGGAGCTTACGATGATCGAGAGTTCTGGCAGCGGGCCCAAGACCGAAACACAGGGACGGCAGAGGCGCTTAATCGACTCGGATTACCCGAATTCTACGCCGCTGAGGCATTTGTCACCGGCTACACGCTGTAGAATATCAGGCTTTTAAGCAGGCAGCACGGACCTTATCCGTCTTGCCATTGACGGGGGCCAGAACATTAATCCCGGGGATATCTGGATTTTACGGCATGTAATGCACGCCTGGCATACTATTCAGAAACAGGTTCAGTAGCAGAAGACGGTCGCAAATGAAAGCGGGTTGAGCCGTTCCTGAAATCGTGTCATTGAGGCAGCTGCTTCCGTTTGCTTTCACTAGTCCGAGACCCAATGGACATCCATTTAGCGGTATGTCTGGCCTTTGCACTGTTGTGTTACACTACCCTGCCATAGGCACGACCACGCATTGCAGGGAGAATCAACTTCCCGACTCATGGGGCTTTGACTCGCAGTGCAACTCGCCGTCTACCATTGAACAGGCGGTGCAGGACGTCCGAGTGACAGAGCACGAAACAGTCCCCCGGCATTTTATACCATCGCTGGACTCACAGTAGGCCCTACCTTCTCCCAGCCGGGGGGATACCGAAGTCAGTGTACACGCGCCCAGGCAGGTTAGGACCAGTGCGAAACCAAAACAAAGGAGATATCTCATAGGGTTGCTCATCAATTCTACGAGCCACAATATACGGTACTCCTGGCTGGTGAGGCAATCGTAACCGGCGATACGGTGTAGAAACTGAGACTAATAAGCAGGCAGCGCGACCTTCCCCAGAGCTACCCTTAGGAGGCTCAAAACATCAAGCCCGGAGATACCGGGATATTCTGCACGTAATACGCTTCATGCATACTACTCTGAAACAAGTTCAGTAACAGAGATGGTTACAAATGACAGTGGGTTAAGCCACGCTTTTCCAGGTATCGCTGATGATATTCTTCTGCGCGATAGAAGGTGCATGCCGGTTTAATTTCCGTTACAATAGGGCGTGCAAGCTGTGCCTGAAATCGTGTCAGTGAGGCCGCTGCTTCTGTCTTCTGTGATTCGGAGTGATAGAAAATAACAGATCTGTACTGGGTGCCCACATCTGGACCCTGGCGGTTTAGTGTGGTCGGGTTATGGTTATTCCAGAATATATCCAGAAGTTGTGCATAGGTGACGCGGACCGGATCAAATGTTATGCTCACGACCTCAGCGTGTCCCGTCTGCTTTGAACAGACCTCACGGTAGGTTGGGTTTTTTGTCTGCCCTCCTGAGTAACCCACAGCAGTTTCGATTACCCCCGAGGTTTGCCGAAATACCTCTTCTACGCCCCAGAAACAGCCTGCACCAAATGTTGCCTTTTCCATGGATAAAGATGCTTGAGGACGCTTTGCTACGCTCCGAGCAAGATTTAGGTTCTATGCAAAAAAATCACTAACTTGGGTTGCTAACTGGTAGTCACACGTAACGAATAGTTTTAAACATGTATAAGGCAATAACAGTTTTGTTTCTCTTGGGGGTAATTGTGCTTCCTGTCCGTGCACAGACTGGCGTTGGTGCTTCTGCGCCAGAAGGTGCAATGGTCCTTTTTGATGGAACCCGTGAATCCCTTGATGAAAACTGGACTTACTGGGAAGGTCCCCGTTTCGCGGCTGAATTACCCATAAAGTGGGAGATTGTCGATGATCCCATAGATGAAGGGACAGTCGTAAGCAGTAAGGATCCCTCGGCGGCAGGTGGGCTTTATGGCGCGGCAGACATTGTAACCAAGAAGAAATTTCGGGATTTCAGGATGCATGTAGAATTCCTGATAACCGAGACGGGGGGGAACAGTGGTGTTTACCTTCAGAATCGCTACGAAATCCAGGTACTTGATGGTGATTCAACCGAGCATGGCATGGCGGCGGTGATTAATGAGAAAGCGTCCCAGTATTGGCCATACAATGGTACCGGACAGTGGAATTCCTATGATGCAGTGTTTCGTGCTGCGCGCTTTGAGGACGGTGAGCGTACAGAGCGGGCTATGGTCACGCTCTACTTCAATGGAGTGAAGGTGCACGAGAATGTGCCGATTGAGAAGGTATGGGGTGGTCCAAATTCGGGTATTGATGGAGGCAATGATGAGGGCCGTGGCATCACAGATGTGCCGGGCGGACTAAAGTTGCAGGCGGAAGGTCACGATGTGCGTTATCGCAATATTTGGATGCAGGAGATAGATCTCGTTGAACCAGACACGGATTTCTGATTTCGGGGAACCACATAGCCGGGATTTCTGCACTTCGTGTGCTGTCGGCGGCGCGTTGATAGCGTCGTGTAGTCAGTTCTCGCACAGTTGAGAGCTGTGCTCTGGGGCGTATACTTGTCGACTGGTTTGGGATGCAGGAGCTTGTTTCTAGCTTGAGTTCTTCCTACAGCCTTGCAGGATTGATTCGACGAGATAGTTCATGGGACAACCGTAGCAACACATTAAATGTTGCTGGTCGGTCTAGGTGAAGGATGCCTGTGCATCTTCCTGTTCGGCTAGCACACGTCGGGCAGCGGGAGTAGCGATACACAAGGGACGGAAGCTCGTTGCTGACACAACCGCGGAACCATGTGGGGACAGCGTCAGTAACCATGGCGAGGATTACGGCATAGCTTGGTAATGGTGCTTTGGGGCCATAGGACACTGGGCCCGCTGCTTCTGACACTTGTCACCGCGGGCTGTTTGCGGGACGCAAGTCCGGTGGTGGACTACAATTACGATGTCCAGCCTATTCTGGCGGACAACTGCTATGCCTGCCATGGCCCGGACCCGGAAAGCCGTGAAGCGGAATTGAGTCTTCACACGGAAGCCGGACTGTATGCTTCGTTGCGTGACGATACAACGCGACATGTCATCGTGCCGGGCAACCCGGGTGCCAGCGAGTTCGTGCGCCGCATCACCGATAAGCGTCCTCAGGAGCGCATGCCGCCGCCAGAGGCCCAGCACGCTCTCACCGATTCCGAAATCCAAACACTTACCCGTTGGGTAGCCCAAGGCGCGGAATGGAAGCCTCACTGGTCGCTCATCCCTCAAAAGCTGCCGGATTTGCCCAGAGTGCGCCAGCGAAAGTGGGTGCAAAACGAAATTGATCACTTTATTTTGGCGCGGCTGGAGAGAGATGGGCTTGAACCTGCCGAAGAAGCGGATCGGCGCACCTTGATACGTCGGCTGCATCTGGATCTAACGGGATTGCCGCCATCGGTGGAGGATGTGCGTGCGTTCGTGGCTGATAGCCGGCCAGATGCATATGAGCACTTGGTGGATCGAATCCTGGCATCACCACACTTTGGCGAACGAATGGCCGTACACTGGTTGGATTTGGCGCGTTACGCGGATACGAACGGCTATTCGATCGACGGTGGCCGGCATATGTGGCTCTGGCGGGACTGGGTCATTCATGCCTTCAATATCAACAAGCCTTTCGACGAATTCGTGATCGAACAGCTTGCCGGCGACTTGCTGCCGGATGCTACCGATGCGCAACACATGGCCACAGGGTTTCACCGGAATCACATGATTACGCACGAGGGCGGTACGATTCCAGAAGAAAATCTGGTCAACTATGTGGCTGACCGCGTCAAGACCACCGGCGAGGTCTTTCTCGGGCTCACATTTGCCTGCGCGCAGTGTCACGATCACAAATATGATCCAATCACTCAGCGTGATTACTATCGCCTTTTTGCTTTCTTCAACAGCGTGCCTGAGCGTGGACTGGACGGAGACGGCGGTGTAAATTCTGTACCGCGACTCGAAACCTTAAGTCCCCTCGCGACGGAAGCTGAAATCGAACAAGTAAAGGCCGACCTGGCAATGCTGCGTGCCGAGACCGGCCGAGCCGATTCAACTCAGGGCAATTGGGAAGAGCGCGAGCGATCCTTGCTCAATTTGCGTGGCCAGAACTTACAATTGCATCCGTTGCAAGCCACCAAAGTGACTACGCCCAATTCGGGATATACGGGTGAAGTGCAGCCCGACGGATCGGTGCGTATTGACGAGCCCGCATACTTTGCGGCCTACAATGTTTCGCTTCTTAATGTGGCTGAAGATCTGGATGCTGCAATCACCGGGCTGCGTGTGGTCTTTTACCCGCACGACGTTTCCGGCGCGCTGGGACACGGTGACGGCGATCTGCCTGAGTCTTTCGTCGTAACGAGCGTTCACGTGCGTGCCGGCGCACTACCGGCTGACCAGGTGGATTTTCACAGTACGCTTGGATTGGCTCGTGTGACAGCATCGCATATTCATCCAGACTATGCCGCGGAAAACGTGCTTGACGACCGGCGACACAATGGCTGGTCACCCCATCCGGCGCGAGGCGCACCAGCTCATCTAACGCTCACGTTTGACGAGCCGCTTGATGTGAGGGAAGCATCGTATTTTACGGTAATGCTGAACTTTGGCGCCGGTAATCGGCAGGTAGCGAAGCATTTCCGAGTGCTGGCCATGGAGGGCATTGACGACGGCACTACGCTGCCTTCGGAAGTGCAGCACGCGCTGGTTAATGGTAGCGGGGATTCGGACCTTTTGCGTCAGGTATTCTATGAGCGAGCAGAAGAGGCTGCGCCACTGCGCCACGCTATTGCCAATCTCGAAGAGCGGCTGCGCGTTCTCACGGAGCCGCATCCCACGATGGTCATGGCGGTAACTGATGTCCCGCGTCCGACGCGCATCCTGTACCGCGGCCAATATGACCAGCCCATCGATTCTGTATCGCCCGGCGTGCCATCTTGGTTGCCGCCTATGCAGGAAGATGCCACACGATTGGATTTGGCTGAATGGCTGATGCATCCATCACACCCGCTGACGGCCCGTGTTACAGTTAATCGATTCTGGCAAATGCTGTTTGGACGCGGACTCGTCACTACAGCAGCAGATTTTGGTGCACGTGGTTCCTTGCCGACGCACCCCGCGCTGCTGGACTGGTTGGCCGCTACGTTTGTCGAGACCGGATTTGATACAAAGGCGCTCCTCAAGACCATGGTCATGAGCGCTACGTACCGGCAATCGAGCCGAGCCACGCCGGATCTGTTGACGCGAGATCCGCAGAATGCCCTTTTGGCCCGCGGTCCGCGTTTCCGGCTGCAGGCCGAGTTCATTCGCGATCAAGCCTTGGCTGTAAGTGGGTTGTTGGTACGCCGACTGGGCGGTCCCAGTGTTCGTCCCTACCAGCCCACCGGGCTTTGGAAGGAAGTCAGCCACTACGGGAGCACACCCGCTACGGCCCAGACGTTCGTCCAGGATCATGGTGAAAAGCTGTACCGCCGCAGTCTGTACACTTACTGGAAACGGACGGCGCCCCCGCCCGGCATGATGGTATTCGATGCTCCAACGCGCGAGGTATGTACGGTGCAGCGCGAAAACACGAACACACCTTTGCAGGCCCTGGTATTGCTTAATGATCCGCAATTTGTAGAGGCCAGTAGAGCTTTTGCAGCTCGACTCCTCAGCACTGTGCCGGAGACGGAACGGGTTGTGTATGCCTTTGAGGCGGTGACGGGCCGCGAGCCTGACAGAGAAGACCGGCAGCGCCTGGAAATCCGCTTGGCAGAAGAGATGCGTGTGTTTGAGGCCGATCCTGCTCGCGCTCGTGCCATCTTGAGTGTCGGCGCATCGTCTCCAGCGTTATCGGCGGATTTGCCCACTCATGCAGCTTGGACAGTAGTGGCAAGCTTGCTTTTCAATCTCAGCGAAACCATCACCCGCAACTGATGAACCCGCTACTCGCCTACGAGCGCACTATTACACGTCGCACGTTCCTTGGGCAGTCTGCTCGCGGAATTGGCCGTATGGGCCTCGCCGCACTTCTTTTTCCGGATTTGACCAAGCGTTCATCAGGACCGCATTTTGCCCCGAAGGCGCGTCGCATCATTTATCTCTTCCAGTCTGGAGGGCCGTCTCACGTGGACCTGTTTGATTACAAGCCGCGGCAACGCGATCTGCACGCGACAGAACTACCCAATTCCGTCCGTGGAGACCAGCGAGTCACCGGCATGACGGTTAATCAGGCTTCCTTTCCAGTTGTTGCGCCAAACTGGCCTATGCGGCGGTGCGGCAAACACGGAACATGGATCAGTGACCTCTTGCCGCATACGCAGACTATTGCCGATGACATTTGCATCGTCAAGTCGATGGTAACTGAGGCCATAAATCATGATCCGGCCATTACCTTCATAAACACCGGATCACAGCAAATCGGCCATGCGAGCCTCGGAGCCTGGCTCAGTTACGGACTCGGCAGCGAAAACGAGAATCTGCCTGCGTACGTCGTGCTCCTTTCACAGGGATCAGGCAAAAATCCAGGGCAACCGATTTTTGCGCGACTTTGGGGCAGCGGGTACCTGCCCAGCAGGCATCAGGGCGTGCTGCTTAGGCCTGGAGTCAATCCGGTCCTGTATTTGAAGGATCCGCCGGGCATCACGCGCGGGCAGCGTCGAAGGATGCTGGATGACTTGGCGGCCATGAATCAAAAGAAAGCTGAAGATGTCGGGAGCCCGGAAACACTGGCACGGATTTCGGCCTATGAAATGGCCTACCGTATGCAGACGGCCGTCCCCGATCTAACGGATTTTTCGGACGAGCCGGAAGAGGTCTTTGATCTCTACGGGCCGCAATCAAGGCGCGCCGGCAGTTACGCAGCCAATTGCTTATTGGCGCGGCGAATGATAGAACGGGGGGTGCGGTTTGTGCAGCTTTTTCATCGCGGGTGGGACCAGCACATTGCGCTTCAGAAGCAGTTGCCATCGCAGTGTCTTGATGTAGACCAGGCTTCTGCTGCACTGGTCAAGGATTTGAAGCGGCGCGGACTGCTGGAAGAGACCCTTGTGGTCTGGGGCGGGGAGTTCGGACGTACGATCTACAGCCAAGGCGCGCTCGGTCATCCCAGCAGCGGGCGCGACCATCACGGCCGCTGCTTTTCGCTGTGGATGGCAGGCGGCGGCATTCGCCCGGGATTTGAGTATGGGCTCACCGACGATTATTCTTACAACGTACTCGAGAATCCCGTGCATATTCGCGATCTAAACGCTACGCTGCTGCACCAGTTGGGTATTGATCACAATCGCCTTACGGTGAAGTTTCGGGGGCTGGATCACAAGCTCACAGGTGTAGAAGAGGCTCATGTGGTACGCGATATATTGCTTTGAACTACAGTGTCGCACTTGATTGAGTCGGAATCCATCGCGTCCGTATTCATCTCGTTTGCGCGACCAGAGTCAGCAAACCCGCACTGCAGGCAGGTTCAAAGAAACAGATTTTCCGGGTACAACATCAGGCAATCGGATAGCATCCAAGAAACCGACTTAAGTCGAGTTGTGATTGCTTAGATGCGATGGCTGCGTTATGCGTTACTCAGCCAGAGTTGAGTAGAACGGATTGCGGCAGAGCAATCCACACACTGCCATGATGTTATTCAGATGTCTTAGTAGAGTCCTGCAAAGGCATCGAGCACCAAAGCAGGATCCTCAAGCCAGAGCTGCCAGTTGGCTCTGCACCTATCGCTCACGTATGGTGTGTGCTGTTTTCCGGTAGTGTCCCTCCGTTTGACACGCGAGCTGACCACTGACTTATGCAGCCAGAGGATTAATGCTTTCGAGTATGCTACGCGTTGAGCTCGTACACGGCAACCGTGGGCACGCCATCTTTTCTTTCAATGGCATAAATACGTCCGCCGCGTACGGCCTTGAGTCTCGCGTCAAACGGGAGTGTCACTTTACCAACAACGCGGGAATCCATGTCCAGTACGATCCACTCGACTTTTGTAGAATCCTGAGTTGCGCTAAGCTTGAGCCACACGCGATTATTGTCATCCACCAGTAGCTCCTCGTAAGCGGGTTTCGTTGTGTGTAGCCCTCGCTCACTGAACTTTGCCCTCGTTTCCGGGCCAAAGTACGACAGCAAATTCTCCATTTCGGCATCTGAGATCGGAATCGGGTCATGCGTCATCGAAATGTGTTGTTCCTCAGAGTCGTTAACCGACCTCACTGCAATGTTTATGGAATCATTCCAGCCGGAGAACAGCATGCCATCCGATCCAAGACCCCAATTCATGCTGCGCCTAAAAGGAATGGGGTCGGGGAATGGAATTTTTTGCGGCATCACCTGGAATTCTCTTAGTGATACAACGGCCTCAAAACCCGGGCCCGTAGCTACAACTGGCCCGTAGCTGCCATCCAGATTCACCATTCGTATCACATCATTCGTTTCGCGGTGCGCAGTTACCAATAATCTCGAGGGCACCAACATCAATTGAAGAACATAACCATCCTTAACCACGCCAAGAATGCCGAAATTCTCTACGCGATTGTCCGCATCGACGGGATACGGTGGCATCGAAATACTTCGCACAAATTCGAATCTGTCCGGCTCATATATAGACAGATGTCTCCTCCGACTATCAAAAACATATACAGAATCTGCAGGGCCAGTAAGCATACCGCCGAATCGTGGATCCGAATATTCTCCAGGACCTTCGCCTACTGCGCCGACGTCAGCCAAGTATGAACCATTTGAATCGAACGCGCGAATAACGGTCGGCGTGAGTTCTTCGGTGAAGATTTGCCCGCGGCTATTAACAACAATGTTCTCGATATCGGCGAACAATACAGTATCCCCAGCCGCTTCGTCACCGATGCGAACTACTTCCTCTATGGGCAAAGTAGCTGGCGAACCGCTTCCAGATGTACCACTTTGCATCTGGGGCTGATTATTGGAGCAAGAACTGGCTACCGCGGCGCATAACAGAATCAAACTGCTCAATCCATGCAGGCTCTTCTGGCCGATTTTGTCGATCGTGCCTGGGCAATTCCGAGCGATCCGTGGATAAAGCCGTGCTCTAGTCATTAATGATAGATGAGTTAAGTTGGGGAATGATAATCTTGAGTTGAAGTTGTTGTTCCCATCGAGGCAAATGGCAAAACCAGATGCTACCTTACTCCATGCTATCCTCATTCACTAGATCTTCGTCTCAGGCTCAACTCTCTTTATTTGGGGATGGACGCCCACACACGTACCTGTGATCTGGGTCTAGCGTAGTCACCAAGATTGCTTAGCGAGAGTCAGCGCCCCCACACTGTAAGGTGGATGCGAAGTAGTTGATCTTCCGGGTTCAATATCAAGCAATCGGACAACATCCAAGAAACCGACTCGAGTTGGACTGCGACTGCATTGACGTGATGGGTGCCTTTTGCGTCACTCTACCAGAGTAGAGCGGGTTTCCGGCAGTGCGATTCATACGCTGCTGAAATGTTAATCAGTAGTCTCAACAGAGCCATGCAAAGGCACCGCGGGCCAAAGCATGATCCCCCATGCCAGGGGCCAATTGGCTCTGCACTTATCTGCCAATGTGCGGTTTGGGACGTTTCCCGGTGACCACCCTCCGGTCGAAGAGCGTGCTGGACACCGACTTACTCAACCAAAGGTCCGACGCCTTCAGGCACTTTATACGTTGAGCTCGTAAACAGCAACCGTAGGCACGCCATCTTTTGTCTCAACGGCATAGATTCGTCCGCCGCGAATGGCCCTGAGGCTGGTGCCAAACGGGAACATCACTTTACCAACTACGCGGGAATCCATATCCAACACGATCCACTCCACGTCTGTAGAATCCTGAGCTGCGCTGGGCTCGAGCCATACGCGATTATTGTCATCCACCAGTAGCCTCCTGTAAGCAGGCTTCGTTGTGTGCAGGCCTCGCTCTCTGAACTTAGCCCTCATTTCGGGGCCATAGGGCGACAGCCAGTCCTCGATATCGGTGTCTGAGACGGGAATTGGATCATGCGTCGCCGAAATATTCTTTTCCTCGGGGCCATAGATCGACATCACGGCAATGTTTATGGAGTCATTCCAGCCGGAGAACAGTATTCCATCCGATCCAAGCTCCCACTTCGTGCTGCGTCCAAAAGGAATGCCGGCCGGCAATAGAAACTTTTGGCCGACCTCGAAAATCGTTAACGTTGTAGATTCTACGACGGCCTCATAGCTTCTTTGGCCCGCGGCTATAACTGGTCCATAGCTGCCACTCAGATTCACCATTCGTACTACGTCAATCGTTTCGCGGTGCGCGGTTACCAACATATTTGAGCGTGCCAAATTCAATTGTACAACGTATCCTTCCTTTACCACACCCAGTATGCGGAAATTCTCTCTATGATAGCCCTCCTCAACGGGATACGGGGGAATTGTAACATTTCGCACAAACTCGAACTTGTCCGGCCCATAAGTAAGCAGATGTCTCCCCCAGGTATGATACACGTACACAGAGTCCGCCGGGCCAGTAAGCACACCGCCGGATAGTTCATCCGGGTATTCTCCGGGGCCTTGGCCGACTGCGCCTACGTCAGCCAGGTACGCACCATCAGAATCGAACGCGCGAATAGCGGCCGGCTCGGGCTCTTCGATGAACATTTGCCCGCGGCTATTGACAGCAATGTTCCCGATTGACGCGAAGAATATAGTATCACCGGCCGCTTCGTCACCAATGCGAACAACTTCTTCTACGGACAATGTAGCCGGTAGACTTCTTCCAGAAAAACCGCTTTGCACATGGGATTGATTATCGGAACAGGCACTGATTGCGGCGGCGAATAATAGAATCAAACTACTCAAGCCATGAGCATTCTTGTAGCCAATTCTATCGGTTGGGGCCTGGCGTGTCCGATCAATCTGTGGAAAACGTCGATGTCTAGACAATTAGTTAATGGATTGGTTAGCTGGGGAGTGATACACTTGAGATGATATTGTTGCTCCTATCTGGGTCCAATGGAATAAAACGGGCGCTATTATGCGCTCGTAGCCATATTCATTCACTGGCATAGTAAGACTTTCCGTGACTGGGAAGAGCCGGAGAGGCGCTTTGTTTTTCAGAACTTGGTCTGTATCATGAACGAACGTTAACTGTCGTGGTGAGCCGCTCGGCGACAATTTCTGCAATATCCTTCACATCCGGGCCGTCTTCTGTTTTTGCTGCAGCATCGCGAAGCATGGTCAGACAGAATGGACACGCAGTAGCTACGGTGTCGGCGCCCGTAGCCGTTGCCTCAGCATAGCGCGTATCATTGATTCTTGGCACTGGTTCATCCATCCACATTTGTGCACCTCCGGCGCCACAGCAAAATGATTGTTTTCTGTTGCGCGGCATTTCTGTTATGACTGCCCCGGACTCTTTGAGAGCTGATCGAGGAGCCTCAGTGATATCGTTCTGCCGTCCCAGATAACAAGGATCGTGCAAGGTGACATTTTCTTCAAAGGCATCGGTCGGCAGGCGTCCGTTTTCAGCGAGTTCTGACAGAAGCTCTGTGTGATGGATCACGGTGAAATGTCCGCCCAGGGCAGGATACTCGTTGCCGAGAGTGTGCAGGCAATGAGGACACGTGGTCATTATACGGGGTGGATTCACTGAATTCAGCGTTGCAATATTGGTTGAGGCGAGTTCTGAAAACAGATACTCGTTGCCACTTCTTCGTGCTGAGTCTCCAGTACAGCATTCCTTACTACCCAGAACAGAGAAACGAACGCCAGCGGCTTCAAGTATGCGCACCAGCGCACGGGCTGTTTCCTGGGCTCGTTGGTCATATGAAGGGGCGCATCCTAGCCACCATAAAATTTCGGCGTCAGGTTGCTGTTCAACAGTTGGAACGGTCAGACCATCAGCCCACTTCAGTCGGTCTCCAGCCCCCATATTCCATGGATTGCCGTTACGCTCCATGCCCTGGTAAACTGATTCCAGTGCCTCCGGGTACTGATCTTCCATAAGGACCAATCCACGTCGAATATCCAAGATATCAAGCATCGGAGCGTTCGCCACAGGGCATATCGCTGTACATGCTCCGCAGGCGGTACATGCCCACACAGCAGACTCAGTGATGGCATATTCGGTAAGCATGGCATCTGGTGGTTTTCCGGAAGCCAGATCATGCAGGTTTTCGTTGATGAAGTAGCGCTTGTTGATTTCGAGGGCTGCGGGCGACAATTCCTTACCCGTTTCGTATGCCGGGCAGACATCTTGGCAGCGATTACACATAATGCAGGCGAATGCGTCAGCGATACCCGATTGCGGAAGTTGTTCAAGCTTTAACGCCCCAAAGACTTCAATATTTTCATTCTCAAAATCAATCGGGTCAAGTGCACCGGGCGATTTTCGTTCTATCTGTGTGGCAAAGTTGAAGCCCGACATAATAAAATGCACATGCTTCGTGTACGGGAAATAGGGGGCGAAGGCCAATATCAATCCCAACGCTACCCACCAGCATAAGTGATGCCAGATCGTTAGTGTGTCTGTCCCCAGTCCTGCCCAGATTGGAGTAATTGCAGAAGCAATGGGTTGCCAGGGATCAGGAGCGTGCAGTTGAATAGCGACGGATTCACCAAGCAACCGGAAGCCCACATGGCACAAAATAAATATGCCGACGATCAGAGAATCACGCGATACCGTTTGGTTGAGGAAGGGGAGTCGAGATTTCTTGATACGGAGGACATTTTCCCGCTGTGAGAGAACCTGACGTCCAGGAAACATAAAGCGTCGCAGCAGGAGCAAAACCATGGCCAGCAATACTGCACCGCTGGCAAGATCAACCGCAAGGCGGTAGCTCTGGTTTATCCAGTCTGGAAATAGAACAGGTTCGGAAACATAACCACGGATCACATCAACGACATTGACCAAGAGGTATAGTACGAATCCCCAGGCGAGTGCTGCATGTATGGCACCGGTAATGCGGCGTGTACCCCAGATGGGACGCATTACAATCCATGTGCAGAGCGCACGAATCGTACGTCGCCAGTCTGTTGAAAGAGAGGGCGCCTGGCCCTGACGTATGGTTCGGAACATGGCGGAAAAGCCCAAACCGGTGCCGTATGCAGTGAAGATCACCGCAAGGGCAAAGAGTGCTTTTTCCGTCAGGGTCAACATGGACCCGGGCTAATCCAATGTATAGGATGCTGGATCAATATCTCTATGAGCCCGCTCCATAATGGCTTGGTTGGCAGTAATTGCAACCGCGGCAGCTTCCAGTCCACGTTCCCAGTTGGCCGCGGGTGGATATGGACCAAAGGCGTGGTTGTCCATGAATTCCTGCAGTGCGTACCAGAGTGGTGTCTCTACGTTTGGATCGTCCTCGGTGGGGTCTACGTTCTGGGCGTCTAACTGGGTTGCATTTGCAAGGAGCGCGATCCCTGTTTCCTTATAGAACCGGTCCGTTCGCGCGTACACTTCCCAACCAAGCATTAGAGCATCGACCTCCTTGAACATCCAAGCCTTGCCCCGATCGCGAAATACAATAGTGCTATCGGAGCCATAGTAGGCCTCATAGGCGTCATCAAAGGAGCTGGCTAGGGTTGCATCAAATATCATATGCAAGCCACTGGGGAATTCAAAAATGGCCTGAATCGTATCTGGAACCTCCCGACCGTCATCCCAGGCCATAATCTGGCCAAAACCGTGAACGGAAGTAGGCAGTTCTCCGAGCACCCAGTATGCTACGTCCATCTGGAGTAATGCGGCTTCACCAATCAATCCAGTAGTTACGGCTGGATCCAGACGCCAGTTGAGTTCGCGTACGCGGTCGGCGTTAGGAGACGCCCGTCGCCAACTTTCCTTGGCGTGCCACTGTCCTCGCGCCATGGCAGGCTTACCAATGGCACCACTGCGCATAAACTGAAATACCGAACGGTGCTGAGGGTTAGAGCGGTAAGTCTGCCCAACCTGAAAAATTTGCCCGGTTGCATTGCGCGCAGCGCGTGCAATCGCTTTGGCATCGTCAATGGAAGATGCTATAGGAGCTTCACAGTACACATTCTTGCCCGCTTGCAGTGCGTCAAGTACGATATCGCGATGCAGGTGTGTAGGTGTTGCAACAATAATGGCTTGAATATCCGGGTTGTCCAAGACCTCACGGTAATCTTCGTGTCGAGTTGCCTCAGGCGCATCCCGTTGTGCACGGCGCAGCATCGGGGCATACGTGTCACAAATAGCTGCAACCTGGGCGCCGGGTACGCGAGCAAGTGTGGCTGTAATTTCACGTCCCTGAGGACCATACCCGATAATTCCGCAGCGAACGTCGTTACGATTGCCGGGCCATGATCTTGTTTTGATGTTGGCTGCGCGAACTAGGCCTGCTCCGCTGAGTGCTGCACTGCCCATCAGGAAAGCCCGTCTGCTGACTGTGTGCTTGGTCATTACTGATTGGTTGGGTTTGTTAAGTCAAATTCCAAGGAAACAAGATCTGTCACACCTGTATCGTGGTATGCACACAATGTACGCATACCTTGAAATTTTTGTTGAATCTGTTTGCTTTCTGTCCGTCTCATAGCGAGTAATGCGGTGGAAATCGCATCACAGATCGTTGCAGAAGAATGTGCAACCGCGGACAAGGCTGCACCTTGAACGGGATAGCCTTTCCGGGGGTCAATCACATGTCCCCATGCCTTACCATCTTTTTGGAATGCTTTACCCTTGGGGGCCGAGACTGCCAAGGCTTCATCCCGGATTGATGTCGAAGTCAGCATTCGCGAGTCGTCCTGCGGATCGGATATGCCTATTGGCCAACCGTCTTCATTGTGGGGGGGTGTTCCGATGGCCATCATAGTACTTGTCCCTCCGTGTAACAGTGCGGAAGATATGCCACACTCCCGCAAAAACATTCCGGCTTCTTCTATGGCAAATCCTTTTCCGATCGCGCCAAGATCCAGCGCCATACCTGGTTGCGTGAAGGCGACAGTTCGTTCTCCATCGTCTAACACGACCTTGTCCATCCCCGTTTTAGTCAAGGCTTCTTTTCTCGCATGCTCATCGGGCCACGTGCCCCGACCGCGAACAAATCCCCAACAACGCATGAGCGGGCCCACGGTCACATCAAAAGCACCATGCGTCTCGTCATGGATGTCCGCGGCCTTTCTGAGAAGCGAGTAAAGCCCGGGAGTTACCCGTACGGGTTCCTTTGAAGCGTTGGCGTTTACTTGGCTGATTTCACTGGTTGGGTCATAGAAACTCAGTTGTTGTTCCAGCCGTTTTATCTCTGCTAGAGCCTCTTCCCCTGCTCCGCGCAACATGATCGCATCGTCCCCATGGAGCAGGAGTTCAAACCGCGTAGCCATGGCATTTAGTGCCATTCGAACGGTTTGCATGGCAACCTCCGGACTGAAAATAAGCAGAGGGAGGAAGATAGATAGCCTATCGTCCTCCCATGTCCTTCAGCTTATTTGCCTCAATGAGTTTCCGTGGCGTATGTGATTGGCTCTACCTTCTTGCCGCTGCCGGTATGCAAGGAGCGATCTTCTTCATTGAAGTAGAGCATCTCGCCCATACGCTCACTCATTTCTGCCATTGAGATGATCGTCTGTGCGCGGATGGCAACATCAATGTTTCCATTCGTCTGGCCATCGTCACGAATCGCCGTGAAGAAATCATGAATATGAGCAGGAACATCTGCGCCTGGCAGGAGGTTGTCCATCTGCTCACCGTCCACCAAATCAGCAAAAGGACGCTCTGGGCGAAGCTCTAGACTCTCACCACTGAAGTACAGCGTTCCTTCATTGCCCCGGATAACCTGTCCGAGCCCCTGTTCATTAACACTGCTGCCAGTAATGACCATACACAAGCCGCTCGGGAATTCGGTCAGGAGTTGGCAGTTGTCCGTTACATCGCGGTCTTCTGCTCCTAGTATTGAATCACCAATTACCTTGTTGCCAACGGAGCATACACGCTTCGGAAATTCGGGAGCACCTGTTGCGATCAGGAGCGGGTGAATCCGGTGTGCCAAAAGATCTCCTAGAATCCCTGCACAGTACGGGTAGTACTTACGCCAGCGATGATAGTGTTGCGCGTTGAAGTCACGGGCAGACACCGGTCCAAGCCATTTTTCCCAGTTAATCGTTTTTCCGGGCTCCAGCTCCGGCTCCAGTCGATAATAATTCCATTCGCCGATGGGTGTATTGCGGCAATAGGAATCTTGTGCGAGCACCAGCGGGCCGATGCGGCCTGCACGAATTAACTCGGCAGCTGCATGCCATTTGCCCTGTGTACAGAATTGTGATCCGACCTGGAACTTCTTTCCAGTTTCCTTGACCTTGTCGTAAATCTGGAACCCCTCATGGAAATAGCGGGTCATTGGCTTTTCGCAATAGACATGCTTTCCGGCGTCTAGTGCATCCACAGCGATCTGTGTGTGCCAGTGGTCAACTGTACCAATGAATATGGCATCAATGTCCGGGTTATCCAGGATAGCCCGATAGTCTTCATGGACCTCAACTGCCGCTTCACGGCCAGCCTCCTGGCGGGCGGCTTCCAGTGCTGCGTGAGCTTGATCACGACGTTTGGAGAACAGGTCACAGGCCGCTGCACCAGCAGCATTAAGCTGTACGTTATGTCGGGGCCTGCCGTTGTTGGTTGGGTTGGTAACGTTGAGGAGGTGTGCATTAAATCCCTGTCCGCCTACACCAATAAACCCGCATACGACGGTGTCATTGGCTCCCAGTACTGCTCCGGTTGCTGGTGCTTTTGCATGTCCGGTCTTTGCACCATGTATGCCAGCCATGATCGCGGCAGTGCCGGCAGCAGATTTTTTGAGAAAGTCGCGACGGGAGTTTTGCTTGTTTAGCATTAGTCTGAATGATTGAGTTGTGAGCAACAAGTACGGAAGCGTTTCCGAAGGCGCTTGAACCGCTGTTATTGGAACAAGCAACCCCGCAATATAAGGAAAACAACGAAATACGGCAACAAGTCCGATTATTAGGTACACTGCACATATCGCATAAGATTCAGGGCAGGGTGCGGGTTTTGTCAAGCAATAATTTGAGTTTC
Source organism: Rhodothermales bacterium (assembly GCA_022821385.1). GTDB lineage: Bacteria > Bacteroidota > Rhodothermia > Rhodothermales > Bin80 > Bin80. Next base: position 29,641 of record JAJEDR010000057.1, read on the forward strand.
GACGGGCCGACTGCCTTGATACTTGATTACTATCTGGTATTCGGCCGGACGAAGCAGTGTGTTTTTGATCGCTGTTGCTCGGTCTGTTGAAACTTTTGAACTATTTTGACCTAAAATCCATACCACCAAGCCATTTTGTTGTTATGCCTTCATTAAAATTCAAGCTACTCCTGCACGTATTTGTTCTGGTTCTCGTACTTGTCGCACCGGTATATGCGCAGACTACGGAATACGTAGTTGCTCCGGAAAGTGAAATGTATGTGGATGGCACGTCAAATCAGACACCGGAATGGCGCGTCTATGCCACACAGATTGATGGTATGTTGAGTATGAATGAGGAAGGGCGTGTTGACTCCGTCCGTTTGGTGATACCTTCCAAGATGATGAAAAGCAGAAAAAGTCCCATCATGGACCGTGGTATGCATGGAGCACTCAAGGCCGATCAGCATGCAGAGATCGTGTATGAACTCGTGTCAGTATCTGATTTCACGATGACGGGAGACGACACGTTCACGCTCAATTCGACCGGTAATCTTACCATTGCGGAGGTAACCAAAGAAATCGTGATTTCGATTGAGGGGACTACACAGGAAGATGGTCGTGTTCATTTCAGCGGGAGTCATGCGCTTTTGATGAGTGATTACGATCTCAAGCCTCCCTCCCTGATGTTTGGCGCGTATCGGACGGGGGATGAGCTAACAGTCACATTTGAGCTTATTGCCGCTCCCGCGGAATGAGTTCGGCTGTTCCACAAGCCTCGCCAAAGTGTGATGTTCCAAGTGAAGTTCCGTTCTGAGAATGGCTGATAAGGCTGCTCGAGAGCCCGAAAGCGAATAAAGTTCACTTCAATCAACGCAGTTGGCTTCGGATACAGGTTTGCGCACAGCAATTGGATCACTTAAGAACTATTTCATATACTTCGAGAGCGAATCGGCGTATACATCAGGTTAGCAATGGCTTGGCCACGCAAATCTAATGCAATCCGTTCATTCCGTGGGGAACATAGTATATAGACGAACCAACCCGCGTACGGAGAGCGGCCTCCCAAAATGTGGATGTGAAACACTGAGAGATCAGATTTTTTGATATGCTGACGTGAAAGTAGATAACTGAATCACCGATCAACTGGGAACCGTTAAACACTGAACTGGTCCAACCCATCATGTCAGAAGAAATTAACCCCAACTACACGGGCACATTCACACGGGCTTCTATGCTGCTTCGCAAGAAGAAGCTCACTGCTGATGAAGCAAATGAACTCACTGAACTCTTTGAAAACATGGCCTCTGCGAACATAATTGCCCAATTCGGCGCCAAGCTGGATAGCATGAATGCTAAACTGGATGCCAAACTGGATGGTCAGTCAGCCGCCTTGGATGCTAAACTGGATGCTATGAACACGAAATACAATGTGCTCATCTGGGCTATTGGTTTTGCGACGGCAATACTTTCGGCTGCCATTTTCTTTACCTGACCTGCCTCGGAGTTGCAAAAACGTGTCAGAGCACCTCGGGATTGCGTCTGGACGGTACTATTTCCCCCATTCAGACGAGAGGAGTTGAGTTATCTTGGTGTGCATATACAGATGCGTACATAACGGAAGAGACTTGATCACCGATAAAATCATGAATCTCTGGACGCTGAACTCTTTGAAAACATGGCCTCTGCGAACATAATTGCCCAATTCGGCGCCAAGCTGGATAACATGAATGTCGCCTTGAACGCTAAACTGGATGCTATGAACACGAAATACAATGTGCTCATCTGGGCTATTGGTTTCGCGACGGCAATCCTTTCGGCTGCCATTTTCTTCACCTGATCCGCCTCAGAGTTTTATAAAACATGTCAGAGCACCTCTGGATTGCGTCTAGACGGTAACACTCCCCCATTCAAACGAGAGGTGTTGAGTCATCTTGGTGTATATATAGATGTGTACATGACGGTAGAGAGTTGATCACCGATCAGATTAGGAATCTCTGGGCACTGAGCTCTTTGAAAACATGGCCTCGGCAAACTTGATTGCCCAATTCGGCGCTAAGCTGGATAACATGAATGCCGCCTTGAGCGCTATACTGGAAGCTAAACTGGATGCTCAGTCAGCCGCACTGGAGGCTAAGCTGGATGCTATGAACATGAAATTAATTGTGCTGATCTGGGAAATTGGTTTCGCGACGGCAATCCTTTCGGCTGCAATTTTCTTAACCTGACCTGCCAGGGATTTTTACAAAACGCGTCGAGATACACCGTGATTGCGTCTACTGTCTGATGAATTTGATCACTATGGATTTCTGCACGTGGGGAAGCCTGTCAATTGCTGTTCAGAACGTGTTTGTCTGAGATCAACTTTCATGCTTCCAGCAGCTTCAGAATTCTGGGGGCGTCCTCAGGAGTAAGCTCATCCAGCTGCAGGCATTTCCATCCCTCCCGCTCACACTCTGAGTGATCTTCCCAGCACTCGCTATAGAAGAGTGCTACCTTTTGACTGGGCCACGCCACTTCGGCAGTCGTCAGGATTTGATTCTTGAAATCGGTGACATCAAAACCTATCTCAGGCGCCGGAGCCTCCTTGTCGGCCAAGCGGCGAAGAATCGGCTGGTATGACTCCCCGGAAGATTCGCCAAGGGCGATTCTCCATGCGTGAGGCATAACGGGAAGGGGTTCCCCAATACTCAGGAGATCGTAATATTCACGGTCACGGAGTCCCGAAGCGCAGAAGAATCCAGTCTGAGGATCAAGAAACTGAAACAGATTCATTGCGCGAAGGAACCCATTCCACACAGGTTTGAATGACGGCTCCGAATATGCGCTGTCGTCGAGATAGACGAAAGCCCGGAGCATTGTCGGGTCAACCGATCCATTATTTACAAGATTGACAGCTACGCAACCCCTGTGCGGTTCATGTTCATTACATGTCCAGAATGCTCCGGTATTAGAGTTTGGCCGCAGAAAGTGGTCATCCATGAACCAGTCAGGGACACTGCTCCTCAGGCTTTCCGGGGAACTGATTTCCGTTACATTGAGCACACCATGACAGTAGGCTAACGCCCGCCATTTTTCCGGATCGGGGTCCGTCAGATACGCTTTTAGAAGATCAAAACTGCCCTTGGATCGTGCACGTTTCTGTAATTCCAGTCCACCCGGTTCTAACTCAAGATTTCGGATGAAATTATCGAAGTGGGTAAACGAATTTCGCCGGGAATCAAGTGGAAAGAAATCGGTAATTTCTCCGGTGTTTTCCATCTGCAGGTCATCCCAGGTCAGAGACCAGACATGATAGCGTCCAGACATGAGGATCGCCATTCGTTTCAGCGTATCGTCGGCCAACCGGTCCTGGTGGTACGCGAAGCCATCCATGAAGACAGCAATAGGGAGGCAGTTGGCTTCCTGATCTGGGGTGAGCAGAAAATCAGGCCTGGATGTTTTTTTCACACCGACAGACTCATTCAAGGAAACCTGACATTCGATGTCCCATGTCCGCGGTCCAATTTTGAGTTGGTAAAACCTGTTCGTGCCATGGTGCTGTGTGACTCGGCTTGCCAGCTTCCATTCGTTGAGATGGCTCAGGAATGCTGCTTCCAGCGTACTTTCGACGAGCCTGTGGACATCAATATCCTCAATGCTCCTAATTTCCTCCAGTCCCTCTCCCTTGTCTACGATGTCTTCCAGAATATTGATGGCGGTTAGTCTGGAAATCGCTCCCCGAGTGAACGAATTACGGTACGCAAACAGACACTTGTAGCATCCGTCCTTCGTTTTGTCATGTTGGCAGTCACACTTTTGCAATTTCTTCAGTGCAGGTTCAAGAATGTCCTGAATGAGCGCCTTGTCTGTAAGCAGATCTTTCAGATATCCTGTGCCGCCGGGCACCGTATCATAAAGGTAGATGAACGTGCGTCGAACCTGCTCATTAGGTATCGGGGCATCCTGAATGATGGTCTGAAGGTGATTCACCTGCCCCTGATAGTGTATTTTTAGACCCATTAAAAGGGCTGCACAGAATGACTCGGCATGTTGTCTGATTCCTGTGTGCTCGGCTATAGGTAAGAGGATGCGGATGGACTCAGATTCAAATTCGTGATACAGAGACAGGGCAATCCGCGGATCCTCATCCTTGCCCCGATACCTGCAGTAATATTCGTGGTCGGACTGTTTTCCATCTGGCAATTTAGCTTTGCCGCAAGCAGTACAAATATCAAAGCCCCCTATGGCCTCTTCCTTTCCGGCAGTGAAGATCGGAGGAGCATCAGGGGATTTCTGGCCATGGTTGACGAATGTGAATCGCGTACGATGAATGAACTCAAATCCAAACGGCACGTCGGCGTGCCTGGACTGATAAGAAATTTTCACATCCTGTTCTTCAAATTTCGCGTGAGTATAGACAATAAACGGTTCACGTTGCCGCTCTTCATGGCGGTCATCAATGCGGCTGTCACGTTCAAAGGAAGTAGATCTGACTTCGGAAAGACGGACCATTTTCAGAACCTGTCCGACATCCCCCCATGAGTCACATTGACACTTGGGACATCTTCGGGTGACTTCTTCTGAGTCCAGTTCATACCAGGAACAGTCAGGACAGAATCGCCATGGCTGTACGTCATCATTGTCAAACCGTATCCCGCTGATGCGCACCTTCTTCCCATTCGCATAGAAATAATTTCCAGGTGCGAACTCCCGTATAGCCTGATGGCCGGGTCGGTCAAACGTTTCGGTTATGGGGGATACGGTCTCTTTGTTTCTGTCCGGCAGTACCGTTGAGAACAACTGAGCGCCGCTTTGTGGGAAGGCGTAGTTCGGGAGGATGCCTTCATCCGAGAGAAAATTAAACACACTGGTCTCACCGATACTGTATCGCATGTGCCTAAGTCCCCTCAGGTGATCCTTCAGATTTTTGCGCTCAGTTTCATAGTTCTCATCTCTCGGTTTATCGTCAAGCGCAATGATTCTCCGTTGGAGACGTCGAATGCGATTATTGAGTTGTTTCCGGCTTTCATATTTCTTCTGGAGTGCATTGAGCACAATTTGGCGAAGCTGTGCGTGTGATGTCCCCTGCGGACTGAAGAAGTGAGTTGCGGACTGGAGTATGTTCAAATCTTTCAGATTCGGAAACAACTCCTGAAAACCCTTGGCCAGTTTCCCCGAATGTGTGTCCACATAGCCGAGCCAGTTGAAGGGAAATCTTTTTGTATCACCATCTATTAATGCACCGAGAACGTTTCGTAATTGGTTGGGAACATCGGCCTGCTTCGTGTGGGCAACCCACATATCCATACTGTAGGCTGCCATTTGGCGCTGCAGTACCGCGGGTGCTTTCAAAAATACACCGGGTACCTGCACTTCGTCGCTGATCATTTTGCCAGGATCAGCAAAGAAATAAAGATCGTGAGGCTTGTTCGTTGCTACCGTGAACCCAAACGAATTCCCATTTTTTCGGCCGGCCCGCCCGATTCTCTGGACATAATTAGCCTGTGCGGGGGGAACACTGCACAGAAATACAGTGGACAGATCTCCAATATCAATCCCGAGTTCCAGTGTTGGAGTACAGGAGACGATGTTTGGATCCCACGGACGTTGATCATCTCGCATAAACGTCTTTTCAACGTTCTCCCGGTCCTCGGGAGTCAGAAGTGCAGTATGCTCTTTGGGAACGAACCGACGTACATCCCCAGATCTATAGAGTGCTTTGTAGTAATCAATTTCGCGGTCATCTATCAACTGGAATTGTCCTGTGCACCGGTGCATCAGGCAGGGCATACCCTGCCAGATTTCTTCATCTTGTTTAGGGATACTGACCTCGTAGTGGCACGTTGCGCAGGTCAAGGGACGTACTTGTGTCGTGACTTTGAGTGCGTCCGGCTCAATCCCCCAGACCGAGTACCGATTGGCCGTGTACTGTTTCAGAAGATCAGAGGGAGCAGCGTTAACAATTTCCCTGAGCGCAGCCTCAAACCCTGAGGGAGTCATTTGACCTTCAAGAAAGCACTTATGGGCCCATCCCTGAACCCATGAGTTACTCCTAGATCCTGTCAGAGGGAGGAAATTTTGTGCTGCTCCAGAGGACAAAAACCCATGATACGGACCATTGGGCTTATATCGGGGCATCCAGGACAAGTGTTTCTCGGTGATACAGCGTTTGTTTCTACCAAGACTTCGGATATACTCATCAAAGAATTTGTCGTGCACAATTCCACCGCAAGTTCGCAGGCGATAAATGAGACCCGCTAAAAACTGTTTGAATGCCGGCTGATCAACATCTTGGAGGCCCTCATACCTTGCTTTTATGTCGGGCAGCGCCCGCTCAATCCAGTCATCTAATAAGTCCTGATCCAGTGATACTGCAGCGGAGAGCGTCTTTTCCAGAGTTCTCCCGCGCCGGGCACGGAGTCCAAGGTTTAAATAGACTTCCCATTTCAGGCGTTTTGCCACCATGGATGGCAATTGAGACCCTTTCGGCAGATCTCCTTTTTTGACTAAGGTCTCATAGTCATCCATCCAGATCATGTTTGGAGCAATGAAGGTGCCCACAAAATCTTCACGCCCCAGTTTCTTGAGTTGCGATTGCACGAGTCCGTCCGCAATCGTTCTGATGCCCCGATCTCCACCAACTGTTTCCAGGTATTGCAGGAGTGCGGTTCGAACACTAAATGTGTAAGTACGCGCTTCAAAGTAGCCTGCACGATGGGCGGCATCCTGAACTGAGTCGGAGAAGGTCAGGACTTTCCTATCATCATTGTATCGGGATGCAAATGTCTGACCCAGCGCAGCGGACAAAAGGGTGATTCCCCCAGCCCCGAAAATGCCGGGCTGATTTGATTCGCCGCAATGCGGGCATTCAGGTTTACCACGCCTCCGGTCTATTTTCAGGGAGGGAACATGAACCTTGATCAACGTTCCTCCATTCTCGCATTCATCGCATCGAACTGTGCGTGGACTAAAGATCTTGAGGCATTCCTGGCAGAGCCGCCCTTGCTCCGTAAGTGATGAATCCGCATAAGGGTAAATGACTTTCAGTTTGGCTTCCGATTTACGACCGAAGTACGTACCATAGATCTGGTCCAGGTCTGAGATTAATGGGTCATCGTCTGCAACGTGGGCTGCCATCCACCCTGCTGTTCCACACTTGATGCACGAGGCCAATGGTAGATGATGGGGCGGGGTTTGTCCAGCTAGATCAGAGTCCCAGACCAGTCTAGGATTCTCTTCAACGGAAACGACCATTCGCTTCAGTTCACGCATCCAGAACTGGACTCGTAATTCAAGTAGAGGTCTGGGTTTATGCAGATCCTTCGGATCAAGCGCGTAACTGATCAAGGACAGAAGGCTTTCCAGCAGTTGGGGCCTATCTACGATTCTCTGCGTTCCTGATCCGACTGGGAGAGCCAGTTTCTCATATTCGGACTCACTTGCCAAGGCTTTTTGAGCAACAACCCGGATCAGATTTTGAAATGCCACATGTTCTCGGAGTTTTGCCCCGAGTTCTTTTCTCCATTCATCCGTAGCGAGTCCATCTATGGAGATCTCGTCTCCAAACCAAGCCTTGTATTGCGTTTGGATATAGCCCGCAATGGAATCGAATTGATCTGGAGTAGATAGTTCCCGAGTATCTGGAAAGTGAATCCATGTGCTCGGCGACTCCATCAGAAAATCGCGCGGATCCAGACGTGCTTCGGTAATCAACGCATCGTCATCGAATTCTGTATCAAAGATCTTCTCAGCGTAGTCAAGCAACTTATCGCTGGAGCCGCTCCCAAGTGTTGCAGACGTTCCAATCGGACACAGATCCTTGGCTTGGAGGCGTGCTTTAAGTCTCCGTAGCAGGCAGGCAAGGTCCGTTCCCTGTGCGCCGTCAAAGACATGGAGTTCATCCACCACAATGTAGCGCAAAGTGCAGGCACGGTTCCTCTCCCAAAGTCTTGCATCGTTCGGCCGGATCAGAAGGTAATCCAGCATCTTGTAGTTTGTCAGCAGCAGGTCCGGTGGAGATTCGCGTAGCTTGTGCCGGTTAGAAATAATGTTTGACTCGGTCATCCGGCCTCTTGGGGTCGCTCCCCCGATGTAGAGACCAGCTGTGATTTTTTCTTTCAGGCTGGGATTGTTGCAAATGATTTCCGCTAGCCGTTTGGCCTGATCTGTAGCGAGCGCGTTCATCGGATAGATCAGGATCGCTTTTATCCCGGGTTCATCGGCAACCTGTCGGCAATAATCCAGGATTGGATAGAGAAATGCTTCGGTCTTTCCCGAACCTGTACCGGTTGCTATAATGGTAGGCTTCGGTGGATTTGCAGTTAAGCGCTCAAATGCGCGTTCCTGGTGCAGATATGGATTAAAGCCCAAGGGAATGTCTGGGAAGGGCTCGCCGGTGTTTAAGCCTTTTTCAAACGGGAGCTGGAATGACAGATAGTTTCCCTGGAAGGCTTCTCCACCGTAAATGAATTCCCGGACGGCCCGTGCAAGGGACGGGGTCGAAATCCTGTAGCGTGTCTGTAGGAAGTCTTCGATAGTTTTACGGACTTCCCGTGCGACGATGGAAGGGATCATAGTTTATTCTCCGCTTTGGCTTGTTCAAAAAAGGCCCATGCTTCACGATAGTCTTCTTCGCGGTCGCACTTGTCAAAAGGAGCGTGAAACTCTATAGTTCGCTCCACCGGACCACCGGGGAGCGTGTCATCCATAAAGGTGTAGGTGACAATTCCTTCTTTGAGGTCCTTGATATCGTTCCAGCCTAGCGCGATGTTGGTTTTGGACCCTGTGGGCGTATGGAGGCCGAATGTGGCTTTCTTGTTGGTTTGTTTTCGGCGGACGGGGCTCTCTCCATTTTTCTTTGAGAATACAATACGTCCCTTGGTATCATACCAGGTATCGTTCTCATAGGACTGAAGTCTGAAGAACTGGATCCGGTAAAGGGTCAGGAGTTCTTCCAGCGTTAGTCCGAGATCCAGTGCGTGTAGCACATCGATTTCCAGGAGAGCCTGCCTACGCGCGTAATCGGTGCGGAGCGGGCTGTCCCAGGACCAGGGAGCTTGCAATCCGTCAAACCAATCTGGATTCAGCCGGGAATCATGCTTGGACCAGGAGAGAGGTTCTTTGCGGAGCGTCCTCCAGATTGAACTGTAGTCGGTGCTAAGGCAGGAAAGTCCCAGGACGCGCGCGGTAGCTGTTGGTGACGCTGGGGTGAGTGGAAGTGCAGCAAAAAAGTCTAGTCGGAAATTTGGTCTTCCCCCGATTTTTGTCGCAGCATCTGTAACGATGGAGAGGAGTGTGTAAAGTGCATTGACTAGATCATTACTCTGCAGTATAGCCACGGAAACAATGGCATCAATGTGACCTACACCCGGCGGTATCAGGGCTGGAAGTAGCGTGCGATCCATACCAAGGTTAAGCATTTTCCGAATCGCCACCCGGAATTCCTCAGTCATGAGCGTCCCCCATGGCGTCTCCGGTGTGCGTTGGATAAATACGCATTCACTGCAGGCGGCCACATAATTCGTTCGTGGAAGGTAGGTCTCGGGGAGGGCGGTCAGATCTAGCCTTGAATAATCTCCCTTGGATTTGCATTCTGCATTTGGCGTCTGGAAAAAGGGAGTGCCAGCAAAAATGTGCGGCCCGGATAGGATCCACTCTTTTGTGTCTTCTGCAAAGCGCACCTTACGCCGGATCGTTCCATCCTTTTCGCCCCCGGCCTCTTCCCACATTCGCGTGAACTTGAAAGCATCTCCTAGGTCCCGCATCCGCCTGGGCACGCGAGCCAGTTTGCGTAGGGCGCTTGCCAACTGCCGAGCATGAACCAGAGGCAGCCGCGCCTGTAGGGGCGTGGTACCCGGCGCATCATAGAGGGCGGCATACGTTCTGAGGTTTTCCTCTGTGGTCGGAATCACCCGGTCCCGGTGCTCCGTCAATTCCCATTTGTTGTCTTTGGTCTTGATGCCGGGCACCGGCCCAAGCCCGTCGTGCTTCAGTGACTTGATCGCGGTCAGCGAAGAGTACAGGTTGGCCATGGAAACAAAATTAACCTCTTCCCTCCGCTGCCCATAGATGTTGATGCTGAATTTCACGACTGGGGGAACTCCTTCAAACAAACCCAGCACATTTTCAAACTGCAATCGCGAGCGCAGCCTTGGATAAAGCGCTTCCCGCAGCTCCTGCCCCCTGGCTTCATCGTAGACCGAATCCGGGTGCAGAAGTCCTACCGCACCGGTACTGATTTTCCACGAAGCACACAGGAATGCCTTGTAGAGGTTCGTTTGCAGTCCTTTCAAGAGAGGATAATTCTGCGCTGCATTCAGGAACGCCAGTTGTCCTCCCACGGCTTCATAGGCCCGGATATAATGCTTCCGGTGTCTCGGCTTGTCCAGCCATACGCCCCGCAGCTCCGATGTCTTGGACGCGCTCAGTTTCCTCGTCACAAAGCGGGGCTCCCTATCTCCAATCACATATTTCTCAACAAAATTCGGTCTTCGCCAGGGTGGATTACCCAGCACAACATCAAACCCTCCCTTCTCCTTGAATTGATCCGCATACTCCAGCTCCCAGTGATGAAACCGGTACTGCTTTGCAACTTCCTGCACTAATCTGAGTCGCGGCTGACGTTCGATCAGAGAGTTCAGATCAACGAACCCCAGCAAATCCCGCTTCGTGTCATCTGGAGGGGCATAGAGATAATAACTCTCCACCTCTTCCTTGCCGGCAAGCAGTTGAGAGAGATCACTCAGATATTCTGCCCGCGTAGGCAAAAGACGAGACTGATCCACCGGCCAGTACCAGAGAGCACACCAGTAATCCATTACCAGCTTCAGCCGCTGGTATGCACTCGCATTTCCGTGCTTCGGATTCAGAATCCGTTCCTGGGCTTTTTCCTTATCCCGGGTAGACGAGCGGACTGCCTTTGCATCGGATGACTCAGGATAAACATTGAAAGTGTCCGTGGTCTCTGCTCCCAGCCGGATCAGATCCCGCACATGCTCCTGCCAGAGGCGGTCAATCACAGAAGAGAACCGCAATAATTGGTTGATTTCCGACTCGAGATGTTTTGCGGTAAAGTGTCTGCGCCATTCGGTGATGTGCTTCAATTCATCTCTTGCCATTTGCCGTACCACCTTGTGTTTGTACTGGGCCATCCCGGCATCCCCGACTAGAAAATGATAGATCGCGTCCTGTGGTCGATTCCGCGAAAGGGGTAAGTCTTCCGGCACCTGATTCCACCACTTCCCCTGTGCAAGTTCTTTTTTCTTGTAGACCCGCCGCCAGGCCCCGACCAGAGAGTTGCCACATTTGAGTTGATCCCCGAACCAGGGCACAAATCCGCCCGGGATCAGTGTGTTGAGCCAGAGAGAGATTCCACCCAGTTCCACCGCCACCGGATTCAGGTCCACACCGTATACATTGTTGTCGGCAAGGTACATTTTTACACGCTGCAACTCCGCGTTCCAGCGCTCTGTATTCAGCACCTCGCCCAACTCCCGCGCCTTCTGTGTCAGATAGGCTTCGGCCAACTGGGATACCGCTTCGTTCAGGAACGCCGCCGATCCCATGGCCGGCTCACATACCGTGATCCACAGAATCTCATCGGCCGATTTATCTGCGATTACCTCTTTGAGTGCGAACTCTGTAACACATTTGGTCAGGCTCTCTGGCGTGTAATAGGATGCCGATTCTTCCCTGGCACGCCCGGTAAGACGGTAGATGAATTTACCCTTGGGATGCTCGCGCAGTGTTCCATCCGAATTGGTTACCCGCTCATCCAGGTCTTTGTAATGCGTCTCCAGCGCTTCGCGATTGACAAAATAGGCTGGATCCAGCATGTTAGGGGAGGATTTGGCTTCGCGTACTTCATAGAGATGTTCCTGTGCAATAAATCCCCGGTAACTCAGGAGCGCCTCGTAGACCGATCCCAGGTGGTTCACACTCAAATGGCGATACGAAATTCTTCCAGGGCCCCGCCACCTCTTTTTTTGTTTTTTGTGAAAGTCCTCATGGCCCAGGGACATCAACTTGATGATCCTCTGCCAGCTTCGATTGCGCACCGTGATGGAGTTCAGGAGCGGTGTTTTGTCTGGATCAAACAGGTCGCATTCCAGTGGAGAGATTTCGAACGAGCGTACGCCTCCCTGCAAAATCTCCTGCTGCACGCCGGGCTTATCATTGCATCCTTGGTAGACGAGCTCAAAGAGCATCTTGACCGACTCATGAAAAAAGCTTCCTTCTGCGCTCCCGTTCTCACGCAGGCAGACCATCTCTAGATCCCGCAGTTTTTCCAGACTGTACCCGTTGCGGTACACTGTCGCATCCATCGGCAGGTATCCAAGGTCCTTCCGTGCTTCCACGTTAAAGAGAAAAAGCAGCCGGTACATGTAGTACAGGCATTCCAAGGTCAAGCGTTCCGCCAGATCCGTGTCATTTGCAATGGGCCGCCCTCTTCGTTTCCGATCTGACAGATACTCATTCCCTAGAATCTCAATTGATTCCCGAAGTGCGTACTTGAGACTTCCGGATACGCCGGTGGCATGCTGGATGGCGTGCTCCTGCAGCTCTTCCTGGTAGGAGCGGCCTGCGTCCGGGCACAGCGCCGGCTTGTAGAGCAGCATCGTGACTAGCTTCCAGGTGTCAATCTTCGGCAACTGGTTGTAGAGCTCTTCCCAGTTGAAGCGCAGCATGCGCCCGGCTCCCCACTTATCTCGTTCCAGGAGGATCCATGTCTGGAGTCCGGTGAGCAGGATCCATCGTGGCGGGGCATCAATGAAGAACCCCTTGTCAATCAGGCGCTGAAACGACTCACTATCAGGATCCGCATCATGGGGCACACGGGCTAGAAATTGCCCCCCCAATTTTCTCAAGGTCCACCGCCTCCACCACCCACAGGTAAGGCGTGTTGAATGATTCAAACTGTCCAAGTACCGGCAGATGGAGGTTCCGATCCACCTCAACGTGACCCAGACTCCTCCTGTAGCCCAGAATCTGAAGCAGTCTGGATACAAACCTCCGCTGGATCAGGACCCGCTCTTCTGCACCTGCAGCAGCAAACTGTTTGCCTGCCTTCAAATATTCTGCGACCTGTCTCTTGAGTTCAATCCACGGGCGGAGATCAGGATCTCCTAGTGTTTTCTCAAACGCGTTGGCTTTCCACTTCTTCTCAAACTCCTTTACTTTCTCCGGCAACATCGCATGCCAGTAGTGATCAGGATAGAACTCGTTCTGATTGACTAGCCCCGTGTAATCAAATTCCATGAGTTGCCAGGATTACTGCAGCAATGTGTACGTAGGGATCTTTTTCCATGGTCATTGAATTTTTGATCCAATTTTGGAATTCATCAAATTTGTCACCGACTTGATCTAACTCTTTCTGTTTGCGGCCAAGCTCCATGTGCTCTATCCCTTTGCCGGGTTGGTATCGATTTTCAATATGGGCTTCCTGACGCTCTTTAAGCTCTCTGAGACTCGCCAGGTGTTGGTTCAGCGTGGCATCCAGACTGGTCTTGAATCTGCCTTGATCGTAAAGGGCATATTCTTTCGCTTTCGTCACAGCCTGGGGCACGCGTTTCTGTGCTATATCCAACAGATTAGAGGCCTGCCCTTTGTTGGGGAGACGACTGGATCGGAGTTTATGGTAGATATCAGATTCCTCGAAAAGACTGACTTCAAAGCCTCCCCCGGCATTCCCTGTCACAAGGTACCACCGCTGAAATATTGTCACACCTTTCTGGTTGGGCCAGAGAACGGTGATCAAATACGAAAACGTTCCGGGGAGCATGCCGGAAAGCCAGATGGCAGGGGCTTCCAGACGATTGAAAGACATCCGGATCTTGTCTGTCATCCATTCCATGAATGGATGGACAGGCCACAGGAATTGCAATTCAGGCCAGGTATTGTCCTGGGCGCGGCATTTTCGGATGGACTCCTTCATAGCCTGTGGATTTGATGAGAATACAAAGCGACTATCTTTTGGGCGAACAGAGATAGGTAACTGATTTACCACACTCTTCAGAGCGGTGCGCCCCTGCTCATTTTGAGGGACCACGACAATACGCTGTTTCTCGTCTGTGTAGGAAACACTCAGTTTGGCATCAATTCGTTTGGCCCAATTTCCTTGGATATGATTCAGGGCGGCCTTAGCGTAGGCATAATCCGTTTCAAACAGTGAAGACAAGTCTTCTGTGACATCGCCAGTAGCCGCAGTCGGACGTGTAGAATTCAAAAGGGCAGCTAAGGGATCAAGCTGCGGGTTCTCCTCCTGTTCACGGCTTCGGGCAGTGATGTAATGCTCTGCTTCTTCAACGGATAGTCCTAGCTCAATCGCTTGTCCCATTAGGTTTTCCTCTTCCTCGATCTGAAAAACACGCATCAGCATAGCTGGGTCACCAAGGTTCTCCTCCGCCTGCTTTTCTTTTTCGATCAACAGTTCCAACACCCGTGCATCCCCTTTGAATTTCTCATTCTCGCTTTCGGTTATGAGATAGAAAATTTGCGGCCTGCGTTCCTGGCCATAGCGGTCAATGCGGCCGTTCCGCTGCTGGAATCGCATCAGGGACCACGGGATGTCAAAATGAATCAGCCGTCTGCAGTGATAATGCAGGTTGATCCCCTCCGACCCTACATCCGTGGAGATGAGAAGGCGCACCGGAGACTGGTCCTGCCCGAACTCGTCAACGATTTTTTGCTGTTCCACATCCGAAAGGGATCCATGCAATTCACGAATCGCATCGTCTGCAAGTCCCAGATCACGGGTCAGGTTCTCCTTCAGGAACGTCAGTGTGGCAATCCGCTCTGTGAAGATCACCAGACGGTCGTGTGCATCGCTGCCCGTCCAGTTGAGTTCGCTGAGTATTTTCAGGAGTAGCTGGTATTTGGAGAATTCTCGGGCACTGACTTTTTGCAGCGCACCCTGCATCGCATACCAGGGTAATAGATCGTCTTCTCCCGTTCCTTCCTTTTCAAGTTTCTTGATGCGGTTCTGCACTGACTCCAGGCATGCAGCAGGAGAGGAGAGAACTGCTTTCTCCATCGTAGTGCGCAGAAGCCAGCCGTCTCCCGTTCTCCGTGATAGCTGTTCGTGACGCGTATCAGCGATAATGCAGAATACCTCTTCCTCCTCGGGGAAGGCGACTGCCCGCTTTAGCTTAACCTCACGATCCAGTAATATCGCCTGGTCGCGGATATCCTTCTTGAATCGGCGGACGAGGAGATTTTTTCCGTCCAGATCATCCTTGGTGTAATTCTTTTCATCCGCAATCACGGTCGGATCAAGCATGTTAATCAGACTGGCAAAGCTTTCCGCCTGTCCATCGTGAGGCGTTGCGCTCAGCATAACGAGCGCATCGCAACGCGAAGCGAGAATGTCTGCAAGTCGATGTCTGAGTGAAACCCGTTGGTTTTTCTTTTTTGCCACATTCTGCACTTCGTCAATAACGACGATATCCCAGTATGAATTCTCCAGAAACGGTCTCCAGGTCGTTGCATTCTTGAGCGTGTCAATCGAAATAATTGCACGATCAAAATGATGAAATGGATTGTGTCCCGCGGGTAGCTGCTCCCTCACGCGATGGATACCCGTCGAGTCCAGGCGCACCAGTGGGATCGAAAATCTGCTCCATAGTTCCTTCTGAAACTGTGTTAGCATACTTGCCAGCGAAACCACCAGAATACGCTTTCCCTGTCCCCGCCGGATCAGTTCTGCGATGAGGATGCCGGCCTCAAGCGTTTTCCCGAGCCCCGTGCCATCGGCAATCAGAATACGAGGTCTTGGCTGCTTCAGGGCCAGGAGCGCGGGTTCACGCTGATAGAAAAGCTCATCCATAGCCCCGCGATGTCCCAGATAGAGCTTATCGTCAGGCGGAGGTGTCGTTCTTAACAGACTTTCAATATGCAACCGCGCTGCGAGATAGTTAGGGGATTTGTCATGTACCAGTTTGGTCTCATTCGGGTTGACCTCAGTGATTTTCTTCTCTTTTCCCTGGAGAAACTGCCACTGAATATCTCGGACGAGCGGAGTGAGTCCAGTTACTTGGATTATGTAGTCATTATTACGGGTTCGTTTGGTGCCTCGCACGACCCACTCCTGGTCACGAATGAACAGGCGCGCTCCCGGAGCAGGTACATGGGGAATGCGCCCTTTTTTAGTTTTGGGCATGAATACGGATGAAAATCTTGGGCTTCATTGGCTTATGTATTGGGGAGCGAGATGAGGTGGCTTAAGCTAATGCAATCAAGCCGCAATTTATTAATTCAGTTGGAATTCGTGACTTTGGTCTAAAATGCCCCCCGTTATCCAATGAGTTGTGTGCGGTACCCCATACAGGGCAAGGTCCGTACGGGCATTTCCTGATGCCGCTTCACCAGCGGGAATTGATTTGACCTTCAATGAATACCTGATCGGAAAATTGATAGATCACACACGCCACTATTATTCCTTGAGCAGCGCGACATAATCACCGTTGTTGCAAGTGCCCAGCGATTGCTCAAGATAAGCGGGCGTACAAATCTGTGATTTTTTCCCTCACGAGTTATTTTGCACAGCGTTTGCCATCGAGGTGTTCTCGGGTGTATATATACTGGGCATGAAGTCATCGACGGGTGAGAGTGTATGATCAAACAATAGAGTTGCGACATCCTCAATGAGGATCTATGTCTTACAGACATTAGCGGAATTAAAGTTTACTTAAACGTTACTGACATCGCGCCGCGCAACTAAAAGCATCTTGAATAACAAAAGCGAGCAACACGCCTTCTAACCGTGATGCTACTTCCTTATTGGGTAGGTCTCCAACAGTAGCTGCGTGCCTCTCCTAAACGAGTTAGTCACGTACAGGGCAGGATCCCACCGCTGCCTGTCCGCTTCCGCCTGACGCCTCCACCCATGGACTTGTTACAGCAGTACCAATCGCTTGCGGGCGATTGTGGCGCGCTCGACGCTAGGGCCAGCCAAGTAGTTGGCCACGTCAACGGGCGTGGTGCCAACTGGGGTTCTCCTCGGGAAAGCTTCTAAAGCGCGGATGTGTATGGCGTGTATCCGGCATGTTTCGGCGGCGCGCGGCCTCTATGACATCCTGCTTCACGAGAGCCTGCAACTTCTCCGGAGAGGAAACTGGCGCGATGGCCGATTCAGTACCCGAGTTCATGGCAAACCCATGTACGGAGGCGGGTTTTGCGGGGGGCTTTAAAAATCCCTGAAGTACAATTAACGGGAATATTCCAAGAGCGAAAACGATGCTGTTTCCAAGGTATGCCAAGCCCGACGCAGCTGTTGTAACTTGCGAAATAGCAATTGCCCCGAGGGCGCGGTATTCTGGAACGTCGAGAGTTTAAAGAAGGCAGATGCCTGAAATTCCTTCCTCCGTGCACAGAACCCCGCCTACTAGAAGTTCACAGAAGCAAAGATGACCATCAGGGCAAGTCCTATAACAAATAGGATTCCTCCAACACTGTTTAGCCATGGAATAATAGTTTGCCAACAGTTAGTGGGCTGAAACCACTCAGCATCCTGATCCTGCCCCATAAGGGAGTTATGCATCGCCGTCGTATCTAGCTTATCAATGTCTTTGCGCGCGGATTGTGCCGCAGCGAAATAGGACAGCCCCACACATAGGATCGTACCTGTTAGCGTTACCCACGCTAAAATCAACAGCCCCTTGCCAATAACGTTTTGAGTCTCAGCTAAATCTGGTAGCACGGTCAAAGAAGCCGCGAGGGCTCCACCCGACAGCATCAATAGAACCCTGTCATAGTGCGTCGCACTCTTAAGCCTGAAATCTTCTAAATGTTTCCGATGGCTTGTATAAGTAGAGGCTGCAATGGCAGGGCGCTGATGTGACTCCTGCATTTAGCCCTTCCGCGGTGGAGGCTTGGGGTTTCGAGAAGTAGGCTTTGATTGCTGCGACTTAATGGGCGGGGGGCGCTCAGGGGGCCTGGCAGATTTCCCTGCTCTTCGGGATTCCTCCCTCCCATGCGCATCCTTATTTGCGGGTGTATGCAGTGAAAAAGTGTATTGTCTTCCCATCGTTGCTACCCTCTCGGGCTGGTTTAATTGTAACCGTACGACAAAAAAGTGCAACGGAGATATGCGGATTATGTTCCCGGCTACTGGATTAAAATGTTATCCTTGTGGCTGACTTTGTCCCCTGATGACATTACGGAAAGACCGGTGACGAGACAGATGTCGGCGAGCTCAGAAAACATCAATTTGCGGTCAGTAGTCATAGTTCGTGCGTGCGCAATCAGCGGACAGTACCCCTGCACCCTCATGCACTTTGTCGAAATAGCAGTCACGACAAACGGATTTTCCAAGACAGGTAACGGGAGATCTCTGCCCCCTTGGTTTCATGTGCGGTCAAATGGCCCTTTTAGTCCGGCAGTGATGCTAGCGGTTTACGAATAGATGCTTCTCTGCACTAGATTCGGTGCAGAGGCCACAGAAGGTTTTCATGTGCGTGCTTCTGCTGGCAGGCCGTGAGTGACGGACGGCGGTGCAGGATGCCACAAGGCACACTGTGGCTCATGAAACCGGGTGCAGGGCACGGGGCCAAACCGGTTGATTGGAAGCCAAAGATGTCTACACTGCTCCATGCCGGCCCTCTGTAGGCCCCTAACATGGCGCTCAGGTAGCCTTCGTTGTCGTCACATTGCCTAGGAGCAATTTACACGACCTGAGAGGCTGATGGATATTTGCCGAAGATCACGGGGCAAAAAGCGGGAAGTTGGGACGCTTTGTCTGAACTTGCCGCGGAAGGAATGACGCCTCCGAATCACGGCCATGGGGAAGGTGGCCCGTTCCCCGGAGAACCCTGTCCCAGCCGCGGTTGCGCGCTGCGGAATGAGCCCAGACGAATTCCACTTGGCCTCTCTCTTAATCCAATCTTAACCGTCGCTGACCTCAACATACAACGACGTCAATCGATATAGTCGCTCTTATAACTATGTCTTTGGTTGACCGGCGGACAGGAATCCTCGCATTGTGCGTTTTCGGATCTTCCTTCATTGCTCCGCGTTGCGTGCTTCAAATTGCCACCATAGCGTATATATTGTCGTGGAAACGCTCAAATACGGTCTGGCACAAAGGAAAAAGCTGGGGGACCTTCTCTGTGAGCTCAGTGAGTTCCGGGCTTGTTCTTCGTATGATGATCAGTGGGTAGCTGACGAGTTCATGATGGGCGTCAGCGAATTCGTCGTTCAATTCCAATTATTAGCTGCTCCTATCCTCTCCGACGAGGCTGTAGAACGGTTGAACGCTATTAACGTGGACGAGGGAACCCTCGGAGCCGCAAGAAAGGCCCATGCGGAACTCAATGCCTTTATTCCCATTGTTAAGGATGCCCTCACCTCCTTCGAGAATCGTCTCATGCAGCCTCCTAACCCCGATCTGCCGGACGAAATACGAATTGATTACGAGGAGGCCAGGGCCATCTTGGAGCAGTCTCCCCGTGGTGCTGCTGCTTTACTTCGCCTGTGTGTTCAGAAACTCTGCGTCCATCTAGGCGGAAAAGGAAAGAATTTGAACGATGATATAGGAACACTAGTCAGGAAAGGATTGCCTGGACGCATACAAAAAGCACTGGATATAGTCCGCGTCATAGGTAACAACGCTGTTCATCCAGGCAATTTCGATCTTGAAGACGACTCAGAGACTGCCAAGGCGCTATTTCATTTGCTGAACCTGATTGCTGACGAAATGCTTACCCAGCCACGGAAGATAGGAGAACTGTATGAAACACTACCGAAAACCAGCAAAGATGCTATTAATAGACGTGACCAGAAGCTTCCTTTCTGAATCCTAGCAATGTCAGCATTTTTTCCAAAGGTTTCAGTGATTTCATTTTATGCTTGATGGGATCCGACTCCGCCGGGATCAATGACCGCAATCCCTTTGAAGCGAATTATTCTATGACCTATTGATCCAGTATCTGTATCTCGTCCTCCCCCAGTATCTTAAACGCGATGCCAAGCTGAATTCAATTTTGGAGGAATTGATGAAGTTGAAAGTTGGAGGCACAACCGCCGATTATTGACTGGGTGCAAGAGTGCCTTTCCGAGAACACTAGTGCATTGAGCTTGTGTCAAGCATCGTGTGACCGCGGGTAACTCCCTGGGAGTCACCCTGTATCTTATGACCACCTGATGCTTACTTGACTATACTATCTGGCGGACGACTGGTTTGACTCGAATCCCGCTGGAGTTCGCATCCAAGTGATTCAGCATCTGTGGACAGACTGCCCCAGATAGTTATTGAAAACTATACCGAGAATTTTAATCTGTTTGTATGTGCTGCCAGCTAATGTAGTTACTCCCGGATCGGCGGTGCACCAGTTGCTTCAAGTGCACTGGTAAGTGCCGGGATCATGTCCTGTTCAAAGGCAGCCAGAGCAGCTTCCAGTTCTTCAAGCTGCGCGCTTCCAGTTTCTAGTGATTGCCTGTGCAGTTCAGTTGGTCCGTAAGTCGTGCGTAGGCCGCTCTGCCCAACTGAGAGTCTAGACATCACGGAAGGTGCATTACGCTCACCTGCTGCACCTTTTGCCCTGTAGCCGCTCAGATCCAGCTGGATGTTCAGGAGGGTTGTGCGTGCAGCATGCAACTCCGTGGTCAAATCGGCTGAAGGATTCGGGGCACGCAAGTGTGCAGTTTGCATGGCGTCCACCAAATCAATGTGATCTGTAAGTGATCCTGACAGGAGGCTGACACGCTGCATGAGCGAAGCAGCCCTGGTTCTGTACTCGGCGATCTCACTGGGGGTACTACCGGCAAGAGCAGGGGTACGTAGCAGTTCAACCTGAAATGTAACGGGAGCGGACAGGACAGATTCCACACCATCACTGACGCGTACCAGCGTGGCAGTATAGCTGCCCGGGGTAGCGAGATAGCCGCCTTGGCCAAATCCTCCACCGGAGGAACCCGGTGTGATTACGGCGGAAGAAGGGTATCTCAGATTCCAGGTGACCCGGTGCATGCCCTTTGAGGCGCTTCCGGCAACCCGCCCGGCAACCTGTCCAGATTCATCACGAACAATCACGTAGACTTTATCGGCAACCTCGTTGCGTTCGGCTTCGAGTGCATCCCATCCTGGGAAGGGGATGTCATTTTCACCGGCCTCTTTCTCCCTTTCTTTACGGGCTTGTTTAAGTGTTGTCGGGCTTTCGCGGAGGTAATAGGTGAATGTTGCTCCGAAGGGTGGATTGGGAGCGGCAAAGTAGTCTGTGCCCTGCGATCCTCCCGCAACATCGCGCTCCACATATAGCTTGGCAGTACGTGGTGTAAACAGGTGTGCCTCATTGGAGAGCAACTCTGCACTGACATCACGAAGCGGGGTATAGTCATCGAGCACAAAGAACCCACGGCCAAAGGAGGCCCCTACAACATCGTTCTCCCGTCGTTGGATCGTAATGTCACGGAATGAGATCGTCGCATCAGACGCAACTTTGATCCATTCCATCCCACCATCAACGGTAAAGTATATTCCGAATTCAGTGGCGGTGAAGAGCAGATTCGGGTTAACATGGTCCTGCACAATACGCCAAATGAGTGTTCGATCAGGTAGATTTCCGGTGATTGAAGTCCAGGAATGCCCGCGGTCATTGCTCTTGACCAAATAAGGAGATAAATCCCCGAACTTATGGTTGTCCAGTGCCGCATAGACGACGTCAACGTTGTGGAGGTCTGCGTAAAGGTTGTTAACAAACGCGGTTGCCGGAATACCATCAATGCTGCCGACTTCCATCGTTCGCCATGTTTCGCCGTCGTCTTCAGTAACCTGGATCAGTCCATCGTCGGTTCCTGCATACAGTAGACCGGCTTGAAGCGGGGATTCCGCGAGAGACGTAATTGTGTTGTAAACCGACATGGCGTTGAAGTCCCATGGGTTATCGTAGCTCTGTACACGCCCCATGATGGGAAGAGAGATACGCTCCTGGTCACGAGTCAAGTCCCCAGAGATAGCAGTCCAGCTGTCGCCCCGGTTCATTGATTTCCAGACACGGTAGGATGCAAAGTAGAGCGTGGTTGGAGAGTGTGGACTCACAACAATCGGTGCATCCCAGTTGTAGCGTTCAAATTTTTCACCGGGCCCGGCCTGGGGTTGTATCAAGGTTTGCTCTCCCGTGATGAGATCCACGCGATTTATACGCCCCTGCTGTGCCTCAGCATAGATGATATCCGGGTTTCCAGGTTCGGTGGCGGATTGATGACCGTCCGCACCTAGTGTCTTGAACCAGTCAGCATTGCGTATGCCGTGGCGATTATCTGTGCGGGATGGTCCACCGTGCGAACCGTTGTCCTGTGTACCGCCAAATATGCGATAGAATGGTTCTGAATCGTCAACTGCAACCTTGTAGTATTGGGTGATCGGCAGGTTGCTGATAAAACGCCAGGATTCCGTGCCGTCAAAGGTCTCAAAAAGTCCGCCGTCCGTGCCCATGAGGATGTAGTCTGGATCATCCGCACGGAATGCAATTGCATGGTTATCTGAGTGCTTATCACTTTCACTCATGCGATAAAACGTACGACCATGATCATGGGATACTTGTGTGCGCACATCCATGAGATAGATGGTTCCTTCTCTGTGTGGTGAGGCATAGAGTTCCTGATAGTAGTGGGGACCGGTTGCACCGCTTACCGTATCAGACATTTTTTTCCAGGATGCTCCACGATCACTGGACATAAAGATTCCACCTGTTGTTAGATCAAGCTCAATTGCCGCATAAATGATGTCAGGGTTTTGGGGTGATATTGCGAGTCCAATCTTGCCCAGATTTGAATTGGGTATACCACGCGTCAGAGCTGTCCAGGTAAGTCCTCCATCAGTGCTTTTGTGCAGTCCACTACCCGGGCCGCCTCCCATGTAAGCAGCCACGTTGCGGTGACGCTGCCATGTAGCTGCATAGAGTACGGCGGGATCACGTGGATCAATCACTACATCAGTTACCCCTACCCATTCATCGTCTCCCAACGTTCGCTCCCATGAATCGCCGCCGTCAACGCTCATGTAGAGTCCACGCTCACCGCCGCTATTCCACAGTGGGCCCTGTGCGGCTACCCAGATCACATCGCTATTGTCAGGATGAACAATGATACGGGAGATGTGCTCGGACTCTTTGAGTCCCATATTCTTCCATGTCTTTCCTCCGTCGTCACTGCGGTAAATGCCATCACCGTAGGCTACATGGCGTCCACCTACATTTTCACCAGTGCCGACCCAAACCGTGTGGGGGTTACGGGGGTCAAGCGTTAGTGCCCCAATTGAGTAGGAAGCCTGGCCGTCAAACAGGGACTCCCATGTCGTGCCGGCATTGATGGTCTTCCATACGCCTCCGCTTCCTACAGCGACGTACCACACGTTATCATCGTCGGGGTGCATTGCGATGTCCGCAAGGCGTCCAGAAGTGAAGGCGGGGCCCACATTGCGTAGCTTCAGAGCCGAAAAATTGGTCTCACTGATCAAGTTATCCTGTGCTGACGCAGGCAATGCGATTAACAGCACAAGGGCCGTGAGTACACGAAGGGCGTAAGTCATTTTCATAGATTCGGTTTGCGTAAATCCCATTAAAGATAGGTCATATCCTTGTATCTGAACGTGATTGTGTGCGGATGAAAGATATGTCGGTTTGGGATTAATCCGATTGATCTGACGAGAATGCCTGACCACAAGTATATGATTAACGGATAAGTAACATTGTGGGACAGCAGTTTGAAATTAGTGCCTTTTAAAGGATACTTAGGCGAAGACGCGGAACCCCCAAGCTAATACTTTCCTCAAGGAAAAAAATGTTTAGTTGGCGCTCA
The DNA here is from genome assembly GCA_022821385.1 of Rhodothermales bacterium. GTDB lineage: Bacteria > Bacteroidota > Rhodothermia > Rhodothermales > Bin80 > Bin80. The sequence continues at coordinate 53,392 of JAJEDR010000057.1, forward strand.
AACCCAATAGCAGCTTCTTGATGGTCTTACGTCTCCCCGCAATTTCACAGAGCTCAGTCAAATGCACGGGTTGCGCCAATCGAGGTACTGTAGGCCTGGCCCCGGCGGTGGAGGGGGCTTCGTGTAATGGCAGACTCGGCAGTAGTAGTGCAGTATATCCTTGCCACTCCGGTTCATGGGAAAGCCCGCGTATACATCCCTGTCACACTTGGGACATGCTTTTCCGTATTCCAACTCGGATTCGCCAATATGGTAAGCGCAGGCCTCGCATTGCCAAGCGGGGCCGTATCCATCGGTATCATATCCTACAAAGGTGCCGTCGCGCCCACAGTAAGGACAGGTTTTTATTTCTCCATCAATGTAGTTGATGACATCTACACTATTGGCCAAATCCGTTTCCGGTAAATCGGAGGCCTTACCTGTGGCGGGACGTTGTTCCAGTTTATCCGCGATCGCCTCCGCGAGGTCTATGGATTTGTACTCAGCGGCCCTTAGATAGAATAAATCCTCCGGGAGACCCGGGACCTCGGTGCCATCAAAACGAACGGGAAGAATATATTCGCGGTGTTCTTTAATCATGCGACACAAGGCATGTTGCCTTTCGTGGCGGGGCCATGCCTTATTGACATATTCTTTCGAAATGAACATCACGACATACTCGGATTGCTGCGCAAATATGAAATCGAAATGTTCAACCAAGCTCCTTCCCCACAGCTTGACTTCTTCAAAACGGTCATAGAAAACAGAGATTCCGCGAGCTTGGAGATGCATAGCCACATCCTCAACATAGTCCCGCTGCTCACCGGCGAAGGTCAAGGCTACTTGGTATTCGTGGTTATTCATCAGTTAGAGGACTTCACCTTGTAGTAATTGTATTCGATGGGAATGAGTGATAGTTCATCAAGAATAACCAGACATCTACGAGCGGAACTACGGGACGAGGGAGGATACTTGTATATATATCGTTTGAATCCGGCCTTAAGCCTCCTGTACATTTGGACTTTGCTTGCACGGAAAGTAGTGGATCTTGCCCAACCTGGAAGAGAACATTAAGCATCCATCACTTTGCCTGGAAAGCCAAACATTAACAGGTTAATTCCCAGTTTTCCTCAAGCACATCTAAAAGCTTCTTTTGCCTATTGGCTAAGTGCTCCGGCGTCCATTCAGAACTGTGGAGTACTTGAGTAGTCAGCGCATATGATGAAACGCCGCCGTTGCCGGAGAAATAAACGTTTTTCTTTCTTTCGAAATCATAATTCTGTGCTCTGGAATTTCTTCGACGATTGAGCGGGACAAGATTGGCAAGTTTATGAACCCAATCCTTCCTAGATTGCTCATCCGGCCAGACCGACTCCCACTCACTGTCTGGAGCCACGGTTTGAGGCAGTACGTGTTCTATGGTCAAAATGTTCGGATCATAGGATGCGGCACCGTCGGAAAGAAAGGTGTCTAGCCGCAGAATAAGATAATTCCGTCGTCTAGGCATAAGTTCATAAATATCCCCTCTCAAAGCGGCCCGCATTCTTTCTTTTTCCTCATCGGTTAGCTCCACAGCTTGCACGGGCAACTCAAAATTGTGCTTTCTCTCTATAGCTTTGATAACCTCACTATAGCGTTCGATACGTTTGTTAACATACAAGGCACATATGTGCATATAGGCCGCCAGTCTTTCTAACCTTCTGAAGAACCAAGCAACATATTCGGGATTGTTTCTGTTTTCTGATAAAAACAAAATGGCGGCAGGAATCCAGTCCGAGTTGTCTATCCGATTTAACCATCGAAGATAAGTATTGACTTCTTCCGAATGGGATGTCGCCGCATAGTTACGATTCCAAACGGTTGCCAAGGCACCTGAAAATGGTTCCAATACTTTACTTATCAATTCCTTCGGTTTTCCTACTTTGCTCAGAACATGAGCCCTAAACTCTTCGAGCAAGGATCTTTTCGCCTTTTCCTTCGCATATATCATCCTCACGTAGGAGAACAGATCGTTAAAACCGCTTCGATCAAGTTCGACTTCCATATCTTCCCAGCGCTGACTGTATTCCTCCCTTTCTTCTCCGGTGCTCAGTTGTCCGATGATTTTAGCCTTGATGATATCGGTCGGCTGAAGGTCCAGACCTCTGCTGTTCATGACGGAAAAAACGCGGAACGCCGACTGCTGGCTAGGCGTCGATACGACAACCAGAAAACAGCGCTGCAATAGAAACTTAGTAAATTCTGTTGTTCGCTGGAGATCGTTTCTCAGATGCTTCAATTTATCCTGCAGGTAAAGCTTGCTAATTTTCTGGATATTTATTTGCGCCTCGTTATCAAGACTTTTTTCATCCAAGTCTAGCAGATCATCAAAATTCAATCCTTGAACATACTTGAGAAAAAATTCTTGGTCCCGGTCCCTGAGAGTCAAGCGCGGCTTGGGTTTTAGTCCCGCGAATTCATTACCAGGTTCCTTTATGTATTGACACAACATGTTCCGTTGTTCCCCTTCAAATATTGAAGCCAAAGCGGATATGAGAATGGTCAAAGTGGTTAATCTCTGCTGACCATCTATTACCTCCGAGTTAGGTTGGGATTCCTGCTTAATAAGAACTATGCTGCCAAGGAAATATCCTTCCTCGGATTCAGACTTGTAAAAGCCAAAAAGGTCGTCAAAAAGCTCCAACGCCTGATCTACTGTCCACGAATATGGACGCTGGTAACGGGGAATCTTGTATTCAAAATCAGAACTGAATATTTTCGCCAATTTGTATTCAGCACCGCTAATTAATTTGCTCATTGTTGCTCCCTTTCAGGTCACGCTGAAAAAGCTAAGACTCCCAAATATAGCCTATGTTGTGAAAATTTTTTGTGCGAATTCCGAAATCAGAATAGAGACTCACACAAGGCTAAACCCGACTCTATCAATTTTTTCCTGTGTGTACCCAGTGTCAAAAACCAGATAAACAAAAGCTTCTTTGCCCGGCCGCGTATTCCGATCGGGCTGGACCTCATGGTCGGAATATGCAGACAGTCCTAAACGATCCGCAAGGGATAATCTAGAAGCGGTATGAATGGGCAAATTGCGACCTAGGCGTGAATACCTCACAGGGGATTACTCTAGTGCACAGCATACCACGTAAGGCACATGTACGTACGGTAATGACTTGGCTACAATGAATTAAGCTGTGCAAGGGATGGAGGTAGGCCCTCCAATCGCTGAACGGGTGGGGGAAGTAAACCACCCGCAGCTCCGGCAATTAAGAGGCGTCGCGGTGAGCGAGTAGGGAAAGGCTGGCGTAGGAACCTGTCAGGTGTTCATCGTAGAGTCGAATGAGAATGAATCACGGAAGACGTGTCGAAAAGAGTTATATGACGGTCAAAACCGGCGTAGTATATTAATCAAAGGACGAGGTCGGCGGGCGCCTGTTTACTGGCCAACCGGCCTTCGGCATTTACAAGACGGGATTGCAGTCTGACCCCTGTATGGAACATAGGAACCTGTCGGAGTGATTTTACCATTTCGTTTCAGTTTGTAGTACGGAGTAAGCCTGCGGCTATTAAAGGCGTCGATGGTGGAGGCAGGGCAGGCGTTCGCGCAGTTGGTCCTGGTAAGTGAAGTTCATGTCACTGCTGATTACACACGCTCGGTCTGGAGCTTGTGCGAGAATCTGTCCCCAGGGATCAATGATGACGGAGTGCCCAAAGCTTTCACGCCCGGCATTGTGACGACCAAACTGGGCAGGAGCAATCACGTAGGCAAGATTCTCAATTGCACGAGCCCGCAACAGTTCCAGCCAGTGATACGCTCCGGTCCTCCATGTGAAGGCCGAGGGTACAAAGAGAACCCGTGCACCGCGTTTCACCAGCACCCGATAAAGTTCTGGAAAGCGCAGATCGTAACAGATACTGAGTCCCATAGTGGCCCCGAATGCATTGAAGGTGACGGGATCTTTCCCCGCTGCGATGTATCTGGATTCTACAAATGAATGAGCGTCGTCTAATTGGATGTCGAACAAATGAATTTTATCATAGCGTGCGATAATTAGGCCTTCGGGTCCAAAAACCAGGCATGTGTTGGTAACCCTGTCATTGGCCGCAAGCGGAACAGTACCCCCCACGATGTAGATAGAGTTTACGCGAGCCAATTCCCGCAGCAATTGCACTGCAGGTCCGTCTTCGAGATTTTCGAGGGCGTGGATCTTATTGCCCTCTCGATCCAGGTATGAAAAGTTCTCGGGAAGAGCCACTAGTTGTGAGCCGAGTTGCACAGCGTTCTCAATCAACAGCTTTGCCTGTTTCAGGTTGGCGTCAATGTCCTGGCTTGAGCAGAGTTGGATAGCCGCTACGTGTACGGTGTGTGGATTGATCATCGGATAAAAGGGGAATTAGTAGCGTATCATACGACATATCTAACCAGATGCCTCCTAAAATTGATGCGCACTCTAATTACAGCATTATTCGCCGTTCTTTGCCTGTTTGGCTGCAATATGGAGCAGGAGTCCGCCTATAACGGCTCTGAATCCAATAGGCTCACTGCTGGGGCAGAGGCACGGCTCTCGGCCACGGAAGGGGGGCAGATGGTACTCCGCGCAATTGAGGCACATGGGGGATTGGAGGCCTGGCACAATGCGGAGACCAGTTCCTATATCTGGGGTTTCGCGGGAGGTATGCGGTCCAGTTTGGTAGCCCACAACCGCACTCGACAGATATATCACGATATTTTGGCCTTCGCAGATGAAGAAGTGCAAGGCCGTGTTCAAATGGCCTGGGATGGTTCAGAGGCCTGGGTTTATCCAGATTCGCTGATGAATTCGGTGAATCCGAGATTTATGGCAACGACAGGGTACTACTTTCAATCCATTCCATTTGTCCTGGCAGATTCGGGGCTTCATTACGAGGCACTTGCTCCGGCGCTTCTGGATAGTGTAGAGCATCAGATAGTACGGGTAACATTCGGGGACGGCATAGGTGATGCATATGGTGATCACTACACGCTTTACATTCACCCGGAAACGTATATGGTGAGTGCCCTCCGATACCGATCAACCTTTGGTCGAGGGCGCCCTACCATTGACGAGAATATGCGGGAAACTCTACTGTACTACAAAGATTACGTGACGGTTGACGGCTTGATTACCCCGACTCAGTTTGAAGGCTACGGATTTTCCGAGGGTACCCGGGGAGACCAGTACTATAGTGCAGAATCCAGTGAACACTCTTTTTCTGCGCCTTTTGATGCGACCCGTCTGGTAATGCCTGATGGGGGGCGCGTCCAACCACCGCCACCAGCAGCCAGCGAGCAGTAGCTGTATAGGCTCCTCAGGACGGGAATATGAAACAATAGAGGTAGTGATCACATGACTGTTCTCATGTGACCTCTAGCGGGGCAGGTTGTTTTTGTTCAATGCTGTTCGGAATGGGAGTGGCCTAGCCATTCCGAATGCTGCCAAGTCCGATTGTAGAGAGGGTGTTGTTCTCCTGGTATACTTGTACCGCTCGTAGTAGTCGGGGCACCCATGTAGGGTACTGCACATGTTTGGGATGCGGTCATTACGAACAATGGTTCATATAGAGTCTGCCGAATAATATTTCTAAGGAATTACTAACTTCAATATAGTGTGTTAACTTAACGGGGCATCAACCAATCTTTGAATCATGGCAGGAATAGGACAAATCAACAGGCGTGAATTTATCGCCACCACTAGCGGGGCTGCCGCGGCAGCAGCTGTATTACCTCGGCGGGTTCTTGGAGGACCCGGGCGTGTTGCGCCCAGCGACAGAATAAATGTCGCACTAATCGGTTCTGGTACACAGGCTTTGCGCCAACTTATGAGCGACTGGCTACCAAGAGAAGACCTGAATCTGGTTGCAGTGTGTGATCCCAATACAGATTCAGATGATTATCGTGACTGGAGCCCGCATGGTCTGCGTAATTCAGTTCGGAGATTCCTGAATAAGCCCAACTGGGGATCTGAGACAGGTATTCGGGCTGGTCTCATGGCGGGCAAGGAAATGATAGAGGGCTACTATGCGAACGAGCGTGAGCAGGGCGACTGGAACGGACTGAAGCTCTACGCGGATTACAGGGAAATGCTGGCTGAATCGGAGGGCATTGATGCTGTGATTGATATGACGCCAGAGCACCTTCATGGTGTGGTAAACATTGCAGGCATGAAGGCAGGCAAAGCAGTGATTTCTCACAAAGTTCTGGCCAACACGCTGCATGAGGTACATCATACAGTTCGAGCGGCCAAAGAAACCGGTGTGACCACGCATTTAATGGCCTGGAATAACGATCCAGCTCTGTATCAGCTGTGGGAATGGCTTGATCAGGGTATCATCGGCAAAGTGAAGGAGGTTCATAACTGGTCGAATCGTCCGGTCTGGCCTCAAGGTTGGATGGAAAATCCTAAGGAAGCAATGTCGATTCCTGAAGGATTGGACTGGAGTCTGTGGCTGGGTTGTGTACCGGACAGGCCATACCACATAGACTATACACACGCGTTGTTCCGGGGGTGGTTTGAGTTTGGTAGCGGTTGCTTGGGGGATATGGGGCAGTACAGTCTGTGGCGGACGTACCGAATGTTGAACCCCGGTCCCGTCGTCAGTGTTCAGGCAAATGCCGCTACAGGGGCAGTTATTGTGGGGAACCAAAGCCAGTGGCGTCGCTCAGAAGTGGCATTCCCATCAGCAAGTACAGTGCATTTTGAGCATAAGGATCTGGACATCTTCTGGTATGATGGTGGCATGAAGCCGCGTGTGCCGGAGGGCCTACTGGCACCAGGCGAGCGTCTCCCACGTGAAGGCGTACTGTACGTCGGAGAGTACGGCACGATCATGGGCAATAATTTTCTTGCGACTGATTTCCGCCTTTTGCCTGAGAGCCGAATGACGGCCCTACAAGGATCTATGCCTGCTGCTCGACCGGCAGAAGAGGTCAAGGATTCGGTAGACGAGTATGTGGAGGCTATCCGTGAAGGCAAGCAGAGCCGAGGCAGCTTCATTAACATCGCAGACTTGGCCGAGGCGACCTGCTTAGCCACGATTGCTTTGCGCACCGGCGAGCACATTAGTTGGGATGCTGAAAACATGAAGGTAACCAGTGAGAATGTTCCTCACGCGCTCATGACACGTGATTATCGTGACGGCTGGGCGGTTTAGGCATGATTCACCCACCCGGGCTGCCTGCAGTTATGCTGGATTTTGATTGGGCGGAGATGTCTTTACGGCGCGGCAGAGACGTGGTCCCAACTAGGGATGTTCCTGTGGAGAGGTAGTCTTTAGTTGTCAGCCCCTGAGGATATACTCATTCGATGGATATGTTTTCGGGTCAATGAGTAATAGCCTCCCTATAATCGCGTCTCCTTAAAGGATTGTGCAGTGCGGTCTTGTACATCATTTTTTTGGTCTTCTAATGGAATCTGGTAAACTTAAAACGTTGAGTAGGATTGGCAAGGTGTTCTATTTTGTGGGTTACGTAATCATGATGTTTTCTGTTTTGGTCGTGCTGTACAGCGTAGTGCAAGGGAGTGGTTGGGCGATGCTTATTGGTCTGGTTACCCCTCTATTTTACGGAGCGCTGATTATGGCAGGTGGCTTGCTTTTTCAGTGGCTTCCCGAAGTGTCAGAGACCTTGACGAAGATTCTGAATAACATCGAGAGATTGAACGAGGGTTTGGGGAAGTTGGCGCAACCACCAGGGGGTGATGCGTCGGTGAGAGAATCGGATGGCGAAGACAACTAGTAGATGATCTGTCGAATTTCCATTCTGGCTGACGCTGGGTGTGATCAACTATTGGACTAAGTTGGTCAAGTGCAAACCGACTTTTTTCGGAGTTTCTTGACCTGGCGGACTCGGACTGTAGTCACGGCTCGCCATTTGAATTGGTTCATCCAAGGAATGCTCCTGCTTCATAACAGTCATCTACGCGGTCTAATCTATCAAAGGGGCATGGAACGCAGCGTATGTCCCTGCGGCCCGCCGAGTAGCGTATCATCCGGGTACGAGTACATCGCTCTAGGTTAAGGTCTTGAATCGTTCTATAAACTGAAACAGCACAATTCTGACAAAATTCAACAGGCTTGTGTGACAGTCTTTGGAAAATGTCATATTCTTGTAGAAAGGCGGATGGTAGGAAAAGTTCAGCCGTTCATCATTTTTTTGATCTTCTTCATGGAATCTGGTAAGCTTAAAACGTTAAATACGATTGGCAAGGTGTTCTATTCTGTGGGTTACACACTCCTAATATTATCCGGCTTGGCCGCGCTGTATGTCATAGTGATACTGAGGGGAAGTTCGATGCTTGCTGTGCTGGTCCCCATTCTATTTTACGGAGCGCTGATTATGGCAGGTGGCTTGCTTTTTCAGTGGCTTCCGCAGGTGTCAGAGACCTTGACGAAAATTCTGAATAACATCGAGAGATTGAATAAGGCGGTGGAAAAGTTGGCACAACAACCTGAGGGTGATGCGTCGGTGAGAGAGCCGGATGGCGAAGACATCTAGTAGATTATCTGTTGGATTCCTCATTCTGTTTGAGACCGGGCGTAATCAGCTCTTGGACTAAGTTGGTCAAGTGCAAACCGACCTTTTTTCGGAGTTTCTCTCCTGTCGGACTTGGATTGCTACGAAGACTCGCCATTTGCTTTGACCCTTCTGAGAAATACTCATGCTTCGTGACGGTCATCATCGCTGTCTTATTTATCAAAGGGAGCATAGTATGCAACGTATGTCCCTGCGGCCTACGAGTAGCGTGTCATCCAGGTACGCGTAGATTGCTCTAGGTAAGGTCTTTGAATCGTCCCATCCGAGCACGAGTTTGGTTTACGCGCGTCTCGGAGTATGCAGATTGAATGCAATACGTTTTTCCTCCTAGTATGGGATCGCGGAACCAGTCATGATTGGCCAGTGGTTGGCTTTGAATCAAACTAACCTGGGGGACGATCACGCAGCAAACGTAAGATTGCGCTATTGTCTGTCGTTCGGGAGGAGAGCACGTCGTGAGTGTCTGCGCAAAACTCGTTCTGGTTGATCTGACCTGTATTATCAAATCCAGAACTCCACTCCGACAGTATCACCGCATACGAAAACATTTCCCGCCCCTTGCGTCTCCTCTCGGGAGGCCGAAGCGCATCCACGCAATCTTGAAATCCCACTACAATGTCGAACTTCCGATTGGGCAATTTCCGGGTTTCGGTTCGCCATAATTGCGGTAAAAATGGACGACATGGGTGCTTCGAGGGTGACATTCGCCTAGTTGACCTATAATCCAGTGCCTCGCTGCAGTTTATCAAGAGGGCATGTGACAATTTGTCACGATTCTGTGGAGTGGAATACTTTTGGTTCATTAAATCTCCAAACACAACATTGACAAAAAAGGCGGATCAACACAATGAACTTAAACAGTTACACCGTTAAAGCACGTGAGATTGTCCAGAAGGCGCTGGAAATCGCTGCAGGGAAAAACCACCAGGGATTGGATCCAGCGCACTTGCTGAAGGCGTTTTTGCTGGATCCCAACAGCATTGGCGTAACGATCATGCAGCGACTTGGTACAGACTTGCAGGGTCTGCAAACCGAGGTGGATCAATTGCTTGAAAAATTGCCGGTGGTCACAGGATCATCGGTTGAAGGTGGCTATCTGACAAGCGAAGCCAAGCGCACTTTTGACAAAGCACTTGAGGAATCCCAGGCACTAAAGGATGAGTTTGTGAGCAGTGAGCATTTGCTCATTGCCTTGGCTGCGGTCAGTGGGCCTGTAAGTCAAGCACTGACACGTCGCGGCGTGACCAAAAAGGCAATCCTCGGTGTACTCAAGGACGTTCGCGGCAATCGGCGCGTCACCGATCAGCACGCTGAAGATCGCTATCGTGCACTGGAACGTTTTACCCGTAATCTAAACGAATTGGCCTCCACAGGAAAGATTGATCCAGTGATAGGGCGTGATGAAGAGATTCGACGGGTGTTGCAGATTCTTTCACGACGGAGAAAAAACAATCCGGTACTTATCGGAGAAGCAGGTGTGGGTAAAACTGCGATTGCGGAGGGTATCGCAATTCGGATCGTGCAAGGGGATGTACCCGAAGGTCTAAAGTCCAGACGGCTGCACGCGCTTGATATGGGAGCTTTGATTGCAGGTGCCAAGTATCGGGGAGAATTTGAGGACCGATTGAAGGCCGTGGTCAAGGAGGTCACGGATGCAGATGGAGAAATTCTACTCTTCATTGACGAAATCCACACTCTAGTGGGAGCCGGAGCTGCTGAAGGTGCAATGGATGCCGCCAACATTCTCAAGCCAGCCCTGGCAAGGGGCGATCTCCGTGCTATTGGTGCAACAACACTGGATGAATATCGAAAGTATTTCGAGAAAGACAAAGCACTGGAGCGGAGGTTTCAGACAGTCTTGGTGAGCGAGCCTGATCTGGATGATGCAATTTCAATTCTCCGGGGTATCCGTGAACGTTACGAAGTGCACCACGGAGTGCGCATTACCGATGCAGCAATCGTTGCTGCCGCCCAATTGAGCAATCGATATATCGGGGATCGGCACTTACCGGACAAGGCGATTGATCTGGTTGATGAAGCTATGGCTCGCCTGCGGACTGAGATCGACTCACTTCCCGAGGAACTGGATACATTGGAGCGACAGATCAGACAGCTGGAGATCGAACGTGAGGCACTCAAGCGTGAGGACGACGAGGGGAAGCTTGCAACGCTTGAAGAGCAGCTGGCCAACCTTACAGAGGAGCGCAGCAGCCTACGAGCGCGCTGGGATGAAGAGAAGCGTCTCATTTCGAAGATCCGTGAGGCGAAAGAGCAGATAGAAGAATTACGTATCAAAGATGAAGCACTCGTGCGTGCAGGCCGATATGAAGAAGTTGCCAAAATCCGTCACGGCACCATTCCCGGGCTTGAGCGCCAAATACAGGATGCGCAAGCTAGGATCTCAGAAGTGCAGGCAGGTGGAGCACTCTTGAAAGAAGAGGTAGATGCTGAGGATATTGCAGAGATTGTCTCGAAATGGACCGGTATTCCAGTTGCCCGCATGCTGGAAAGCGAGCGGATCAAGCTGCTCCGTGCAGAGGATGAGTTGAGGCGTCGCGTAGTTGGTCAGGATGATGCCATTGAGGCTATTGCACATGCAGTGCGGCGCGGACGGGCAGGGTTACAGGAGCAGGGGCGCCCAATCGGATCCTTCATTTTCCTGGGATCTACTGGTGTAGGTAAGACTGAACTGGCCAAAGCACTGGCTGAATTCCTTTTCAATAGTGAACAGGCCCTGATACGTATAGATATGAGTGAGTACCAGGAGCGCCATACCGTAAGCAGACTGATCGGTGCGCCTCCAGGGTATGTGGGGTATGAAGAAGGCGGGCAGTTGACGGAGAGAGTCCGGCGAAGACCCTACGCGGTGGTGCTGCTGGATGAAATCGAAAAAGCACATCCCGAGGTATTTAACATTCTGCTTCAAGTACTGGATGAGGGTTGTCTGACTGACAATAAGGGGCGAACGACGGATTTCAAGAACACAATCGTGATCATGACCAGCAATCTTGGAAGTGATCTGATTCGTCAACGGATAGAGTCGGGAGAGACCCCGGATCGTCAAGCGCTCAGACGTGAAATCATGGATCTCCTGAAGATGAGCGTGCGCCCGGAATTCCTGAATCGTATTGACGATATCGTGTTATTCAACTCACTGGACAGAGTCGCTATACGTCAGATTGTGGCGATCCAGTTTGCGCGTATTCAGCAGTTGGCACTAGAGAGCCATGACGTATCGCTCATACTGACGGAGGGTGCAAGGGATTATCTGGCGGAGAAGGGCTTTGATCCGGCATTTGGCGCGCGTCCAGTCAAGCGTCTGCTTCAGCGAGAGGTCGTTAATGCACTTGCGGAAGAAATTCTTTCAGGCTGGGTCTCTGCCGGCCAGACCGTTAACGTGGATGTGACTTCGGATGGCAATGGATTAGTGCTTGAGACCGAGCCGATAGGGGCCTCGGAGGTATTGGAATAACGGCATTTAACGGTCGAGTTCTCCATAATAGGGCATATATGTGCTATATTGGCGTATATTTCAGTGTCCGGTCATTGTTGGAATACCGGTTATTAAGTTGGAGGACGACCGCTTATGTACTTAGGCAAACTTCTTGTTCAAGGTTTTAAGAGTTTCGCCTCTGCGACGGAGTTGTGTTTTGATCCGGGGATCACCGCCATTGTTGGTCCCAATGGCTGTGGAAAATCCAACATTGTTGATGCATTGCGTTGGGTCATTGGAGAGCAGCGAGCGCGTGTGCTGCGATCTGACAAAATGGACAACATCATCTTCAACGGGACGTCGAAACGTCGTGCGGTAGGATTAGCCGAAGTTCAGTTGACGATAATGAATACTCGGGGAATCCTGCCTCTGGAGTATTCCGAAGTGATGTTAGGACGTCGGCTGTATCGCTCCGGGGAGGCAGAGTATTTGCTTAACGGCGTGCCCTGCAGGCTTAGGGACATAACGGACCTGTTTACTGATACCGGAATGGGTGCGGGTGCCTACTCGGTCATTGAGCTGAAAATGATCGAGGAGATTCTCTCTGAGAGCACCCAGGATCGTCGCCGGCTGTTTGAGGAAGCCTCGGGGATCACGCGATACAAGAAACGTCGAGCGGATGCGTTGCGCAAGCTTGATAGCATGGAATCTGATCTTGCGCGTGTTCGGGATCTGAAAGATGAGATATCCACACGTGTGCGCAGCCTCAAACGGCAGGCCAGTATTGCTGCACGATATTTGCGCTATAAGTCTGAGCTGAGCAGCGCCCAGCTAACACTTCTTCAGTCTGAGTATAGTCGGTTGGCTTTTGAGGAGGAGATCCATGCAGAGGATGAAGCTAGGATAGCGGATCTTTGTGTGGATCTGAGCGCCAAGCTGCATGCCTGCGATGTGCAACTTGAAGCCCTCAGAACCCGGTTTGTATCTGAGCAGCAGTCAGCAACAGCTAACCGCCAGGAGTTGGTTAGGCATGAACAACGTGTCGTGGAGCTGGAGGGAGAGATACGATTGGGTCAAGCGAACCTGAAAATGATTGCACGCGATCTGGATAGATTGCTTGTGGAGGGGGAAGCGGTAGCCTCTGAATCCGTAGAGTTGTCCAATGATCGAGAGTCTGTAAGCGCGGCGCTGTCTACTGCAATGCCGCAGGCAGTCGAGGCTGCTCAGGCCTTGGATGATGCGATCGCTGCAAGAGATGCCGCACGCGAGAACTTAGGGTTGCTGGAGCGCGAAAGAAAGTCTCTCCAAGGAACGGCCAATGACCTAAGTCAGCAAAGGGCAGGTATCCAGCGTCGAGTTGACCTGTTGCAAGGCCGGATTATCAATTTGAGGAGAGAAGAAGACAGACTGAGTGCAGAGCAGGAGTCCGGGGATGAAACAGATGCGGGGGCAGCAAAGGCGGTCGAGGCTGCCAACAATGCGCTTGAAGAAGCAAGACGGCAGCTTGATGCTGCAAGGTCCGAGCGAATCGCAGCCGAAACCGCACATGAAGCGCTGGCAGGAAGGATTACACATGCAGAAGATGCTGTACGACTGGCTGAAAAGAGCTTGGCTGCGAAGCTCGGAGAAGAGAAGATTCTGAGCGATCTCATTGATGCCTACGAATTCTTCCCGGACGCGGTTCGGTATCTCTCAACCCAGCCAGAGAACGTTGAGGTTGCTGCGCTTGGGGATCTGATCACATGTGAACCGAAATATCGGGCTGCCTTGGCCGGTGCGCTTGGGGCCTACGGAACCTGTATGGTTGCGAAGACGGAATCAGATGCAGAGGCGGCAGCTGAGCAGCTTCGCCAAGGGGATATGGGGCGCGCATATTTCATTGTGCTGGAGAATGTCCCAGATACTCCCCTGATCAAAGAGAATCCGCCCAATGCTTTGCGGACGCTTGTTAGACTGCGGGAGAAGGATTGTGCGCCGATCGTCAATCTTTTGCTGCAGGATATTCTTCTGGTCGAATCGCTTGAGGAGGCCCAGCTGTTGCTTAAAAATGGAGGGGGTGCGAATAATCGGTATGTAACTTTGCGAGGGGAATGGATAGATGCAAGGGGGATGCTGTATGCGGGAGGGGAAGAAGAGGGTGGGGTTTATTCATACTTGGTCCAACGAGGCAATCTGCAGGAGGCCAGAGATGCGTGCAGCGAGCTTGAGCAGGAGGTTGAACAGGCAAAATGTTTCCTCACGGAGATCCGCACAGCTCAGCATCAATTAAAATTGAAAGAAGTTATAGATCGGGCCCGCGCGGCGGAAGCAAGGTATGCAGAGGCAAGTAGGACAGCCCAAAACTGTGCGCAAATTCATGAGATCGCCTCAAACCGGTTGGGGGAACTCAGGCATCGGCAGTCGCAGGTTGTGCAGGAAATTTTGGATTTGGAGGCGCAGGTGCAGTCCTATAGCGATGAACTGCAAGAGTCTGATAAAAAACTCGTTGAGATACAAACGCATCTCGAACTGGTGAACGGCAAGATTGAGACCTCCACAGCGCAGTTAGAGAGGGCGCAGAATACTCACATCATGGCGCAGGCTGCCGCTGTTAAAACAGCGTCCGAGTGTGATCGTCTTAAGGGTGATCTTGAGCGTCTCGAGCAGCATCAGGTGCGTCTGGATAAACGTGTAGCGCAGCAAGGTAGAGATCATGCCGTATTGATAGAGTCGCAGAAGAAGGTTGGTGCTCAAGTGCGTGAACTAACGCATAAATGCGACAAGGAGCGTGCTCGCCGCAAAGACCTGGATAATCTGAGTGCACAGGATAGAGCACGTGAGCACGAGTCTCGTGTTGAATTGGAGCAGGTGAATGATCGTGTACGCAAAGGGCGCAGAGCCCTTCAGGAGGCAAAGCAGGAAGAAGCGGACGTTCGCGTAAAACGCAGTGCACTGGCGGCGCGTTTAGAGGACATGGTGCACCGTGCTCGTGAAGAATACAGCACCGAACTTACTATAATTTCAGAAGAGACCGAGATTGACGAGGTTGCGCTCAGAGAAGAAATCCAGCAAAAAGAGCGCAAGCTGCAATCAATGGGCAACGTCAATGCACTCGCCCTTGAAGAGTATGAGAAAGAGAATGAGCGGCTCGAGTTTATGGAGGCACAGTATACGGATCTTGAGGAAGCTCGAAATACATTGATTCGCACGATCAGAGAGATAAATCGTACGGCTTCGAAGCAGTTCATTGACACTTTTGTATTAATACGAGAAAACTTTCGTGAGCTTTTTTGTGAGCTTTTTGGCGAGAAAGCCAAATGCGAACTTGATCTGACCGTCCCGGAAGACGTCTTGGAATCGCCAATCGCTGTTACGGCCAGGCCAAGTGGGAAGCGCCCGGTAAGTATAGCACAGTTGTCAAGCGGCGAAAAAACCCTTACGGCAATTGCGTTACTGTTCGCGATTTATCTGGTCAAACCAAGCCCATTCTGCTTCCTTGACGAGGTAGACGCTCCTTTGGATGACGCTAACGTGGAGCATTTTATGCGTCTCATCCGCCGCTTTTCTTCGGACACACAGTTCGTTCTGGTTACACACAATAAGCGAACAATGGAAATGGCCGACAGGTTGTACGGCATCACGATGCAGGAAGAAGGAGTTTCCAGCCTGGTGAGTGTGCGCTTCGAGGAGGCGATGGCTATGGCAGGATAGCGTCCACTTCTATCTCGACGAGAAACTCAGGTGCGATCAGTCCAGAAACTTCCACCATTGTGGCTGCGGGCCGAATATCCTGGAAGACCTCGCCGTGGGCTTTGCCGACCCTATCGCCATCGGCAAGAATATCCACGACATACATGCGCGTACGCACGACATCTGTAAGAGAACTCCCCAGTTTTTGAAGGGCTTCAGCGATTATGGCAAAAATATGTAGGGCCTGTTTATAGGCGTCGCCATGGCCCACAACCGTCCCATCTGATTCAGTTGCAGTAGTGCCCGATACATGCACATGCCGACCGACACGCACAGCGCGCGTGTACCCGTATTTTGTTTCCCAAACTGCCCCGCTGCTGACAGACAGTCGCTCAGATTCCTTCATAGACTAGACGGTATCTGATCAGAGGATGGGCTTGGCGGACTCCAGAACACGTCAGGTTACCAATGCTACACGAAAGACGGAGGCCATAAAGCCATCAATCACATTAACCGAAAGTCGCATACATCCGTCCCATTTATCTTAAAAAGAAAGCGCATCGGAGGAGCATCACGCTACAATTGACATGGGTAGCGTTGATACCAGACCGGAGAGCGCAGGAGAAGCCGAGAGTAGCGCAGTTTGCGAGCAGGACCGCACACTCAGAGCGTAACGTATCTCACGAGTCTGGCGAGTTCCTCATCATCGACATACTTGCCGATTTCGCGTTCAAACTGGGCCATGCTTTCGTAGGGGCGATACTCCTTAAACTCGTGCAGCATCCTGCTTCCGACGCCTGGAATTGCAAGGATATCTTCGTCGGAAGCGGAATTGATCTCAACGGGTACAAAAACCGTTCTCAATATCTCTTCGGCGGTCTCCTCGCCAATCTCGGCAGCGAGTACGGAATACAGTTCTCCAAGTGAAGCGAATGGGCGATGAGCAGCTATGTGGGCGGCGACTGCATCACTAGTTGTTTCCTGCAGTGCTTGCTCAGTAGCGGTGTTGGCATCCAGTAATTCCTCTCCCTGCGAGGATACCGCATCCACGAGGGCAACATCGTCCTCACTCGAAGATTCATACGAATCCCCGCCTCCGCCACAGGCGGCAACCAACAGCGCAAGAGCGAGAAGCCCAGTACGCAGATAATTCATTATTTATCGGTCTATTGCCCGAAGGCAGTGGTTACTTCAGAGTAACTCGTCGGGTGCATGTTCACCCTCGTCCTCGCCCTCCTCACCATGATCTTCTTCTGCTTCTTCACCTTCATCCGACATCTCGCCCTCGTCCATATCGTGCATGGCTTCGGTGGAGTCGCTGTCCATGGCATCATCCTCCATCATGGCATCATCACCATCCATAGCAGCTTCTTCCTCCATGGCGTCGCCAGGAGCGGCCGCATCGTCAGTTGCGGCATCGTCAGCGCTGCCACCGCAGGCGGCAATCAGCAAGGCAAGAACGAAGAGGGGAATTTGAAAGAATTTCATTTTGAAACCGGTGGTTGAATAAGTGCTGTGATCAAGCCTAAAAGACCGATGTAAATCATCGAGCCAGGCGCCAAAGCGGGCAATGCCCCCCTCAGTGATCTCCATAATAAAGAAAAAAAAGATAAGTTATTATACATTTCGAGCTCAAATTCAAAATTTCCTTTCAAATGTAGAAATAATCCTACCATTCCAGTCAAAATGCTCAATACCATGCTGATCCTTAAAAGCTTTCGTATGAGTGGTCCGGGTGCAAAGAAATGGATCAGAGTTAGCGAGAGGCAAAGAGTCAAGACCACGATAGGGGCCCACTGCCAGGGATCCTCAAAGTGACCAAGCAACCCTAGCTCAGTGACAGTGCCGACCAACGCAAGCACGAGTACGGCATGGCAGAGCCGGTACATGATCATCATATCATTCGTGGCGCAGGGCCTCAATCGGATTCAGTGCTGCAGCTTTTCGCGCGGGATAGAATCCGAAGAAGATACCGACTCCCGCAGAAAAAACCAGAGCAATCATGACCGTAGTCGGCGAAGTAACGGTATTCCAGCCGGTCACCTGACTCAGCATGATTGCACTGGCGAATCCAATGCCGACCCCGATAGCACCTCCCAGAACACTCATAACGACACTCTCAATAAGGAACTGCGTAAGTATATCCCTTCCACGTGCACCGATAGCCATGCGAATTCCGATTTCTCGGGTGCGTTCAGTAACAGATACGAGCATAATATTCATGATTCCAATGCCTCCGACCAAGAGCGAGATCGAAGCAATGGCGGCCAGCAACAAGGTCATAACCTCCGTGGTGCCTTGTGCGGCTTCCGCGAGATCGTTCTGGTTTCGGACCGTGAAATCATCTTCAGCGAAACTTGCCAAACCATGTGATTCACGCATAATGGCTCGAATTTCTTCTTGTGCCGCAGGGATATCCCTTGATGAAGGCGTACTTGCCAGGATCTGGAATATGCGGCTCCATCCGCTGAGACGGGTCTGGACCGTCGTATAGGGTGCAAGAATTACGTCATCCTGGTCTGTACCGCTGGCAGTTTGCCCTTTGGCTTCGAGGACGCCAACTACCCGCACTGGCACGTTGCGTATCTGGACAGTTATACCAACCGGATCTTCGCCAGGAAACAGGTTTTCTGCTACGGTGTGTCCCAATACTGCCACACGCCGCATCTGGCGTAATTCGCTCTGATCAAAGAATCGGCCATACTTGAGCTTCCAGTTGCGAATAATCTGGTAATCTGTTGAAACACCATTGATGGTCGTGCGCCAGTTACCTTGCCCCCCGATGACCTGTGTTCGGCTAAACACGACAGGTGAGACTGCAGATACGATCAGACTTTCCCGTTTGATTTTTTCCGCGTCCTTTATGGTAAGGCGGTTATAGCTTTGTGCTCCCCGACTCACACCGCCCTGGCTGCTGGCTCCGGGGGTTACCACAATCAGGTTGGTGCCCAAGGTGTTAATCTGATCTTGAATTTGGGACTGTGCCCCCTGTCCAACAGCAACCATGACAATAACTGCGCCTACGCCAATCATAATCCCCAGCATTGTGAGAAGCGATCGCATTTTGTTCTTCAGGATGCTCTGTGAGGCAACCGTGACTAGCGTGGAAGCTTTCATAGGTCAGGCTGATATCTAGAGTTTTGGGTATAGTTTGGGTTTTGTCGAACGACGGTTTTCAATACGGTTGTCCTGCGGCTTTACCGTCGCGCAACTCAATGATGTGCTTTGAGCAGTCAGTCACATCGGGTGCGTGTGCAATCAGCAGGACGGTAATTCCTGGCCGTAAGCCTTTGAAACTGGGAAAGAACCTCGACATCAATACCTAGGAGGGCATGTACCGCGGTTTTGTCCATTGCGAACGCATTAGTGGTTCCCAGTGTACGCATCACAGTTTCACGTTCCATTTGCTAAAAGCCTCCAGGACGGAAACGTTGCTGCTGAGTCTGGAACGGATTATTTGAATCGCCTTCCGACTGCTGGGTTACCCCCGCTATGATTTCTGTGCCAGGCTGAAGTTGCGCGGTGATAATCTCTGTCATTTGACCGTCAGTGATTCCGGTTTGGGCGGGGGCCATCATCAGTTCTCCGTTTGCGTCCAAGTACCAAAGCATGGTGAAATTACTGTCTCCAAAGCTGCTTCCCCCTGCCCCCGGGCCGCCGCTGCCACCACCGCTCCATGTGCCGGTTTGCCTGGAACCGGCATTTTGCTGTGCACCATCAACGCTTCTGCCAGGTCTTTCTGACGAAGCGTTTGCTTCTCTTCTCGCCCGGATTGTTTCAAACATTTGAGGGGTCGCCCGGAAACGAAGTGCGGCATTGGGCACTTTGAGCACATCCATTGCCGTTTCAATCAAAAAATCCACTGTGGCGGTCATGCCAGGCAGTAGAAGGCCGTCGGGATTCTCAACATCAACGACCACGGTATAGTTGACCACATTTTCCTCTACAGTAGACTGCAAGCGCACTTGGCGCACGGTACCCGTGAAGATTTCATCCAAATATGCCTGCACAGTAAACCGGGCAACCTGTCCTTCTCGGATTTGTCCGATATCACTCTCATCCACAGACGCGAGTATTTCCATACGGGAAAGATCGTCTGCGATCAGGAACAATTGTGGTGCGGAGAAGCTGGCCGCAACAGTTTGACCCACATCAACATTCCGCTCAATAACCGTTCCAGAGATAGGGGCTATGATCGTAGCGTAGCTTAGGTTTTGGCGTGCTCGATCCAGACTAATCTCTGCGCTCCGTGTTGTTGCTCTGGCTATATCCAGATCGTATTGTGCCTGAGCATAGTCTACCTCGGTGACAAACTTCTGAGCATAGAGAGGTTCCAGTCGTTCAAGTTCCCGTTCCGCTTGCCTGAGTTGTGCCTGATTACGTTCGAGGTTGGACTCGGCATCCCGTACGGCACTCCAAAGGAGTGTGGTGTCAATACGTGCGATGACTTGTCCCTGCCTTACGCGGTCATTGAAATCCACATAAATACTGGCAATGATCCCTGATACCTGGGTGCCGACCTGAACGGTCGTTACGGCATCAAGTGCTCCTGTACTTGCGACGACCGACTCAATATCGCCTTGTTCCAGCGTGACGAAACGGTAGGGACTGGCCGGTTCAGTGTTGCCGCGACTGAAATACCACAGGGAACCGCCGGTGATTACGACGGCGGCTATAACTGCAAATAGTCTCATTTAGCAAGTGTATTCACTCTTTGGATGGAGGATTGGACGGACTAGACTTCTTGTGTGGGGAACGATGGGTACGTGTGTTTCGATCAGAACGCCTGGATCGTTTCCTGGTCAATCGTGCTTCTACGCGCTCCCACTGCTCTTGGCCGAGTATTCGCTGCAAGTCTGCAACCAGAGCCTGGCGGTGCACGGCAAGGCTGTCGGCCATAAGTCGACGCTGCCTCAAAAAACCTTGTTCGGCGCGGCGAATGACGATCATCAGTTCTTCTCGTTGTTCTTCGCTTTCAATCTCAATGGTTTGTTCAATCTGTCGCATGAGCCCTCCCTGGAGTCTGATCTCAGCAATGGTAGTGTTACGGCGGTGTTGCCAGGCACTGGTGCCAAGAATGCCAACCAGGATCCCGGCGATTAATGTGCATCCAAGGATTACCAATGATTTGACTCGAGTACTCATGGGGTAGTTAATGAAAATTCATCCAGGCCCGCAGAATATGCTGTAGTGAGCGTCAGGGGTTGCAGGCCGAAGACAATCTCTGTAGTTGTTGGCTCGACTTCATAGTTCCGGCTGACAAAGGTATTGTACGATACAAAACCCAGAATCAGGAGTACGCTTGCAAGAGCAACGGGTCTGAAAGCGAGCCACAACGTCTGCCAAAATTGCTCTTCCGGCTGATTCAGAATCTGGACCCGGCGCATGATCCGATCGGCTAGAAAGGGTTGCATACCGGATTTGGCGCTCATCTCTGCGGTCTGTCGAAGCAGGGATTGCAAGCGCAGATTGTGATCTTTTGGTTTGGAGGAAGGTCGTAGGTCCATTTTAGTCCTCTTCTGCAAGTACGGGCCCCAGAATATCACGCAGGTAGGCGGTTGCCCGACTGAGCCGGGACAGTACAGTGCCCTGCGGGATCCCCAGTATTTCAGCAGCTTCGGCAGTCGAGTATCCGTCGACTAATCGAAGTACAACAACTGCACGATGATGGGGCTTAAGTTTGTTCATAGCCAGATTTATCAGTTCTGCCCGGTCAAATCGATCCGTTTCAGTATCGTAGAATCCCGGTTCAGGTAGCGTAACGGTTTCGTCATCCCTACTGACGAATCGTAAGCGCATACGCTTCCGCCGACGCAGGGCATCAAGTGATGCATTGATTGCAATCCGTGTGAGATAAGTACTACATGCCGCATCTCCCCGAAACCGATCCAGTGTTTTGTAGAACCGGATAAAAACTTCCTGAACGAGATCATCAACTTCTGCGCTAGCGCCAAGCATACCGGCGACTGTTCGAGCCACCATTTGCTGATGACGTTCCAGTAGTTCGCGAAACGCATTCTGATCACCTTCGCGTGCACGACCAATTAATGTATCATCTGATGGAATGAGAGTCACTTTCCCACGGCCTCAGCGTTGCTGTTATGGCTGCACAAATTGCATCAAAACCAATCACAGCAATCTGGTTGCTGCAAGGACAATAAGGTAAGCATAACCGTGTATTTTTCCGACTGAGCGCAGTGGTCATTAAAATCAACGCAGTCCGCTGCGGCGACCTCGTCTTTGTCTCTGCGTGGACCTGGATTGTTCTTCCATAAATTCTCGGTAAACAGTCATTTGCTCTTCCGAAAGCAGTGCGGAGAGTGCTGCTTCTGTTTCCTTGTTGATTTCCTCCCGTTTGGCGCGCATAGCCTGAAATTGTTCGCGCCCTGCGCCTGGGCTAGGGCGTAAAGCTACTAACGATTCTGTGCGGGCGGAAAGGATAGCACGCACTGCCGGAACCTGTTCCACGGTAAGATCGAGTTTTGCAATCAGTGAATCGTTTGCGGTTTCCAGAGCCTCCTGCAGATTCTGAACCTGTCCACCCGGGCCCCGTTGAGCAAAGGTGTTGTGAACTGCCAAGAGTCCTACAAGGAGTGCAAAAAAAAGCGTATTTCGCATTCGGGGTTATAGGTAAATTGAGTCTATATGACGCTTTTAGCGGGGAGATTATTCCTTAACTGGCAGGTGTCTATAGATTGTATTCAAATAAGGTTAACATTTTTCAATGATACGAGACATGCAACTGATAGCCTGCTCTGTCGTAATTTCCCCGTCCAACTTCTCCACTAACTACTAGTTCTTATGTCGTATAGAGGCACAATTGGAATTCTTACAGGGGGCGGCGATGTGCCGGGATTGAATCCAGCGATTCGAGCGATTACTTTGCGCGCACTGCGGGAAGGTTACAAGGTGCTTGGAGTGAGGCGGGGTTGGGCTGGGCTGGTCGAACTCGTCCAGAACAGCGAGGCTGACAATTCAAACAATGTGATTGAGCTTGACGAATCTACGGTCAATGCGGCGGCGCGCACAGGCGGCACGTTTCTTCACAGTTCCCGTACGCGGCCAAGTCATTTACCGCAAAGTAATTTACCGGTTCACTTGCGAGGTCAATATACGGACGCCGTTAGTGACGTGACCTCGGCAGTTCTCTCGAACATTGAGTATCTGGGTATTGACTATCTGGTTCCAATCGGCGGAGACGATACGCTCAGTTACGGTTATCGCCTGCACAAGGAAGGGGTTAAGGTTGTGGCGATACCCAAGACCATGGACAATGATGTTCCGGGCACCGATTACTGCATCGGGTTCGGTACCTGCGTAACCCGGACGATTGAGCTGGCCAATACACTGCGTACTTCGGCGGGCTCGCACGAGCGTTTTCTGGTCATTGAAGTATTTGGGCGCTATGCGGGGTATTCGGCACTACTCCCCGCGATGGCGGGAGCCGCGGATCGCTGTGTCATTCCCGAGTTGGACTTTGATATGGATCAGCTAACCGAACTCATGGTGTATGATCGCAACAGAAACCCGAGCCGCTATTCTGTCGTGCTTATTTCCGAGGGAGCAAAGATTAAGGGGGACGATACCATGTCCTTCCTGGGCTCTGAGAAGGATCAATATGGGCATGCTAAACTCGGAGGTATAGGACGTCGGGTTGGCGAGGAATTGAAGCGCCGCTCGCCCAAGTACAATAACGGCAAGCGGATCAATGTCGTCAATCAGCGGCTGGGCTATCTGGTTCGCTGCGGGGTTCCGGATGCGTTGGACAGTGTTGTTCCGATGGCTTATGGAAACCTGGCCCTGGATTTAATTCTGTCAGGCACATCGGGACGCTTGGTAAATATCCGCAATGGTGTGTACGGAAGTATTTCAATGGAGGTAATCAACGGGCCTCACAAAGTAGTAGACGTTAAAAAGTTCTACAACACCGCACGACTTCGCCCCAACTTCAAGGATCTACAGGACGCGCCCCTTTTCATTATGAACTCCGATTGACGGGGGCTATTTCAGTTCTTCAAGGCAAACCTAGTCGTGCATCCTGCATGACCGGGAGGATTATGTGTCTTTAGGGACCTATATCAGGACACATATTTTGCATGCGGGAAAGCAGGATTTTCCAAACAATTTCAAAAATTTTTTTCTGGAAGCGCTTTCAAAACCAAAATAATTTTGTTTTTTAATTTATTTTTCTTAAAATAAAGCGGTTTTTCCGTGTTTAATCCTTAATAACTTCAAGAATACGATGACGAAGAAGAAAATCTGCGTGCTGACAGTTCTGGGCCTGCTGGTACCTTCAGTACTTGCCCAGGATGCGGATGCGATCAGTGGAGCCGATACTTCGTGGCTACTTGTGTCCACGGCGCTGGTTCTTTTGATGACCCCCGCACTAGCCTTTTTCTATGGAGGGCTGGTGCGCTCCAAGAACGCACTCAACACGATGATGATGAGTTTTGTAGCGCTGGGCATCTCTGGTACACTTTGGGCTGTCGCAGGATACTCCCTTGCCTTTGGTGAAGGAGGAGACTGGATCGGTGATCTCTAAATGGCCTTTCTGGCCGGTGTGGGGCTTGAACCGAGCGGTACGACCCCGCACTTGCTCTTTATGGGTTTTCAAGGGACATTCGCCATCATTACCGCTGCACTGATATCTGGCGCATTAGTCGAGCGTATGAAATTCGTCTCTTATGTGGTCTTTATAGGTCTGTGGGGGCTTGCTGTATACGCGCCGGTGTGTCACTGGGTATGGGGTGGAGGCTGGCTTGGCGGGATGGGCGCACTTGACTTTGCAGGTGGTGCTGTCGTACACGTCAATGCAGGGGTCGCTGCCCTGGTGGCAGCGAGGGTGCTGGGGCCGCGAAAAGATTACGGACGTGAGGCGCTCCTGCCTCATAACGTACCGTTTGTCCTGCTGGGTGCAGGCGTACTCTGGTTCGGCTGGTTCGGGTTTAATGGTGGAAGCGCGCTTGCCGCCGACGGTATTGCGGCGCTGGCGCTGGTGAACACGCTACTTGCACCAGCTGCTGGAATATTTGCCTGGACTCTTCTGGACCGATTCACTACTGGTAAGATCACGGCGGTGGGCATTGCAACAGCGATCGTTGTGGGGCTCGTTGCGATCACCCCTGCTGCAGGTTTCGTGAGTCCGGGAGGAGCACTGGCACTGGGGGCGTTCGGCGTGATACCGAGCTACTATCTCATTAGGTGGCGTACAAGAACCAGTTTGGATGATTCTCTGGATGTATTTGCTGCTCATGGTATGGGAGGAATTATGGGTGCACTCCTCACTGGCGTGCTGGCAACGACTGTGATCAACTCAGGGGGAGCAAACGGTCTATTGTTTGGCGGAGGTGTTACCCAGTTGGGCATTCAGGCGTTGTCTGTTTTGGCAGTCGCGGTTTACAGCGGAGTTCTGACCTACCTGATTCTGAAGCTGGTCGGACTTATGACGAAGCTCCGTGCTGATTCTTCAGATGAAGGTTTGGGTATGGACATTGTGGCTCATGGAGAAGAGGCCTATGCAACCGGCGAAGGAGCTGTATTGCTCAACGAAGCGGAAGCGCCGGAACGCGTCAATGGGTTAACTAAAAAAGACTAACAAAAAATGAAACTTGTAAAGGCAATAGTCCGGCCATCTAGACTGCCGGATGTACTTCGCGCGCTGTATGCAGCAGATATCACCGGACTCACCGTTTCGCGTGTGCGCGGACACGGAGGTGAGGTTGAAGTTGTGGAAACCTATCGGGGCACAACGGTGAAAATGGAAATGCACGATAAGGTAATGATTGACATTGGTGTATCTGACACCTTTGTTGATATTGCGGTCGATGCGATCTGCGGTAGTGCGGCTACAGGCAATGTTGGCGACGGAAAGATATTCGTGCTGCCTGTCGAGCGAGTGGTCCGCGTCCGTACAGGGGAGGAGGATGTGGCTGCCGTGACTCCCGTCCGCTAGACTGGGTAATCCTGGTCACCTGTCCAGGACGGGTGACCAGGATGTGCGCGGGTTCCATTCAACCCCATGTGTGCTTACGCGTACAAGCTTTCGCGCACTGCCGGTTTTCTTTATGGATACCCTGTATTGGATTAGTCTAATTGTCGGTGGCGTCTTTGTGCTGCTTTCGTTGCTCGGTGGAGGTGATACGGATGTGGACGCTGATACGGAACTGGACCTGGACACAGAGGCAGACCTAGGCGCTGGATCAGGATGGGTGGATCTGTTGTCGCTGCGTACGGTGTTTTTGTTTGCAGCTTTCTTTGGTCTTTGCGGTGCCCTGCTTCCGTTGGCAGATGTAACCGGGATAACCCGTTTAGTTGCTTCCCTCGGGGTCGGTCTGACTGTTGGGATAGGTGGCAATTATATAATAAAACGGGTCGGATATGCACATATTTCCAGCGAGGTCACTGCTTCAGACCTCGAGGGGCGTACTGGTGAGGTAATCATCCCGTTTGGCCATTCAGATAAAGGAAAAATAACTTTGGTCACGAAGGGGCAGCGATTGCAGTTTCAGGCGCGCGGATTTGAGGGATCGGAGGACATGTTTGCCGAAGGTGAAGAAGTCGTTGTCATTCGAATGGAAGGGGCAGTTGCTGAAGTTGTAAAAACGACAGGATCGATACAATGAGATATAGGGAGAGCGCCTGTTTGCTGCAACCCCTAATATATACGCTCCAGGATGGCTCATCCTGGAATGCTATAAAGAGAAACCGGTCGGAGTTCAAGTGTATACGCATCGGCTCTTCGCTTGCATGTGCCCCGTGACCCAATATTCCTATTGCATCACTATAAACCCGTCAAAAAATGGAACCCTTTGCATTTGCTGTCATCGTAGGCGGCTCAATTGTCGCTGCACTCCTAGTAGTATTAGGAATTGTGCGTTCAAATCTCAAGATTTGCCAACCTAATGAGGTACTCATCTTTAGTGGGCGCAGACGGCGTTTGAGTGATGGAAGCAAAGTGGGGTATCGTTTCATTAAGGGCGGGCGTGGTTTTCGAATTCCAATTATCGAACAGGTTGCCCGAATTCACCTGAATACCATACCGCTGGATTTGACAGTCCAGAACGCGTATTCAAAGGGAGGGATTCCACTGACCGTGCGGGCGATCGCCAATGTTAAGGTCGCTTCAAATGAATCCGAACTCGCAAACGCAGTCGAACGGCTACTGGGTAAGGATCCCTATGAAATCCAAACGATTGCGAAAGAAACTCTGGAGGGTAATCTGCGTGGCGTGCTGGCTACACTCACACCAGAGGAGGTCAATGAGGATCGTTTGAAGTTCGCAAAGGAGTTGTTGTCTGAGGCAGACAACGATTTGAATGCTCTCGGATTGCAGTTGGACACGATGAAGATTCAGAGCGTGGAGGATGATGCAGGTTATCTGGATGCAATTGGACGACAGCAGTCAGCGCATATTATTGCCGAAGCCCGTGTTGCCGAGGCAGAAAAACGTGAACAGGCAAGACTGGCAGAAACCAACGCAGACAAGAAGATTGAGCAGGCGGAAAATGACCTTCGCATCCTGAAGGCAAAATTGTCTGCTAAGAGTGTTGCCGAAGAAGCCCGGATTGACGTTGCCGGCGAAGTGGCGGCAGCCCAGGCCCGTCAAGAACTCGCCCTAGAAGAAATCAAGCTGGCAGAAAAAACGCAGCGTGCGGAGATCATTGTTGCTGCAGAGGCCGAACGTCAGGCGAAAGAGGAGATTGCAAAAGGCAACGCAGCCAGAATATTCGAGGATGGCAATGCAGAAGTAGAGGTTCTGCGTCAAAAACTGGAACTCTGGCAGGAAGCGGGACCGAATGCTGAACGGCTGTTCTTGATTCAGATGCTGCCGGATATACTCAAGCAGGTGGTTCAGACCGTTGATAACCTCTCCATAGATAAGCTGACTGTGGTTGACAGTGGCAGTGGAAAAGGTGTACCATCGGTCTTCAACCAGATCGCTGGATCCACCCCAGCATTACTGGAAAGCCTGAAAGCTTCAACCGGCATTGACATTGCCGCCATGTTAGGCAGTGTGTCCGACGATTCTGGAAAAGAAAAATAGATCCGAACAACGGTCGCCGTTACGGCAGGTGTAGAAGCAGTCAGGCATTACCCTCGTGGAGCAATCTGTAACTGAACAGTGAGGTCCTAAAGCGCCAGCGCCCGACGACCAGCCCGCATCAAATAGAAGCGCATTGGCAGTCGGGCGCAAAACTTATGGTCAGTGACTAATCTGCCATGAACCACCGGTCTCTCAGTTTTCAGCTATGTTACCATCGGGGTCAAGTTGCACGACTTCTCCATAGCCTAGCTCCTGGATACCGGCTTCAATAACGCTTAGGTCGCCTACAATCAACCAGATGAGATCATTTGGCCGTAGCACCTCCTTGGCAGCGTCGGCAATAGTATCTACATTCAGAGCACGCACCTGGTCAGGATAGGTATCGTAGTAGTTTTCCGGCAAGTCATACTGCACGAGCTGTTGAATGCTACCGGATACAGATCCATTGGTCTCCCAAAGTCCTGGCAGCGCAAGCGTCTGGCTCTCCTGTGCCTTGAGAACCTCGTCTTCGGTTGCGGGATTATCTCCCAGGATGCCTTCAAGCTCGCCCTTAATTTCCATCATGGACTCTACGGTCTTATCCGTTTGGACTGGTGCGTAGACTAGGAATGGACGCTGTCCGCGTGCAGTAAGCAGCAAAGAGCTTGCACCGTAGGACCATCCTTTTTCCTCGCGCAGATTCATATTGATCCGCGAAACAAAAGCGCCCCCTAGGACCGTGTTCATGGTCTCTATACCGATATTGTTTGGCGTGTTGCGTGGGGGGGCCAGATGACCGGCTAGAATGATAGACTGCTGGGCCTGAGGCCGGTCCATCAGGAACACGCGCGAACCACCCTCGGCGGTTACTGAAGCAATGTTCTTTGAGGGCACTTCGGCAGGTTCCCAGTTTCCCAGACGGGCCTCCAGAAGAGGAACAAGTGCTTCCAGGTCTATGTCCCCGACCGCAATCAGCGTTGCGTTATTGGGTCTGAACCAGGTATCATGATAGACTAGGAGGTCCTGGCGTGTCATATTGGTGACCGAGGCCTCCGTACCACTACCAGTTAGGGGATTACTATAAGCGTGATCCTCACCGTAGTAGAGCGCCGGCATCACACGCAGTGCCATCTGAACCGGATTCACCTTCTCTCTTTGGATTCCTGCTAGGCGCTCCTGCTTCAGTCGGGCAAACTCCGATTCAGCAAACGAAGGATTCAGAATAACGTCTGCAAAGAGATCCAGGCTCGGTTCCAGGTTTGCCTTCAGCGCCGTCAGGCTCACAGTAGAGCCATCCAGGCCGGCGCCGGTTCCAAGGCTTGCCCCAAGGTTCGCAAGGCGATCATTGATTTCGAGAGCGGTGAGGCTTGTTGTGCCTTCATCCAACATAGACATGACCATACTTGCCGTGCCCGGGGCAATTCCCTGGTCAGAGGCATAACCCGCATCCAGCACTAGCGTCAGGTCAAGTGCAGGCACGGTACTGCGCTCTGCAAGTATGATTTCCAGTCCGTTACTGAGTTTTGTCCGACGAAACTCAGGAAACGTAACCTCAGGCTCGTCGCCGGTTTCGGGCAGGGTTGAGCGGTCAGACGGCTCAACCGTTGCGGACAATTCAGGGAAGGGATGCACTTCAAGTATGTACACACCGTCTGAGAGCCATTCCTCGGCGGCTTGGCGCACATTTTCGGGAGCCGCAGCATCTTTGTCACGGAAAGACTTCAGATAAGCATCAGGGCTGCCGCCATAGATCTCAGAGGATGCCAAAATATCTGATTTGCCCCCAAACCCTCCGATGCGCTCCATACCATAAATGAAGCCAGCTTTTTCCTGCGTGATTATTCGGCGGAGTTCTTCCGGTGTAGGTCCATCCGAGAGGAATGCAGCTAATTCTTCATTCAATGCGGCCTCGACATCCGCAAGTGCTATCCCCGGGCGCGCTGTTGCCTGAATAATGAACTGGCTCCCTATGCTGCCTGCGGAAACATATGCATTGGCGTTTGTGGCAATTTGATCTGTGTAAACCAGCCGCTTGTAGAACCGCGAATTTTTGCCGCTGGAAAGAACGCTGGATGCCAGGTCCAACAGGTGAAAATCATTGGAATAGCGCTCGGGTATGTTCCAGACTTTATAGATGCGTGATTGCGGTACGCGATCCTGCATGATTTCGCGCTGTTCCCCTGAACGTTTGGCAACCCAGGTATCGAAATGAGATACCGGTGGACCGGGTGGGATATCGCCAAAGTATTTTTCAGTCAAGGCGCGCGCCTCATTCACAGTAATGTCCCCAGCGATTGAGACGACGGCATTGTTGGGGCCGTAATAGGCCTTGAACCATTCCTGTACATCTTCCAATTCAGCGGCGTTAAGGTCTTCCATAGAGCCTATGACCGTATGGGCATAGGGGTGTCCTTTGGGATAGGTTGCGTTTGTGATGTGGTTGAAAACCTGTCCGTAAGGCGCGTTTTCGCCCTGACGCTTTTCGTTCTGTACTACGCCGCGTTGTTCGTCAAGCTTTGCCTGATCAATGGCCCCAAGAAGATGCCCCATTCGGTCAGATTCCATCCACAGCACCAGATCTACAGCATTCTTGGGCACGGTCTGGAAATAATTTGTACGATCCTTGTTGGTCGTGCCATTTAGGTCAGTCGCGCCGATCCGCTCCAGTACTTGGAAGTAGTCGTCGTTAAAGTTCTCTGAGCCATTAAACATGAGATGCTCAAATAGATGGGCGAAGCCACTGCGCCCTTCGGGCTCATTCTTTGATCCTACATGGTACCACAGATTCACGGCTACCAGAGGAGCTTTACTGTCTTCATGAACGATGACGGTCAGACCGTTGTCCAGTTGAAATTTCTCGTACGCAATTTCTGGAATTTGCATGGTGTCGTATTCCTGCGCCCAAGTGCTTGATGCACACAGCAGCAGGGTTAAAAGAATTGGCAAGTGTTTTTTCATGGCCAAAGCTACGGATTGTGTGTTAAAGTCGGAATAGGCTAACATACCCTCTACGAATACAGCGGATTCGGGTTGCGACGGAATCTCTTGGAAATTTGACAGGCGTATGCGGTGATGTTGCTTCAGGATATGCTTTAACGCTGGGTTCTACCGCAAATGTTGTGGATAGGGGTCAGGATCTCTGCAGAATAAAATTTGTCCAACGACGATAAAGTAATCACATTGGACAGTATCGGACCACGTTTAGCACCCAAAGATCGCCCTGATCTTCTCCCGCAACCGCCAGACAACGCGGACCTGCGAATTGGCTTTCTGGATGACTTTGGAAATTTCGCCTTGCTTTCGCGTTGGGTTCTGTTCGTTTTACAAGAGTGCATCGCGACTGTATTCGAGTTTCTAATACTGCTTCACCTCTCTTTGGCAAGTCTGTCAAGCCCTTTGTTGATGTACCGGATCGAGTTAAGGCGATTATGGATCAGATGGACCTCAAAGAATAACTTCTGGATCGTGTTTCATGTAGGCCTTCCACATCCCTTTCGTAATTGTCCCCTTTTCCGCTGCCAGAAGACGATTTAACAGCATTTTTGTGCTGACCTTCCCCGATGTCAATGACCATGCCACACACCCACGGACCATGGTTGCGCAGGAATGCCCACGCCGACAGGCCTTCTCAACCATAACGCAATCGCGTCCAGCTACCTCCGCTTCAGCCCACGCGCTGCACTGTGGTGCAGGATGCGATTGACCGTGTTAAGCTTGCAACGAGGCAGCTGCGCCGTCTTGGTCTGATTCTTCGTCCCTCGCAGCAAATTAATCGCCCACCGCTCAAACGTATCCGTATACCGACTCGAAGCATTCGCCCAGGGCATCTTAATCGTCCGAACCTCCACAGGAGATTTGATCCGGGGAACGCGACAATGGACAAAAAACTTGAATTCAAAGCAGTCCGGGTGGCGCCATGTCCGAGCTTTTCGATGATCATAGCGCGTCCGGGGCTGTGCCTTCTCGGGGCGAACCAACGCACTCCCAATTGCGAAATATAGAGCTCTACCGGCTGATTCAGCTTATCCAGTGGCACCTTGTCGATCATCCAGTAGTCCCCCAATCCAAAGGCGAGACGTGTCAGATCGTGGATCAGATTCCACTGAATATGCTGGTTCTACCAGAATTTATGTGGACCAGGTTTATTTAGTCAGGGTCCGGGATCCATTCTCCCACAAAAGAAGCTATCTACTTTGGTGTGCAAATGTCGGAGATGCTACGGTAGCAAGAAGTGAAGAGCCCCGCACAATTGTCTGGTACGGCAGGACTCTCCGTGACTAGTCAGAGTTTGAGAGGCGCTATGTTTTTTGCAAGAGTCCAGAATTAATAATAATAATATAACTAATATTACCCAATATATAACAGAAAAAGAACATAATTGACGAAAAACATACTTGAATTGTTATTAAACTTTCGGGGGGAATAGTGAGGGGCATGTCTATAGCGCTATGATGGTCCGCTGGCTAAGCAACATTCACAAAGCGAGTGCAGTGTACCTGTGCCATGGTCCGCCACGCAGCCCGCCACTGCGGTGGCCAGGGTCTGTATCCACAACAATTCCGGTAAAACCAACCTTTTAATACAACAAGAGCTGAACAACATGAAATGTTTGCACTGGATAGTTTTGTTACTGGCATGCCTCGTGTCCGCGGGCCCCGTGGATGTCTGCAAGACGGGGAGGATTTCGGACGCAGTGAGGATCGGCCTAGTGGCCGGCGGGGGGGCGGTGAGCACGAGTCTAGGGTGCTATTTTTCGGCGGACATTAGCACGTCGAAGATCAGTTATGCTGTGCCGGGGGTTGTTTCCGCGAGCATGGCCAGTACCACATTGACGCTGACGCCGGCGGCCTATGTACAGTCCACAGCGCCACTACGAGACACGGTGACCGTCAGCGCGACGACGGTCAGTTCGACGACCGAAGAAGTGAACGTAATCGTGGATGTAAAGAGTTGCGTTACGTCCGCGAGCGCGTCGTTCCCCTCGGTGGAGCTGGAGCCCGGCGGAACGCTGGTGCTCAAAATAGCAGACTATTTCCGTAAAAGTGGAGACAAGGCGCTGACGTATACGGCCGCATCGTCGGCTCCGGATACCTTTACCGTATCGCTCGAGGAGGGGGAGATGACGCTTACGGGCGGGACGCTTCCTGAGGGCACGAGCAGTGCCGAGGCCGAGCTCATTCTGACGGCAAAAAACAGTTGCGGGGCGGCTGCGGATACCGTGGCGGTAGTGGTGGAGGAGCGCCCGGCCAACCGCGCACCGACCTGCAACCCCATTGGGGTCGCTCTTACCGTCAACGATGCCGACAAGGAACTCGACATGGACGACTACTGCAGCGATCCAGAAAATGACGATCTAACGTACGAGCTGGGGACTGTGACGGGTTCGTCGGCCTCGATCACGCTGGCGGGCGATGACCTGACGATATCACCGTCAGAAGCGGGCACCACGACGGCAACTGTGACGGCAGATGACGACAACGGCAACAAGGCTACTTCCAGTATCAGCGTGACGGTGACAAACGTACTGCACTG
>JAJEDR010000054.1 GCA_022821385.1 Rhodothermales bacterium
CAATAAGCAGGGCCATCTCTTCACCAAATTCCGCCCTGATGATTTCCAGAGATAGATCAGTATCCTCAACTACATCGTGCAGAAGCGCTGCACCGACACTGACATCGTCCAATCGAATTTCACGGACAACGATACGGGCAACTGCGATTGGATGTGCGATGTACCACTCTCCAGACGCTCGTCGATCATTCCTGTGAGCCCAGTAGCTGAGCTTGAAGGCATGCCGAATCATAGCTTCGTCAAACGTCGGCAAATACTGACTGCAATCCGCAATCAATTCTTCAAGTTGCCGCCCATAGGGCTCTTCAACCGTGAAGTCGCGTTCTTTGAGTATGGTTGAAGCTTCGAGCATCAGCCTCGGTTAGTCGTGGACATCTGCGTTTGATATCTGAGTGTACAAACGCAATACAACCCGTTGGGATCAATTCCCTGTCGGATTTAACACGATCAAACCCGATTCAGGCTTTTATCGCTCAGACTTTGAAGCACTGAACAACCTCCAATGTGCCGAACTTGACCGGTCGCTCAGCTTTCACTGCCAGGTTTTTCTTCGACAGGGGGATCGGATTCTTCCGCAGAGGCTCCCTCATCAATATCGGGCTCGACTGATTCCGTGGACAGCTCAGGGCTCGCCGCTGGCGCCGCTTCCTCATCAGCCATTGTTGTGCTTTGTGCATCTGCCGTCTGGCTAGCGCTGCTCCTGCGGCGACGCCCTCGACGTGTACGACGTCGGCGACTCCGACGTGTTGTCGGTTCAGACTCATTATAATCCACAAGCTCAATAATCGCCATCTCGGCAGCGTCACCCGAGCGTTGCCCTAATCGAAGAACACGGGTATAACCGCCAGGACGGTCGCCCACCTTCTCTGCAACCTCCTCAAAAAGCTCTGTAACGGCCCGCTTATCCATCAAATGACGGAAAACTTCACGCCGATTGTGTGTGGTGTCCTCTCGAGCACGCGTGATTAACGGCTCGATATAAAGCCGCAAGGACTTGGCCTTGGTTAGTGTGGTCGTGATTTGTTTATGGCGAATCAAAGCCCCTGACAGCGCCGACAGGGTTGCCTTGCGGTGTGACGCCGTGCGACCCAACTTATATCCTTTCCTAGCGTGTCTCATTGCTGATAAGCTAACTGGATCCCGCCGCGGCCTCGCTGCCGGCTCCCGGGATATCCATATTGAACCCTAATCCGCGTTCTTCTAGAGCAATTTTGAGTTCCTGCAACGACTTCGTCCCAAAATTGCGGAACTTCATCATGTCCTGCTCCTCACGTGTTACAAGATCCCTGATCGTCCTAATGTTCGCAGATTTCAAACAATTCTTTGCTCGAACGGATAGACTGAGGTCATCCACGGAATCATTCAGCTGATCCGCAACCTTTCGTGCAACCAAATCTGAACGATATTCTTCGAGTGGAGCTATTTCTACATGTTCCATCGCCGCAAACGGATCAATGTGCTCCTTGAGGATATTGGCGGCCTCCTTCAAGGCACTTTGTGGCATAATGGACCCATCCGTCAAGACCTCCAACTCCAGTCGTTCATAGTCAACACGCTGTCCCACCCGTGTGGGCTTCACGGTTACCTTTACTTTCTTGATGGGTGTGTAGACCGCATCCATGGCGATAACCCCAATGGGATCAGTCTCTCTCTTGTTTTCGTCTGCCTGAACGTACCTGCGTCCGGTCTCCACACGTAGCTCTACCCCAACATCCACGCCCTCAGAGAGCGTGGCGATATGATGGGAGGGATTAAGCACGCGGTAGTCATTCGTAGCCATTCCTATATCCCCAGCAGTCCATGTGCCTGGCCCCTTCACCCGCATGGTAATTATGCCACTCGCAAAATCAGCAGGTTTGAATCGAACCCCTTTAAGGTTCAATATGATGTCAGATACGTCCTCAGTAACACCCTGAATGGTCGAGAATTCGTGCTGTATGCCATCAACCTTTACTGCGGTTATAACCGTCCCCTCGAGGGACGAAAGCAGAACACGCCTGAGAGAATTACCGATGGTTTGCCCAAATCCGCGCTCAAGGGGTTGAATTATAAACCGTGCAAACGTGGAAGAAGACTCCTCCGTCAGCACCGCGTCAGGCATTTGAATTCCGTTATTGCTCATACTCGTCAATTTGACTTCAAAATTTTCTACAGTCGAACTATTTGG
Source organism: Rhodothermales bacterium (assembly GCA_022821385.1). GTDB lineage: Bacteria > Bacteroidota > Rhodothermia > Rhodothermales > Bin80 > Bin80. Next base: position 2,168 of record JAJEDR010000054.1, read on the forward strand.
AATAAAGCTCCACGATCAACTGCTCCCGAATATTCTCTGGGATATCAGAGCGCTCAGGAAAGTCCAGAAATTTTCCGCTCAATGTCCTTCGGTCAGCTTCCAGCCACGAAAAGGCCCGTCGGTTTTTCTTCACATTTTCAACAAAGGTGCGATTATGCCGACTTCGAGGGCGAACAGAAACAATATCACCTGGACGGAGCTGGTACGAAGGAATGTTCACGACCTGCCCATTAACCATAATGTGTCGGTGAGTAACCATCTGGCGCCCCTGGCGCCTGGTGGCTGCAAAGCCAAACCTGAAAACAGTATTATCCAAGCGTGCTTCCAGAAAGCGCAGCAAATTTTCACCCGTAACCCCTTTCTTGCGAGCAGCCTTCTCGAAAAGATTCTTGAACTGTCGCTCCAGAACACCATAAATGTGCTTTGCCTTCTGCTTTTCTTTCAGCTGCGTAGCATACTCGCTTTCGCGTCGCCGCCGTTTCTGACCGTGCTGACCGGGCGGGTTCGGCTTGCGCTCGAGTGATTTACTTGGACCAAAGATCGGTTCGTTGAATCTCCGCGCGATCTTTTGCTTGGGGCCTCTGTAACGGGCCATGTCTGTTTTTCTCTTGTCAGTGAATGAACAGGTTAGACTCGACGGCGCTTGGGTGGCCGACATCCATTGTGCGGGATTGGAGTTATGTCGCGAATCGACGTAATATCCAAACCCGAAGTGTTCAATGCTCGGATCGCAGATTCCCTTCCAGAACCTGGTCCTTTTACGAACACATCCACACGCTTCAACCCCAAATTAACGGCCTCAGTGGCCGCAGTCGTTGATGCGACCTGCGCAGCGTATGGCGTACTCTTGCGAGATCCCTTGAAGCCCTCTTTGCCGGAAGAAGACCATGATATGCAATTGCCGTACTGGTCTGTAACCGTGACAATAACGTTGTTGAACGTAGCACGGATAAAGACCATACCGTTCGACTCGACCAATACCTTCTTCTTCCCAAACCGACCACTGCGGCCTTTGCGTACCTGCCTTTTCGCCATAATTGCGTGTGATTGCTGTAACTACTTACGCGGTGCTTTCTTTTTACCTGCCACCGTCTTCTTGCGGCCTTTGCGCGTTCTGGCATTCGTCTGTGTTCGCTGACCACGTACAGGCAGTCCGCGCCGGTGTCGCAATCCGCGGTAGCAACCGATATCCATCAGCCGCTTCACATTCATCTGGACCTCGGACCTTAGCTGACCTTCGACCACATAATGATCTTCAATCAAACGACGAACCTTTTTGGTCTCTCCCTCCGTCCAGGTATCGGGATGTTTTTCGGGATCCAGTCCAATCCGTTCCAGTATCTCTACTGCGCGGGAACGCCCAATTCCATAAATGGTCGTCAGCGCAATCTCACCGCGCTTTTTCGGCGGCACGTCAACTCCTGCTATTCGAGGCATACAATACTATCCCTGTCGCTGCTTGTGCTTCGGATTCTTCTTATTAATTACATAGAGGCGGCCTTTGCGCCGAACGATCTTGTCGTCCGCGCTCCGCTTCTTTACACTAGCCCTTACTTTCATTATAAGATTAGCTCAAATTTTCAGGCAAAGAACAGTGGTACGCATATTTGCCCAAACGGGTTCCTATCTATAGCGATACACGATACGCCCTTTCGTAAGGTCAAAAGGAGATATCTCAACTTTGACGCGATCACCAGGAAGGATCTTAATGTGGTACATTCGCATTTTCCCGGCTAGAAAACCGAGAATGGAATGCCCGTTTTCAAGACGGACCCTGAATTGCGTGTTCGGCAGCGCGTCCGTGACTTCGCCGTCAAGTTCTATGGGTTTCTGCTTAGCCATACGATAATGCTTTCATCCTATATGGAGGCGTAGTGATTTCTTCGATGTATTCAAATGTGGTAAGCACGTCCGGTCCGCCAGGGGTTATACAAACCATATGCTCATAATGCGCCGAGGAACTTCCGTCGGCTGAGCAGATCGTCCATCCATCCGAATCCGTATACACTTCGGAAGTCCCCAGATTGATCATCGGCTCTATGCATAATACCATACCCGTTCTGAGCCGACGCCCCTTGCGGGGTGAGCCGATATTAGGGACGTGAGGGGGTTCATGCAATTTGCTGCCGATTCCATGTCCGACGAGTTCCCGCACAACCCCCAAGCCATGGGTTTTGCAGTGTCGATAAATGGCCGCACCAATATCACCAACATTACCGTGTGGCGTAACTGACGAAATACCCAGCTCCATTGCCTCATAAGTTACTGTGCAGAGCTGTACATCCTCGGGACTAAGATCACCAACGCCAAATGTATATGCACTGTCGCCGAAATAACCGTTCAGTTTAACCCCACAATCTACAGATACCAGATCACCCTGACGAAGCATATAGTCGCCTGGAATTCCATGGACCACAGCGTCATTGATAGATATGCAGAGCGAGGATGGGAATGGCGGCAGTGACGCCATACGATAGCCTTTGAATGCCGGTTCTGCACCATGGCTGTATATAAAATCCTCAGCTATGTGATCCAGGACCGACGTCCTTACACCTGGGCAAATGTGCTTGGCCACCTCCGCCAATGTGCGGGAAACCAGATCAGCACTCTCGCGAAGCAGTGCTATTTCGTGAGACGTCTTTATTGCGCTCATCAACGTGACCGACCTCGAATGCGACCGCTCTTCATAAATCCATCGTAATGACGCATCAGCAGATGACTTTCGACTTGCTTAAGTGTATCCAAAGTTACGCCAACCATAATCAAGAGGCTCGTGCCTCCAAAAAATTGGGCGAATTGCTGCGTTTCCGTCAAGCCAAGTTGTACCGCAAATGCAGGAAGGATCGCCGCAAAGCCGATAAACAAAGATCCCGGCAAGGTCACACGCGTCAGGATCGCATCAATGAATTCACTCGTTTGCCTGCCCGGCCGGATCCCCGGTATAAAGCCCCCCTGACGCTTCATCGTATCGGCCATCTCTTTTGGATTAACTGCAATTGCAGTATAAAAATATGTGAAGAACACACATACGAAAAAGAAGATGATTGAATAACCCCAACTGGTGAAGTCCAGGAAGAGTGCACCAAAACGCTGCATAAACTCGTTGTTTGGCGCGAACTGTGCAATCGTACCAGGCACAAACATGATTGATTGCGCAAAAATGATGGGCATCACACCCGCTGCATTCACACGTACCGGCAGGTATTGTGTCGTTCCCCCATATACCTTGCGTCCAACTACACGCTTAGCATACTGAACGGGAATGCGCCGCGTACCTTGTGTCATCAAAACAACAAATGCAGTTACAACAACCAGAACCCCGATCTCAAAGATTACCAGGAATAGGTTTGCAGATTGCCGCATTTCATTCATAAATGCCTGCGGCAAAAAGGCAATGATCCCGATCGTAATAATGAGTGATATCCCGTTGCCGATGCCGCTCTCAGTAATGCGTTCCCCAAGCCACATCACAAACATTGTCCCGGCAGTAAGGACGATCACTGTGCTGACTATAAAAAAGGTCTGGGGGATCTCGATTGCCTGGGGAACTGTTCCCCATAAAAACAGGCTATACCCGATAGATTGCAGCGCCGTGATACCGGCGGTACCGTAGCGGGTAAGTTGGGTAATCTTGCGACGGCCCTCCTCACCTTCACGCTGAAGCTTCTGGAAATAAGGTACCGCTGCACCCAAAAGCTGGATTATGATTGAAGCCGTGATATACGGCATAATTCCCAACGCAAACACCCCTGCCTGAAGGAAAGCTCCACCAACGAACAGATTGAAGAAACCAAACAAATTGTTGGGATCTCCCTGTGCAAATGCATTCGTGAGTGCCGTAGCATTAATGCCGGGCAGAGTCACATAAGCCCCAACCCGATAAATGACCAGGATGCTAAGGGTATAGATAATGCGTTTGCGCAATTCATCAATCTTCCAGATACTGCGCAAACTGTCGGCAATTCCCGCCATTCGGAGGTCGCTCGGCTGAGTTTAGTTGGCTGTCAGGCGCGTGATCGTTCCGCCTGCTGCCTGAATTTTTTCTTCTGCTGACTTACTGAAAGCATGAACCTCTATGTTCACTGCCGTCGTCAGCTTACCATCTCCAAGAATCTTGACCCGATCGATTTTTCTGATCAAGCCCGCTTCAATCAATACTTCCAGCGTGATCGGAGCGTTTGCATCAAGAGTTTTCTGTTCAATGTGGGCTTCAAGCTGTGCCAGATTCAGTACTTTGTACGACACCCTGTTCGGATTCTTGAACCCGAACTTGGGTATGCGTCGCTGGAGTGGCATTTGGCCGCCTTCAAACCAGGAGGGCATGCGATGATTACCTGTGCGGCTCTTTTGCCCTTTGTTCCCTCGTGTGGAGCTGTGCCCACCCTTGCCGGATCCTACGCCTCGCCCCAATCGCTTATTGCGTCTTGTTGCGCCCTTTGCTGGCTTTAATGTACTTAGGTTCATTCGCTCGACTTTGTTTCCTGTCCCTCAGCCATGGTTTCTTCTACGTGTATCAAATGCGACACTTTACGTAGCATACCCCGGATTACAGGGGTATCCCGGTGGGTCACTGAATGGCGTATACGACGCAATCCTAGAGCCTGGATCGTCCGGCGTTGAAGATCAGATGAGCCAATCAGGCTCCGTGTCTGAGTAATTTTGAGTGACATGAGAGTTTCTACCCTTCAAATACACGGCCCAATGGAATTCCACGCCGACGCGCTACCTCGAGAGGGTGTTCAAGACTGCGCAATGCATTCATGGTCGCCGCCACCTGGTTGTGCGGATTGCTGCTTCCAAGTGATTTAGAAAGCACATTTTTGATCCCCACACATTCAAGTACAGCACGGACACCTCCACCTGCAATCACACCCGTACCCGGTGATGCGGGTTTGAGCAGCACACGCCCGGCGTCTTTCTTACCAATCACACGATGCGGAATTGTACCATTCTTTGTAACCGGGACAGAGATTAATTGCTTTTTGGCATTTTCTGTCCCCTTCTTGATTGCGTCTGCAACCTCATTTGCCTTTCCCAGACCTGCACCTACGTGGCCCTCACCATCTCCAACTACGACAACCGCATTAAAAGAAAATCGCCGCCCCCCCTTGACCACCTTAGCTACACGTTTGACCTTGACCAAACGATCAATCCATTCGGTCTGGTCAGCGGTTTCACTGCTACGGTTACGCTGTTGTTGTTGCGTCTTTTTCATTCAGAATCAGATACCCTTTTTATCCGTCAAAATTTCAGTCCTCCCTTGCGTGCACCCTCGGCCAGCGAGCGAACACGGCCGTGGTAACGATAGCCGTTGCGATCAAAGATCGCTTGACTGATGCCACATTCCGCCGCACGTTCTGCCAGACGTTCACCAACAACCACACCTGCATGCATCGGTGAATCGGCTTCGTGACCCTTGTCCAATGTAGATGCCGATGCGAGCGTTCGTCCGCTAACATCGTCCACCAACTGTGCATAAAGATTGCGGTTGCTCCGAAACACGGTCAATCTTGGGCGGTCAGCTGTACCGCGAATTCTGCGACGAATGCTTCGCTTGGTGCGAAGCCGACGTACACCCTTAGCTGATTTTATTTTACGAGTTGCCATATCTCCTGTGGATCACTGTTTGGAAGCAGTCTTGCCGGCCTTCCTACGCACATACTCATTGATGTACCGAATGCCTTTGCCCTTATACGGCTCCGGTGGACGTAGAGAACGAATTTTTGCGGCTACCTGCCCAACGGCCTGTTTATCAATACCGGATACGGTAACCTTTGGAGTACGACCACGGCCACCTCCCTCTGCTTCAACGGTTACGTTATCAGGAGGCACAAAATAAATAGGATGGGAATGTCCCACCGCCAGCTCCAGTACGCCATTGTTAACCTCCGCACGCGTGCCAACTCCTATGATTTCCAATCGCTTCGTGAACCCCTTGCTCACCCCCGTTACCATGTTCGCCAAAAGCGAACGATACAGACCATGCATAGCACGGTGTCGTTTCTGATCCGTAGGTCTCGAAACGCTGAGTTCGCCTGATTCCTGAGAGAGTACCAGATTGGGCGGCACCTGGAGGTGCAACACACCTTTGGGGCCGGTTACGGTCACAGCGTTCCCACTGGAAACATCAACCTTGACTCCCTCGTCAATCACTATGCTTTGTCTGCCAATCCTTGACATCAATAAATTATTCTAAAACACATGTGCCAGTACTTCACCACCAACATGGGCGCGTTCCGCTTCCTTGTCCGTCATTACCCCTCGTGAAGTGGACAGTATTGCAACACCAAGACCGTTCTGGACACGGGGTAAGTTATCCGCTTTCGCATAGACGCGCAGTCCCGGTTTGGAAATCCGATTCATCGAACGAATTGCCCCCTTTCCGCGGTGATCATACTTGAGAAAGATCCGCAGCAATCCCTGATTGCCATCATCTACATTCAAAAACCGGGTGATGTATCCTTTGTCTTTGAGGATTTGTGTGATCGCCCGTTTTATTCTGGATGCTGGAATATCCGTATATCTGTGCCCGGCCATTTGCGCGTTACGCAGCCGCGCCAGATAGTCACCAACCGGATCCGTGATCACTCCCATTCTAATTACCAACTTGATTTACGAATTCCTGGAATCTTGCCAGCCCGGGCCATATCACGAAAAGCAATCCTCGAAACACCATACACCCGGATATAACCACGCGCGCGCCCGGTGAACTGGCACCTGTTACGCAGCCGCGAAGGGCTTGCATCACGCGGTAGGCGCTGAAGGGCTTCGTAGTCCTTGCTGTCCCGAAGCTCTGCTCTGCGCTCGGCATACTGCGCAACCATACGCTCACGTTTCTTTTGACGGGCTATAACACTCTTTTTGGCCATGAACCTTCTTCTTTTTCGTTATCGGTTGCCTTCTCCGCGGCGTACAAATGGCATCCCCAACTCCTTGAGCAACGCAAATGCTTCTTCATCCGAAGGCGCGGTGGTCACAAACGTAAGCCCCAATCCGGATATACGCTCAATCTGATCCACGTTGATCTCCGGGAAGATAATTTGCTCCTTGATACCCAGCGAATAGTTTCCTCGTCCATCAAAACTGCCGTCAGGCACACCTCGAAAATCCCTTACACGTGGAAGCGCCAGTGTAATCAACCGATCAAGAAACTCCCACATTCGGTCTCCACGAAGCGTTACGCTCGCCCCGATCGGCATGCCCTCGCGCAGTTTAAAGTTCGAGACACTCTTGCGCGCACGCCGCACAGCCGGCTGCTGACCAGTAATACGACGTAACTCATCCACCGCACCGTCTAAAAGCTTTTTGTTCTGGGTGGCCTCCCCCACCCCCTTATTAACGGTGATCTTGACCAGCCGTGGAACCTGCATACGGTTCCCGTAAGAAAATTTCTTACTCAGCCGATCAATGATTTCAGATTTGTAACGCGCCTTCAGACGCGGCTCATATTGTGCCATTGCTCTAGTTCAACTCCTCTCCTGTCGTTTTCGCATAACGCACCCAGCGTCCCTGACCGGTGTCAATATCCTCAATTCGCTTACGTCCAATTCGTGTAGGATCACCATTACTGTCAATAGGCTGGACGTTGGAAATGTGAATGGACATTTCACGTTGCACGCGACCACCCTGTGGATAGGTCTGATCGGGGCGTGTATGACGGATCCGGAGATTAACTCCTTCCACAATCACACGCTCTCTTTCTGGAAATACACGAAGTACTTTCCCCACGTATCCCCGTCCTCGCGCAGGGCTTCCTTTGGAGGCCGAAATATCCTTCGTCAGCATCACCATGTCGCCTTTCTTGACATGGGGCTTCCTTGTTTTTCTTTGTGATTGAGCCATTACTCTTGGTTCCTCTATATAACTTCCGGTGCCAGGGAAACAATACGCATGTACTGTTTCTCGCGTAGTTCCCGTGCGACCGGCCCGAAGATCCTTGTACCTCTGGGTTCTCCCTGGGCGTTAAGCAGAACGGCTGCATTCTCATCAAATCGAATGTAGGATCCGTCTGTCCGACGCAATTCCTTACGGGTACGGACAACGACTGCCCGGGAAACATCTCCCTTCTTTACGTTTCCGCCGGGGATCGCAGATTTTACGGATACCACAATCCGGTCTCCAACCCGTGCGTAGCGCCGACCACTTCCACCGAGCACGCGGATGCAAAGGACTTCCTTAGCACCACTGTTATCGGCGACGGCCAGTCTGGACTCCTGCTGTATCATCGGTTTGACCTATTTCGCGCGTTCCACAATTTCCAATAGACGCCATCGTTTATGCTTGCTCAGCGGCCGCACTTCAGCCACTCGAACCATATCTCCTTCCTGAGCCTCTTCCTTCTCATCATGAGCGAAAAGCCTGCTGGTTTTCTTGATAAACTTGCCATAAATCGGATGCCGTACCTGTCTCTGAATGCCAACCACGATGGTTTTGTCCATCTTGTTGCTGACAACAATACCCGTACGTTCCTTACGCGAAGATCTCTTATTCTCACTCATCTTGATTTATGCTACGCAAGTTGCTCCTTGAGAATTGTTCTCAGACGCGCAAGAAAGCGACGTTTTTCTCTGAGTATCATTGGGTTTTCCAATTGGGCAATTGCATGCCTGAATTTCAACTCAGACAGTTGCTCCTCTTCTTCGCGGATGCGCTCTTCCACTTCCTTTGTGCTAAGCGCTCTCACTTCCGGGGCTTTCATCATCGGTTAATTCTCCACGTAGTCAGGCCGCACGACAAATTTTGTCTTGATCGGCAGTTTTTGTTGTGCCAGGCGCATGGCTTCTTTTGCAAGTTCAACGGGTACTCCTCCACCGACCTCAAAAAGGATACGACCCGGGTGAACCGGAGCCGCCCAATGATCAATGGCGCCTTTACCCTTGCCCATACGAACTTCGGCAGGCTTGCTGGTAATCGGTTTATCCGGGAATACTCGGATATACACTTTGCCCACACGCTTCATCCGCCGTGTCATTGCAATACGGGCAGCCTCTATCTGTCGACTGGTTATCCGTCCCGGCTCAAGGGCTTTGATCCCAAAATCGCCAAAATTCACCCGGGCACCGCGAGCGGCATTTCCTTTTATCCTTCCTTTTTGTTGCTTGCGGTACTTCGTCCGCTTAGGCATCAACATGATTCCTGTCCCTTTTACCCCTGATAATTATCTGCGTCCTCCTCCGCCTCTACGGGCACCACTGGCACCACTCCGGCGCCTGCGGCCATCCCGCTTACCTCGACGCCGGTCACGGGCCTTACTTTCGCTGCCGCGTCCGCCGGCATGCATCTGCCGTAACTGCTGACGCTGGGCCTGGACGTTCGGACTAAGGTCCGGGCGCCCGAGTATCTCACCATGGTATACCCAGACTTTCACCCCTGTCGTACCGTAGATCGTGAACGCCGTCGCTTCCGCGTAATCAATATCGGCCCGAATAGTGTGCAGCGGCACACGCCCTTCCAGATACTGTTCGACACGCCCCATCTCTGCACCACCAAGCCTGCCACCTACCTTTATACGGATCCCCTGCGCACCCATACGCATGGCCCCCTGGAGTGCCTGTTTCATTGCACGCCGAAAAGACACGCGTCCTTCCAGCTGTTGCGCAACATTCTGAGCAACTAGACTTGCATCCAACTCGGGGCGCTTAATTTCATTGATATTAATCTGAATATCCTTGGTGGTAACCCGCTTGAGCTCCTCTCTCAGTTTCTCTACTTCCTGCCCTCCACGCCCGATAACGACACCGGGCTTACTGGTATGCAGGGTTAAAATGATTCGCCTTGGCGTACGTTCGATCACGACACGGCTGAGCCCAGCCCGCCTTAATCGCGCCTTTAGGTAGCGGCGAATCTCTTCGTCTTCAAAGATCTTGCCAGCAATCTCTTTCTTGGTGGCGTACCAGTTTGAATCCCAGCCCCGGATCGTACCGAGACGAAAACCAACCGGATGTGTTTTTTGACCCATGTATTCTTCTTAACGTCTCAAGCTGCTAGTCTTCATTTTCGGCTTTAATGGTCACGGTCAGGTGACTCATTCGTTTACGGATAGGATGTGCTTGACCGCGTGGAACCGGACGAATTCGCTTTAGCACCGGCCCTTCGTCAACTCTGATTTCTTTGACAAACAAATCGTTCTCGTCAAACCGTTCGTCGGGGTTCTTGTCCATCAGGTTATGCACGGCCGACCTGATCGCAAGGGACACAGGTCGAGTAACGGCCTGCGGTAAAAAATGCAGAACATTCAGTGCTTCGGGCACCGAGCGACCCCGAACCACATTGACCACTCGCCGCATCTTTCGCGGCGAGCTCGGAATATACTTACGTACGGCGCGTGCCTCCATTGTGAATTATCTCCCCCGTATGTCTTTTTTTGATCCGGCATGCCCACGAAAGGTTCGTGTTGGCGAAAATTCACCTAGCCGATGTCCTACCATGTTTTCGGTTACATAAACCGGAATGAACTGACGCCCATTATGCACGGCAAACGTATGGCCCACAAAGTCCGGGGTAATCATGGACGCACGACTCCAGGTCCGGATTACCTTTTTCTTGTCCGCCTGATTGAGTTGATCCACTTTGCGTTGAAGCTTATGGTGGACGAACGGTCCTTTCTTAAGAGATCTAGCCATGATTACCTACGTTTCGTGCCACGTCGGCGTACAATGTACTTGTCAGAATCTGCATTTCGCTTACGCGTTTTGAAGCCCTTAGCCGGCACACCCGAGGGAGAACGAGGATGTCCCCCACTCGCCTTGCCTTCGCCTCCACCCATCGGATGATCCACGGGGTTCATAGCGACCCCCCTCACCTTGGGGCGCACTCCGAGCCAGCGTCGCCGGCCTGCTTTTCCGAGATCAATGTTCATATGCTCGGGATTGCTGGTCGTACCAATCGTTGCCCTGCACTCCGAGAGAATGCGACGAACCTCTCCGCTGGGAAGCTTCAGCGTAACATACTTGCCCTCGCGTGCAGTCAACTGGGCAAAGGTGCCTGCCGAACGGGCAATTTGCGCGCCCTTGCCCGGCTTCATTTCGATTGCGTGAACATAGGTGCCTAGCGGGATACGGCCCATGGGAAGGCAGTTACCCACCTCCGGCGGCGCATCCGGCCCGTTCTGTACCGTTTGATCAACGACAAGCTTATCCGGCGCTATCACATAACGCTTATCTCCGTCGGCGTAAACCAGCAGTGCAATCCTGGCAGATCGATTGGGATCATACTGGATACTTGCAACTCGCGCAGGTACGCCATCCTTGTTGCGTCGGAAGTCGATAACCCTGTAGCGTCGTTTATGACGCCCTCCCTGATGGCGCACCATAATACGCCCCGTCGAATTACGGCCGCCATGTCGCTTAACAGAACGGAGCAACCTTTTTTCAGGCTTGCCGCCGGGGGTAATCTGATCAAAGGCAGATACCGAGCGCTGACGCTGCCCCGGCGTGACGGGATTGAGTTTACGAATAGCCATTAGACACTCTCGAAGAAATCTATCTGCTCACTTCCTTTAGCCAGGGTAACGATGGCTTTCTTATAACTGGCTGTTCGACCGGATCTTACTCCCTGACGTGTTATCTGACGACGGCGCTTGCCCCGGACCCTCATCGTTCGCACCTCTTTAATCTCAGCCATCGGGAATCGCTCCTGCACAGCCCGCTTGATCTGGGTCTTGTTGGCATTCGAATCAACAACGAAAGCATAATGTCCGTCCTCCATCTGAGCTGAGAGTTTCTCAGTAACCAACGGCCGAATAAGTACTTGGCGACTCATTGTAATCAACTGCTATGGGTTGAGGTGTATGCCCAGAGGCTACTCCATATCCCAAGTGAGTCTTCTTCACAGACCAACACTCGGGCACGCAGAATATCCTCGGCACTCACATTCCGCGCTTCGCGCACAACGACACGCTCCAGATTTTTGCTTGAGCAAAATACTTCCGGACTGTGCAGTGCAGTCACAATCAGTACCGATTGTCCCTCCAATCCCAGGTTACTGAGGAGATCAGACAGCTCACGCGTACTGGGCGCCTCATAGTTAAGAGGATCTATCACACGGATCGCTTCTTCCTGCGCCTTATAGCTGAGTGCTGAGCACTTAGCTTTGCGACGCACTTTTTTGCTGAGCCGTACGCTGTACCGATGGGGGCGCGGTCCAAATGTCCTGCCACCACCTCTGCGCAGCGGAGAAGCAATATTTCCTGCACGCGCCATCCCTGTCCCTTTCTGGCGGTAGATTTTACGGGTTGATCCCTTCACCTCCCCGCGCTCCTTTGTCTTGTGGGTTCCCTGACGGGCGGCCGCCTGTGTTCGACGCACATCCAGCCATAGCACATGATCATTGGGCTCCACAGCAAAGAGTGTCGCATCCAGTGCGACCGTACGACCGGCCGGTGATCCATTATGCTGATAAACGTCCAGCTCCATTCTTCCAATCAACTTTTCTTGAAGAGTTCAACCACGCCATTGGTAGGCCCAGGGACTGCCCCCCGTACGAGAAGCAGGTTGTGCTCAGGAATGATGCGAGCTACATCAAGATTTTTGATCGTCACACGGGCGTTTCCCATTCGACCTGCCATTCGCATACCCTTGAAGACCCTAGACGGATCACTGGAGGCTCCAATGGAGCCTGGGGCACGTTCCCGATTATGTTGACCATGCGTCCGGTCGTTCACACCATGGAATCCATGACGCCGAACTACACCCTGGAAACCCTTCCCCTTACTGATTCCAGCAACATCTATCATCTCGCCCTCCGAAAACACATTTTCGACGCGTACCTCATCACCAACGTCTGGGGTCTCCCCGTTCCATGCAAATTCCTTAAGAACACGCAGAGGAGGTACACCTGCTGCGCGAAAATGTCCTTGAAGCGCTTTGCTGGTGCGACGCTCTTTGCGTGCACCAAACCCGAGTTGTACTGCATCATACTTATCCTGCCCATCCTTCTCCTTTATTTGCACAACGCGATTTGGGCCTGCCTCAATAACAGTGCAGGGCACATTATTGCCTGAAGCATCAAAAATGTTGGTAATACCGACCTTTCTACCAATCATTCCACTCATTGCCGCACCGAAAAAAGTGTTGCTTTGATTACACCTTGATTTCTACGTCAACACCGCTGGGCAACTCAAGCTTGAGCAGTGCATCCACTGTCTTGGTGCTGGTCGAGAGTATATCAATGAGGCGATTGTGACTGCGACTCTCAAATTGCTCTCGACTCTTCTTGTTAACATGTGGACTCCGCAATACCGTATAAATCACCTTCTTGGTCGGCAGCGGGATTGGCCCGCTTACCACCGCTCCGGTGGATTTAACCGTCTTGATAATTTTTTCCGCACTCCTGTCGATCAGCGAATGATCGTACGATTTGAGCTTGATGCGAATTTTTTGCCCTGTCATCGGTCTTCGCTAGGCGTAGTTAATCTAGGATTTTGGTCACTACGCCGGCGCCGACGGTTCGTCCACCTTCCCGGATAGCAAACCGGAGCCCCTGCTCCATTGCCACCGGCTGTATCAATTTTACCTTGAACTGGGTATTGTCACCAGGCATCACCATCTCCGTGTCTGCCGGCAACTCTATATCCCCCGTTACATCCGTCGTACGAAA
>JAJEDR010000069.1 GCA_022821385.1 Rhodothermales bacterium
GCTATCTTGCCTCCCATCATTCCAGGATCACTCTGTACCGCGACCAGATTCAGGCCAAGCCTTGCGCCGATGCGGTGGTAGGCATCGTAGTGGGCTTCGTATTGAGACTGGAGTCCATCAAAATCTTTGTCCAGCGTGTAGGAGTCCTTCATGACAAACTCTCGCACGCGAATAAGCCCTCCCCTGGCCCGGGGTTCATCCCGGAACTTGGTTTGCATATGGTAGACCATTTGCGGGAGTTGCCGGTAGGAGCGGATCTCTGATTTACAAAGGGTAGTCACGACCTCTTCATGTGTCATGGCTAGGACCAGCTCCCGTCCCTTACGATCCTGGAACCGCCCCATCTCGTCCCCAATCTCGTACCAGCGGCCTGACTCCTGCCAGATCTCGGCTGGATGCACTACGGGCATACACATTTCCTGTCCGCTGATCGCATCCATTTCTTCGCGCAAGATCTGCTCGATTTTGCGTAAGGATCGATGGGCCAGCGGCAAATAGGAATAGAGGCCAGCAGCCAATTGTCGTACATATCCAGCACGTACAAGCATTTGGCTGGATGCGGAGTCAGACTCTGAAGGTGCTTCACGCAGAGTCTGACCGAAGAATTTTGACAAGCGCATGATTGTTAGATAATTGAAACCCGTAAGAATACGGCGTACAGCGCTTACGTTTGCAATCTACGATGGTTGACTCGAATTGTGGTCCGAACCGAGGCCGAATCATCGTTTCCACGATGCGCATTAAACCTGGTCCGGGGATTAGATTTCAAACCTGCTGCAATGAAGAAATGGCGGGTTCAAGGCGTGAAGAATGGTTTTCAATTCAAGGTATCAGGAAGAGATCAGTCATTGTGGACAGACTCTTCTTGCAGCAGCAAAGCGGGCCCTAAAAACCATTTGCTCAACTCGCGCAATAACAATGCGAAGCTCAGGCATGAGTGCTGGAGTAAAAATTCTTGAGTCTTGCGCATAAACTCCGGCAACTCTTTGGAACCAAATGCTCTGACCTTATTTATATTCAGTCTAAATAAGTATATTCACAGAGTCTGCTCTAATTCCGAATTATGCCACCTGCCCCATTGACGGCTTTTTGTGACGGATGTCCGCTTAAAATCTGTTCCGTGCACGGTTGTGCAGAGGAGCGGTTACGGGATATGGGATTGCGGGAAGGAGCTCAGGTAGAGGTAATTCAGAATTCAGATAAGCTTATCGTACGTCTGGCCGGTTGTCGGATTGGTTTACGGCGTGATGTGGCCGCCGAAATCTATGCAACGCCCATGGAAGCATGACACTACGGGATTTGCGCCCTGGTGAGTCGGGTACGATTCTAGGGTTTGAACCCAGTGCAGCTATAAATCGCCTGATGGAGATGGGCATGGTTCCCGGTTCGCAGGTTCAGGTGGTGCGTCTGGCACCCTTCGGCGATCCAATAGACCTCAGGGTCCGTGATTATCATCTCTCTATCCGAAAATCGGAAGCCGCCCTTATTCGCATATCCAGGCATGAAGGGTAAGCTACGGGATCTGACGTGACTTCTCAATCGCCTATGCGTGTCGCTCTGTGTGGCAACCCTAATGTGGGCAAGACCACGCTGTTTAATCAGTTGACCGGGTTGCGGCAACGTGTTGCAAATTTTCCGGGAGTCACTGTTGAGCGTAAGGCAGGTACGCTGGCAGGTGCCCCGCATGTCGAGGTCATTGATTTGCCAGGCACATACAGCCTCACTCCACGATCTGTGGACGAGCGTATTGCCTACGAAGTCCTAGTTGGGCGTTTGGAGGAGGAGCCTGATGTCGTGGTATGCGTGCTGGACGCTGGCAATCTTGAGCGCAACCTGTACGTGGTGACACAGGTGATTGATCTAGGTCTGCCCGTGATCGTTGCGTTGAATATGATGGATGTAGCAGAGGAAAATGGGCTAGCGGTGGATGCATCTGCACTGGAAAAAGATCTGGGAGTGCCTGTCGTCCCCATTACGGCCTCGCGGGGTGAGGGGATTGATGAGTTAAAAGGATGCATTCTTAATCCGCCCGAGCCTGCACAGGTGTACCGATGGCAGCTTATGGACGCCGTAGATGCCAAGATCCCGGCCTTAATCAAGCAATTGGCCGAAGAGGCACCGCACGTAAAACCAATGCATTTGAGAATGGAGGTTTTGCGTGCGCTGGCGGAAGAGGAAACGTTGGATGCCTGGCGGTTGGAAGCCCCAGAATTTGTGAACTGTATAGTAGTTCTGCAGGAGGAGTTTGCGAAGCGGGGGGTTGCATGGAGGCATGCGGAAGTAAGTGGTCGATATGCATGGATCGGGCCAATTGCTCAAAGGGTCTCGCACCGTTTCAGGGGACCGGCCACGCTCAGTGACAGGATTGATGCGGTGTTCACACACCGGGTCGCAGGGCCACTCTGTTTTTTGTTGATACTGGTGTGCGTTTTTGAAGCAGTATTTTCCTGGGCCATCCCGGCTATGGATTTGATTGAGGCAGGAGTCGCGGCATTGGCCGGAGGTGTTCGTTCGGTGTTGCCTGCAGGCTGGGTCACAGATCTTCTCACAGATGGCATCATCACCGGAGTCGGGAATGTAGTTGTGTTCTTGCCACAGATACTGTTACTGTTTTTCTTTCTGGGGATAATGGAGGACAGTGGGTATATGGCAAGGAGTGCTTTTATTATGGATCGTCTGATGAAGCGTGTGGGGCTTAGCGGAGGTTCTGTGCTCCCCCTTCTGAGCTCCTATGCCTGCGCCATTCCCGGCATAATGGCCGCCAGAACTTTAGACAGCGAGCGTGATCGCCTTATCACAATAATGGTGGCACCGCTTATGAGCTGCTCAGCACGCCTCCCAGTCTATACGCTTTTCATCGCCGCCTTCCTACCTACGGGTAAGCTTTTGGGCGTATTCGGCTACCAGGGCTTAGCAATGTTTTCCATGTACATGATGGGGACCATCATGGCTTTTGTGGCTGCTGCTATCCTAAAGCGTGTGGTGTTCAAAGGACCGGAAAGTTACTTTGTGATGGAGTTGCCACCGTACAGGCGCCCACGATTGCGGCAATTATTCTGGCGCATATATCAGCGTTCCAGAGTATTTGCTGTTCGAGCGGGAAAAATTATTCTGGGCTGCAGTATTGTTCTATGGTTCCTGGCAAGCTTTCCGCGTACGGAAACAAGCCCTGAGGCAACTCAGATTGAGGAACAGGCGATACAGGAACGGAATAGAGAATATGCTGCTGCACAGGCGCTGACTCCGGGTACGGATTTGGCAGTTGCAGCTGACTCGGTGGCACTTACAGATTCTACGCTGGCACATGCACTAGACTTGACAGCGAGGGCGGATGCCAAATATGCTGCCGCACTTGACAGTGCAAACATTGTTCGGCAGTCTACCCAAATCAGGGGAAGTGCCATAGGTTATCTCGGGTGCATACTTGAGCCTGTGATGCAGCCACTGGGCTTTGACTGGAAGATCAGCGCTGGTCTCGTGAGTGCTTTTGCTGCGCGCGAGGTCATTATTTCTACGCTGGGTATCATTTACAGCGTTGGAGATGCTGAGGGCGGGGTAGCATTGCGTGATGCGCTGAAAGCGGACCGATACCCGGACGGTCGGCCTGTCTTTACACCGCTGGTTGCGATGAGTTTACTGGTATTCTTCGTATTTGCGCTTCAGTGCATGAGTACACTGGCGATCGCGCGCCGGGAAACGAACACGTGGCGTTGGCCCATAGTTATGTGGTTCTACATGACGGCGCTGGCCTATCTGGCTTCCCTGCTGGTGTATCAGGGAGGGCAACTACTCGGTTTATCGTAAATTGTGGGCCCAGAGGGACTTGAACCCCCGACCGACGGATTATGAGTCCGCTGCTCTAACCGACTGAGCTATGGGCCCGGAATGGAGCAAAACAAGCTGAATCTAGTTGCTAAGTTATTGTAGTTGTTGGCGCTTGTTCCATAAAAATATGAGAACCGTTGCAATATTTGGATTCATGAGCATGTTCCTGATAGTGTCCTGTCAGGATAACGTGCCACCGGGCAGCCAGGAAACGCTGGTTGACCTGACACACAGCTTTGATACAACAACCATCTATTGGCCTACCGCGGAAGGATTCCAACTACACGAGGACGCCAAGGGATGGCAGGAAGCGGGATACTATTATGAGTCAAACTCGTTCGAGTCCGCTGAACACGGCGGCACTCATTTAGACGCTCCCATTCACTTCGCCGAAGGCAAGTGGGCGAACCATGAAATTCCGCTGGAACGGCTTGTTGGACACGGTATTGTTGTGGATGTGAGTGAAAAAGTGACCGATGATCGGGATTACCAGATAAGCGTGTCTGATTTTGAGGAATGGGAGGCAGTAAACGGACAAATACCTGAGGGTGCCATCGTATTGTTACGGACGGGGTTTGGTCGATATTGGCCGGATCGAAATCAGTATTTGGGTACTGATTTACGGGGAGCAGAAGGGGTAAGTCAGTTACATTTCCCCGGGCTTGCGCCGGAGGCTGCAAAATGGTTGCGCGATGCGCGTAGCATTAGTGCGGTTGGGATTGATACTGCCAGTATTGACTATGGTCAGTCCAACGACTATGTTAGCCATCAAGAACTTTTTGCAGATAATATTCCGGTGTTTGAAAACGTAGCAAACTTGGAAGCGCTACCAGCCAACGGTTTTACGATCGTGGCTTTACCTATGAAGATTTATGGAGGAAGTGGTGGTCCACTAAGAATAATTGCCATGGTGCACAATTGATCGGTGAGCAGGAAACTAGACGAAATTGATGCCCGGATACTAAACCTTCTGCAGTCTGCAGGAAGGATGAAGCGCATTGATATCGCAGCGCGCGTGGGGCTAAGTGCGGCCAGCGTTAGTGACCGTATGCGTAAACTGCGGGAAAATGGGTTCCTTACCGGCTATCATGCAACCGTGGACGCCAAGTCCCTGGGTTTTGATATTACAGCCTTCATTCGTGTGTCTGTGGATACTTCGGAGAGCTATCAGTCTCTGATAGGACATATATGTGGTTGTGACGAGATACTGGAGGCCCATTCAATCACGGGAGAGGGTTCGCATATTCTAAAGGTCAGAACACAAAACACAACTGAACTGGAGCGTTTGCTTGCGGGCATTCAAGCCTGGTCGGGTGTGACGGGCACGACAACCAGTATTGTTCTCAGCACATACAAAGAGTCTCGGCAACTACCTGTTTCGCCAGAAAAATAAAAAACTGAACTGCATGTGAGTGGATGAACGGTGGACTGTATGCCTGAAGATCAGAAGGTGTCCCGAAGGTCAGTATCCAGTCAGCAGGATCACGTGCTGGTCACTCGTGCGCTAGAAGGGGATCAACGCGCGTATTTGGATCTTGTGCAAAAATATCAAAAGGGGCTACATCTGCATATCAGGCGCACCATCGGCAATGTTGAGGGGATGGAGGATCTCGTACACGAGGCTTTCATCAAGGCGTTCAAGGCACTCCATACGTATTCCGCCAATTATGCATTTTCGACGTGGCTGTACAAGATTGCATCAAACCATGCGATTGATTACAAGCGCAAGCGAAGATTGGTTACGACTTCACTGGATAAGCCGACGTCAACCAAGGACGGTGAGGTTCGTCAGGAAGTTTCAGATACTACCTTCCGTCCAGATCGCAAGATTGAAGACAGGCAGCGCGCCAATATTATCCAGGACGCCATAGATTCGCTTCCGCCAAAGTACAACCGTGTGATCGTAATGCGGCACCAGGAGGAAAAATCCTATATAGAAATCGCCGAAGAATTGGACCTCCCGCTTGGCACGGTAAAAGCACACATTTTTCGGGCTCGAAAGCTGTTGTATAAATGCCTCCGAGATAAACGCGATTCACTGTAGATATTTGATTGAGGTTGCAAGCCGCTCCTTTTGTTTTCACATTCATGAAGTCAGTATGATTAACCGGTACACTCATCCAGCAATGCGCACGCTCTGGAGTGAACAGCGCCAGTTTGAGGTATGGCTCGAAGTGGAATTGGCAGCCTGCGAAGCCTGGTCCAGAGTAGGGGTCATCCCCGAAGAGGACGTCAAGAAACTCCGACAAAATGCGTCCTTTGACTTGCATCGTATTCACGAAATTGAGCAATCTACTCGACACGACGTAGTCGCTTTCACACGTGCAGTCAGCGAAGGGCTCGGGCCGGAAAAGAAATGGGTACATTATGGTCTGACCTCGTCGGATGTAGTGGACACGGCCTGGTCGGTACGTCTTCTGGAAGCCAACAAACTTATAGAGGGAGCTATCAGGGCCTTACTGGAGGTCTTGCATGACCGGGCATTAGAACACCGAAATACGATTATGATGGGTAGGACGCATGGCGTGCATGCGGAACCTACCACATTTGGGCTGAAACTCGCGCTCTATTATGCGGAAATGAGGCGCAACCTGGAGCGATTTAAGGCTTCAGCTGAGGATATGCGAACTGGAAAGTTATCTGGTGCGGTCGGGACTTTTGCACATACTCCTCCGGAAGTCGAGCGGATAACCTGCGAGATTCTCGGGCTTGAGCCGGAGCCGATTGCCACTCAGGTCATCCAGCGGGATCGCCATGCCCATCACGTGAGTACGCTGGCACTCATCGGAGCCAGCCTTGAGAAGATGGCCGTAGAGATACGCCACTTGCAACGCAGCGAAGTCCGTGAGGTTGAGGAGGCCTTTGGCAAGGGACAGAAAGGCTCCAGTGCCATGCCGCATAAACGCAATCCCATAGGTAGTGAGAATATCACCGGTTGCGCGCGGTTACTGCGTGGCTATTTGGTCGCGGCCATGGAAAATGTAGCACTATGGCATGAGCGGGATATATCACATTCCAGTGTCGAGCGTGTCATTCTGCCCGATGCAACGACGGTCCTGCACTACGCATTACTAAGGATAACGCGGATCTTACGAAATCTGGTTGTGAATGCCGAACGTATGCGGATAAATTTAGATGCGACGCATGGTCTGTACAACAGCCAACGGCTGATGCTTCAGTTGATTGACTGCGGATTGACACGTGAGGCAGCTTACGATCTGGTCCAGCCTTTAGCCATGCAGAGTTGGCAAAACGGTCAGAGGTTCCAGTCATTAGTGATGTCATCAGATGCGATAATGGCGCATATCTCTCCGGAGGAATTGGAGAAACTATTCGATGCGACACACCATACGAAGCATGTGGAGTTGCTCTTGGCACGAGCAGGGATTCGGGATCACACTCCTTGATTCTGGTGAACCTAACCGCGAAATCAGCGAGCATACCAAATCATTTACTCCTGCGCAGATAGTTATGCTGCAACGGTTTTCCAGGGTATAGTTTTCATATTTTTGTACATTAGCCTAGTCCGGTTAAGTCAACTTTATCATGGCAGGTTACAAGATCATCCGCGGTCTGATTGTCGGTCTTGGGTTTTGTTGTTTTGCAGTTTCAGTTTTTGCACAGACGGGCGCAATCATCGGGAAGGTTACTGATGCCGAGACCGGGCAGCCGCTGGTTGGTGCCAACATTTTGGTGGTCGGAATGGGTTTGGGGAGCGCGACCGATGTTGAGGGAGATTTTGAGATTCTAAACCTTGCCCCCGGGTCGCACCTCTTGCGGGTCAGCTTTATAGGATATGCTGCTCGAGAGTCCGTGATAGAACTGCTCGTGGGTGAACGGTATGTGTGGAATGTTGAAATGGTTCCGGGTACTGATTTGAACCCCATCCAGGTGACCGCAGGGCGCCATCAGGAAATGGCTCTGGATGCGCCTGCATCAATCGACATCGTAACCGTACGTGATCTTCAGTTCGAAGTCGCACCCTCCACAGTCAGGGCATTGCGTAACATCACGGGAGTGGATATGGTGCAAACCGGAATAGATCGTCATGAGGTTGCTTTGCGGGGTTTTAATAATACGTTTTCGAGGTCTACACATGTGCTTACCGATTACCGGGACGCGGGTGCCCCTTCAATTGGTGTAAATCTGCATAGTGTCATGCCAGCTCTGGCGATTGATACCGAGCGGATAGAAGTTGTACGCGGGCCAGGGTCGGCACTTTATGGTCCCGGTGTAGACTCAGGTGTGATCCACTATATCTCTAAAGATGCCTTCAGTTATCCAGGTGTTGCAGTATCTGTGAGCGGGGGGCAGAGATCTATGCTTAATCTTCAGGGGCGTGTCGCAACTGTCTTCGGTAAAAACCTTGGCGTAAAATTGCTCGGGAGCTATGCGACGGCTGAGGATTTTCCGCTTAGAAGCTGCGATTCTGCGCTGATCGAGGCTGAGAGATTCAGCGAATGTGCGGATCCAGAGGACGCGATTCAGCTGTTTGTAGATGGCGCACGCGAGACCAGATACAAGAAACTGATGCTATCCGGTAACGTGGATTGGCGTATAGGCACCAAGACAATCTTATCTTTTAACGGGGGTCTCAGTGGTCTTGATGGAACGTTATTGACCGGCGTTGGCACGGTCCAGGGCAAGGACTTTGCCTACAGTTATGGGCAGATTCGGCTCTCTAGTGGTTCCTTCTTTGTGCAGGCCTACCTAAACTCAAACGATTCGGGCAATTCGTATGTGTACGGTGGTGATCCGGTCGTCGAGCACTCGAAAGAATACACGATTCAGGCCCAGTACACCACGGAAATAACCTCCCGCCAGCGGTTGATCGGAGGAGTTGACGTCACGTTCGATCGCCCCGATACTAAGGAGACCGTGCTCGGGCGCAACGAGTACATTGACAATATTGATGAATATGGTGCTTATTTGCAGTCAAGCACAAAAATTTCAGATAAGCTGGATCTCATCCTGGCACTTCGCGGAGATTATAACAGTGTGGTGGATAAGATTCAGGTGAATCCGCGATTTGCGGTCGTAGTAAAGCCGACCCCGGCTTCAAGTTTACGCGCGACATATAATCGCAGTTTTTCATCACCGGATGCAGCCGGATTTTTTCTGGATTTGGTGGCGGCTTCACTTGGGCCACTCAAGATACGGGCACGTGGTGGGGCTGACGGATTCACCTTCACCAGGAATCCCGACTACCTGGGGTTGGGTGCCCCGTCGGCACTTGTAGCGTCCAGCATGCTCCCTGGCACGGAGGGTGCACCGGTTCCAGTAGGTATTGACACCGGAGTGATATATGGCCTGATGTACGAAGGACTGGCTGCCATTCCAGATTCGGAACTTATGGATCTGCTCGCCGAAGCAGGACTCAGTATTCCCGCCCAACTGATCCCTCTGCTGAAGGAGGGACTTAATCCAGCTGTAACTCCTATTCAGGGATTCAGTCCTGGCGTTTTGGGTATCCTGAACTTAAGCACACTTACACTCAAGACCGGGCCAGAGGTGGATAATCTCCAGGATATAGCGCCGATCAAGCCAACGATCTCCCAGTCTTGGGAGATCGGGTACAAGGGAGTCATCAGCGACAAGGTGCTGCTAACGGTTGATGGCTATTTTGCGAAGCGGAAGAATTTTACGGGTGCACTCCAGGTCAGGACACCATTCGTACTCGTTCCCAATCTGCAACAGGACCTGATCAGGGATATCGCGGCGGGACTTACGGCAAACGACCAGATAGCGGGTGCACTCGGGTTGTTTGGTCTGACCCCCCAAATGGCTGCGGAAATGCTGGTCGGCATAGCCGGCAGCGATCTGCCCGACGGCGAGACACCAGTTGCTATTGTACAAGCCAACGAGAATAACAGAGGCGAGGGACATTTCCCAGAACTCATGCTAAGCTACCCCAACTTCGGAAACATTCAGTAATTTGGCATGGATGTTTCAACACAGGTGGTTGCCTCTGATGCTTTGACTCTTTTTGGGAATGCGTCCTGGATTAGTGACGATTACTTTGATCACACCGAAGTTGGTGAAGAATCTGAGGATTTGGCATTGGCGCTTAATGCACCAGGATTTAAAGTTAAATTGGGCGGGCAGTATCGGCATAGAGGCGGGTTCTCGCTTAATGCATCTGGACGATTCACCAAAGGTTTTCCGATGATTTCGGGGCAATATGTAGGTGAGGTACAGAGCTACACCATTATAGATGTTGGAGTGGGCTATGCCATCAGCCAAACCGGGATCCGGGCAGACCTGGGAATCAGCAACCTGTTTGACAGTGACCATCGCGAATTTGTAGGTGCTCCCAGGCTTGGACGAATTGCCAATGCCCGGCTCACCTACACTACTGATTGGAGCAACTAAGCAGCGATTTAACGCATTGTATTGTAGATGCTGCACTCAGCTGTTAGTATGTGTTCATTTGATTTTGCTAGCAAACACCAACACGGAGATTGTGTAAATTGACAATTGCAGGGTAACTTTCAGGACGAATCACTTAACCACGAAGACATGACTATCCGAAGTTTTTTTTCCAGCATTATTGTGCTGGTGTTTGCTTTAGCATTGCCTGGCTGGGCATTTTCTCAAGATGCTTCTATTTCTGGAACGGTCTCGGATTCAGAAGATGGTATGCCTTTGGTAGGGGCGAATGTGATTCATGTTGAAACTATGCAGGGGACGGCAACCGACGAATCTGGGGCATATACAATCAGTGGTCTGCCTGCGGGCACTAACACGATTCGAGTGTCCTATACAGGATACAGGTCAGTTGAAACCGAGATAGAGATTTCCGAAGGGGAGGAATATCTTTTGAATGTGGAGTTGGTATCTGGTATTGATTTGGACCAACTGCAGGTTACTGCAAGTCGGAGGCAGGAGAAAGTGTTGGATTCGCCGTCATCTACTGATGTGATCTTGGCCCAGGATCTTAGAGGTGTGGTCACTCCCACGACCGTTGCCACACTACGTAATGTTGTTGGGTTGGACATTTCGCAGACCGGGATAGATCGACACGAAGTGGTGCTCAGAGGCTTCAATAATGTCTTTTCAGGGGCCACGTATGTTCTGACCGACTATCGTGATGCGGGTTCGGCTTCGGTGGGTGTGAATCTTCACAGTCTAATGCCCAACTTAATGGTAGACCTTGATCGTGTGGAGATTGTACGTGGTCCCGGATCTGCACTTTATGGTGCGGGGGTTGATTCCGGCGTGATTCATTATATAACCAAGGATCCATTTGCTCATCCCGGGGCCACAATCGCCGTCAGCGGTGGCGAACGTTCAAGCCTGAATGTACAGGGGCGTGCGGCAACTGTGATAGGTAGTCGTCTAGGTGTCAAGGTAACTGGATCATATGCGGCAGGAAATGACTTTGCTCTCGACTCCTGTGACTCGGCCCTTTTGCAGAGCCGTGCGTTTGATCAGTGCCCAGACCCGGAAGATGCCGTGCAGATTTTCGTGGATGGTATTCGGGACACAGATTACAATAAATTCACGGTGTCGGGGGCCGTGGATTATCGTTTAGGATCCAGAACCAGACTTTCCCTGAACACTGGAACCGCCGCGATGAATGGAACGGTCCTGAGTGGTATAGGCACCATCCAGGGTAAAGACTATCGTTATTCATTCGGCCAGGTGAGGTTGTCTAGTGGTTCGTTTTTTGCGCAGTTTTTCGTGAATGCAAACGATTCGAGAGACAGCTATGTATATGGGGGCGATCCGGTTATTGAGCATTCCCGTGAGTACGTAGGACAAGCGCAGTACGATCTGCAGTTTGGCTCCAGGCAGGCATTGATCTTGGGCGCTGATATGGAACTCACTCGCCCGGATACAAAAGGCACGGTCCTGGGACGCAATGAAGACAATGATAACATAGATGAATACGGTGTGTATGGCCAATCAACCACTAGTATCGGCGACCGGGTTGAGTTAACACTCGCGCTGCGCGGAGATTACAATAATGTTGTGGACAAAATCCAGGCGTCCCCTCGTGTTGGGCTAGTAGTCAAGCCCAATCCAACTTCAAGTTTCCGGGCAACCTATAACCGCAGCTTCTCCTCTCCCACTGCCACAAGTAACTGGTTGGATTTGGTGGCAGCTTCGCTTGGGGGAATCAATGTACGTGGTCGTGGCGCTGCCACTGGATTCACTTATCAACGAAATCCTGATTTTCTGGCAATTGGAGCTCCAACGGATCTGGTCGCATCCAGCTTGCTACCTGGGTTTGAGGGAGCTCCGGTTCCTGTGGGCATAGGCACGGGTGATGTTTATGCACTAATGTATGCATCCCTTGCGGCAATCCCAGATCAACAACTTGCCGATCTGTTGGCGGGCGTCGGACTGAATGTACCCGTGCAATTGATCGCTTCACTCAAAGCAGGGTTAGGTCCAGACAGGACCGTTGTGCAGGGTTTCAGTCCTGGAGTTTTGGGGGCCCTCAATCTTAGCACACTCAGCATAGATGTAGGAATAACTGATCTAGAAGATGTGGCCCCTCTTAAGCAGACCATTTCTCAAACGTTTGAAGTAGGATACAAGGGCATTCTGAATGAAAACGTTCTGTTCTCAATAGATGCTTATTACGCAAATAAGAAGAATTTTATAGGTGCGCTTCAAGTGCGTACCCCACTAGTATTGGTGCCGACTTTGGCCCAGGACCTTGTTCGCGATATTTCCACCGGGCTTGCAAACAACGATGCGCTGGCGCTTGTACTCGGGCTTTTCAACTTGACAACAGAGCAGGCGGCGCAACTCCTGGTAGATCTGGCAGGCAGTGATTTACCTAGTGCAAGCACCCCAATAGCAATAGTTCAACCCAACGAGAACAACCCGGGGATAGGGCAGATCCCTGAGATCATGTTGGCTTACCCCAATTTCGGAGATGTTGGATATTACGGTGTGGACGCTTCTGTTCAGGTTATTGCCTCACGCGCACTCACATTGTTTGGAAATATGTCGTGGGTGAGTGATGACTTTTTTGATCACACGCAACTTAATGAAGAGTCCGAGGACAAGGTACTGGCCCTGAACGCGCCGCCTCTTAAGTTAAAACTAGGCGGGCAGTACCAGCATCGGAGTGGATTCAGCGTGCATGCGTCCGGTCGTTATGTAAAGGGTTTCCGTATGATTTCCGGGCCGTACAATGGTGACGTGGATTCTTATTTCGTGATAGATATGGGCGTTGGCTATGAGATCAACCATGCGCTGCGTGCTGACCTTGGAATAAACAATGCGACCGACAGCGATCACCGAGAGTTTATTGGGGCCCCCAAACTTGGACGCCTAGCGAGTATGCGTCTGACTTATACCACCGATTGGAGGTAGTGTGAGTTGCGAGTATTTCGCGATTGCTTAGGCATCCATGATACACACCCAAGAGATGACGGCAGCTTTCTCAGGTACGGGTGATT
>JAJEDR010000016.1 GCA_022821385.1 Rhodothermales bacterium
GCTTTACGCCGAGTCTGACCGGCCTCACCCCCGGCGAGCACGGGTTCCACGTGCATGTGAACCCCAGTTGCGGGATGGCTGGACAGGACGCGGGCGGCCACTACGACCCGCAGAATACCGGGCGTCACGAAGGTCCCAACGGGGATGGTCATCTCGGAGACCTGCCGACGTTGTCGGTCAACTCTTCCGGTGCCGCGACCACTCCGGTGGTCGCTCCCCGAGTGAGGGTGCGCGATCTTGACGGCCGTTCGCTGATGATTCACGCAGGCGGCGACAACTACTCCGACACGCCCGCGGCACTTGGCGGCGGCGGCGCGCGGGTGGCCTGCGGGGTGGTGCCGAACATAGGGATGTAGTCCAACCTTCATTAAGTTTACGGCGTATCGGGGTCGTAGTCCTGTCAAACAAGGATGCACGGTTGATGTGCAACTTTGGATCTTAAAGTAGGACTATTCCAGCCGATTAAGCTACATTCGCATCAGTTCACCTATCAACCAGCGAGAATTGCTCTGTGCAAAACCACACATATTCTCTCACATCTGGATTCCTCATCGACCGTAAGGGCGGTAGCCCCCGTCTCGACAGCAAACCTGTCAAAGCTAATATTAATAGTTTCCTGCCGATGCTGTGTATGGAAAGTGGTTTCGTCCGACTGAACCTGGTTTAGTTTTCGACCCCAAGCTATCCTTAGCGCAATGAACCGCAACACGCTCCCTATCATCACGATTCTCCTGGTGGCTTGCTCTACCCTACACATATACGCCCAGGAAAAACCACCTCTTCAGTTCAAGCATTTTGAGAGAATTCGAGCGATCAAGCTAGATAATCCAGATACGCCGCTGATAGGTATGATTGAGCACATTGATGTTGATTCAAATAGTCGGTTGCTCATAACCGACTGGCAGGGAAAGCAAACCTTATTGTTTGATTCAACCGGTACGCTGCAAGCTTCGCTGGATCCGTCGACTTGTCATCCGGCGTTTCCTTTTGATCCTAGTGCTGCTACGTTTGGGAATGATGAATTCATTTTCGTCAAAAACGGTTCGGCAGGCTATTGGGGCTACCAATTCACGGCCGAAGGAGTATGCCTGGGGCGTGCTGATCCCAGTTTCAGCAGTCCTAGGTTCATTGACGTTGATCCAGACGGGATCATCTACGGTGTGGGTGCGGGACCTCCGACAGAGAGAATGTTGAAACTTATGAACTCCGCTGGTAAAGTGCTAGCGGAATTTCCACTACCACCGGTTAAGTTTCCCAACGCCGAATCTCACTATGCTCACGGTGGCCTCATTGCTGATGGAACGCATATCTTCTACGCTTCGGCTGGCACTCTTGATATACTGAAACTAGATCCGAACGGCAAACTGGTAGATAGAATCTCCGAGCGTAATTCATGGTTCCGTTCACTCAATAAAGATTTACCGGCTGATGCTGGGCAAGTGTTTTCGGCCTTGAAGGACATTCGAGGGACGACCATATGGAATTTTTTCGAACTTACTGATCAGACCATCATGGTTCAGTATTTTAACCGTGATGGTGAAACTGGATACCAGGTTTTCACCAAGGAAGGTGTGCTGCTTGCTGAAGAACTCGGCCTGAACACCCTATTCCTTCATGGAGGAAATGGTGTCGTTTACACGATGGGTCAATCTGACTTTGACAGCCGCGGAGAGTTGCCCAACCCACCCCTTGAGGTTTATCGGTTTATTTCACCTCAACCCAGGTAATTATGTTGTTTTCCATAAAAGCTGAAATATCAATCAATTGGTGTCCAAGCCGTGCTCCTGGTCTTGGGGCTTGGTTATCTGTCAAATATGGGAGACCCAGGGTCGGTAGATCCGGTTGCTGTTCTTAGCCCAGAAGCAGATGTCTCCACATTAGACTCGCTGAGATTAGTTCTCGAGGAACATAAGCCCCCGAAATTTTGTGCTCATAGTGTAGTGTCCGACCAGCAAGACAATATCAGTATGCTGGCCCAGAGTTGATCATTCCGATTACAGGGACCGCTTGTGTTCAGAGGCAGGTCGAAAATTCAGGAAAAGGAAATCATATTCTTGAGTACTATGGCCACTCACGTATAGAGGTCCCATTCTTTAGTGCTGATGGAATTTATGTCCACAGTGCTTGCAATAGGCTGCACCTTTCTCCAGTTTCGTTTCCTTACAGCGCACGCATGGTATCGTTCGCTTGATATGTCGACCAGCAATACTGATTGACATGACGATGATCGCATAACCTATTATCATGACCAAAGCCGCAAAAAATTTCCCCAGCGGCGTTTGCGGGGAGATATCCCCGTATCCGACGGTCGTTAGCGTAACCACTGCCCAATACATACTGAGAGGAATGTCGGTAAAACCATTCTCCGGGCCCTCAATCAAATAGACTACGGCACCAATGGTCGTTACTAGAAGTGCCAGTGCTAGCACGAATACCCATACCCGTTTCCAGCTTTCCTGGAGCAAAAAAAGCAAATGGATTCCGGCTCTGCTGTACTGAACCAGTTTCAGTACACGAAAAACACGCATTAAGCGCAGAATTCTGATCACAATCAACGCCTGTGCGCCGGGCAGAAGAAGACTTAAATAAGTCGGAATCACTGCAATTAGATCAATCACACCGAAAAAGCTACGGGCATATTTCCCGGGATACCTGGCGCTGTATAGTCGAAGCACATACTCCACCGTGAAGGCTATCGTGAACATCCACTCGAGACCTATCAGCAAATCCTGATGACGATACCGCACCGTATCGATGCTCTCGAGCATGACGGCTACTACGCTTGCTACGATGAGAATAAAGAGAACGATGTCGGTCCACCTCCCCCGTGGAGTTCCGCTCTCAAACAAAATTTCGTGAAGAAGCGCACGACGAGAGCTCCCTGCAGATTGCCCTGCCTTATTTTCCTGTTCTTCCACTTTTCAAGTATAGCTCGTAGTGATAAAGTGCGGCTATGATGATGCCATGTCGGAGTATTCCGGCAGTTATGAGTCTCGGCACCTCGTGCACATTAACCAGATTAATGATAATATCTTCGCCTGGATCCAGTTTTTGCCTGCCTGTCGGCGTTGCATCTCTGGCCAGAAAAAAATGACACCGATTCGTCGTGATCGCGGGATTGGGAGCCATTGAGCCTATTGGATCAAGCGTTTTTGACACGTAACCTGTTTCTTCCCGGAGTTCACGCCTGGCAGCTTCCCGGGGCAGCTCACCCGGATCAACGATACCCCCTGGTAACTCCAGTTCAACGGTCCCCGTGCCCGGTCGCCATTGTTTAATGCAAATAAGCTCACCGCTGGTAGTTACCGGGACAATTGTAACCCAGTCTGGCGTGTCTAACACAAAAAACTTGTGCGTGCGCCCGGTTCGAGGTGACACGCAGTCGTCCTGGCGCACCTTGAAAACCTTAAAATCGCCAAGATACTTTCGTTCCATGCATTTCCATGATTGATCCATTGGCATTCTTTTCAGCTTCGAAAAAGCATCTGGTCACCATCAGTTTTGCCGTGACGTCTAGTAGTCTTGCTATGGTAATACGATTTCATCATGTCAGAATGCGGGCATGTTCCGGTCTATCGTTCTTCTCAATCCTATTCTATTGCCGTACCCCCTGGTTCTGTTGACGATCAACTCAATAGTTAACCTTCGAAGGTGCAAACTTAAAAGTCATTGTGATTATTTCCAATGCCTACCCTAATGTCGTGTTTTCTATCATCATTAACGACTGCACCATGCATCGGACTCAGATATTAATTCGTCCGACAGCTGATCTGTGCCATTAACACGTCATATTTTTCTGCCTTTCATTGAGCAATCACATCGGCTGTATATGTTACAGCCGACTCCTCAGTTCTCCTTCCAAATTTATCCAGAAAAACGAGAAATATTTTTGAGCTGACCGGCGTGGCTACTTTCATTGACACGGACCCTGGCTGATTTAGCTTTTCCTTCACGACCTGTGTGATCGGTGATATACGGGCCGGACTCATTTTGGGTGGCTATTTCCGATATTTTCCACCAAAGGAGGCCTATTGAAAGTGCGGCGAATCAGATGGGTACACTGACGCCAGCAGCCGCACATACAAGTCTCAAAGATTACGTACCGCAATATTATTAAAAAATCAATTTTATGACTTCAAACAAGGGCCATGCAAGAAGGATTGCCATGACCCAAGCCATAAGCGTGCGGCTGCTGCTTTGCCGTGGGAATTCATAGCCGCAATAGGGACATACCTCCGGCTTATGGGCCACCTCAATGGCGCATGACGGACACTCTTCCATCAAAATTCAATTTAGTGAGTTTAACGTGTGTATGAACGCATCATAAATCTTTTGCGTTCACATGGAACACATACATGTTTTACGCTTAGACGGCCGACTAACATTCGGCTATATCAGTGATCAGCAACCTCCCCATAGAACTTCCTGTTGTAGAAGATTCGGCATCTGTCGAAATTTACATTGCTACGCCCGAACATTTTCGGTTTGCCCACGAAATATGCCTTCTGATAAAGGAGGCGGCGGCGCAGCGCGGTACCGGTATAGCCAGGCGGGCCCCAGAGTATATTCGGGAAAAAATGGCAGAAGGCAAGGCAGTAATTGCACTTGGGGACAATGAGGTGGCCGGTTTTTGCTACATTGAGACGTGGGACCACGGCAATTATGCGGTCAACTCAGGTCTGATCGTTTCCCCACAGTTCCGTAAAAAAGGAATTGCCCGTCGTATCAAGCGTAAAGCCTTTGAGCTTTCAAGGACGCTTTACCCGGAGGCCAAGTTGTTTGGCATCACGACCAGTCTTGCTGTCATGAAGATCAACTCGGATCTAGGGTATGAGCCGGTGACGTTCAGCGAACTCACCAATGATGACGAGTTCTGGCAGGGCTGCCAAAGCTGCCCCAATTACGATGTCCTTGAGCGAATGAAGCGTAAAATGTGCCTCTGCACCGGTATGCTTTTCGACCCGAACAAAGGTCCCTCCCAGAAATAGCGCACCAATGTTGCGCACTGTTCGTGTTGCACTACCAATTCCCGTAGTCAAGGAGTATACCTATGAACTGCCGGGGGTACTTGAAGCATCAGTGAGCATAGGCTCCCTGGTCCTGGTTCCGGTGCGCACACGTCTCTATACGGCAATTGTGACTGAACTGGATGTAGTCGTTCGTCCAGAAGTAAACCTCAGAAGGGTAAGGGACGTCGTCAGTGACGAACCGGTCGTAAACGCTGAATTGCTTGAGCTTACGCGCTGGATAGCCCGCTACTATCTGTGTGCCTGGGGGGAAGCTCTCCACGCAGCGCTTCCGGCAGGCATGCGGACAAGGGAAAAAGTCATCTTTTATCTGGACTCCGAATCGCGTGCAGCCTGGGAAAACATTACTTACGGCCTTTATGAGTATATGGTAAAAAACCGCAGGGCAACCGCTGCTCGACTCAAACGGGTCGGCCTGCGTATCTCTGAAGAGGAGCTTACAACAGCAGCAAAACAGGGAGCTCTACAGCGCAGAGTTGAACTTGAGAACCCGAAGGTGCGAGCGAAGATGGACAAATTCATATCGCTCGCACATGCATTCAGGACGGCCGCTGCACTGCGTGACCTGCTTCCCCAGCTTCGCGGTACGAAACAAAAGGCCGTAATTCAGGAATTGATTCGTTGCGTGGAATCCGGGAATACAGAACCATCACTGGCTGATGTGCGACAAAACAGTAAAGCCGGTCTCCAGACCATTATAACACTTGAACAGCGGGGCATCATTTCGATTATTGAAAAGAGGGTATTCAGGATCCCGGAATGGATGCGAGCTGCGGCCATCTCACCCAGCAAAGCGCCGGTATTCCATAAATCCCAGGCCAGGGCCGTGGAGGTTCTGCACGAAGCCATTGAGACACAGGAGTATCGCACTTACGTTTTGCACGGTGTAACAGGGAGTGGAAAGACTGAAGTCTATCTGGCGGCACTCGAAAAAACGTTCGCCCTTAATCGTACCGCTATAGTACTTGTGCCCGAAATCTCACTCACCCCGCAAACCGTACAACGCTTCCGTAGTCGCTTTGGAAATACTGTCGCGGTCTTGCATTCTCGTATGGCTCCGGGTGAACGGTACGATGTCTGGGACCAGATTCGTGCTGATCGCTACCGTGTCGTGATCGGTCCCCGGTCCGCGATATTGGCGCCGATACAGAACCTTGGCCTGATCATCGTGGATGAAGAACACGATGAATCTTATAAGCAGATGGATCCTGCTCCACGTTACCATGCAAGAGATGTAGCCGTCATGCGTGCAAAAATGCGTCAGGCCGTTTGCATACTTGGCTCCGCAACCCCTTCCCTGGAAAGCCTGACCAACGTAAAGCAGGGGAAGTACACACTTCTTACTATGCCGGATCGCGTACCTACCCAAGGGCGCTCTGCGGCAGCTCTTCCGGGTATTCGAGTGATTGACCTCTGTGAGGAGCGCGATAATAATGGACTCTATGGTGCCTTGTCGACACCCCTCATCCGGGCTATTGGATCTCGTCTAGAGCGCAAAGAGCAGGTAATTTTATTGCAGAATCGTCGTGGGTTCGCACCGATATTTGAGTGCCAGAACTGTGGATTTGTACCTCAGTGCATAGCCTGCAGTGTATCCATGACCTACCATCAGGTTAAGCAGCAGTTGAAATGTCATTACTGTGGATTCGTACGTAATCCACCTGTCAGTTGTCCCAAATGTGGTGCAGCTGCATTTGCTCCACTGGGCAGTGGTACACAGCGTGTTTTCCAGGATCTCAGCGAACTTTTCACGGATGCCCGGATCCTGCGTATGGATCGTGACAGTACGCAGAGCAAAAATGCTCATCACGAAATCCTGAACGCTTTTGCAAAAAATGAGGCAGACATCCTGATTGGTACCCAAATGGTCGCCAAGGGACTGGACTTTGGTCGCGTAACGCTGGTTGGTGTGATCAACTGTGATGTAGGGCTTCGTCTTCCAGATTTTCGGAGCGAGGAACGCACATTTCAATTACTGATGCAAGTCGCTGGAAGAGCAGGCAGAGCCGATTTACCCGGAGAGGTTCTGTTGCAAACGCGGCGCCCGAGACATCCAATTTTTTCGTTCCTGAAGGCACACGACTTTGATGGCTATGCCCAAAAGCTGGTGAAGGAACGGGCGACGCTGGGTTATCCGCCGTTTGGACGAATCGTGGGCGTCCAGATTCGAGGTGCGCCCAAGCGGAAAGTTGAACGTCTGGCGGAAAAATGGCGGGAGTTGCTCTTTGAGCAATTACCATCCACCGTATCTGTACTGGGGCCTGAGCAGCCGTATATTGAGCGCGTTGAACATCAGTATCGCTATTTTCTGATTGTCAAGGCACCCAAAACATACCGTAATCTGCACGAGGATGTGCGCACGGTGATGAGAATGGCACCGTCATCTATGCCCAATCTTTACGCGTCCGTTAACGTTGATGCGCTCGAGCAAGTCTGATTATGCAGGAACCGTCATAGGTATGGATGGTAAACCGGCCCGAAGGGTGAGTCCCGCACGGTCAGCTCCCTCTGAACCCCGTCAGGGCCGGAAGGCAGCAGCGGTAAGAGGTCGAAGCGACGCGATGCGGGTAGCTTACCCTTCTTTTTTATAACTCCTTGATTCCAATGTTATTCATGTACTGGTCAATCGCAGTAATACTCCAAGAGTCATCAGGCTCCCCCGGCTTTGGAGGTCTCCAGATGTTTCTGCCGCTTCTTCTCATCTTCGTCGTCTTCTACCTCTTCATCATCAGGCCCCAGCAGAAGCGCGAGAAAAAACGCAAGGCGATGATAGAAGCTGTTAAAAGAGGAAACAAGGTCGTGACCGCTGGTGGAATCCATGGAAAGGTTCACCAAGTAGACGAAAGCAGCGTTTTGTTGGATGTAGATGGAGGAGTCAAGCTTCGTATCGAAAAGAATTCTCTTGCCTCGGTAAATACCTGAGCGATTCCTGATGGGGGCTCCGGGCACAAGTGCCTTTGATTCAATTGAGTCTGCTGTTGCGGATATACGCGCTGGCCGCTTAGTGATCGTGGTAGATGACGAGGACCGCGAAAATGAGGGGGATTTCGTAGGGGCTGCTGCCACTGTTACTCCTGAGCTCGTGAATTTCATGGCCAGGGAGGGGCGTGGACTCATCTGCACCCCCATGGGTGCGGAGCGTGCGTCCGAGCTTGATCTCGAGCTGATGGTGGAAAAAAACACCAGCCTCTACAGTACCCCATTTACCGTATCGGTGGACTATTCCCACGGAACATCCACGGGCATTAGTGCAGCTGATCGGGCAGCGACTATTCGGGCACTTGCGGACCCCAAGTCGACGGCGGCCGATTTTGCGCGGCCAGGACATGTCTTTCCATTGATTGCCCGCGACGGTGGTGTTCTGCGCAGAACAGGGCATACAGAAGCAACAGTTGATCTTGTTCGGCTTGCTGATATGCCTCCCGTGGGAGTACTTGTCGAGATTATGAATTCGGACGGTACGATGGCACGGACGCCTGAGTTGTTGCGCATAGCCGACGAGCACAACATGCGAATCGTGACCGTCAGTGATCTTGTGGCTTTCCGTATGACAAGACGTTCCCTGATTCGTCGTGCAGCTTCGGTTCGGCTTCCAACGGAGTATGGCAATTTTAATCTGATAGCCTTCGAGGATGCATCAAACGGTGACATCCATCTAGCTCTGCTGATGGGCTCGTGGACGGAAGATGAAGCTGTTCTGACTCGAGTGCACTCACAGTGCGTGACTGGTGATCTGTTCGGATCTATTCGGTGCGATTGTGGAGATCAACTGCATACTGCGATACGAAGTGTGGCGGCCGAAGGTAAAGGCGTAGTACTTTATATGAAGCAGGAAGGACGCGGAATCGGTCTTCTGAATAAACTCCGTGCCTACGAATTGCAGGATCAGCAGGGGCTGGATACAGTCGAGGCCAATAAGGCGCTGGGTTTTGACATGGATCACCGGGATTACGGCATTGGTTGCCAGATTCTCCGCAATCTAGGCATACGCAAGTTAAAGCTAATGACCAATAACCCGACCAAGCGTGTGGGATTGGACGGGTATGGGCTGGAGATTGTTGACTGCGTGCCGATTGAAGTTCCTGCCAATGAGGAAAATGCGAGTTACCTGCGCACAAAACGTGACCGAATGGGACACGTTTTACCGAGTCTGTCCCAATCTGAATCAGCGCGGCGCACACTCTAGCCTCGCTGATCTGACGGATTATCCAACCGAACTTGTGACGGGGGGCACGTTGCTATTGTTATCGCCTGACCAATTCGTCAGAGACGTGGCGGGTAAGTATATTAGGGTGGGGTTAAGCTGGCAGACTACTTTTGTTTGCAGACATAGTCCCCATCACATACTCATACAGCGGAGAATCATCCTGAGTCTGTGTTGGGCCGGTTATGTGTTGGTAGGCCAGCTGTTGTTAACTCCAAGTTTGTCAGTCATATTGTTTTAGTGTAGATTTTTTGTCTCATATTCCCAATTCCCATGCTCGCATATCGCATACAATTACTCGTTCTATGCTGTGTTATCGCTGTACCTGTGCAGGCACAGCGCACGGCCAAACCTGTTTTACATGGCCGTCACTGGGTCGCCATTACTGGTAAGCCCTTAGGGGCTACTGCTGGGGCTATGATGTTCGCGCGAGGAGGTAACGCCGTTGATGCGGCTTGTGCTATGCTGGGCGCAACCAGCACAATGTGGGATGTCCTGAGCTGGGGTGGAGAAACGCAGGCAATTATATATGATCCCAATCAGAAAAAGGTGCTCGGCATCAATGCCTTGGGAGTAGCACCAACGGGTGCCACAACCGACTTCTTTAAAGATCAGGAGCTCAATTATCCTCCAGAATATGGCCCACTGGCAGCTGTTACGCCCGGCACGCCTGGCGGATTGATGGTTATGCTCGCCGAGTATGGCACCTTGAGTCTGAAGGATGTCCTTGAACCTAGTATTCAGATGGCTGAGGGATACCCGATTGAGGGATCAGCCGTACGTTCCATTGAAAGCCACGCCGAGCGCATTGCTGAATGGCCCTATTCAGAGTCGGTTTATTTGCCGAACACGGAGGATGAAAATCAGGCACCAAGGGAAGGGCAGATATTTGTCCAATCCGATCTAGCCGAAACGCTGCGTAAGCTTGTCGAAGCAGAAACCACTGCGCTTGAAGCAGGAAAGTCACGAAAGGAAGCGATATATGCTGCCTATGACCGTTTCTATCGGGGAGATATTGCCGAAGAGCTCGTACGTGGAACCCAGGAACAGGGTGGGTTGATTACTATGGAAGACCTGGATCGCTGGCAGGTTTACATTGAAGAACCGGTTGTGACAGACTATAAAGGAATCCAGGTCTACAAGCTCACTTCCTGGGTACAGGGCCCGGTCATGCTTCAAGCACTCAACATGCTTGAAAACATGGATCTGCAAGAAATGGGCTACAACAGTACACGATACATTCATCTCTTGTATCAGGTAATGAACATGGCATTTGCCGATCGGGATTTCTATTACGGCGATCCCTATTTCCCTCCTGCCGAGCCAATGGAGGGACTGTTGTCCAAGGCCTATGCTAAGGCGCGTCTGGAAACAATCAATTGGGAGGCAAATGATCCTGCGGTTAAACCTGGAGATCCATACCCATTTCAAGGAGAAGAGAACCCCTATTTGCACTACCTGGAAGAATGGTCAGAAGACATGGATGAGGGATATGGCAGTGATGTTTCATATGAGTCAGACTTCTATGCCGGAACAACTTCCATTCAAGCCGCAGATGCTGAAGGCTGGGTCGTGTCCATCACGCCGAGCGGTGGCTGGATTCCTGCGGTTATCGCAGGCGAAACAGGTATTGGTCTGAGCCAGCGCATGCAAAGCTTTGTCCTGAATCCCGCGGAAAATCCATACAACCTGCCTGAACCGGGCAAACGCCCGCGCGCGACGCTCACGCCAGGAATGGCACTTAAAGATGGATTCCCCTATCTCTCGTTTGCAGTACAGGGTGGGGACAGCCAGGATCAGAATCTGCTCCAGTTTTTCCTGAATGTTGTTGAGTTCGATATGAATGTACAGGAGGCTGTGGAAGCCGCCAATATCAACAGCTTCCAGATGCGAGGATCCTTCGGTGAACACGAGATTCGTCCAGGACGTCTCTTGCTGCATGATGGAGTATCTGATTGGGTGCGCCGGGAGCTTCGCGACATGAACTATACATTAACCTTCAGCTCGCGTACTAGTGGACCGATCACCGCTATTGAGTTCGATCGCAATCACGGCACGATGTGGGGCGGTGCAAGCGATCACGGTGATGATTATGGCATCGCCTGGTAAGGGATGCCAAAAGGTTCACGTGCTGCAAGAAATGTGCAATCTGACGGTAATATCGTGTTAAGCGATAAACCTCCTTAGTGCCCATGATTGCGCGGATGCAGGGTATGATTTCCGCGGTCGGTGCATCTCGAAAGATGGGTCAGGCTTTCTGGCGTCATGCTGCTCGCTCCGCGGCACCCATTACCATTCGGTCTACCAGCACGCTGATAGGAGAGTGGATGGAAACGCGCGTGTACACACAGAGAACGTCTGGTATGAACAAACGTGTCAAGATCAGGTGCTGCGCCTCCACTGAGATGGGAAAAGTGGGATTCAATACCTTCATGTGATTGGGAAGATGGTGCGTGAACCGAGGCATTGACGATTGTCGCTGCCGTGCAGATCTTTTCCCATCATCCGTTCCGAACGGCCTATGACGCCCTCGAACGCACGCGTACGGCGTCCACTCAGGCGGACAAAGTGTATTTGGTGGCAAAGGAGCGTGGGTCAGGGGTTGGGGCCGCATTGGATTGGGTTTCAGACTTCGGCGGAACGATCTTGTGAGTGGCGAAAAGCAGTGTGAGCGTGGCCAAGAATGACAATACGAAGCACACCGCTGGTTGCCAATGCTTATTCTTCGCCGGATTGGGGCGGAATCAACCTGTATCTAATTAAGATGGGATTCCCTTCCTCGCCATCAGGTAGCGACTCGTGTTCCCCTTCAGTGTATAAATGGCCGTTACCAGCGGATATTGGCCACACGTGTGAAATCGTGCTGCGACCCGGGAATAGGCTCTTGTTGCTGACCACGCTTAGCCCAATCAAGGGACCAGGATCTTCGATCCATCTTGTCCACTTCCGGTCTAATCCAATGAAAGCTACCATTCGGGTGGATTTATCAAGCGCAAATACGGCAATGGCCGAAGGATACTCAAGTATTTGCTCTATAGGCGGTATTTCAGACACATCATCTGGCCGCCGCCGGAAGAAGTCCGGTTGATGCCGAATCCGGCTGCTGTCTACCCGTACTGGCCACGAATCCATGTCCTCGATATAGAGATAATGCGCACTATCGTCAAAGCACTCAAGAGATCTCCCCGGCATTCCTTGCATGGTCCGGTTCAACATGATGAGCCGAGGTGAGCGGATCGGAATATCCGTCAAATGTTCTAATGCTGGGTCGTACACGCTTATTGATGGTTTTCCTCCAGGAACCCCCTTTAGCAGGAAAATTGAATCCCCCTGCGTACAAATAGATTTTGAGAGATCATTCCACATCCTGGTTCCAGCCAGGCAATCACCGCCCCGGTCAAATACTGCACCTCCCCTGCCACGGCCCATCACCACAATACGTCCGCCGCTGATAAAGCGTGAACTCTTAGGCTGAAAACCAGCTTCGTCGGGGACACAATCGGGAGCGGAGTATGACATCATGTGCACTCCTGTTGCGGAAAATAAATGCGTACTACGACCCATTTCGTCAGTGACAAGTAAATTTCCGGCTTCGTCAACATCAATGAAAGTGTAATGACCCATTAGCACTGACGCATCAAGTCTAATGGTGTCAGCCGGCTGAAACAACTCACTAAACGGCACCATTTTCGGATGTGCTACACGAATCTCAGACTCCTCCGAACCGCACCCTATCCCAATCAGGGCAATAACCATAAACGTGATTGGATTACGCATCTGTGGGGTCTATGGGGTTACAACAATCTCGAAATCAGCAGGACTCATCAAGTCCTGTTACAACCGCATTTAAGCGGCGGTTAGGATGATAAAGGGTCTCACTCACTATGTACCTCTGCTTGAGATGGTGTATAGCGACGACTCGTTTGAAAAGGTAACTTTCAACTAAATAGAGTCGGTGATGCATAATATACCAAGGCATCAATGCTATGGCCAACGATATTCGTCCAAGAATTCCGCACCGACTTGATTAATGACGTATTCACGCTTGCTTCAGGCGGTGGAGTGCTTTTTGGTTCTGTCCATGGACGGAGGGTTCATTGCACCAGAGCCAGCGCAATGTGTCTATGATTGCGGGAGCAGCCTCGTTGGCCAAGTTAAGCATCTCGAGAACCGCGTGATCAATTTGATTTCGCACTTCATCTGCGTGGGCCTGACAAGCAGGAAGCAGAGGTTCCTTGGACAGACGGTCAAATACAACTGCGGCCTGTTCTAACTGACGTGCCGAGATCTGATCAAGCCTTGGACAGGGGATACTAGCCAATGCTTTTACCTGCGTCGTTGACCGCCCGCTCTGTGTTCGTTGGCCCTGTGTCCAGTGAACCAGGAAACCAAACGTAGAATTGGCCCACAGGGCAAAAGCCTTGAGCACATGCGGATCATCGTGCTGCAGTGAAGTCCATGCTCGTCCACCCATGCCAAGATGGGTTGTTACGGCTGCTAGGAGTGTCTGAGAGGTCCAGCGCATATTTCGCGCATAGAACAGTGTACTGCGAGATGCACGCATCGCTTCCCGCTTCGCCTCCGAACCTATGCCAGGAGGAGACATCCCCTTATGGGTCAGCGGTACAAGAAGTTGCTTCTGTGTACTGCTGTCGGCTCGCCAGAGTGCACGATCGGATCCTATGGCATCCACCGAATTGAACACCGGCACGAATTCAAAAGCACCACGCGGGTCTCTACCGGGCAAATGTCCTATCAAATCATGTGTTGGACCAACCTCGAAAAGTTCTCCAATAGAGCACATTGGCACATCAAGGGGGATGACATGACCATTAAAGTGGAGGACGCCTTCAAGGAGCGTATTTGCTGCTGCTACAAGGTCGGCATGTAAAACTCCCAGCGGGTTCCAGGGAGCGCCGTCTCCCCTCGTGGTGAACGCACACATCTGCCCTATCTCATCATTTCCTACCCGGACCGCGTAGCTGCCCCCGGACTCCTGGGCTTTTCTGAGCGTAGAACGGATTGAACGGGCGACCTCACCGGCCTCTCCCGCCCGTAAAACAGGAGCCCGTAATGTCACACAGTGCACCGCTGCCGAAGGTGGCGTATCCGCATGATGATTCGCCGTACGTTTCGTTCCTACAAATAACATCTCCTCCATCCCCGTGTCAGCGGATAGCGCCCGCCGTCCCAAAGCCTTGCCGCTCGCCACTGCGATAACCACAATATCGGTGAACTCCCGCGTGATCATTTGCCGCGTCACTGCCCACGATTCCGCAAACGCCGCAGACAGCGGCAGCACAAACCCAATCCGGCCGCCTGGTTTACATTTTTGGTGCGCCAGCACAAGAAAGGATGCCGCCAATCCCGCCTGATTGTTCACCGGCGCGTCCCGAACCAAAAGCTTCCAGCGCCGCTGGCATGCCGTGCGTTCAGCACGCGATAACCCCGCAATGTCAAATACACTCTGACCACCCCGTGTTCGCGAATACGGAGGATTCATCAGAATCCAATCCATCGAAATATCCGGTACACTGACCGAGTTCTCTTCACCATTGCCGTTACCCATAGACCTGCCCGCACCTACGTTGAACAGATCCACCACCTGCTGCGCAGCAAAATATTCCAGCGATCCTGTCTGACCTTTCTCCCCGCCAACATTTACCCAGCCAATCTGGGTGTCTCCATACGGATCCCCATATCCCAATGCCGCCAGTGAGGAGGTCGTCAAATGGGCTGCAATCGGGCTTACATCGGCCCCGATCAAACCGCCTTCCATCGCCGCCGCGTGTAGATGCCGCAGACTCTCCATGCTCCCGCCGGTCTGCTCGTGAATAGTGGCCACACGGTGGTACCCTGCACGCAGAAGTGTACCGGTTCCGCAGGCCAGATCACTCAGATACCGCTTCCTGAAAAGGTCTGGATCCGCCCACTCCTCCGCGGTTAGCATTGAAGGATCAATCGTCAGATTCGCCAGCAGTTCGGCAGTGGCTGACTGGGTGTAGAACGCGGCGGCCGTTTTTCGATCCTCACTCAGCTTAGGAAACAGCTCCGCACCAATATTGATGTGAAGTCCCAACTGAGCGGTCTCAATCTCCATAACCGCTTCAATCAGCTTCCTGAGCATCCGGGAGGTACCCCCGGGATCAAACTTGCTTGCCAACTCAAAGACTTCAATCGCCGGCTCAAAAACAGAATTCCAGTTGTGTCGGTTAATGGTCCGCCAGACTTCAATCTGTGCAAGCACATTAGGTGCAGAACGTCCTGTAAAATCTATGAAAGGTGCACCCACAACACCCTGTGCGGCAAGTCGCTGCTGCGTTAAAAGGGCATTCAACCACAACACGACTGTGGTTCGTAAACCCTTTAGCGGTGAGCGTTGGTGCAGATGACCAGCAATCTGCTGCTGTCCTCCGTCTGGTAGCGTCGCTTCAAGTCCATTGGCCGCTGCTTCCACCAGCAGCGCCACACGGTCTCCGACAGATCTTACCTCCTCACGCGGCAGTCCCGCCGCAGACAGAAGTGTCGCAAGATCAAACACGTTACCCGTAATAAACCCGTCCTGCGGCCACCTCCGCTCATGGGTGCCTGTAATAGTGGTCTGGCCTCTACTCTCCAATAGCTGATGAACTGCATACGCAAGCGGTGCCCCCTCCAACAGCATATCCGCAATATTGAACCCATGCGCCTTGCGGAAACGCTGCGGAATATACAATGCAATAGCGGTGCCGATCCTGGCGCGGCGCATTCGGGTCTCAAGCCCCAGTCTTGCAACGGCATCCCGGTCCGCATCCAAGGCTCCAAATGAACTCTCTATCACGACCGGCGGGAAAATCCCGTCATCAATCAAAATGTCGGGACGCAGTCCAGAACCCTTGTCGGTATGCAGGAGCCGGGTCTCTTCGACTTTGATGCATTCCGGCTTCGCTGACCAACGAGCGCAGGCCTTTCGAAGCGCACGGCCAAGTGCCTGGTTGAAGGTTTCCTCTATGGTATGCCCATTTCCCATTCTTGCTAACTTGAATTCTTTGCGTCTTCAGCCCAAGGTAAGTGAACTTAACAACAGGCTCATGTAATGGGATCTCTCATTGTTACATCCGGCAGGTTCCTCAGCACAGACTCCTCTCCCCCTGGAACATAGACGACAATCAGTTTGAGCACAGAGGATCCCGTATTCTCGGTTCCATGGTAGATGCCGCGCGGGACAAAGATGCAAGTGCCCGGGGTGATTTTGATCGGTTTTCGATCATCCAGCATTTGTGTGGCCTCTCCCTCCACTACATAAATAATCTCGTCAGCATTGGGGTGATTATGTCGTTCATGACCAGTGCCCGGCTGGACTTCAACAGATGCGAATGTCAATGCATTAGCGCCTGAGGTCTTCGGTTCGCTAAGCAAACAAATGTCCCCCCATGGAAAGGCCAGGGTCTGGACGCT
This sequence comes from Rhodothermales bacterium, assembly GCA_022821385.1. Lineage (GTDB taxonomy): Bacteria > Bacteroidota > Rhodothermia > Rhodothermales > Bin80 > Bin80. The sequence continues at coordinate 16,669 of JAJEDR010000016.1, forward strand.
TTCAGGTTGGGTTACAGTGCACTTGCCGATTTTTTCCATTGCAGATTGTGGATTAGTTCGTCCGAGATTGCATCCGCAAACTCGGGGTCGTTAATATGGAGATCATATTCCTTGACTGTCACAGAGGAATTACAGTTTGCATGAAGTGATGCAAAAAGCGCTTTATTGGATTCGGGAGCGAAGAAAATCTCTTTTGGTGCATCCAGCATACTGACTCCCCTGAGTGGTATCATCAGCGTAACCGGAGCCCGTGCGCGGCTGAGCCTAGTTCCTATCTCCTTTCCAATCTTAGCACATTCATCTGGACTGGTCCGCATCAGAGTGACGTTAGCATTGTGGGGGTGAAGCGTTCGCTCTCTGAATGCTGCAGGCACAGTTTCAAGCGCCCAATAATTAACCATATCCAGTGCTCCGCAGGAAACCACCTGGGGTGTGCCAGCGACAATTGCAGCTTCCAGTCGTCGGGGACCGGCACTCAGCACACCGCCTACCACCTCATCGCACCATTCAGTGGTGGTGACATCCGCAACGCCTTCAAAAAATCCATCCGCAATAAGTTTTTCCATTGCCCGGCCACCACTACCTGTCGCATGAAAAACCACTACCTCAAACCCTGATTTCTCCAGACGCTCACGCAATCGCGTGACACAAGGTGTGGTCACGCCAAACATTGTCGCCGCAATCAAGGGCCGCTCATCATCACGCTCTGGCATTTTATGCGCGGCCATACCACAAACTGCATCAGCAGCATTCTTGATGATCACCCTGCTTATCCGATTCAATCCTGCTATATCCGCGACGGAGTACATCATAGCGATATCGCTCTCGCCCATATAGGGCGCCACATCACCGGAAGCAAGTGTAGATACCATCACTTTGGGAAGTCCCACCGGGAGCGCCCGCATGACAGCCGTCCCTACTGCGGTCCCTCCAGAACCACCGAGTGCCAAAACGCCTGCCAATTGCGAGGACATATTCCTCGCCAGGTTCACGGCACCGCGTGTCAATGATTCCAAGGCATAGCTGCGACTACCCCTTTCTCTCAGAGCTAGAATATCTTCGCCACCGGCCTTAGCAACCTCGCCTGCGGAAATGTCCGGCTCGTATTGCGGCTGCCCCATTACCCCCACATCCATCAGAATGGGATGCAGGCCTCTCGACCGAATAATATCCCGTGCGTAAGCATATTCTTCTCCCTTGGTGTCCAAGGTGCCAACCAGCAGGATTCTTGGAGACTTGGAGTCCGTCATGGCGGTCTAAAGCTTAGCGAACTGCAAACAAAATAACGACAATAGCCCCTTAAGGAAATCATTATGTGAGTGTAACCACATTTTTCTAAGAACTACCCCTGTGAAGCAGTTCTTAGAAAATTTCAAGCATGATTTGCAGTTCCTCTGTGTCCAGCTCTATAGCCTGGTGATCGTCGCTCAGACGGAAATCCGTGATACTACTCGGTATAAACTCCTTCGGTGTGTTCATCCGGAAAAGCGTATCAGCAACCACGTACCAGTCTTCTCTGGTCAAATGTACCACCGCCTCATTGCCATTAGCAACCATCGGGGCATATTGTAAGACTTTCTCCAGATGTGTGATACCTTGTTTCTGGTGCAGATTGGGATCCATACTTCAGTCGAATAATGCAGTGATCGTATTGAGAATTCTTACTGGGACTAGTGGTACGCAGTAAAGTGATTTATTGCCGTCCAGCTTTCTGAGCTGTGAACCTAAATTACATAATCCGTAGCTCTGGGGGGCCGGTGTACTTGCGCAGTACACCGGCAGGTGTTGTACTTGATCAGGGTTGATAATCCTGTTGTCTCACAAGCCTGGATGTGAAAATTCAATCGCTGAGCAAAATACCCCTTTTGGTGAGACCGTCAACGCTGGACATCAAGGTGAGGCCATGGACGCTAAGTACTGCCTGGTATGATCCGGGATAGTTATTAACCGGATGCTGTACGGTGCGGGCTTAAGCGAGCAAATATTGTTTTTGCGCTATTGTTCAGAATGGAAATGGCCCCAAGCAAAATTGATTTCTATGTGATTCAGAATGGAGGTGCCTGCTGACGGGTGGATAACGATTCTCTTGTCGCTGCAATAGTGTGCTTTTTGGGCAAGACGCAAAACGTTTTAGGACTTGCAGATATAGTGCTGAAGCAGTACGGTCTTTCTTGTGAATGTATACCGTATTCTTGGTCATGCACCTCTATTTGTCAACTGGTTGAAAGCCATGTTCAAGGAACCTCATAATTGGTGAAATTGGTTTTAATTTGGTCGCATTCATTATGAACGACTTCTGGATTTCGTGGTCACGAAAAAGATCATTTTTGACTGATGCAAGTTGATTATTCTTATTAGCTTCTGCGGATGCATCTCTATTTGGACTTGTTGCGGCATGTCATGACGAACGGGCATGAGCGCAGTGATCGCACAGGAACTGGAACGGTCAGTGTTTTTGGATATCAGATGCGATTTCCACTGAAGGAGGGGTTTCCGATTTGTACAACTAAACGTGTTTGGTTTCGGGGGTTGGCGTGCGAATTGCTCTGGTTCCTGTCTGGTTCTACGAATATCAAGCCGCTGGTCGATCAGGGAATCTCAATCTGGACCGCATGGCCGCTGAAGTATTATCTCGAGTATCGTAAGCTTCCGGTTCCACCGTCGGACTCTGACGAATGGTCAGTGCGTCTTAAAGAGTTTGAAGAACGCATCCGCAAAGAAGAAGGGTTTGCCGAAAAATGGGGGGATTTGGGTCCTGTTTATGGCAAGCAGTGGCGTTCATTCTCCGGTGTAGACCAGATCGCATCTGTCATGGACTCCCTGCAACGAAAACCTTGGAGTCGACGTCATATTGTGAGCGCATGGAATGCAAGAGAAATAGATCGGATGGCACTTCCTCCCTGTCATATGTTCTTCCAGCTTTCCGCCTCCGAGACCCGACTGTCTTGTCAGCTTTACATTCGATCAAACGATCTCTTCCTGGGAGCTCCGTTCAATATTGCTCAGTACGCGCTCTTAACCCATCTTATAGCGGAGCAGGCAGGCCTTGAACCAGGGGATTTAGTCTACACTATCGGAGATGCACACATTTATCTGAATCATCTTGATCAAGTAAGGCAGCAACTGAAGCGTGCTCCTTATCCACTGCCAACTTTGCATATCTTAAGGAAGCCGGCAACATTATTTGATTATGAGTACGCCGACTTCGAACTCAGTGACTATAAGTGTCATCCGGCCATCAAAGCTCCTGTGGCTGTTTAATTCTGTCATTGCGAATATTGACCAACGATGAGATCGCGTAACCCCGGGAGTCAACGGCAGGCGTTACTTCGAGGTGTTTTTGAGGATAATCAGAAACTCGTTGGGCATACTGTCTCAAAACAAAGGAGAACAACAGTATGGTGGTCTATGGGTATATCGCTTCTGGTCATTGTGATTGCATTGATGGTCGGTGGTATAGAAGAAGACGGTACGGCTGAACCGGTAAGCTCTGTTGAACTACTTACATCTCCTGACCAGCGCGTACTTGCATCTCAGGATGAATTTGTAGCGTCCGAGAGCACAACAGACATACCCTTGTCCCGTGTTTATGGTCTTGACGTGAGAACGATCGTACTTGATCCGGGGCATGGCGGACATGATCCCGGTGCCTCTGGACCGGTTGGCCTGCACGAAAAAACCGTTACACTTGATGTTGCCTTGCGTCTCGCAAGGCGACTGAAGTCTCAAGGCTATAATGTGGTTCTCACACGACGACAGGATGTTAGCGTGAGCCTCCGGAAAAGGGTCGAAGATGCACGGGCTCACGAGGCAGACCTTTTTGTGTCAATTCATGTCAATTCAGTTCCTGTTGACACAGTGGCTTTTATTGAGACTTATTATTTCAGTCCGCGCGGAGATGCTCGCGCGGAGGCTTTGGCTCTTCGGGAGAATTTCAATGCTGGCTATAGTGTTGCCCAGTGGCAAAACAGTCTTGAAGCACTAGGACAAACCGTGCGAGATGAAGACAGTCGCCGATTGGCCACGCACATTCAGAATGCGATGATTTCAACTATGCGCGAAATCAATCCTGGGATTCATGATTGGGGGACGAGATCTGGGCCTTTTACAGTGCTCCTGAACACGAAAGTGCCGGCAGTACTTGCTGAAATAACCGCAATTTCAATGCCGGAAGAAGAACAAAACTTGCTGGATGATGCTTACCGAGAGCAGTTGGCTATCGGTCTTGAATCCGGTATTATCTCTTATCTTTCCACAGAGGATAGTTCTATAACATTTGCTAATTAGTTTATATGTCGCATCAATCTGAAACATCCAATAATATTCTGCGCGTCGGTATTGATCTGGGAACTTCACGAAGTGCCATTGCTGCTGATAATGGCAAGCGCAAGTGGATTCACAGCTATGTCGGCTGGCCCCGTGATTTTATCGCACGCAAGTTGCTCAAGCGTGATGTGCTCGTTGGAACGGATGCCATTGAGCATCGGAATTCAGTCAACTTGGTTCGCCCTTTGGAGCACGGTGTAATCAGGGACGGAACAGCCAAAGACGAAAAGGCTGTTCGTGAACTGATTCGGCATTTGATATCGCTAGCAGAACCAGAGGATGGGCAGAAAATTTATGCTGCCGTTGGCGTGCCGGCAGAGGCTCTGCGGGTCAATAAGCTCGCAATACGCAATGCTGTGGGTGAATGGGCGGACACTCTGATGCTGGTATCGGAACCGTTTGCGGTGGCATATAGACTCGGTGCGCTCAATAACGCCTGTATCGTTGACATTGGCGCAGGTACGATTGATTTCTGTGTCATGCATGGCACGATGCCGAGTGATGAGGATCAGCGCTCAATGCGCGCCGCGGGGGATCATATAGATCAGCAGCTTTACGACCTGTTGTCGGAGCGCTTCGTCAACACACCTATAAGTGAGACTATGGTGCGTGAATTGAAGGAGAAGCACGCCTCTGTTTCTGGTGCAAGTGAACCCGTAAGGGTCAAACTGCCGATTGCCGGCAAATTTCAGTTACATGACATCACCAAAGAGATTTGCCGGGCCTGTGATTCTTTGATACCGGGTATTGCAGAGACCATCATTGATCTACTGAGTACGTACGAACCGATGCTCCAGGAGCGGATCCGGAACAGTATCTATTTAGCAGGCGGTGGAAGCCAAATTCGTGGCATAACTGAAGCCCTCGCTACTGCCCTGGAGGAGTATGGGCATTTCACGATCACACCCATTGAAGATCCGCTGTTCAGTGGTGCCGAAGGGGCCCTGAGTCTGGCGGAAGACATGCCTGAAGAATATTGGGAAAACATGTAAGACGTCCTCTTGTGATCATCATTGCCGCACTGGCACGTGAGAATCGCTGTATCGGTCGCAATCTGCGCCTCCCTTGGCATATCTCGGAAGATATGCAGCGCTTTAAGCGACTGACGAGTGGTTTCCCGATGATCATGGGACGCCTGACCTGCGAAGGGCTCGTACGTGACTTTGGTGGGCCGCTGCCGAACAGGCGTATGCTTGTACTGACAAGCAACCCTAACAAAAAAATCCATCCATCCATTGAATCATTTGATTCATTGGAGTCTGCGTTGAAGGGCGTAGAATCTGCCGATCAGGTGTTTATTGCCGGCGGTGCCAGAGTTTATGAAGAGGGGATTCCCATAGCAGATCGACTTGAGCTAACGCTGATTGACCGCTTCTACGAAGGAGATACTTTTTTTCCGCCTTACGAGCATCTCATCGGGAAAGAGTTCGCGCTCGTAAAAGAGCGTCCACATGAAGGATTCACTTTCGCCACCTACGACAGGATCCGCCCCTCAAAGGATTATTAAAATTGGGCCAGCTTGTCGGTAATCAAGAATTTCCGACGGGTGCGGTATTGCACGACCAAGCCGTACTTATTCAGGCAGTGAAAAACTCTTGACCTTACGCTGGACAATTTCTTCGTAATAGGCTTCGTACTGGGAAACGATTGCAGAAGTATTGTAGTGGCGGACAGCATGTTCCCTGGCCCGTTTAGCCATTTGTGCGTGTAGCTCATCGTTCACTAGCACCTTGGTGCAGGCTCGGGAGAACGCTTCTATGTCACCCACAGGACATAAATAGCCTGCTCCGCTACCTTTTATGAGTTCCGGTAAACCACCAATATCACTGCATACGACAGGTACACCACAGGCCATTGCTTCCAGCGGAGCAAGTCCGAACGATTCAGATCCACTGGTAAGTAAAAACAGGTCGGCAATGGACAGAATCTCTGCGACCGGATCCTGTTTTCCGAGAAACCGCACAGCATCTTGGATTCCTAGATTACGCGCACACAGTTCTGCATTGGATCGATCCGGGCCATCCCCAACCAAAAGAAGCCTCACTGCCAATCCTTCCTGAAGTATCCGCTTAAACACCTCGATGACGTGAGGGACATTCTTTACGCGCCGGAAATTCGATACGTGCACCACGACCTTTTGATTAGCCGGACAGATCGCCTTCTTAAAATGCTTTTTGTCCTGTCGGCTGAAGCGTTCTGTATCAATGAAGTTGGGGATCACCTTAATGGGAGCCTCCACACCGAAGGCATCATAAGTCTCCTGGCGTAGGAAATTGGACACAGCCGTCACACCGTCCGACGCATTGATAGAATAAGTTACCACGGGCGCATAAGAAGCATCCTGGCCGACAATCGTGATATCGGTGCCGTGCAAGGTGGTGACGACAGGCAGGGAGATTGACTGCTTTTTGAGTATATCTCGTGCCAGAACGGCACTGGTTGCATGTGGTATTGCATAGTGAACATGAAGCAAATCCAGTGCCTCGTACTTAGCAACATCTACCATCTTGCTTGTCAGAGACAGTGCGTACGGTGGAAAATCAAAGAGCGGATAACGAGTGACACTCACCTCATGGAAATAGATGTTCTCCGTGATTTTGCTCAGACGGAAGGGGAGGGAGTAGGCAATAAAGTGTATTTCGTGACCTCTAGCGGCCAATGCTCTGCCCAATTCGGTGGCTACAACCCCACTTCCACCATAGACAGGGTAACAAGTGATTCCGATGCGCATGATGTAGTTTGTATTGTAGAAAACGGAAACCAGTACAGTGAGCACAAGGTTGCACTGTCCGTCATATAAGATCTAAAAAATGTCCCGATCTGTATTTGTTTTTGTCTTAGGTATGCTCGTTGCTCCTACCGCGATTTCCCAGACCTTTGGTATTAGCGCCGGGGCGAATTTCCAGCGATTGAATGAAATCAGACTCAATGAACTGGAAACTAAATTTTCAAGCCAAAACGGCTGGCATGTAGGGTTGTGGGCAGAAGTCCCGCTGGGCCCGGCAGCAGCTTTGCGCGGCGGCGGCCGGTATATGGCAGCCGGGCAGCTATTCGATGGTTTGGAGACCAATTTCCCATCGATACGCGAAAAGTTTGAGGTTTCACTGGTTGAGCTGTTCCTGTTGCTGCGAATAGGCTTTCCTTCTCAAGTAGTGAGTCCTTACGTATTTGCCGGTCCGGTATTTAGGATCCCAGTCAACACTGACCACCAACTCGGCAACGATCTATCACCTCTTTCTTACGCGGGAGAGATCGGAGGTGGTCTCGTTATCAATCTGGGGCCGATAAGCCTGTACCCTGAAGTCGCTTATGTCTTTGGGCTGACCCGCTTCATTGAAGACGAGTTGGTACTAGAGTTTATCTCCCTAACTGTTGGTGATACACAGCGGCTAAATACGGCAATGTTACGTCTGTCGGTTGGACTATAGTAGAATTCCGCTCCTGCTGCCCCAAAAGGTGACGTTCCAAGCAGGTTATCAAGCTTCTCGCAAGGCAGGGACTGGTTGCAGATCGGTGGGACCAATTGCAGATCTATTCCTCCTCAAGAACCAACTTATCACGGGCTTATGTACGGATGCCATAAACTCAAGCAATGCACCCGCATACCGGTCCTACGGCTTAATCTTCATCAGGCACGCCCTACAAAACATGGGCGTTGCTGTGCTGACATACACTCCTAGATTAACTTCACTGAACCTTAACAGCAACAAAGTTTTGTCGCTGAACATGAGCAATAACGAAGCTCTCCTGCACATCGAGTTGAACAGGATCCTGAACATAGCCCAAGCCTTCACGGACGCAACGAGAGCGCTGATTGCTGACATGTGCACCAAAGGAAACAACCCCTACGGCAAACGGCCCGTCGGTCCTACCAAACGATCAATAATACTACATGGCAGGCATCCAGCGCCGTTGCCCACTTCACCCTGCACCACACCCTTTCCCTACGGCGGAGCGTACTGCCATCCGCCGCCACCAGCGTATGTGCTACAGGAATCTATGAACGCTCAAGACACACTTACGAGCTCTTCGCCGAAGAGGTAACGGAGCTTATGCAGTCTCTTTCTTGCGGTTAGCCTTCAGAGAGATATTCGACTCATCCTTCCATTCTCTGAGTCCGTTGGCGCTCCGACCGAGGCAGACAGACGCTGCAGCCGATGCTGAGCCAAAGACCCAGTCCTTTGTAAAGCGATAACCATCGTCTGTCTCCCGCAATGTCTCATCATCGATGAGTTCTAGCCGCTGACGATAGTAGCTGGGCGCTCGTGCTTCGAAAGATGCTACCGGCTCTGCACGCGCAAGCGATTTCTGCAGGACCTTGAAACCCGTATTCACTTCGAGGCCTTTCGCGCTACAGCCGAGTCCTTCCAAAAAGTATACCTTATCTGAATCGGGTGTCTCGTCGGGTTCGAAATACGTTACACCGAGGACAGGAAGGAGGGACAGCAACTCATCCAAGAAACCCTCGATTTCGGCTTCGTCGGCCTCGGAAAGCCGCGGAAGGAGTGATGCGCTGCTGTTTTCCAGCTTCGATCGCCCATGTTTCTTCGCCAATTCCAACAAACGGGCCTCGAGGTATTTGACCTGCGCCTTGTTCAGAGGCGGTTCCTTCGCGGTAAAGATGATTGCCTGCTGCCAGAAGTCCTTGTACGCATAGTGCCAGTTGAGGCGTTTCCTGACATGTTCTGCTTCGCCCACATACAGTCTGGGTAACCGGTCGCCATCCTGGCCGACCAACAGGTAAACACCACTGCGAGAAAACTCGGGTCGCCCCTTCACCTGTGCGTACCTCCCTCGTGGACACACGATACCTTGGCCGATCCAGTTTGACTTCTCGACCAGACGCAGTCCCTCCGGAAGCCCTTCGGCCACGAAGATCTGAATCTTAAAGGGGCGCTGTCCAGTCATTCTCCCTTCCTCACCCCGCGGTACGGGTGGGGCGTCCTGCAGGCATCGCATGGCCAGCGGAACCGGTCAGAATTGTTGGAGCCTGTTGCAAAATCCTTTATTCTCATCTGTTGCCCCGCTAATTTCCGGCTTAACCTGGTTAAATATAGTCGGGTTACGCGACTCATCGGCATGGGTTCGCCGTTTCTTGTGTCGACAGATGCTTTGTCTCTAGTGAGATCTCTGATTAGTGAATTTCGTCCGCGATCCGCACAGATTTCACGCACCCATTCCACGGCTTCTGTGGTTCACCCGTCCGAATTCTCGTTTGATAAACAAAGTTTCACACACCTTCTCGGTTCCGTTGAATGGACGGACGCCGGGTTGACCCACGTAGGCTGCCGCCATGAAGAATGCCTTCCACAAGGCCGGGTCTGCGTCGTCTGTATTTCATACGCAAGCTAAGAAGGCAACGTGAGGCGATGTATCTGGACGGTTTGGACCCCAAGTTCGGACTCGTGAAGCAGGAGCACATAGTCAGCTCCGAATTCCTGAACATAACTAGGGGTCTGGGCCATGTGACAAAAGAAATTGCCGTCCGCACCGAAGGCTAGCCATCCACGATCTTCCCGGGGCCGGTCGTATTGGCGGACCCAGATGCGGCCGTCACGACCGATCCTGACACTGGACATAACTGGGAAAACGTCAGCAACCGGACGTTCTCGGCTAAGCATGTACCGAGCAGGGCTACGGAGCGTCCGGTAATCCTCGCGCCAGGCACGTATGTCGGCACGCGTAACCTCACGGTTCGGTTCTGGCCATCGGATGGTCATCTGTAAGTTGAATTCATCGTCTAGAACCTGTATCTCGGGTTTGCTTCCATGTGCCAGCACGATGGTTGATCCCAGCGCGTCAACTTCGGCGTTTGCTTCAAAGAGCGGGTACAAATAGAGGTTCTCGGGGGCTTCACTGACCGTGCCATAGGTTATGTGGGGAATCTGGGCGAGGTGGCCGACAAGTTTCCCGTCGGGATTGTGGATTTCCACCACCATCGTGTGTGGAACGTCAAAGCCCGGGGTGTACATCCCTACCTCTCTGGCGTTCACGGTGTACCCGTTTTCGAGCACGCCCCCAGCCCTTGAACGGTTTTGGTACACCGGATCAAGCAGGATCCTCCGCACGAATTGGCCTTGGGCCGTGAATACAGTGTAGCTCCAAGGCCGGTAATTTCCCACCCAAAGCGTGTCACCTGCCGTAATCCACAGGGAAGTGGGATTGGTGAACTCACCGGGGCCTTCGCCGCGTTGGCCCATTGATCGCAGGTGACGCCCTGACGCGTCGAAAACACGAACTTCATAAAGGTCGTTATCAACCACCGCTATGGATCCATCTGACAGACGTCCCGCTCCCCAGATATAAGAGAACCATTGGTTGTCGTCTTCCTCGTCATCACCGATGACCAAGACGGGTTCTTCACTGAATGTGCATGTCGCCTCCGAACTTGCGGGGATGCTGGTTACGATCTGCGCGTTGGAGCTGTCAATGGTCAGGGGTTCAGATAGTGCTTGCCGGGAGCTGTTAACATTCCAGGTTTCGGATGGTGCTTTTTGGGAGCAGGCACCGAGGGACAAGGCAAGTGCGACCACAAGGCTTTGTAGACACTGATTAAGTGTAATCATTCTCGCTATCTCGTGTTGGACGAGGATACGGGGGTGTCTGACGACCGCCGAGTGTACAGTCGGTGGTCGTATAAGATTCACCGTGGAAAGTTTACCTGCATTGAAGCGGACTGAACCACAGCGCAGATCTGGTTGACAAATAGCAGACTACGCCGCCCTAGTAGGATATGTCTGCAAAATGTCGCATGTTTTGTGGTGTGCGACACGTGTGTGCGGAACTGCGTTTTCCAAACGAATTGTCATCGGACGGTTCAAGTCTATCAGCTGTGGCACATCTATCAGGATAGAAAAACTTTGATTTGCCGAGAGAAACAGGGTCCGTCATGAAAGAAGTAGCTAATCCCGATGTTATTGCCATCTGCGGAAAAGATTTCAATCGTCGCCGTAAAATGTTTTCAAGATGCAGTTTTCACGCCAACAAACAAAGCTAGGCTTTGATTGCATTGCTGGATAAGTTACCATTAAGTACTTATGGACTAATTGAGGAACCACCGTTAGAGCAAAGGCGCAAGATTCGCATGGGGCGTGTGCATGAGATAGAGACCTGATCTCATAAACACTCCGTGAGTCTGCTGCCTTGGAAAGGACTAAACGAGCGTCTGCAACCAACCGCGCTTCGGCATCTGTGGAGACGCCCCTCTACTTCTCCGTCCTGCTACATAGAAGATGGGAGCTGACCCACGCAGGTTGCTGCTACGAAGAATACCTTAGACAAGGCTGGGTCCGCAATGTCTGTACTTCATACGCAGGCTAAGAAGGTAACGTGAGACGATGCATCCGGACGGTTTGGACCCCAAGTTCGGACCGATGAAGCAGGAGCACATAGTCGGCTCCGAATTCCCAAACGCTGCCGGGGGTCTGGGCCATGTGACAAAAGAACTTGCCTTCAGCATCGAAGGCGAGCCATCCACGATCTTCCCGGGGCCGGTCGTATTGGCGAACCCAGATGCGGCCGTCACGACCAATCTTAACACTGGACATGGCCGGGAAAACGTCGGCCACTGGCCGTTCCGGGCTAATCCTGTCATCATCATTCTGATCCCAGTCCGAAGAACTATAGCGCTCCCGGTAATCCTCGCGATAGGCACGTACGTCCTCGCGCGTAACCTCGCGGTCCGCTTCTGACCAGCGGACGATCATTCGCAAGTTGAATTCATCGTCCAGAACCTGTACCTCGGGTTTGCTCCCGTGTGCCAGCACGATGGTTGAACCCAGCGCGTCAACTACGGCTCTTGCTTCGAAGAGTGGGGAAAAAGCAATGGACTCGGGGGAATCACTGACCTTGCCAAAGGTTCTGTGGGGAATCCGGGCAAGGATGTTGGCAAGTTTCCCGTCGGGATTGTGGATCTCCACTATCGCCGTGTCAGGAACGTCAAATTCCGGGGTAAGGATTCCTAACCCTTCCCATCTGACGTTCACGGTGTACTCGTTTTCGAGCACGCCTCCAGCTCTTGACGGGTCCGAATACACCGGATCGAGCCTGATCCTTCGAACGAATTGGCCTTGGGATGTGAATACAGTGTAGCTCCAAGGTCGGGTGTTTCCCACCCAAAGCGTGTCTCCTGCCGTGATCCACAGAATAAAGGGATCAGTGAACTCGCCGGGACCTTCGCCGCGCTGGCCCATCGATCGTAGGTGACGCCCCGACGCATCGAATATGCGAACCTCAGCAGACGTGCGATCAACCACCGCAATGGATCCATCCGAAAGACGTCCCGTTCCCCGGATAGAAGTGAAAAATTGGTTGTCGTCTTCCTCGTCATCGCCGACGACAAAAGCGGGTTCCTCACTGAATGTACATGTCGCTTCCGAACTTGCGGGGGTGCTGGTTACGATCTGCGCGCTGGAACTGTCGATGGAGATGTCGGCGGCCCCAGGGTCAACTGATGCTTGCTGGGAGCATGCACCGAGGAGCAAGGCAAGTGCGACCACAAGGCTTCCAAGGCGCTGTTTGGGTGTAATCATTTTCGTTACCTCGTGCTGGACGGGGATTTGCGGAGCATCTGACGACCACCGAATGTACGGTCAAAGGAGGTCAAAGGTCCACCTTGGTAAGCTCACCTGCATTGAAGCGGCCAGAGGCACAGCACAGATCTGGTTGACCGATAGCAGGCTACGACGGCTCTGTTAAGATAAGTCTACAAAATGTGCAACATTTTGCAGTATGCGACACGTGCGCGCCAAACTTCATTTTCCGAATGACTTGTCGCTAGACAGATTATGCAATTGGCATTTATTCATGGCCTATTGGCTAATCGTGGGAGATGCGTTTCACGTAACATTTCAAGTTTAATAGCCATGGCACAACTATCAGCACAGAAAAACCTGATTTGCCGAGAGAACAGTTTCCATCGTGAAAGGACTAGCCAGTCCAAACTTCAGGGAATTATAACGCAAACTGAATGCTGCATATTTGTGACCAAATTCCTACACTTTATGTGTCCCGTTCGGGATAGTGGTCGGGCAATAACCAAGCCTGAAAGTACGCGGGGGCTACGTGGGCTTGGTCCTGCTTCGGCAGGTCCGCAACGGGTGCTGAAACATTAATGACAACCATGCTGGTTACAGTTTGGCAGGAATTCCCTTAATTTGGCATGTATCATTTCGATCACAACCGGAAATTCGGCCTTGTTCGCAATTCCATATCATTATGACTTCTGGGCTCAGTTCGAAGAGAATTTGACGCCTGAGTGAGCAGACTAAGCAAGGCAACTTCAATGGAAGCTGCTATTCATGGACGACCGTACCTTGAGCTAATAGAGAATGTCCTCACCGGGAGCACGACGGTCATGCGTTCCGAAAACATCAAAGGCTATTGAATCAGGGAGATGGTACTACTACAGATATCACGTCGTGAACTGCTGAAGATTGGTACAGCGTGCCTTTTTCTTCGTCCGGGTCGTAGTGCAGCCCAGACCGAATCCGTTTGTCTTGGTGTGATAGCAGACCTGCATCATGGATTAGCACCACGGGCGATGGAGCGATTGGAAACGTTCATGCGAGCCGTCGCCGAGCGCAAACCAGATGCCATTCTCCAGTTGGGGGATTTCAATTTTGGCACTACAGAGAGTGAGGAATGCCTGGACCTCTGGAATTCGTTTGTAGGCCCGGGGTATCACGTACTCGGTAACCATGACATGGACTTTGTGTCCAAGGATGCTATTGTTCGAAAGTGGGGCATGCCAGGTCGCTACTACTCCTTTGATTTTGGTCCCTACCATGTGGTAGTTCTTGACCGAAACAATCTGAAGGCGGATGAAGGTTATACGCCCTACGGCGAAGCTAATTTCTATGTGGATGCCTCTCTGCGCGGCTACGCCGATGACGCTCAGCTTGTTTGGCTCCGTGATGACCTCGCCAAATCATCTCTTCCAGTAGTGGTTTTCGCACACCAAGGCCTCGGTCTTCCAACCTCCATGCCTGAGGCTAGCAGCGCCATTGAAGCCGTACTGGAAGAGCACAACAGTAGTGGGGCCGATAGTAAGGTAGTGGCCTGCTTTTGCGGTCATCACCATATTGATCGGCACACGCGCAAGAATGGCATCCATTATCTGTGGATAAACAGTGCTTCATATTATTGGGTTGGGGCAGAATACGGGAGCATGGCACCATACACGCATGCGCTGTATACGTTTATCACTTTCCGTTCCGATGGACTCATGGAAATAGAGGCTAGCCACGCTGACTGGGTAGCTCCCTCTCCCGCTGATCGTGGCTTCCCCGGGGCGAGTGAATTGACGCCGTTCATTTCCGCCCGGCGCTTGGAGTACTGAGCTCTGGCGATCACTGCGGATCATCTAAATCGTGCGTGTGGGTGATGCGCGCATTCTGGTGGCGGTTACTGTTTTGAGTCTCAGTTGTGCGCGATCAACACAAGAGCATCCAAACACGCAGTAAGAGCCGCCAGCCTAAGCTGTAGGATCAGCGTGGAGTTGGCTTCATGTAGCTCGCCTTAGGCTAATGCAGGTATGCGTGTCCAGCGCCAACGAGAATTTTAGTTTTTCAGGTGATCCATTAAGTGCGTGAGAGCATCAAGATGATTCACTAACATCCCTCAAACTGGTTCATCGTTCAGCGGGTAATGCTGTTTTTCAATTTGACGGACGAATAAAATGAAGATCAAGTCGGCCGCCGCGAAGGCGGGAATTAGCGATCCGGCTGCTCATAGAAAACTCCGTCTCGCCAAGGTTCCGAGCGAGCTGACGACGGACTGCTGAGAAAGACTGTACGCGGGAGCAATACGCCGGACTCAAACGGGAAATATGACGAGATGACAGCCTGATCTCATTAACATTCCCCAAAGGTCCGCGGTCCTGTCGCGTAGAAAGATGCCAACTAACTCACGCAGGTTGCTGCCAGGGAGAATACCGTCGACAAGGCTCGGTTTGCATCTTCGGTACTTCATACGCGGGCTAAGAAGGTGACGTGAGACGATGCATCCGAACGGTTTCAACTCCAAGTTCGGACTCGTGAAGCAGGAGCACATAGTCGGCTCCAAATTCCCAAACATCGCCGGGGGGCTGGGCCATGTGACAAAAGAATTTGCCGTCAGCACCGAAGGCGAGCCATCCACGATCTTCCCGGGGCCGGTCGTATTGGCGGACCCAGATGCGGCCGTCACGACCAACCTTGACACTGGACATAGCTGGGAAAGCGTCGGCCACAGGACGCTCTGGGCTAATCATGGCGTCGTCATACTGATTCCAGTCCGAAGAACTATGGCGCTCCCGGTAATCCTCGTGCCAGGCGCGTATGTCCGCACGCGTAACCTCGCGGTTTGGATCTGACCAGCGGATGATCATTTGTAAGTTGGATTCATCGTCCAGAACCTGTACCTCAGGTTTGCTACCGTGTGCCAGCACAATGGTTGACCCCAGCGCGTCAACTTCGGCGCCTGCTTCAAAGAGCGGGTAGAACCCGACCCCGGGAGCTTCACTGACGTGTCCATAGGTTAGGTGGGGAATCCGGGCGATGTTGCCGATAAACTTCCCATCGGAATCGTGGATCTCTACTATCATCGTGTCTGGAACGTCAAAGTCAGGGGTGCGCATTCCTACCTGTCTGGCGTTCACAGTGTACCCGTTTTCAAGCACGCCTCCAGCGCTTGACGTTCTCGAATACACCGGATCTAGCACGATCCTTCGCACGAATTGGCCTTGGGCCGTGAATACAGTGTAGCTCCAAACCCCGGTGTTTCCCACCCAAAGCGTGTCGCCTGCCGCGATCCACAGGATAAAGGGATCGGTGAATTCACCGGGGCCTTCGCCGCGCTGGCCCATTGATCGTAGGTGACGCCCCGAAGCGTCGAAAATGCGAACTTCAGCAGACGTGCGATCAACCACCGCGATGGATCCATCTGACAGACGCCCTATCCCCCGGATCCAAGAGAACCATTGGCTGTCATCTTCCTCGTCACCGCCGATGACCAAGAGGGGTTCTTCACTGAGTATGCACGTCGCCTCCGAATGTGCGGGGGTACTGGTTACGATCTGAGCGCCGGAACCATCGGTGGCCTCGGTTTCGGATGGTGCTTGCTGGGAGCAGGCCCCAAGGAGCAAGACAAGCGCGACCATAAGGCTTCCTAGATACTGATCGGGTGTGGCCATTTTTGCAATCTCGTGCTGGATGCGGGATTTGAGGGGCCAGATTCACAAACCGTACATATTAGTCTTAATCGGTAGCAGATATGGCCATTGCTTACACTACATAGCCCGACGGCATTTCCAGCCCGTAAGTTAAGTGGTGGATCCACAGCGTGCCTTGCGATGGATCCTTGCGGATTCCGGTGGCCGGGGGGCGCGTGGGCGACAATTCGGCTCCACCCTGTGAAAATCCGCATTTTAGAAAGGCAATTCGGCCTTCATATCCCTTAAGACATTAGTGCCCAACCAAGGGGAAGCTCACAAACGAGTAAGGTAACTGAACAGACGCTTTTTCACTCGTCTAGCATATCCGCATTGAAGCAGCCCGATGCACAGCACAAAGGTAGCCAACCCAGAGCAGGCTACGACTCCATCGCATCTCGCAGATAAGTCGGATACTGCTGACTTCTGGAAGCCAGCAGAGCCCCTACGGTATGCCAGAGTAAAAGCGGAATCGCCCCTCGTCCAATTGGAAATCACGTGCGGGGGTTATAGGAGTCCAATCCCTGGCCCACTCAGGAAGTACCTCGGGGTCCATCAGGGATTGTTCGCTGTAAAAATGGAGAACCGCACGAGGGAACGGACGCAACTGATCATCAGCATGCCGGATGTGATAGGCCAGCGCTAAGGTTTTTTTCCAACCAGGAATCCTTAATGAACTGGGACTCAAATCCAGGCCGATGTAGTAGCTCGACGTAGGGTAGCTTTCAATGAAGGCACTGAATTGAAATGGATCCAGAACACAACTCCTGTACGAATTGCACCCGCGATGCTCAGATTCAACTCGGTTCCGCACTACCCAACCAACTAGTTCCTGCTCGTCATGCCTCTTGCTCTCCGAAAACATTGCCCGAGCCAACCACAAGGTTCCTTCGTCAATATTCCCGGTATGGACAGGCCTAATGCCCCAAGGATTCAAAAGCGCGGCACGTGTTTCCTCATACGAAGGTGTAGCGAACGGTGAAGGTGACTCACCGGAAACACAAACATTTCCACTTGAAGGCGGTGCAAGGACAGTCCTCCCAGGCAGCAAGAATGCCGCTAGAAGCACCAACAACGAGCACCAGCCAATAGCCTTTCTCGCGATATACATGTTCATTTACCATATGCAAATAAACCGCCATGACCATCCCAGACACGGGTATGGAATACACGGTAAGTTGCCGTACTACGTAATATTTCAGATTTAGATACATGTTTTTGACGGTTGCAGATGAAAATATTCCGCACGTTGGTCAAGCCTTTGCTTCTATAGGGGATGTACGTGTAATGAGTGCTGAATCAATAACTGACGAGGTCTGTGCCAACGCCGATATACTACTGGTTAGAAGTGTCACACGCGTTGACCAGTCCCTCCTTTCGCAGAGTCGGGTTCGGTTTGTGGGGTCTGCAACCGCCGGTTTTGATCATATCGATCGGACATATTTACGCAAACGAGGTATCCAGTTCACGCATGCAGCAGGATCGAACGCAGACTCGGTCGTCGAGTATGTTTTGTCTGCACTCATCCGACTGAGTGCTCTTAAGATGCGTCCACTTGCTGGGCTCACGCTGGGAATCGTGGGCTGTGGCAACATAGGCGGTAGACTTGCAGTGCGAGCATCTGCTTTTGGCCTTCATGTCCTGAAAAACGATCCCCCGCTAGCCAGTGCCGGCCACTCGGGGTTCGTAGACCTGGAAACTATACTGGCCGAGTCAGACATCATCACACTGCACGTACCTGGGTCATCAGACACATACCACCTCGTTGAGAAATCTGCTTTGCAATCCATGAAGCCAGGGGTGTGGCTCCTAAACACTTCAAGAGGTACGGTAATTGACAACACTGCACTTAGCGAAGTACTTGATACCGGCAGGATTCGCGCTACAGTTCTTGATGTATGGGAGAACGAACCCGCTCCTGATTTGGAGTTACTGCAAAAAGTGACATTGGGTACGCCTCATATTGCCGGTCATTCAGTGGACGGAAAGCTTCAAGGCACAGTAATGCTCTATAGGGCAATTACGGATTACTTTGGAATTCAGCCGACCTGGGATTTTGAGCGGGTACTGCAGCGGGATCTGCCTCCTCCAATTTCAGTTGACTCCGAGCCTGGGTACACTTGGCTTGATAGTCTAGTCCGGCGTTTGTATGATATCCGGGCAGATGATACCCGGATGCGGGTACTGCTCAACACGCCTCATAATCAGGTAGCTGGAAAATTCCGCCAGCTTCGACGCAACTACCCTCCGAGGCGGGCTTTTGACAGACATCGGGTTACAGGTATTCCTTCTACCCTCCTGCGAACCGTACGCGACGGTCTTTGCGTTGATTGTCAATAGCCAAAGCTTCGCAGGAAGGCCTCGCGGTTGCGCCAGTTTTTTCGCACGCGGACAAACAGTTTCAAGTATACCTTTCGATCCAGAAAAGCCTCTATGTCCTGGCGCGCCGCGGTCCCGATGCTCTTGAGTGCAGTGCCTCCTGAGCCAATCAGGATACCTTTTTGGCTGTGACGTTCCACAATAATATCAGCTTCGATCAAGTCCTTTTGCGCAGGGCGTTCGACAAAGTTTACAATCGTGACTGCGACTGAATAGGGCACTTCCTGCCTGAACTTCTCAAAAACCTTTTCCCTGATAATCTCGGACACAAAGAATCGTTCGGGATGCTCACTGAGCGTTCCGGGGGGATAAAAGGCCGGCCCTGGCAATAGGCGCTCCCGAATTTCCTGCATGAGTGCAGTCAGTTTGGTGCCCTTCAGTGCACTGATAGGCACGACTGCCTCAAAGGACCTTAAACCCATGTACGCCTCAACCATGGGCAGCACGGTCTCCTGCTTCACCAAATCAATTTTATTAATTGCCAGAATAGCCGGGCGATGCACGATACTTTCAAGACTGTGGAAATCAGGTTCGGCTGCGCGCGCATCAGCCATAAAGACGACCAGATCAGCATCTGATACGGATTCCTTGACCTTCCGCATCATGGACTGATCCAGCCTGGTATTCGGTTGCATGATACCTGGCGTGTCCAGAAAAATGATCTGGCAGTCCGGTTCTGTCAGAATCCCCAGTATGCGGTGACGGGTCGTCTGTGCTTTTGGGGTGACAATAGAGAGTTTCTGTCCCAGAAGGGCGTTCAGCAACGTGCTCTTACCCACATTAGGTTTACCAATCAGAGCAACGTAGCCACTCCTGAAGTCCTCAGGAGACATGATGCCCTTTAACCAGTTGGGCCATTTCTGCCACGGCAGCGCCCAGACCCACAAAAACCGAACGTGCAACGATCGCAAATCCGATGGACACCTCGCATACATGAGGCACCGAGCGTGCAAACAGGTCGTAATTGTTGTAATCCAGCCCATGCCCTGCATGAATCGTGAGACCACACTCGTGTGCCACATCTGCTGCCCGTGCTAATTGTTGGACCTCATACAACTGCTCCTCGCCGGCGGCCGCATTTGCAAAATCACCGGTGTGCAGCTCAACGGCCGATGCACCCGTATCGCGAACTGCACGTATCTGGTCTGGATCCGGGTCAACAAAAAGCGCCACGTCATCAATACCCGCCTGCCGTAGCCGAGCAACCGTATTCGACAGAATGGTTTGATGCCTTATAACGTCGAGTCCACACTCGGTAGTGATCTCTTCACGCCGCTCTGGGACAAGTGTAGCCAGATCCGGGTTCGTAGCACAGCAGATCGAGACCATTTCCTCGTTCGTAGAGAGTTCGAAATCCAGCTTTCCACGGACCACCTGCTTAAGCCGAACCACATCGTGATCCTGTATGTGCCTACGATCCTCCCGCAAATGAAACACGATACCGTCTGCGCCGGACGCTTCGCATAAACGTGCAGCCTCCGCGGGATCGGGAAATGCTTCACGGCGGGCATTCCGCAATGTCGCGACATGATCGATATTGATCAACAACCTTGTCAAGGATCCATTCACCGTTTGTCCAACTCAAACGAAACACATAGGCGATGGTTTATACATACGCATTCGTTGTTTATCTTGGTGAGCAGTATACTCAACCAAACGAGCTGTAGCGAGTTATAGTGCAGCTAGTTAAATAATTCCCTAAATTAAGCCTCCTTAAACGGCTGTATGTAGTAATGGTCAATAATAACGTTAAGATCGCTATTCAAGCCTTGATGGCTGTCCTGATTGTGGTGCTGGGAATATGGCTTGTTCGTTCAATAACTGAGCCCTGGGAGGCAGTTGAACGTCAGCAGGCACTGACAGAAATGACGCGTCAGCAAATGACCCACGTTCGAAATGCGCTGACCCGCTTTGAGCGTGCAGAAGGGAACTTCCCCGGGACGCTTGATTCCCTGGTCATGTGGCTCCAGGCCGATTCGGTAATCTCTGCCAACCCAGATAGCATTTTCGGGACGGGCATCCTGTTGGATTCTCTCATATACTCTCCCCGCACAGGCAGTGCGTTCGGGTACAGTCTGAATGATACTGGCCGAGTCGCCATCTATCTGTTGCAGGACCCGGATTCCGAAGACCAGATCGGGTCAAATATACCAGACATCACACTTCTGAACGCCGCCAGTTGGGAGTAATCCCTAAATGGCACGAAGGTGATTTATTCCCTAACTTATTACCCCGCGTTCGCTTACGTGAGGGGAACGGGGTACCTGCCTCAGGACTTGAGGGCATGTTTCGTCGCACAGGTTCCTTATTGTTGCTTCTGCCCGTCTGGACTCTGGTCCAGATAGCCAGTTCCGTTGCACAGGCGCCAGATGTATGGTATCCCTCTACGTACGAACCAGGAACATCAATCAATCTGTTTGCCAGTTGGAACGGTGTGTCGGCTGATGAGGGATTCGTGGTCTCACTGCCATCTGAGTGGGGACTAAATGCTGCAACCGGGGTACGTCAGGCTCATCGCCATGTGACCCTTGATGTGGTGAGCCTTCCTAACGGCCAATTCCTTTTGCTACCCTCAGAACCACTCCGCAGAACTTACGATATTATTCTGCAGGTAGAGACCAGTAAGGATGACACGTTCTGGAATTCCAGGTTCTCAATAGCCCCCGCGGTGAAGATGGGCTCAACCTATGTGCCCGACGAAGGCCATATTCGCCGGGGCGAGCTGCGCTCCAAATCCGACGCCAGTCTCGGGTATGCATTGGCCTTCGAAAAGGATTTCAATGCTCTTCATGTCCAGTCGCAGTCACTCGAAATTTTGCTGGGCAGCCATACACTCGAGTTCTGGATCCGTACGACTGTGCTGGATGCCGTAATTCTATCTACCTGGAATGGGGCAACCGGCATTCCCTATCCGATAGAGGTCATGATTGACCCCCAGGGACGCATAAGGTATTACCGCAACACGATTGGACATCACGTCACACTGGCCACCGAAATTCCCGTGGCTGACGGTACCTGGCACCACGTTGCCCTGGTTCATGATGCCGAAACAGATTGGACGCAACTTTATGTGGATGGTGCGGTGGCTGACTCCTTGCTGGATCCGGCCGATATCCATTTAAGTGATACATATCCTCTTGCTCTGGGTGGACGCGTTGGTGAGCAGGAGATTGAATTCGTTGGTGAGCTTGACGAACTGCGTGTGTGGCCCGCGGCTCGAACTGCGCAGCAGATACACGCTACGATGCAACAGGAGTCCCCCCAAGGGAGTGCACTTGCACTTGATTTTGAATCCAGAGAAAGCTTTGGGGCATTTAGAGAGGGAAATGCAATTCGGTATCGTGTTCCAGGCGGGCCCTCATTTGGTCCACTTGTTCACAGCTTTCGCGGAATTGCCTTTGATGAGGGAGTAACACTTACCTGGAAAGATGAGGATCCGGCCTCGGAGGCGTTTCTGATTGAGCGCTCGGAAGATGGTCTAGGATTCGAAAGACTCACACGCATTGAATATTCGTCCCTGAACACTCCTTGGTCCTACACAGATCTCGAGCCTCCTAGCCGTGTGGTGTTCTATCGCCTAGTTCAAGAGACTCAAAACCGGCCTCCGCGAATAGTGGGAACGATCAAACTTGGTCTGGCCCCCCAAAGCGAGCCGCCTCCAGCTGAAATTGTGGGGAATTATCCGAACCCATTCAATCCTCGTACTTCAATTACCTATGAGGTTCGGGAATCTCAACATCTGCGACTTTCCATAATTGACCTTTCTGGGCATTTGGTCGCGGTACTGGTTGACAGGCAGCACGAGCCTGGTACGTTTGAATCAAGCTGGGATGCCAACGAATGGCCGAGTGGTACGTATTTTGTGCGCCTCCAGGGGCTGAACGGGACCGTCCAGACACGACAAATCCTGCTTACCAAATAATCATGAAAATCACCTACTTTGGGCACTCCGTGCTGCAAGTGGAAACGAACGACAAGATCTTGCTCTTTGACCCATTCATCACGGGTAATCCTATAGCAGAGAAAATTACAACTGCTGATTCCCTCTTCCCCGATGTCATTATTTTGACGCATGCCCATTTCGATCATTGGGGGGATACACTGGCGATCGCAGAGCGAACCGGTGCGCAAGTCGTCGGAAATCACGAAATTACCGAGTATGCTTACAAGCAAGGGCATCAGAACATACAGCCCATGAATACGGGAGGTTCGTGCACATTCGAATGGGGGAAATTGACTCAGACGTATGCACGACATTCATCCTCCTTCCCGGACGGTACTTATGGTGGCAACCCCAACGGTTACCTTCTCTTCGCCGAAGAACTTTGTGTGTACAATTCGGGCGATACGAGTCCCTTTACAGAAATGGCCTGGATCGGCGAAGACCATGATATAGATTTGGCATTTCTGCCGATTGGCGACCTGTTTACAATGGGGACGCAGGGAGCAATAAGAGCAGCGCGCATGCTCAAACCCAATCTCACAATCCCTGTCCACTTTGACACGTATCCACCCATTGAGGCGGATACCGATGCTTGGCAATCGTCTATGAACGCGATCGGTCTAGCTACTCGTGTACTGAAACCAGGTGAGTCTTTTGATCTTTAGCCTTGGCGCATGAAGAAGACAGCCCCTCGGGCTGAGCAGGCGCAGCGATACGACCTGCAGGCGCTGTTCCAGACCAGCCAAGCATTGAGCAGTTCTTCGGAGTTGCACTCTTTTCTTGGCAACCTGCTTCTGACGGCTATGGGAAGGCTGTTGGTTACTCGGGGGATTGCGCTCTTGTACGATCCTGGAGAGCGTAAATGGCATGCAGTTGTGGTCAAAGGAATCCCCGAGATTAAGGAGGGGGACTACCTTGAGTTGCCGCCATTGACACAGGATGCGGTAGCCTCGGGCAATGCATTGCCTGCTACGCTGCAATCTCTCGGGATCCATTTGCTATTGCCCATACGCGAGAAGCACGAAGAAGTCGGCGCTATTGCACTGGGCAGCAAGCTCATCGGCGGACAATTCGAAAAAACAGAGCTTGAATTTGTGCAGTCGATGGTAAATATGTCTACGGCTGCCGTTCGCAATTCGCTGATTGTGGAAAAGTTGCGGCAAACGAACGTTGATTTGGACAACACCGTACAGCAGCTCAATACACTTTTCGAGCTGTCCAAAGAGTTCAATGCAACAGTAGACCGTGAGCGGGTATTGAAGATCTTTTCGTTTGCGCTCATGGGCCACATGGTTGTCCAGAACCATTTGTTTTACCTGAAGCGCCAGGAGAATTCTTTTGAACTGGTTTCAAGTGGAAGAACCAGTACTGATGCCCTCGATCTCGAGTTTCTTTCGAGCGTTGAAGATCTCATCCGGGCGGAGCCGGGGGATGTACTGGATCAGAACAATATGGCGATTGCCCTGCCAATCCAGCAGCAGGGATCAGTTCATGGAGTACTATGCCTGGGAGCAAAAATGAACCGGGCACCCTATTACCGCAAAGACATAGAGTTTCTTTATGCTTTGGGCAGTCTGGCAGTGACTTCCATTCAAAATGCCGAACTAGTAGAAGAGCGTATCGCCAGACAAAGGCTGGAAGAGGAGCTTCGCATGGCCCGCGAGATTCAGCGCAACCTGCTTCCGGCTTCAATTCCGAAGATACCCGGACTGGAGGTCGCCACGCTCGCTTTGCCGAGCCGGGAGGTTGGAGGAGACTACTTCGATATCGTGTCCATTACCAAAGACCGCACACTTTTCATGATTGCGGACGTCACCGGCAAAGGTGCGCCCGCGGCACTCCTGATGGCCAGCATCCACGCGTGCACACACGTTATGCTGCCAATGGACCTAACGCTCCAGGAAGCGATTGAACGTACTAATTGCGTCTTATATGAGAATACAGCCGCAGATAAGTTCATAACTGCCTTTGCAGCAATTTATTACCCTGACAGGTCCATCTCGTTTGTAAACGCTGGACACGAAGCTCCCCTACTCATTCGAGCGAATGGGGAGGTTGAACGTCTTACAGATGGCGGACCACTTCTCGGTATCATTCCGGACGTACCATACTTTCCGGGATACATAACGCTGGCTCCCAATGATTTTATTGTGCTTTTTACCGACGGTGTAACCGAAGCCATGGGGGAAGCGATGGAAGAGTACACCGAACAGCGGCTTCTGGACCTCCTCACGGCAAACCGCAGTTGCTCGCCAGCTGCCCTTATTGAATTGGTCCAAAACGATATAGAGAATTTCACGGGACCCGTTGCAGCGCTTAGTGACGATCGTACTCTGATAATTCTGAAAGCAACCGAAACGTAAACGGCAAGCACTTAAGGCTAATCACGCATTGCACACAAACCAGCCCTACATCAAATGAAATTTTTCATTGACACAGCAGATCTAAACGAAATCCAGGAAGCCAGTGACATGGGAGTCCTGGACGGCGTTACAACCAACCCGTCCCTGATGAAACTTGCTGCTGAACGCGCCGGACACCCACTGGATTTTCATGAACACATAGCCCGGATCTGTGACATGGTTCCGGGGGATGTCTCCGCCGAAGTCACCGCGGTTGATTTTGACGGGATCATGGCACAGGGGCGCGCATTGGCAGCTATCAGGGATAATGTTGTGGTTAAGGTCCCCCTGATCCTGGATGGAATCAAGGCCATTAATGCACTTGCCCAGGAGGGTATCCGGTCCAACTGCACGCTTTGTTTCTCTTCCACACAGGCACTTCTGGCCGCCAAAGCCGGTGCAGCATACATCAGTCCATTCCTGGGGCGTGTGGATGACATTTCCTCGGACGGCATGAACCTGCTGCAAGAGATCATCCAGATCTACGAGAATTATGGCTACGCCACAGAAGTGCTTGCTGCCTCAATTCGCCATCCCATGCACGTCACGCATTCCGCGCTCTTGGGGGCGCATGTAGCCACGATGCCTCTGGGGGTGATCAAGAAGCTGCTCAAGCATCCCCTCACAGATATTGGGCTTGCAAAATTCATGGGGGACTGGGACGCCTTCAAGCAAAATCAGGCGGGCTAGGCCCACATCATGATAGACTTTATTTCACTCGGCAACGCCAACGACATTGGCGCGAGCTGCCATTACCTTGGCGTTAACGGCACCGGGATTGTTTTGGATGTCGGTGCAGACCCGAATGAGGACGGCCCCGCCACGTTGCCGGATTTTGTCCCTATAATAAATCGCGAAGTCGATCATGTCTTCGTCACGCATGCACACCACGATCATATTGGAAGCCTCCCCGCTTTGAACGAAAAGTGGCCCATGGCGCGGTTGCACCTCACGCCTGCCACACGGACTTTAACCACCTCCATGCTGTATGCATCTGCAAGGCTTCAGCAACGAAAGTTTGACGAAGGCTCATCCCCTTTCCGTGCACTGTTTGACGAAGAGGACCTTGAGGATGTTCTTGATGCTTTCCGGTCGCATCCGTACGACGAATGGTTTGACTTGCAGCCAGGGCACATACGGACTAGGTTCTATTACTCTGGACACCTGCTGGGTGCCACTGGTGTACTTTTGGCTACTGAGGATGGTCGGCGTATATTTTACACGAGTGATACGTGTGTGCGGAACCAGACGATTATTCCGGGTGGGAGCTATCCCTCAGAGCCGGTTGATGTACTCATCATGGAGTCGACCCTCGGTGCTGATCCCGTGGCAGAGACCATCACACGGGAGCAGGAGGAGATACGTTTTGGCGAGCGGCTTGCTGCAGTCCTGAAGCGGGGCGGAACAGTACTATTACCTGTATTTATGTTGGGGCGAGCACAGGAAATACTGGCACTCCTCGGGCGCTACAAGCACCGAGAGATTATTGATCCGGAGACGCCCATCTACAGTGCAGGTGGATTACGCGAAGTTTCGCGAATCTATGATGATTCTGCCGATTCTACACCTCGCATTGATTCGGATTTCAAGGTTTATGGGGTAAAACAGAGACAGTTTCCCCGAAGTCATAAAGCACGACGAAATGCTTTGAACCAGCCCGGGATTCATGTTTTGGCCAGTGGCATGATGATTGAGCGTACGCTGTCACATCAGGTAGCCGTGGAGCTTCTCGAAGATGAAAAGCACGCTATCTTTTTCGTTGGATTTGCGAAAGAGGATCTTCCCGCAGGCAAACTTCTTCATGCGGCACAAAGTGGGGCGAAGGGTGTGCTACTAAGTCGTGAGCATGGCATGCAGAAAATAGTGTGTGAAGTAGATCGCTTCCGGTTCAGCGGGCATGCCAATCGACAGGATCTGGCCAAACTTGCCGTTGAGCTCCAGCCGAAAACGATTATTCTGGTGCACGGAGAAACCAAGGCCCGGCAATGGCTCGCAGCAACCATTCGTGAGAAATGCCCCAATGCACGCGTACTGACACCGGGCCAGGGCGAACTGTTCACTATCTGATCCGGGGTGAAACCTCCCAGATTACGATAGTCCACTCTTGGGTTCGGGAATGTCGTTCAGGAGTTGTTCAATGACCCGCTCAACTGTTATGCCTTCGCTCTCCGCGTAAAAATTTGTCAATACGCGATGGCGGAGGACCGGATTGGCAAGAGCATGGATGTCTTCAATGGCCACATTGTATCTGCCGCGTAAGGCTGCGCGTACCTTGCCCCCCAGCAGCAAGTACTGTGTAGCGCGCAAACCCGCTCCCCAACTCACCCAATTGGAAACAAATTCTAGTGTTCCATTCCTGCCCGGCCTTGTGCTGCGCACGAGATCCACAGCAAACTGTGCTACGTTTTTGGGGACGAATACCTTGCGAATCTCGCTTTGGAATGCCAGAATATCTGCCCCGGACAATACAGTATCCAGGGATGCCAGTTCGCGTGTGGTCGTTTCCAGAGCAACCTGCAACTCGTCCTCGGCAGACAGATAATCAATCACAATATTGAACATGAATCGATCCAGTTGCGCTTCCGGCAATGGGTAAGTGCCCTCAAGCTCAATGGGGTTCTGCGTGGCAAGCACAAAAAAGGGCTTATCCAGCGTATATCTTTCGCCGGCGGCGGTAACTTGGTATTCCTGCATTGCTTCCAGTAGCGCCGCCTGTGTCTTGGGAGGCGTACGATTGATCTCGTCTGCAAGGATAATATTGGCAAAGATTGGTCCCTTAACAAACTCAATCGTTCGTCGACCGGTCGTGCGATCCTCATCCAGCATGTCCATTCCAGTAATGTCTGCCGGCATGAGATCAGGCGTGAACTGAATGCGTTTGTAGGATAAGTCCAGCACTTCTCCGAGTGACTTGATGAGAAGTGTTTTGGCAAGCCCCGGGACCCCGGTCAGCAGGCAGTGCCCTCCCGAGAAAAGTGCAATCAGGACTTGTTCAATCACATCATCCTGTCCAATTATACGTCGGCGTACCTGCGACATAATTTGGGATTTGCCTTCGCGCAAACGCTCAAGCGCAGGTTTTTCCATCTCGTCTATAGCTGTCAAAACAATTAGAGTTTAAGTGAAGCCGTAATACCGACTACGGAATAAAAGGTGGCTAGTTGCCCGCGTGTTGTCAGATCAGTGTGTGAGCGCATACATCACAAAGTTGATGCCCATTTGGAAGCTGATGGTAGATGCATTCTCGAAATCCCGGTCAGGATATTCCCAACCATCGCCAATATCCTGGTTATGGTTCGCCAGTGCCATAAGACGACCACTATCGTCAAAGTATCCCATGTATCGATCCGCGCTAACAGATCCCAAATACCCACTCACCAGTGAGGGGGCGGCAACCGGATCGACATCAAAGTAGATACTCCATATTGGATGGGTCGCCGGAAGCTCAACCGGCTCGCGATTCGGGAGGACACGTTGCATCTGCTCATAGAGATTATACCACTCATAGTCTCCCCGAAAGTCATCAAATAGCAGGAATCCCCCTCTGTTCAGGTATTCACTCAGCTGCTCAACCTCCTCATCGGTCATCTGCCAGTACCCAGGCTCGCAGAGATATAGAATGGGGTGTTCAAAGATCGCTGGATCCATGAGATCCAGTACTAGATACGGCTCTTCGACATGGATTGTGGTGGTGCGCTTGAGTGCAATGTAAAAGTTCTGCTCAGCGACCGGATAATCATGCGCCCACATTGGTCCGCCGCCTCGCCCCCATCCCCGGCCGCGCTCACTCATTCCTGGTATCTCATATCGCACGCGTACAAACCGGAAGCCGTAGTCAGCTTGCGCGAGGGCTTCTGTGCTGCACAAGACCAGAACCATCATCACCACGATAGTTGGTATACACCTACTCATCGCCGTCCACTATTTTCAGTAGAAGTCTCTGTGCTTCGCGGTAACCCGGTGCGATTTCAAGTGACTGAAGTACTGCCCGTTTTGCCTCGGTCATTTGTCGGTTACGATACAGGCTGGATGCAAGTGCGAACTGTGCCTCGGCGCGATTTACCGGATTGAGCGCTAATATTGCCCGTCGCATTTCTACCGCTTGCGCATGTTGGTCCAGATCGGCGTGCAGTTCGGCCAATTGTTCGAGAACCTCCGCGTCATAGGGCTGCGTGTGGCGAGAACGCCTCAAGTAACTCACGGCGCGGGTTGTATCTGTACGCTGCAGCAAGATACCTGCCAGCTCCACCGCCTGCGCATCTCCATAGGGATACGCTGCAAGGTGATTCTGCAAGACCTGGGCGAGTTCAGCGATCTGTCCACGTTGCCGATACACTTCTGCTAGCCCTTCATGAGGGTTGCCTGGACCGGTGTAGGCCGAATAGATGTCCAGAGCCGTGCGGTACGCAGACTCGGCGTCGTCGAGATTGCCCGCTTCAAGGGCTTCTTCTCCTTCAGTCAAGAGATCATAGAAGGAGCTTTCGCCTCTGCCCGCCAGATAATCCCGCAGGTTTCCACCGTGCAGTTCTTCGGTCAGCATGTCCGGCCATCCCCGAAGTACCGGATCCAGTCGACCCCGTTCCTGATCAAGGTGTGCCCTAAATGCCTTATCCAGTGCCTCACGTGATACGCCCAATGCGTTTTGTATCGCTGCTGAATCTGATTGCCCACTTGCCAACGACTCCAATAAGCCCGTTATTGCATCGAATCCATATTCGGCGACGACAAATTCAACGACGCGATAAGCGTGATAATAACTCAAAAGGACCTGCCCCTGGAATGTCGGACGTGTAAAGCCCCGGTCAATTTCCTCCAGACTGTGTAGCCGGCCCTGATCATACGCGGTAAAGAACTGGAGCTCCAGATCACGTTTCCAGGCTGGGTTCGCACGCACTTCCTCATAGACTGAAAGGCCTTCGGTCAACCATCTTGGCACCCGGTAATCACTCAGTCCGACGGTCATTGTGTGTGCCAGCTCATGCCACAGCGTGCGGGCCCAGTTATACCTTGCCTCTGATATTGCAGCAGGAGTATTGATGGCCACAACATCCCCAAAACACACACCTAGCAGACCGATATGTGGTACTCCTGCTACGCGAACTGCAAAGTCGTCCGCATCATTATAGGCTTCCAGCAGGATCCGTTCCTCGGGCTCGTATCCGTAGTAGCGCCGCAGAACTTCGTAAGCCTTTTCGGCTTCGCGCAACATTACGGGACCCAATACATCCCGCTCATCCTCGTGAATGCGAAGCGTAAAATGCTGACTTGTCAGTGTTGCGAACTCATCCAGTGCATCCAACAGGCTTAGAGTATTGGCTGCGTACAGATTAAAGGCATCCCGATCATAGCTGCGCTCCATGTATGTGCGCGCTGACTCCACCTCTCCCAGGCGCATGAGTGCAGTTGCGTAGGTTGCGTTCGCAGCAGCATTGCCGGGATCAGACTCGACTGCTTTTTGAGCATAGTTGGCGGCATCGGGGTATCGGAACCGCAATGCTAAATCCTCACTGATTACGCGATAGAAGGATGTGGGGCGGGTAGTGAGCTCGAGAACGGCGGTTTCTGCCTGACTCACAGATTCAAGCGCTCCTTGCATATGTTGCGCGGCAGCATAATGCGCCCATGACTCTATACTTCCCGAATTATGATCCAGTGCTTGGCGCGCGACAGTTACTGCTTCGGCGAAATCCCCATCCAATAAGAGCAGTTTGGCCTTAAGTGCCAATGCTGGCACAAAATCGTCTGTGATCCGCAGTGCCTGTTCAGCAAGCTCCTCCTTCTGAGCATACGATCCGGTGACCTCAGCCAGTTTCACGTATATTTCGGCGCGTCTCGAATTTATTCCTAAAGCTCTTTCGTAGAGATCCTTCGCGAATGCTTCGTCATAGGTAATCCTGTACAGGTCTCCATACCACAGTATGACTTGAACGTTATCTGCATCCAGGCGAAGCGCCGTTGAGAAGGCTTCATTGGCTTCGTGGTGATCTCCAACGCGCATTGCAGCCCGTGCTCCAATTGCAAGGCCCAAGGCGGTAGTGAACCCTCCTTGTCTCAACCGAGCATTGATTACCGAATACAGGCGTTCGGCCTGACGTGAATTGCCTCGCTGTCGGTACAATTCCGCGAGCTCCAGACCCGCGAGCCAGTAGTCATTTTTAGCCTGAATTGCGGCTAAATAGGCCGCTTGAGCTTCAGTCCAATTGCCCGTGACGGTTTGCAGCCGGCCAATGGCATAGTTCACATACGCTGGCTGAGACGTGCTGCGGAGCATTTGTTGTGCCCGCCGAAGCCCCGCTTCATAGGCCCCGGTTTGGAGGTAGGTCTCGAAATAGCCCTCAATATTGACACCATACAGGCTATCCGAGAAGGCGGCACGCGCCTCTCGGTAACTCCCCTCATTCAGCAGAGCATCTGCGTTCTGGGCTTGTGCAACCAACGGAGACAAGCCCAGAAGAACTATCAGGAAGCCGGTTCCTCGCATGAAAATCAGTTAGAGTTACGATTGGCTTCTGCAATGCTTTCCAGGTGTTCGTCCAGTGATGTGCGGGCGTACCAGTTACCGCGCACCATAACCCCGGACAGCTCCTGCAGGTGCAAGAGGTCCTCAAGGGGGTTGCCATCCACTAGCAAAAGGTCCGCCCGTGCGCCGTCGCTGATCGTTCCAAATGTGTCTTCGTTTGCAAAATATTCACCTACAGCCCGTGTACCTGAATGAAGGATCGCATAGTTGGACATTCCCGCATCCACCATACGTTCAAGTTCGCGATGCAAAGAGAATCCGGGTACACTAAAGAGTTGCGGGGAATCGGTACCCATTAGGATACGGACATCTGCCTCGTGCAGTGCGCGCAACACGCGCATACGGGTACGAATCAACTCCAAAGCCGCGGCTCTATCATATTGAGGGTTATTCTGCCGTCTCTCAACTGAACGATACCAATTGTCAACAACCGCCGGCGGCATATATTTCAATTCGTCGTACGCGCGCAGGTCTTCCAGATCAATGACACCAAACAGCACCTCCCAAAGTGCCATGGTCGGCACGATCCAGCCGCCCTTTTCTTTGGTGAGCGCAATAGCATCTTCCAGTGCTTCGGCCTCTGGGCGGTCCTGTGCTCGGATGTATTCTACATAGCCGTCCACATGGTCGAAGGTCTCCTGTCCCATATTCAGTGCGTGCATCAATCCCACATCCGCAGGCACATGGCCACCAAAACGAATCCCTTCTTCGGCCGCTGTACGTGCCATGGCATCAAATTCTGCTTTCGTCATGCCAGTAAGCACTTTCAGCAGATCCCAGCCTTCTTCCACCTGTGTGCGCACCATGGCGACGGCCTGCTCCGGTGAGTTCACAGAACGGCCGTTGAAACTGGGGCCGGCTAAATAGAGTGTAGGTGCGATAAGTTCGCTATTGTTTGCGCGCTGCTTAAGTTCCAGCTGTCCGGCGGCGCCTTGCATTCCCCGGACGGTCGTAATTCCGTTGGCCACATATAGAAAAAGCACATCTTCGGTGTACTGTTCAGGCTGATCTGGTCGTGGTATGTGACCATGCATTTCTGCAAGGCCCGGCATAAGAAACTTGCCTGTACCATCAATCATCTGTGCCCCGAGAGGCACCTCAACATCTGATCCAACAGACAAAATGCGATCGCCCTCAACAAGGACTGTGTGTGCCTCCAGCACCCGATCGCTGTCCATAGGAAGCACCGTCACATTGGTGAATGCAGTGATTTCCTGTGCGTGTACCAAGCCGCAGGTAAATAACCCGGCGGCAACAAACAACAAGCTTATTCGCGTTTTCATGTTTCTGAGGGGATAATGCATCGGTGACTACCGTTATTGTCTAGTGTTTGCCCGAGAATTAAATATAGGTCAGTTTAATGTGTTTCAGGAGGGGTTTCAGTGGGATTTTAGCGGTGCCCTGCGTTGTTTGTTGCGCATATCCGACCTGCCTTGTGTAAGTGGGTCAAGTTTCAGCAGGATTTCAGTTGTACCCTGGGTTGCTCGGCCAGTTTTCGATGTCCTGGGGACCCCGTTAACCATATTAGACTCGGGGCTTGATTCAGCGAATTTTGGGGCGTATCGGGTCGATTAGGCGTAATTTAATATTTAGATGAAATGGAAACCAATGCATAGGTTAGGAATTCTGGTTGGTCCGCCCCCGACATCATGTCGTGAAGAGGAGAGCGATGCGCGTATTCGTTTTCTGCTCAAACTGCGCCACTGTGCAGAAAAAGCTCCCCGCCTCCGAGAATGGCGACCAATAATGGCTTGTGCCAGCGGCCTGAGGGTAATCCCAGTAGCGCTGATCG
Source organism: Rhodothermales bacterium (assembly GCA_022821385.1). Lineage (GTDB taxonomy): Bacteria > Bacteroidota > Rhodothermia > Rhodothermales > Bin80 > Bin80. Next base: position 50,221 of record JAJEDR010000016.1, read on the forward strand.
TCTTCTTCATCACGGTGCTACCCAGTAGCACTTTATTCGGGCAGCCTCGTGCAGAAGAGGCAGAAATTGCATTCACCGAAATCCTTCGATTGGGTGAGGACACGGACGAAAACGCTTACCTATTCGGTCGAATCGTGGGCTTGGCTGTGGATTCTAAGGATAGGATCCTGGTTGCAGACTTACGACCACCATCGGTAGCTGTGTTCTCGTTGGACGGAGAATGGCTTGGTTCTGTCGGTGGGGTGGGCGAGGGTCCAGGAGAATTTGTCACTGTGGGTGGCGTTTTTGTGAGTCCATCCGACTCAGTTTATGTTATGGATAGCAGGTTAGGGAGCGGATTTCCCCGCTTGAATGTGTACGATCCAACAGATTTCACGTACGTGCGCCAGAGTCAATTCGCATACGACGAAGACTGGGGAATCGCAACATCGGCCGTAGGGGTTTCCGATCATGGCCCCATCATGGAGTACAGCACGATCGTACTACCAGATAACGCAGGGGAGCCCCGACACAGTTACGCCGTTCTTACGTCTTGGGCGGGTGAGCGTATACGCGAACTCGCTCGCCTGCCAGACTTAGGTCTGTATATTGGTCTCGACCCTGATCGCGGCCCATTTGCGCGGGAAGCCGAGTTTGCCCCTAACTCGGTGTTCGAATTGAGTGCTAGTCAGCTTTTCTACTCGGGTTGGAATACGGAAATTGACATCTTGGTGACATCACTGGCCGGTGATTCAGTCCGCACTATCCGGCGACCCCACGATCGTGTACCCTTGAAACGCAATTTCCCCGCGTGGTTAGAAAAAGAAGCTCGCGAGATGTACCCTGAGTTCAAGCCTGCGTATAGGTATTTCGTAATTGATGATCAGGATAACATTTGGATCAAAGACTACGTTGAGGCTCCTGCCAGCGAAGCACGGTGGCAAGTGCTTGATTCTGAAGGCAGGATGATTGGTCAGGTTCTGCTTCCAAGAACTCTGAGATTGTACGTGATTGATACCGCTAACGCACTGGCCTACGGTACCCTGCGTAATGAATCCGGTGAGTATATACTCGTGGTGTACTCGATCGATTTTTGACTTAGCGCCAGGAAGATGGGCCACAGAAACTACTGAGGCTCAGGACCACTGGTGGATTGGGTAGCTGGTACCGATTTCGTAGATATCAAGTGACATAGTGGCATGTAGGCTATAGCCACGGTTTTTCGTCCGTAACAGTGCGAATTCGCGGCAGGGATCCCGGTTTCACAGGCCCCCCGCACAGAATCTGTTAACGAATCCAACAACGACAGATCGCACGCCACGCGATGGGTCGCGTGGCGGCCTTTATCGCGATGCTCGTCAAGCAGTGCGGACAAGGCGCACACCGATGATAGGAGCGTTGCCTATATGGGTTGTTG
>JAJEDR010000084.1 GCA_022821385.1 Rhodothermales bacterium
CAAGCTGCAGTAAAGGTGCACGGGGTCTTTCCGTCCCACCGCGGGTAGCCGGCGTCTTCACCGGCACCACAATTTCACCGAGCCCGTGGCCGAGACAGTACCCAAGTCGTTGCACCATTCGTGCAGGTCGGAACTTACCCGACAAGGAATTTCGCTACCTTAGGACCGTTATAGTTACGGCCGCCGTTTACCGGGGCTTCAGTCGTGAGCTTCGCCGCCGAAGCAGCTAACCCCCTTCCTTAACCTTCCGGCACCGGGCAGGTGTCACTCCCTATACATCATCTTGCGATTTAGCAGAGAGCTGTGTTTTTGTTAAACAGTCGCTTGGGTCTTTTCACTGCGACCTTCCCTCGCTTTTAATAAGGGAAGGCGCTCCTTCTCCCGAAGTTACGGAGCAATTTTGCCTAGTTCCTTAGCCACGGATCACTCGAGCGCCTGAGGATGCTCTCCTCGCCTACCTGTGTCGGTTTACGGTACGGGCACCATTGGGCAATGTACGACGCTTTTCTTGGCAGCATGCTTGGGGCCTCTATGCGTTCGTCCGGAGACTCCCGCTACTGTCGTGGTTCAGCCTTAACGGACAAGCGGATTTGCCTACTCGTCCAGCCTACGCACTTCAACGCACGTCCGTCTGTGCGCGGACCTTACGCTTCTGCGTCACGCCTTACATTATCGCTTTCTGGTGGTACGGGAATATTGACCCGTTTTCCATCGCCTACGCCTTTCGGCCTCGGCTTAGGACCCGACTAACCCTGTTCCGATTAACGTTGAACAGGAACCCTAAGGCTTACGGCGGACAGGTTTCTCACCTGTCTTATCGTTACTCATGCCTACATTTTCTTTTCCAGAAACTCCACAGCTTCTCACGAAGCTGCTTCGCCGTCGCTGGAATGCTCCCCTACCGCTTCCCATGGAAACCCGGAGCTTCGGTGCCAGTCTTAATGCCCGCAAATTTTCGATGCCAGATCGCTCGACCAGTGAGCTGTTACGCACTCTTTAAATGAATGGCTGCTTCCAAGCCAACATCCTGGTTGTTTCAGCAATCCGACCTCCTTTGATCAACTTAGACTGAACTTGGGGACCTTAGCTGTCGGTCTGGGTTGTTCCCCTCTCGGACATGGACCTTGGCACCCATGCCCTCACTGCCGCAAAACGTAGTACCGGCATTCGGAGTTTGTCTGGGGTTGGTACCCGGTGAAGGGCCCTAGCCCAATCAGTGCTCTACCTCCGATACACTATTGCGACGCTGTACCTAAATACATTTCGGGGAGTACGAGCTATTTCCGAGTTTGATAGGCCTTTCACCCCTACCCACAGGTCATCCGGGCACTTTTCAACGTACTGCGGTTCGGGCCTCCACGTGGTCTTACCCACGCTTCACCCTGCCCATAGGTAGCTCACTCGGTTTCGCGTCTACCCCCACTGACTATGACGCCCTGTTCAGACTCGCTTTCGCTACGGCTCCATGCCTGAGGCATTTAACCTTGCCAGTGAGGTGTAACTCGTAGGCTCATTATGCAAAAGGCACGCCGTCACCCGTTTTATCCGCACATAAGTGCAGACAAACAGGCTCCGACTGGTTGTAGGCGCATGGTTTCAGGTACTATTTCACTCGCCGACTAGGCGTTCTTTTCACCTTTCCCTCACGGTACTGGTTCACTATCGGTCACGGGTTAGTATTTAGCCTTACCAGATGGTGCTGGTAGCTTCCCACAAGGCTTCTCCGACCCCGTGGTACTCAGGGACATCGCTAGGATCAGTTGTCTTACGCGTACAGGACTTTCACCTTCTATGGTGCCACTTTCCAGACAGCTTCCACTTCGACGCGTGATCCATATTGCAAGCCCTACGACCCCGGTGCAGCCGAGACCACACCGGTTTGGGCTATTCCCCGTTCGCTCGCCACTACTTGGGGAATCACTGTTGTTTTCTTTTCCTCCGGGTACTTAGATGTTTCAGTTCCCCGGGTTTGCTTCCAAGGGCCTATGTATTCAGCCCAAGGATGACACTCTTGCGAGTGCCGGGTTGCCCCATTCGGAGATCTACGGATCCAAGCTTATTTGCAGCTTCCCGTAGCTTATCGCAGCTTATCACGTCCTTCATCGCCTTCCCGTGCCAAGGCATCCACCATGCGCCCTTCTTTGCTTAAACCTCTGAGATTTTACACAAGTCAGGTTCGCGAGAACCCTGGTGGAGGGTTCTCTGCGCTCGTTTACGCTCGGACGGAAGCCACACGGACCTCCGTCATTTCTGCGCGTTGTTCTTTTGGCGAATATCATTAAGTCAAAGAACTTGGAACGACGTACGTTCCGTGTGGAGTTAGCCGGACTCGAACCGGCGACCCTCGGTATGCAAAACCGATGCTCTACCACTGAGCTATAACCCCTGGCACCTAAGGGCCGCTAAGCCTGCGGAGTGGGGCTGGGAGGAGTTGAACCTCCGACCTCACGCTTATCAGGCGTGCGCTCTAACCACCTGAGCTACAGCCCCTGAAGTGCGGGTTTTGCTCCACGTGCAAAACCAGGGAAGAGTATAGCAAGCCCCGTCGATTTAAGGAGATCGTTGCCTCAAGGCTCTCTTTAAGAGGTGATCCAGCCGCACGTTCCCGTACGGCTACCTTGTTACGACTTAGCCCCAGTCACTTAGTTTACCTTCGGCCGCTCCCTCCGTAGTTGGGTCACGGACTTCGGGTACCCTAAGCTTCCATGGCTTGACGGGCGGTGTGTACAAGGCCCGGGAACGTATTCACCGCGTCGTTGCTGATACGCGATTACTAGCGATTCCGGCTTCATGGAGTCGAGTTGCAGACTCCAATCCGAACTTGGAGTGATTTTATGGATTGGCTCCCTCTCGCGAGGTGGCTGCCCGTTGTATCACCCATTGTAGCACGTGTGCAGCCCCAGGCGTAAGGGCCATGATGACTTGACGTCGTCCCCACCTTCCTCACTGCTTACGCAGGCGGTTTCACTAGAGTCCCCGGCATTATCCGCTGGTAACTAGTAACAGGGGTTGCGCTCGTTGCGGGACTTAACCCAACATCTCACGACACGAACTGACGACAGCCATGCAGCACCTCGCGACCGAACCGAAGGAGGGTCCCTTTCAAGACCTGTCCGACCGCGGTCGAGCCTGGGTAAGGTTCTTCGCGTTGCATCGAATTAAGCCACATGCTCCACCGCTTGTGCGGGCCCCCGTCAATTCCTTTGAGTTTCACTCTTGCGAGCGTACTCCCCAGGTGGGATGCTTAACGCGTTAGCTTGGGCGCTGACCCCACAATGAGGGCCAACACCGAGCATCCATCGTTTACGGCGTGGACTACCAGGGTATCTAATCCTGTTTGCTCCCCACGCTTTCGTGCCTCAGCGTCAGTACTCGTCCAGTCGCCCGCCTACGCCTCTGGTGTTCCTCGTGATATCTACGCATTTCACCGCTACACCACGAATTCCAGCGACCTCTCCGAGACTCAAGAACGGCAGTTTCAAAGGCAATTCCACGGTTAAGCCGTGGGCTTTCACCTCTGACATACCGCCCCGCCTACACACCCTTTACACCCAGTGAATCCGGACAACGCTTGCACCCTCCGTATTACCGCGGCTGCTGGCACGGAGTTAGCCGGTGCTTATTCATACGGTACCGTCAGGCTCCCTGAGGGAGGGGTTCTTCCCGTATAAAAGGAGTTTACGCCCCATAGGGGTGTCTTCCTCCACGCGGCGTGGCTGGGTCAGGCTTTCGCCCATTGCCCAATATTCCCTACTGCTGCCTTCCGTAGAAGTCTGGCCCGTGTCTCAGTGCCAGTGTGGCTGATCGTCCTCTCAGACCAGCTACGGATCGTTGCCTAGGTAGGCCATTACCCTACCTACAAACTAATCCGACGCAGGCCCATCCTCGAGCATCCGAAGACTTTCATCGTGCACCATGCGATGCACGACAGCATGCGGTATTAGCCACCGTTTCCGATGGTTATTCCCCACTCGAGGGTAGGTTGCCTACGCGTTACTCACCCGTGCGCCACTGTACTTGCACCCCGAAGGATGCTTTCTCGTTCGACTTGCATGTATGAAGCCCGCCGCCAGCGTTCGTCCTGAGCCAGGATCAAACTCTCCGTGATTAGAGATTTGAAAAAAACTTATGTGAGCGCTTATGCCACGCTCTCCCTGACTAATAATTGGATCGGTTGATGTCGGCTAAGAAACCGAACAACAACCATCCTTGTCAAAAAATCGACAAAGGACTCGCTATACTCTCATCCTGTCAAAGAACTGGCTGCCGCAAAGGGCAGGACAGCCAACATACGACATTTATATCATTCATGTCAACACCTGTTCCATTTTTGAACCCTTTTCGCGGAGGATTTCTGATTTATCCGCTGCGCATCATGTCCTCACACAGTGCGTAAAAGAGAGCCCTCAAGGGAGGAGAACAGGAGCTGCTGAAAGACGAAAAGCCGAGCTGTCAGCTGCAAAAAGACCGCGTTGTATACTTTGCTCGAAATACTGTTCCCAAAAAACTCCCGATTTCGTAAATTTCTTTTTCTATTTTTTTCTCGCTGCTTTGACGGACACCCCTCTCCACAAAAACATCTATCTAAAGTGGGGCCTTGTGGTGCTGCTTTTCCTGGCTGCACTGCTGTACTTCGCCGTCGATAAGCTGATTATGCCTCGAGTTACCCGACATGGCACGGAGATCATCGTCCCGGACATCTCCAACAGACCTTTGCCCGAAGCCTTGGATGCTCTAGCAGATGCAGGACTCGTAGTTGGCGACAGCACCACACACCCTGGAACGGAGCTACAACAGGGCCTGGTTCGCAGCCAAAACCCGCGCGCCGGTGCAAGAACCAAACCCGGTCGACGCGTCCACCTGACCATCTATCGCGGATTTCCCGAACCGATCGCGGTACCGGATGTCATTCTGGCGTCTGTTCGCGACGCCCGATCAGACCTAAGACGTGCAGATCTGGTCGTTCACCCCGATGAGCTCCCCGACACAACCCGGAGCCCTTTTCCCGATATGGTTACGCGAACCGAGCCGTCCGCAGGCGTGCTGCTGCAAAAAGGGGATACCGTCCGGATCTGGTATGGCCTCGGCATCAACCCAAACTATTCCGTTGAAGTACCGAACGTAGCTGGAAGCCAGCATAATGCAGCCGAGCAGCTCCTCCGACCGTTGCATCTATGGCCATCACCGCTGGGATACGACAAGAGTGATAACCCCGTGATTACCCGTCAATCCCCCGAACCAGGCAGCTACGTACCTCAGGGATCCACTATTCGACTCTTTGCCGATTCCAGTCATGTTGACGAAAGATAGCACGCGTGTGTTAAGGGCGGCCAAGCACGTCTCTGTATCCTCCTGACGAGAAGGCGAGCTACATGACCGACTGCTCTGGACTGGAAAAGTTTTTTCTCCAAAATCCCAACCGTGACCAAATCATTCAGACTCCACAGACTTGGCTCCCCAACCGCAGTTCTATTCTTCCACATATTCAGGCAACCCCTCTCCCACAGCGATGCGCAACTTTGGCCTGCAAGTAGCCCCGGGCTTCAAGATGTTCTTGGAGTTCCAAACCAAGCGGAATCACATATTACAATTCTCTCCTGATCGCGGATCTTGGTATTGTACCCGGTTCCTTGTTGTTGTTCGTGATAGCCGTAACGTTTTGACTCGTAATTGTCATAGCCTGCACTATTCAATTCCACGTCATCATTTCTTGGACAACTCGTGGTAGGCTTTCAAAGATCAGGCAATATGGATAGGCTTAAATCAACTGTAATTTCCTCTTTCGATTTCCCCAGTTTGTCGGGTTTTTTGAAGGAATGATGGGTACCTTTGGTAGAGTGCGAGCCCACGAAAGGATTCCCCACAGTTATTTGCTCAATGATTCTGAATGTTGATTGTGCAATCAACTCGTACTAAGAATCCCACTCCAAGCGTACCTTGAGGTCGTTCAAATGAGACCACGCCAGAATTCCCTCATGCTGGAGTCTGCCAACAACGATCCCTGGAGCAATGCCCTGCTCCTTTGCAAACGCCTTGACAACCTTTGCACTGAGTGCTGAGACTTGAGTGATCTCATTCCATGCCGCCTCTGGTATGAGCAATTTGGATGCCCATTTGTTAGCCTCTGATTCTTGCTCCGTGTCGCTCCCATTACTCCCATTGCTCCCATCTACAAAAACAGCTTTCTTGCTGTGAAGCAAAATATGTGCTGCCTCATGAAAGAAGCTGAACCAGAGATGATCATCCGTTTTGTGTCTGGCAGTGAGTTGAATGATTGCTTTTCTTGGAGACAACCACCAAGCCGCACCACTTAGAGCCATCTTTTGCTGTGGCTTGACCAACGCAACTGCAACGCCAGCCTCATTACATAGTCTTTCTGCCCGCTTCAGAGCGATTTCGATTGGTTCATGGGTCAGGCTACGGATGCGCCGAACCGCCTTCTGAAACTGACCTTTGTTGTAAGGTGCACATTCTTGTCGTTCAGCCTCTATTTCTCCGAGCCGGAGCCAAGTAGCAATCACCTTCTCGTCACTCCTGAACTTGGGTGCGTGCCTGTACGCGACATTGGCATAACTGTATTCAGTCTTCCAAGCATCACTGGAGGCAACACAGAAAAATGTCAATAGCTTGGAAACAAGATCAACATCTGACTCTGGACACGAAAAGCAACCACGTTCAACTAACTCGCTAATCAGAACGGACCTTGCCCATTCGGCGTCGGCCCCCACCTTCTTGGCTTCTGCTTCTTTAGCCAACTGGAGCCGGTATATGGACTCAATGTTCACCCATACACCGGCACTGAGTCCAAGTACCTTTTCGAACTGCAATGCAGTACCTAGTTCTATCGGTGCCTTACCGGCTATGATTTCACTGATTAGCTTGGGCGAGCGTCCGCAACGACGAGCAAATTCGGCTTGCGAGTAGCCCCGAACTTCAAGGTACTCTTCAAGCAACCAGCCTGGCGGTATCGCGTAGTCCGGTGTCCATTTGTAAGTTATTTCCGACATTTTGTCTGTAATGGCCTTTAAGATTAGTGATAGTTTACCACATCCATTATCGTTATTGCTGTAATCTGGTTTAGATCTATCCCCCCATCATCCTTTCGTGGAACTGGTTCGTGGTTGGGTTTTGGGAAGACACTTGAGATTTATTCCACGACACTGGAAGCGAGTGCGGCGATGAAGTCAATCGTTCTACGGGAGAACGGAGTAAGCTATACCACATTTTGGAATCGTTGGCAAAGGAATCTGGAATCGAGACCCCGACGCGCGCGGATTTGGCGAAATTGGACAAGCATCGCAAAAACAAGGGTTAAACTAAGGATTGGAGGCATCCAGCGGCGCCGGATGCGCGCATCACGAAGATGAAGGATGGACAGACGCATTTGGCACACAAGTGTAAACATGCGGTGGATATGGATATGGGGGCGTTGGTTGGAGTGACGGTTCAAACGATGGACGGCGGGGATACGGATTCGCTTGAGGTTATCTTGGATGCGCTTACGGAGCAATTAGAAGCGTTGGACTTGATGTCGCAGGAGGTGATTGCCGATAAGGGTTATCATTCAAATAAGGTTATGGTTTCGCTTGAAGCGCATGGGGTACGCAATTACATCAGTGAGCCGAAGCGTGGGCGTCGGAGCAGGAAAAAGGAGGCGCACAAGCCGACCATTGTGAACCGTCGTCGGAGTCGTGGAAATCGCGGGAAGACCCTGCTCCATCAGCGGGGCGAGAAAGTGGAGCGTGCCCTTACTCACCTGTTTAGAGACGAGCGGTTTACGCAGGGTCCCTGTCCGAGACAACCTTGAGATTTTGAAGCGAATGATCTTGCAGGGCGCGGCATTTAACCCGGGGCTTTTGATGCGGGCATACTGTTGTGCGGTTAATCCAGGAGTCCCTCAGGGGAATAGGTCCGTCCAATTGGCACTGGCAGGGGCCCAGCAGTCTGTTGATAAAGATACAACCCAGCATGAATTAATTATAATGTATCTTGCCCAATATTTAACAGAGAAAGAACATTAGTGACAAGAAATACTTGAATCTTTACTAAGTTGTTAAGAAAGTAGTAAGGGGGACTGTTGCACAAACTGTCGGGATTGACCCTTGGAGTGTTCTTCTCCTAAATTTCGACGCTTTTTTCAACAGTCTCCCATGTCTTTGCTCTTTCTTCACATATCTGCTAGAGCTGATGGTTTTCTCTCCGTATACCGAACTTTTTACGCCGAGCGTACCGGCAATTTGATCAAATGACACGAAAGAGTGAATCAGCTAAAATAATCACGCCGACTACAGCCCCGTGAAAACTTCCCGTAATTCTATCACGAAGTTAATTTGTCTCTTGCGACCGTCAGGTAGTCCGATCTTCAAAACCAGCTCTTGTTGGATGTTGGTGCCTACACGTCAGGTTAGCAAATTAATCGGCAAAGTCCAGTAATAATTCACTAGGAGTGGCCATCCAATGCCACAAATACCCAATCCAAGTATATCATGCGCGCCTTAGACTGTCTGCAGTATCACTTAATACCATAAACGTCTGAGGAACAATGACCCTGCAATTTTTTCTCAGCCCACTATTTCTTCTGTCCTACTGCATTGGGCTTTTTGTGCTGTTTGTGTTTTGGGCTTGGCAATTACGCAAGAAATCAAAAGACTTACGAGTACGATTGCGTGAAGCTACCAAAAAACTCAGTTCCACTGAGGGCGAACAAGGTTTTGTAGAGCATTTTGAACAATACGATAAGTATGCGGAGGACAAATTTGATCGGGCTTGGAAAGAGTTCGTAGAGATGCTGGTTCTTCCTTCTCCCGGCTCGGGAAACCCGATCTATAATACCAGTGAGGTGTCGAAATATCTAAACGAGACGACCATCATTTTTCCCAAAGTAGATTTCCGTTTCTATCATTCGGTCCCAAATCTGCTGATGGGTTTGGGAATTCTCGGCACGTTTGTCGGCTTAGCCGTAGGAGTTGGAGCAGCGCATACTGGCCTAGCCTCCGGTGTTCCCAGCGAAATTACTGCATCCCTGGAACAGCTATTGTCTGGTGCAAGCCTGGCATTTGTATCCTCTATTGTCGGAATCTTTCTATCCCTTGTATTCACTTGGGTTGAACGGAATAGATCGCGAAATCTTCATCTTGACTTGCACAAATGGGTGGATGAATTGGAGAAACATCTACGACTTGTTACAGCACCAGAAATCGCACTTAAGCAATTAAAGGAGGCAGAAGTCGCGACTACGCAACTTACCCGTTTCAATACCGATCTAATATTCTCTCTTGAGAAGGCACTTGAAGATAAGATTGCAGGTCGTCTAACACCGCATCTCGAGCGCTTAGTGGAATCAATTGAAGGACTCCGTTCGGATAGGGCCAGTGACGCTGGCCACATGATTGAACACTCTCTCGCACAATTTACCACTGCAATGCAGCAACAAACCGGGTCTCAGTTTGAAGAAATGGCTTCGGTTGTCGGTGATCTGAACAGTTCTCTCAAAGATACTTCACGCGGCTTTGCACAAACGCGACAGGATATCCTTACCATGATGGGCTCACTCATCAAAAATATGGAAACATCCTTGCATGAGAACACAAGGTCTATGACCGAAACCTTGCAGAAATCCTTGGAAGGTGTCTCGGATGTCGTCGCAGATGCCTCCAAGCAGGTGGCCGACCAAATGATCGTTTCCACCAACGCCTCCAGCTCGGAACTGCATGCTACCATCAATAATCTTACAGATAATTTGGCAACAGCTAGCATCAGTGCTGTTAATCAAATAACCGGATCAGTACATGGCTTGCAAGAAGCCGCCGAAGGCCTTCGGAGATCCTCGCGGCAGAATGAAAATGTGTTGTTAAGCATGACAAGTTTCGTAAATAAATTGAATTCGTTAGGCAGCATCATATCATCCTCCCACAGGGAAATGACAGCTATGTCGGAGCAACTAGAACGCGCCGCACATGATGTTCAGATTTCCAGCAACAGATCAGCTGATTCGTTGCAACTGACCCAAGAAACGGTAAACAGTATGGGTATACTGGTCCGAGAGCTTGAAAAACACCAGGAATCTACTACCGTAGTTTGGGCTCAATATCGAGAGCGGTTTGAGGGTGTTGATGATTCGCTGAGGAGTGTGTTTGAGCAGATGGATGAAGGCTTGTCACGTTATTGTTCGCAGGTTCAGGAGTTTACCACCACACTTGACCGGACATTCGCTGATGCCATCAAGAATTTGTCCGGTGCCATCGGAGAGTTTAATGATTCAATTGAGGACCTGATTCCACGCCTTCCGAGTAGCACCGCACGATGAGCCAATCACAATCCTCGCCAGACCCAACATCTAGCGGCCAAAATTATCTCGCCAGTATTAGTGATGTGATGTCAGCACTAATATTCGTGTTTATCATCATGTTGGCCCTGTTCGCCTACCGGCTATCAAACGTTACGGAAGAACAAGCCAACGTTACGGAGAGGCTGACTGCCAGCGACGAAACACGAGATCATATTCTGCAAGAACTGAAAAACCGATTGGAAGGAGCTGGCATGAGTGTTGAGGTTCTAAATGATCAGGGCGTGCTTCGTCTGTCAGATAACGCGATCAATTTCCCGTCTGGTAGCGAAAGTCCCATCGCAGAACACCAACCCAATGTAGGGCGTCTGGCTAAGGCTCTAGCCGAAGTTGTGCCCTGTTACGTTTCGTCTGATAGAGAGGCTTTGATTGCGAACTCCAGTATGGATCACACTGAGCGCACCACCGAAAATACGCCACCCTATTGCCTTTCAACTGCAATAACTTCGGCGTATACCTGCGAGGAACAGGAATTTCCTTGGCTTTTGGAAACTCTGCTTATTGAAGGTCACACCGACAGTGTTCCTGTGACCAGTGACCGACGTTTTCGAGATAATCTTGAATTATCGTCGATGCGTGCGGCTACTGTATACCGTATGATCACGACATGCGAGCCCCGCATTGAACGCATGCGCAATACTGAGAACGTTCCCGTCCTGAGTACGAGTGGTTACGGGTACGCGCGACCGGCGACGCTTGATCCCGAACTGTCCAACTACAATAGACGAATTGATCTACGACTGCTTCTTGAACCTCCTGTTGGTGCCCTGTCTTCTGGTGAGTCGAATCTCCAGGAACAACTCCGGCTACGTATCGGCGAGGAAACTCAATGAGCAAACAGTCTCTAAAAGAAACGCTGTTGCGATGGTACGGACTCCATATCCCTCTACGTACATTAGAACCGAACCAGACACAGAAAGCAGCCGCTAGAGCTGCGAGATATTGGAATGATGAGTTGTCGCGGAAACCAGCAGAGTATGATCTGGAGATTCTTTATCAGCGGATCGTTCGGGCATGGCAACGATATCGTACTCTTCCCGAATACGAAGAAGCTAATGTGGATCAGCTAAATTGGGTTTCCTTTTTTGAACAGGAGGCCTCTAAGTCAGGACTTAATCCATCTGGCGATCTGCGACGGCTACCATGGGTTCTGTTCTATTCATCCCCAAAAGAGGCACCCGCATGGCAACAATCAGTCTCCGATTACTGGCTCGGGGGAGACCGGCTGTTTATGCAACATTACGGCCATTGGCTCTCTGAACAAAGTAGCGCGCGTCCGATACGAACGTTCCTGGCTGAATTCCTGCTTACCTATCCCACCAAACTGTCCACGTTTGGGGAACTTCGGAGGCTACTCCGCTCTTCAGTTACGGGAACTGCCGTGCCGAATACAAGATCGCTGCAGTGGTGGAAGCAACGATGTCACAATTATCACCTCTTGGAGGCTGATGGTAGCCGTTTATTCATTCAAGAACTTATATCGCGTCACGAAGATGTGCAAGAAATATTACAGGATGCCGGCTTTGACGGCAGGCTTGGACGAGGAAGCTTTATTGAATTTGGAATTCTCGCATACCTCCCAGGAGTTTATGTTCTCTTAAAGATGGATTTGTTGCCTCCCGCCCAACTTACCCGGTTGCTGCAAATCCTTGAATTTGAAAACGGCCTGCGTTTTGATAATCGTAAGGTTCGAATTGCGATTGCAGAGTTTCTCTTGAAACCGTTTGCCGAAGGATATTTACCTCACGGAGCAAGAGATCAGCTGGAACCCTTTTTCATGCGGCACTTCGGCGACCCACGAATTCCCTCTGGAAAAGCCAACTGGTCTGGGGTGCCTGAAAATTTCCGTCAGGTCATTCGGAGATGGCTGACAGAACAAACGCTTGAGGCATTTTTTCGACTCATTAAAGAGACAGCCCTAGATCAACACTGGTCTTACAGGCAAACATTCTGGAGAGCATACTTTGATAATGACTTGATTCATGACGCCTGGTTTGTACTGGGTACAAGAGCGCGGCAATTAATGAATTCCCTGCCAGAAGCGAAAGAATTAGCATACGGTCTGCTTCGCGGTGCAGCAAGTGACCAGTCCGTGCTTATTCTACGTATGTCTGGAGCTACGGCCGTAGAATGGAGCCACAGTGGAGCATGTAGAATCTGGCTGGACGACAATCCCAATGCTCCAGAACCGTACAAAGACCGGAACATTCCGTACATAGCTCCCGAACTGAGATCAGATGCAGATTTAGTACAATCCCACTACAGCAGTGAAAGCGGACGGTGGCAAGATAAGGTTGCACACTGGCTGCGGTACAACATAGGTGCAGAGGTTCGTCGTTCAGAATACTTCGGAGATTCTGGCTTCTCAACAAAACTGTATTCCCTGTACGACTAAGTAAAAGCCACACAAATCTGAAGCAACTTGGAACAGTTCCGAACCCTATGTCAACACCAAACCTGAGGCATTGATGGGGATTTCGAATCCTCTGATTTCCGACGGCAAGGTTCGCGAAAATGACCTACCTCCTCAACCATGAAAGTTGGGAGTCTGATTTTCAAAAAACACTGCTTTACGAATGAGCACTGGATTCATAAAGTTACGTTTAGTATTGCACGAGTTCTCGTTCGTATCAACTTCCATCGCAGACCTGACCCGCCCGGAGTGTTCTTGGGTATTGGCATTGCCGGGCGCAATTAGTGTGGTCCTTCGCTGGATTTCTAGTAGATGTGGTTTTTTGAAAACAACTACCCCGGCACAGTCGGGCACTTAGGTGCGTCTCAAGATTGCTCCCGCTTCACAGTTCCCAATTTTGAAGTTGAGGCAAGTTCATACGAGACACCAATTCTACGCCTTCTCGCTTCGCTAAGTCCGAGGCCTTTGAGGTAAAGCCGTTGGCTGTCGTCACGACCATAAGCCTCGGCTCGCCGAGAATGTCATACTCGGAGATAGCATGAAGCACTTCCTCCACTGCTTTACGGCCACACTTTGCGTCCGGCTGCAAGCGCTTGCATTGTATTAAAAGGGTATGCTCCTTACCACCGCTACGGGAGTATGCCAGTCCGTCTGCGCCGCGGTCACCGCTTCGGGGTGTGCGTCGTATCTCATAGCCTGCTGTTGCGAGTTGATCAAGGACCCAATTCTCGAACTCTTCAGGACCTAACAGATCAACATTGAACAACTTGGGAGATGTGGGACTGTCTTCTTCCGTCTTAGTCATACTGCGGTAAAATTCTTCCAGTTCGTCCTCATTCGCACCAGTCGGCGACAGTATGCTATAATTCATATCCCGTTTTCGGGTGATGAGATCATTCAACTTCAAGTCAAAGCTATATTCGCCATAACGCGGATGTCGGGCCATGGGAAAATACACGTGAACGGGTCGTTCTTGCCCGATTCGAAAAACGCGGTCCGTACACTGATCTTCCACGGCAGGATTCCACCAACGTGATAAGTGGATGACATGATTTGCAGCGGTCAGCGTGAGGCCTACGCCGCCTGCGCGCGGTGACAATATCATGATGTCAAAGCCTCGCCGATCCTGAAACAAATCAACGCGCCTCTTGCGAGCCTTGCCTGGAACGGCACCGTTGATGACTAGCACATCATCAGGAAGTTGAAAGCATCGTCGAAATGCTCCAATAAGGAAACCTTGCATTTGGCGTGATTCGACAAAAACAAGAGCTTTTTCTCGGAGGTTGGCGATCCTCTTTAGGATTGAAAAGGTTACCTTAAGCCGGGCAGAGCCTCGTATGTACTCATCATCACTCAGATCACCTGGCGTTTCGGGATGTAACGAGACCGCGCGCAGGAGAGATAACTTACTGAGTATTTTTTCACTCGTATGGGAGAGATTTACGACTCGCTCATACTCATCCGCCTGGATTCGTGGCATATCCGCGACGATGGAATGCACCTTTTTTTTCGGTAGCCCCGATAGGTGATCTTCCTTGAGTCGTCTTAGCATTAGTTGCGGCGATCCATTACCTGTAGTTAGTGCATGATTTAGCTGTCCAAGCGCTGAATCACTCTCTGAGTCGTTTTTTTCATACTTTGCGCTGAACTCTTTCAAAGTTCCAAACCTTCCCGGTTCTACGCGGTCTAGAAGCGTCCAAATATCCGCTGGACGATTCTCTACTGGCGTGCCGGTCATCAGCAACGCAAAGTCAATATTCATTGCGAGTGCAGCGACGGTGAGTTGCGTCCCAGGATTCTTGATTTTTTGTGCTTCATCAAAAACACCAGCACTCCAGTGGACACGACCAAAGCTGTGCTGATAATCACGCAGAGTTTCGTACGTGGTTAGCACCCAAGCAGCTCGCCTTATTTTGATTATATTCAGCTTCGGCAAGGGAATGTTTGGACTGAGTTCGTTTCCGGCTGAACTTTCAGGAATCTTAAGTTGCCTCAAATCGGCACCGTGGGCTTGAACTGCTCGCCCAAGCCCATTTCCCGACAAGTGCTTTGCATGTTCATCTTGCCAGTTCTGTAACAAGCCTGTTGGAGCAACAACGAGTATCGGCCGATGTCGGATTTTTTCATTGCGGAAATGCATTTGAAGGCACGACAGAAAAGCCAGAGCCTCTAGCGTCTTGCCCAGTCCCATATCATCAGCCAGCAAAGCTCCCCAGTTACCGGCTTCCCAGTGCTCGAGAAGCCATTGGACCGCTTCTTGCTGATGTGGTAACAGCGTACTCCGTAATCTCGGCGTTAATTTTGACACACCGGGTACGCACTTGCGTCTTTCTCGGCTAAATTGGAGAGCTTCCAGATTATCAGTAACCAAAAGGACTTGGTCTAACTTGGCGTCCTGACCTTCAGCATTCTTGGATTCTGGCTGCTCAACATCCTTCGGTGGTTGTACGGGAGGAAGTTGACGGATAAGTTCCTCAATGGCTAACGCGGTAGACACCACTGCGGGAATTTCGATCCCATCGCTCGTCAATACGGTCGTTGTCCCACATGTGATCGCTGTATTGACTTGGTCTAACAGGGTCGGCAATTCTTTCGCTGGGATCTGTAGGACCTCTGATCCTATACGGAGGCCAAGCTGTTCTGGAGGTAGCCATGGCTCCGAAGCGCGCTTGATCCAAGGAAGTGGTTGTTTGGACCAGATTCCGACTCCTTCGACACGTTCGCTCAATTCATTGTCGCAGAATACTCTATCAACATTAAATCCGATTTGTCCTGCATCATCAAGAGCACCTCTAAGAAATCCCGAAGGATTTTTGAGGAATTCGTAGCGGTCTTCGGGAGATCCTTTCTGCGCGCGATGCACAGCCCTAAGGGCACTTTCGACTTGCTGGGAGAGCACCACGAAATATGCCCCCCCAACCGAATACCTACGCTTAACCTTTGACAGCCCTCGAAATTTTTTAGAAAATTCAGTCTGTCGGGCAATTGGTAAGGCACGCTCAAACGTCAGTTGTTCTTCTTCCCCCTCATTATTACTGGATTGCCAGCCGCCAACCACAGGATCGAAATCTGGCTCATTAGACTGATTTAGAAATGGATGAAGCTCAAACCCTGTGGCAACCGTAATTCTAATTGAACGCAGTTGAGTGGGAATGTCGGAGTCGCCTGGGAGATTCTGAGAGATACATCCCCACCTGAGCATTCGGCTTTCAAGATCTTGGTCATCCGCGGAGTTAGATTTCTCAATCGCTTCAACTATGTCGTACAATGGATCAATGAGGATAAAGCTATCTCCCTCAGCCCACAGCCAAGCACCTTCACGCTCGTGCCCTAAAATGCGTCGCCCTTTTCTAATGAAACCATAATAAAGTTTGAAATCATCATCATGCAATGCTCCGTCAGCGGTTATTTCAAGCGTGTAAGGACAGGGATCGGGAAGGCCCATATACCGCAAGTCCTCTGCAGATAGGTTGGCAACGCTGTCCCAGAAAAGACGCAACACATACCCATCTTCCTGCTCTACGGCCAAATCGTCATCGCGCAATCGCAGGAATGCACCGATATAATTTGCTACCTCTGCATGAGATGTCCATTCGCTGACAGGTATTCGTTGGTCACCCTCTACCCAGATACATAGGCCATCTGGAGCAGCTATGATTTTGGGATTTATGGTTTCAGGCATTTGTCTGATTTGTAGCAAAGCCCTAGTATCAGGACGGGCTGACCCAACCCTTCCGTCAGAAGAATGAATGGTTTGATCAATGGTTCTTTTTGAGTTCTGGTGAAATGTGCGTCCAAAATTGAGTTAGATGCTTAGGAAAACTATAGTGAGATTCATGGTCGAGTACTGTTTTATGGTGAGCAAGAGCGACACAATCGGCAATATATGGTTCTGATCGTTGTTCTGTGTCGGGCAATTTCTGGTTCAAGCAAACAAGGCTTGCCGGCAACGGATACGTTGGCGCTGATAAGAATGGGCTTCTCCAAGCCTTCCCAATGTTTGACGAGAAGTGAATTAGTACATATTTATAATTCTTTTTGATTCTAATCATTCCATGACCCGGGGGCGTTCGGTTGTTTTGTATCGGATTGCCCCCGCCCAAACGTTCCAACTGGATGGTATCAGACAGGTAACTCTTGCAGGAATGAGTTCACAAGTCCTGAACGTTATGGTGAGCAGGCACGGTTGTATTGGCACAACCCGGTCATGATTGAATTCATCCGGGGCCAACTCTTTTTGGGACCACTCCAACAACCACGCCTCTGAAGAATGGTTAACTGATTGGCAGCATTGGTATAGCAGTCCGACGGACTTGGAAAGTTCACCTCAAAAACCCGGCCACCACCGCATCAGTTGAACACCGCAGACCCGGATGCACTTCTGCAACGTCACTCTTCCAGGTACACAGAAAGCCCTTTTCCCGCATCCACCTGTACCCGCTCGCGGTACTTGGTTTGTATTCTTCGTCCAACATAATCCGGCTGGAGGGGCATTTCGCGGTGACCTCTGTCAATCAGTACCATCAATTGAATCCGGGCAGGTTCACCCATTTTGCATACCGCGTTGACACCGCGATGCGCAGTGCGTCCGGTATGAAGCACATCATCCACAACCACAACCTGCTTACCTGACACCTCCACCGCTTCCCCGCTGTCCGCTCCCACGTCTAGCGGAATGGGATCCACTCTGCGTCCCGCAATTTCGCTGATGTATCGTGCCAACGCTCGGGCTACAAGAATCCCCTGCGGAACGATCCCGAACAAAACCAGATCTCCCGTGCCACGATTATGTTCATCCAACTCGCACGCCAACCGTGCAAGCGTCCGCTCCATTCGCTCCTTTCCAAGGATCAATGTTCGCATGGCGATGCCGTGCGCATTAATCCAGGAACATAGCCTTGATGCTGCCCCAACTCCTTGGGATGGCAGTAGGCGTATAGTTGACCCTCCGTTCGGCCACACGCTGCCGCAATCCACTATCCAGTACTACCTCCAATCGATAGTCAACCATGGCCATCGGCGACTTGTAGACCTGCTCATCCCGCACTGTATAAGGGGTATTTACACCATGAGCCTGAAGTTCGGCAAGCAGCGTGAACTGCTCTGACTGTTCCGTTTTTCGGTGAAGTTCGTATGTTTGAACCCCTGGCTCAGCCTCCGCTTCCCAACTGACGACCATGGCCGCCCCATTGTACTCCGCATTAAAATACCGAAGACGCACATTTTGGGACGCTGAGGCTACCAGCAAAATCCCGGTCAATAAAAATAACAGCACCCGCATGCAGGCTGAAATCAGTTCATTACGGATTCGTTCCCGTACCAATATACACGGCTAATCCTCAAGATGATCAATCATCTGTGCCCAACACGGCTAAACATAAGCACTAAATTATAAATATGCGCGGTACAATCCCCCTCGGCACTGTAGTAGGGATCAAGGCCTCAGCTCATTGGTCCCTGATCGTACTCCTGATCGGACTGTTCGGAGTACTCCTGTGGCAAGGAACGGACTTGCTCCTTGCCCTGCGTAGCCTACTGCTTACTGGATTACTCTTCCTTTGTGTGTTATTTCACGAATTTGGCCATGCTATCGCCGCCCGGACATTTGGGGTTCGCACGCTGGACGTTACACTGTACCCTATAGGAGGCATTGCCCGCCTGGAACGTATGCCTGCTATTCCCCGCCAAGAACTCATTATTTCCGCCGCGGGTCCCTTCGTGAATCTGCTACTCGCCGTTGGATTCTTCTTCTGGTCCCTCGCCAACGGCCACAACCCCGGATTCTCTGTATCCGCGCAATCTCCAGTCTCGGTGAGTCTGCTCTGGCTGAACCTCGCACTCGCGGCCTTCAACCTGCTCCCGGTCTTTCCTATGGATGGCGGGCGTGTGCTACGGGCCGTTCTGGCGATGCGCATGTCCTATCGAATGGCTACACGCGTCACTGTTTGGGCAGCGCAAGTCCTTGCCGTTGGTTTTGCTGTCATCGCAATTTTTCCGGTGCCGCTTTTTCGTAACTTCAACCCCGTGTTGCTTTTTATCGCCGTCTTCGTCTTTTTCGCTGCACGTCAAGAAGGGAACCAACCCCCTCGAAACCCCGTTTCGGATACGTCAGCCACGCCGTAAATCTATACCTGGTTTATCTTCCCAGTTGAATGCGCACTTCTCTAATCTCTGCGTGGTTGTTTTTTTCCTGCCTTGGCCTGTGCCAGGCACAGGAAAGCAGCCGGAATGTGCAGGTTCTTGGGCAATGGTCCATGGAGGGAGGTCTCTTGGCGACGGTTTTAGACCAAGACCCAAACCGCCCGCTCGCGTATACACTGGATACCCTGTCTGTACTGCATGTCGTTGATCTCTCCGACCCAGCGGCGCCTGTTGTCTCTTCCCGGGTCGCTGTACCCGGTGGACATGACCTCGCCACTTACGTTGCGGAGGACCGGGTATTCGTGATTGTCGCAGGAGACCACCTCACCGTAGTTGAAGTCTCCCAGGCATCACAGGCCATGCTACTCTCACAGCAGCCTTCCCCGGAACCTTTCTCTCGTGTTTTTGCCTATAAGCACAGCACCGGTCAAGCGCTTCTTTTTGGCGCTGGCCCCTCTCAGGCGCTTGCACTTGATCTATCCGGCCTTGTCACAGGCACTGACTCCGTCAAAGCCTCCCTCTCTACGCCTCCTCATCGAGGAATCCTTGAAGGTTTTGGGAACCTGTTTGCGGGCTTTCATCCAGAAACCCAGGAGGATCGTCTGTTTTTGGCTGGCGCGGGCGGATACTACGTCTACGATATCACCAACCTCGAGGAACCAGTGCTCAAGACCAGTGTGATTTCTGCAGCCGTCCAAAACGGGCGCGCAATTGTCCCTACCCCAGACGGCGCCTTCGCACTCACGCTTGCCAGTTATCGTACTGCTCCGCTTCGCATTTTTGATCTTGCCGGTGAGGTTGTGAAAACGGCTGTCGGAGCATGGATGGAGGACTGGCAGGCCGAGCTGGAAGATGTTCGCGTGCGCTGGCCGTTTGCGTTCGTTGCGGGCCTTGAGTCCGGGCTCTATGTAATTAACATTTTCGATCCCACTGCGCCCTATACCGATGCCTGGTTCCGGCCGGATCCTCCCAGCGAGACCGCTCCGCTGTTACGGCAACGCCAGGGCATTGCGGCCGTGAACATACGTAATCATGACGGCCTGATTGTGGCCACAGACCGCACACATGGTCTGTGGATTCTTCGTCTGGAAGCCTTTGGAGGATGGCATGGTCAGAACTGGGGAATCCCCAACGTATCTGATGTTCAAGATTGGGTAAACGGACCAAATCAATGACTCGACTCTTTTTTGCACTGTGCGGTCTGCTTCTTTGGCCGGCCCTCTCACTCGCGCAGGGACTGAAACACCCTTCCCACCCTCCTCCGCCTGGGGAGCGCGGAAGCGAGAATATAACGGTGGTGGCACATCTGCCACTCGGTATTCCCGGAAGTGTGTCCGATATAGAACTTGAACAGGATCCCGACCGGCCTTATGCATATGTGGCCCGCAGGTCTCACGAAAAAGGATTTGATGTTATTGACTTGAGCAACCCATCCCAAGCCCGAGTGCTTCATCGCTGGCGCATTGAAGAGGAGGACCTGCATCAGGGCGGTGCGATGGATGGACGCTATTTTAAACATGATGGACGCTACTATTACGTGCAGTCTGTGCAGTTTGGGCAGGGCGGACCGAATTCCGAAGTTGGTGCTATTATTTTTGACGTAACCGATCTGCCCGAAGCACCAAGGGAAGTGGGGCGCATCCGCCAATCCGAAACTCCCGGAGGCTTCCACAATATCTTTACCTACAAACATTCCCAAGGCGCGCCCCTCCTTTTCGCTACAAGTGGACCATCCGCCAAGGTTTTTGATCTGGGTCGCTTCCTTGAAGGTTATCAGACGGAGGTGGAAGCCCGGATTCAAGATGAAGATCATGCTCTGGTTGGAATCGTCCCCATCGCGCAAAGTGAAAATATGTGGTCTCGCGGCTACCACGATTTCTATATTGGCTATCATCCAGAGTCCGGGCAGGATCGCTTCTATGGTGGCGGGGGCAGCGGGTATTACGTGTACAATATTTCGGATCTGGCCAATCCAGAACTGCTTCTGACCATTCTTGGCGTGCCTGGCGTGTCCTGGGGGCATACCTTTACCCCATCACCCGATGGCCGGTTTGCTGTCGGTGAAACTGAATTTCAATATCAGCCTCTCCGCTTCTTTGACCTGCAGCCCGCCCTGGATGGCGAGGTCGAAAACATTGACCACGCAGTGGGTGCCTGGCATGCTGACTGGAAAAGCCTCGCACATAACCACGAAGTTCGCTGGCCCTACCTCTTCGTAGCCGGCTATGAGACCGGACTTAGTGTTGTTGACATGGAGGATGTTACCAACCCCCATACGATTGCCTACTACGACACCTTCAATGGCCGGCATAATAACCGTGACGAATCGGCCGCCCGCATGGGAGATCCCTACACCTGGAATGTTTATGACGGGGCATGGGGTGTAGACGTCCGCAATTATGACGGCCTTATCGTAGTTAGCGATATGTCTACCGGGTTTTGGGCATTCCGCATGGACGGTTTTGATGGTTGGAACGGCGAAGATTTCGGCGTTCCGAACATTTCCAGTGCACAGAACTGGGATTCCGGTCCCGCTCCTAAATGATTTTGCTACCATGCTACGATTAACAGTTTTCCTCTTGTTCCTGCTGCCCGGTATCGCCGCGGCTCAATGGACCGCCGAAAATCCTGGAAGCGACAACCTTACTGTTCTGGGACATATTCCCCTGGGACCTCGACTCAGTGTGGCTGATCTTGATATGGAGCAGGAGCTGTCCAGGCCCTTTGTGTATGTCTCCCGCATGGTGTATGGAGACGAAGGATCCAAAGGCACGGACATCATTGATATTTCCGATCCGGCAAATCCCCGCGTGATCTACCGATGGAGAATAGAGGAGCAGGACCTGCATTTGAGGAGAGGGGGGATGGACGTAAAATATTTTAAGTGGAAGGATCACTACTATGTCGTGCAGTCGCTGCAGTTTGGTGCTGGCGGACCCAACAATGACCTCGGAGCCGTAATCCTGGATGTAACCGGATTACCTGACTCCACGCAAGTACGTGAGGTTGCCCGCATTCACGAACCTGACCTGCCGGGGGGCTTCCACAATATTTTTGTGTATGCCCATTCGAATGGTCGCCCGCTGCTTCTCAGTACGGTTTCCGGACCCTTTGCGCACGTATATGATCTCGGGAAGATTGTTGAGGGCAATCTGGAAGAAGGTCTGGTTGCCCGCGTGCCCATTCCAGAGTCCCCGCTTGGTCGCGGCCGTTCACGTGGATATCACGACTTCTATGTTGGCTATCACACAGAAACCGGACAGGACCGTTTTTACGGCGGCGGCATCGGAGGCTATTTTGTCTATGATATCACCGATTTACAGGCACCGTCTCTCCTGGTAACGCTGACCGGCATCAATGGGGTTCGAAGCGGACACACCTTTACCCCCGGCCCGCATGGCCGGTACGTGATCGCCGAAACAGAGTATCAGTACGCACCGCTGCGCATCTTTGACCTGAAACCGGCGCTAGATGGCGAAGAGTCAAATATCAACCGCCCCATCAGCGCCTGGACCGCAGACTGGCGTAACCTGGTCCACAACCATGAAGTCCGCTGGCCATATGTTTTCGTATCCGGCTACCTGGATGGCTTGCAGGTATTCACCCTTATAGACCCGGAAAACCCCGCGACGATCGCCTACTATGACACGTATCTTGGTCCACCCAACACAGACCGTACTCCCGTCTTCAATGGGGCTTTCGGTGTGGATGTGCGTAAT
This sequence comes from Rhodothermales bacterium, assembly GCA_022821385.1. Lineage (GTDB taxonomy): Bacteria > Bacteroidota > Rhodothermia > Rhodothermales > Bin80 > Bin80. The sequence continues at coordinate 22,619 of JAJEDR010000084.1, forward strand.
GCGGATGGACTTATTGTCGTTAGCGATATGTCTACCGGCTTTTGGACCTTCCAGATGGAGGGGTTCCGGGGATGGAACGGGGATAACTGGGGGGTGCCGAATATTTCAAGTGTACAAGACTGGGACAGCCTTCAATGATTAGCGTGGTATACCTGATCTTGCTGGCGTTGCCCTCACCAACGCAACCCAGCGAATGCACGGATGATTATTATGCCATCGACCTGATTCCGACACGTCGGGTGCCTGCCGCGCGCCAAGCGGAAGGCTCCGTTAGGCTGACCTTCGTACCGTCACCTTTTGGCGTTGCTGTAGATCCAAATGGAAGCTATCGCTATAACCTTGATGTTCAGGTAAATCGACTGGGTCCTGTCCCCGGACACGAATACACCGTCTGGCTCTCCACACCTAACCTGAAAGAGGTCGTGCGTCTTGGACCTCTTTCGCGCGAGGGCCACATTGCCGGTTCGGTTTCCTGGAATAAGTTTCTGGTGATTATCACGCTTGAGCCGGAGGGAAGTGCCCCCGTGCGATGGACGGGCCCGGTGGTCATGCGGGGCCTCTCGCGCAGCGGACTGATGCATACCATGGCAGGACACGGCCCCTTTGAGCAGGAGCCCTGTACCGTTTATGGATATTACTGACCTATGAGAGCTGTCTCGTTGCTTCTGGCATCCCTGTGCATTGTTCCTTGCGCGTACTCGCAGCATAATCACCATGGGCACACCATGCCTGCCAGTTCCCCTGACAGTATAGTTTGGCGGATGCCCCCCATGGATATGAGCATGCCGATGTTGCCCGGCCTGGAGAACGCGCTGCCCCCGACACCCCCGGACCTGCCTTTGCAGGACCCCGGTCTCCTTTCGGCAATCCCCGGTGAAGTCCTGACGCTCGCGAACGGAGACTCCCTGTATCTGACAGCAACCCCCGTTCGCCGTCAGATTGCCGGACAGGACGTTGTAATGTTCGGCTACAACGGGCAATATCCCGGCCCCTTGTTGAAGGTTTCCAAAGGATCAACCATAACAGTCGTATTTCAAAATGCTCTAACTGAACCAACCACCGTGCACTGGCATGGCCTCCGGCTTGATAACCGGTTTGACGGGATTCCCGGTATGACACAGCCGCCTGTTGAAGCGGGCGACGATTTTGTTTACGAGCTCCGCTTCCCCGATACCGGACTCTACTGGTACCACCCACATATTCGCGAGGATGTGCAGCAGGACCTTGGGCTTTACGGCAATATGCTGGTCCTCCCCGAAATACCAGACTACTATGTTCCGGTAAACAGGGACGAGGTGCTCTTGCTGGACGACATTCTTCTCGACGAAAATGGTTTGATCCCGTACGGTAAGGAGGTGCCAACCCATGCCCTCATGGGGCGATTCGGCAACGTAATGCTGACAAATGGTGTGACCGACTACAGATTTGAGGTGGATCGCGGCGACGTTGTTCGCTTTCATCTCACGAATGTGGCCAACGCACGCGCTTTCAATGTTAATTTTGGAGGGTTGCCCATAAAAGTCGTGGCCTCTGACCTGAGCCGGTTTGAGCAGGAAGCCTGGGTGAACAGCATCGCCATTTCTCCCGCCGAACGCTACGTCGTAGAGGTCCTTTTTCCTGAATCTGGAACTGTAGCAATCACGAACACCATTCAGGCAATTGATCATTTTCGGGGAGAGTTCTATACCCACATCGACACGCTTGCCCTCGCAATGGTGGGGGAAACTCCGGCGTCCCCGGACCACAGCCCGTTTTTCGCGAAGTTAAGAGCAAACCCAGCTGTTTCGGCGGACCTTGCTTCTTTTCGCGACCATTTTGACCGCCCGCCTGACAAGTCGCTTACGCTTTCGCTACGTGTGCGGAATCTCCCAATCCCCATAATGCTTTCAATGGAAATAGACACCCTTTACGTACCGCCTGTTGAATGGAACGATGCCATGCCTATGATGAATTGGCTGTCTACTGGTGCACAGGTGGAGTGGGTTTTGCGTGAAACGGATACCGGGCTCGAAAATATGGACATCCGATGGGATTTTCAGGTTGGTGATGTCGTTAAGGTGCGGATATTTAACGATCCCCGCAGTTTCCACCCCATGCAGCATCCCATCCATTTCCATGGTCAGCGATTTCTCGTCCTGGAAACGGACGGCAACCGTAATCAGCATCTGGTCTGGAAAGACACGGCAACCGTCCCGGTTGGTTCAACCATGGATTTTCTGGTGGACATGTCCAACCCGGGTGACTGGATGGCGCATTGTCACATCGCCGAACATCTTCAGTCCGGTATGATGTTAGGTTTTTCCGTAAAGCCTCCCCCAATTAACCGTTAGTTTTGTATCTTCATCGGGAGCCCTTTGTGCTCTTGTTCTGTGTAGTCACCGTCAAAAACAGCCACCATGACCTTTTTGCGTTATTCCTTCCTGCTTTGCACAGCTCTCTCTTTTATCGTTCTCACTGGATGTAATCCGCGAGCCGTTGAAACCCTAACGCTGAATGCTCCTGAATCCTTGGAGACCAATCAGTCTGGTGATTTCTCGGCAATGGTCAATGAAGAAGCCCGCCCACCGGTTGTATACGCCTGGGAATTTGGAGACGGTGGTACTGCTGACAGTGCCAATGCTGCACATGCATACGAAGAAGCAGGAGCCTACACGGTGACCGTCACAGCAAGCAACAGGAACGGACGATACTCGGTATCCGAAACCGCGAGTGTTATGGTGATGAATCCTCCGGTACCTGCGCAGGTCTTAGCCCTGCTGGCCAGTTCTACGAATGTGGATACTCGCACACCCGTCGAGTTTTCTGCGAACGTATTAGGGGACGCGCCTCTGACGTATGCCTGGAGTTTTGGTGATGGCACTTCTTCCGCGTCTCCCAGACCTCAACATACCTATATGTCCGCAGGACAGTATGCGGTGTCACTGGAGGTCTCCAATGAGCATGGCAGAGATGCCCGTACGCTAAATATCTCAGTGGCGCAATTTGAACCGCCTTATTGCGCGGATCTCGCGGAAATGAGTACCGTCTTTTTCGAGCGTAATTCAAGCCTGCTGACCGGCACCGTCCAGCCGGCATTAGACGACAATCTCGAGATTCTGGGCGAGTGTTTGAATCTCCAGGTGCGCATTGAAGGCATGGCGAGTCCTCTTGAGCGAAATCCCCAGACACTGTCGGAAGATCGAGCGCGGGCCGTTCGTGATCACTATATCGAAAACGGGATTGATGCGAGCCGTATCACAACTGTTGGTGTCGGGAGTGCAGATGGATCGTCCAAGAAGAGCGGCGTAGATCAATTCCGCAGGGCAGATTCGATTCCGATCCGCTAGGTACTGCACCATCCTCGCTGGACGGCGCCATCCTCTCCGATCGTGTAAAACCCTAGATCCCGGCCTGTTCGGAGTTTGGTTATGTAGATGATTTGGCCGACGTGCATCGAAAAGTGCTCGACCGCGTGATAGATCGCTCCTATTGTTGTTATCTGGATCCCCTGAATAGTCTGGGCTTGCTCCAACTGGTCCTGCTCTAGTTTGTGCAGCACCTGGACAGCCTGTTCCACGGTGGCTCGCAGTTTTTCAATCAGCACAACGGCATTACCACCGCCGTCAGTTGAAAACTCCTGTGCCCGCCGACGGTTGTCTTCCATTCCACCAACCCCGGCGACAATCCATTGATGCAGATTGCCGGACAGGTGTAGCAGCAGATTTCCCACACTGTTTGATGTCGGATGTGGCCTCCACCACAAATCCGCCGTAGGCAGGACCTCCAGGCATTTCTCAATCTTCGGTAAATAGTCTTTCAACAACAGGTTCTGCGACTGTCTGATAAAGAGCTCACATGCTCGATCCATCCTGTTTTCTCTTATGCGTTCGCCTCTTCTGGAGAGGTCCGTGATGTTTTGAATGCTCTGTCCTTTATTGGTTCGTATCAGGCCGAAGTGATTCTTCGTATCTGCCCGAGAAAACCATATTGTCCCGAGTACTCGTGTTTTTGGAATTTGTGTCAAATTAGCGACACGAGGGAGATACTGGTGGAAGAAGTGAGGCATTTGGTTCTTGTCCAGCCTCGAACCGCTCCCGGGCAATGGCCCGCGAATCCCCCTTCCGAACAGCTGAGTCCGCGAGCGCTAGCCTGAATTTCCGGGGAGTTTTGGCTAGGCCCAATTTCACACAAAATCCTACGCATAAGGCCTGAAAACGGCCCTTTTACACCTGTATTCATATTTTGTCGTGAACTGGTGAACAGTATTCCATTATTGTAGCCGC
>JAJEDR010000076.1 GCA_022821385.1 Rhodothermales bacterium
GAGTATGTTAATCTGCGGGAATTCAGGCTTCTCAACCTGCCATATGTCCAGCATCTCCAAGTCGCGTGTTACAGCATAGACCTCGGGCTTGAGGAACGGTGCATACCTTGGCTGCATGAAAACGGAGTCCCCAATTGCGCAGACTCCCTCTATGCCTATGGGGTTGCGAAATTCGGTTGCTGCGCAACCACCTGACTCGTCCATGACTGCCACCAACCCATCACCACCCACAACCATAACTCTCCCGCCGCCTGTAAACCGCGCAAGCCGCAAGGCCCCGTCGGCGTGATCAGGCTGACAGGTACCGATTAAGTATGTCTGAATGTGTTTCCCAGAAGCCGAAAAATGATGCGTGCTCCTTGAGATTCTATCGGTGATCAGCAAGTGTCCTTCCTGGCTCACATCCAGGAAGCTGACACTTCCGACCACAACTTCAGAGTCCAAGCGAATCGTATCCGGGGAAGCGAATAGGTCACCAAATGGCACAGTTGGCGACTCAATGGTGTTCCGCAATGGCGAATCAGAGGCGGCGCAGCCGGCTGCCACCAACATCGCAACTGCCAGAATAATCCGCGGACTCAGGTCAGGAAAAATTGGAGCACTCCACGTCATCGTCGGAGGCCGAAACGGTTAATCATCACAGTACATGCACGATCCTCCATCCACACCTGGAGGGCAACATTCAGTATAGGAAATCGTGATGGGACCGAATTTAAATTTGCACGAGCCTGTGCATTCCACATATTCAGATACGCAGCCGTACATCGCTGAACATTCTGCATTATCCTCTATGACAAGCGCATGTTGGGGAGCTACAGAGCCTTGGGTATGGGGAGTAAGGACGGGTGCGACAAGCGCAGCCACCATGATGGCGCAGAGAATCCCGGCAACGCCAAGCAGCAGGCGTCCCTTCATCGCGCCAGCGCGGTTTAGGAGTGACGTAAAAGTATTTCGCATTTCAAATTCTCGTTAAGTGAAAAAAACCGAACCTATTGCATTGCAAAAGGTCCAAAACCACCGCTTGTACAGTAACGGTTCAAGTCTGGTTTCACAAGTTTAGTTCTTTTTAAGTTATTTATTGGGAATAACTCATTATATTTCTGTTAAATCATGCTGGTTTGTACCTTTAGGCCAGAGTTTCGCAAAATCACATTCGCTTTTTGTGCGCCAGACTAACTGGTATAAGCCTGACGATCGCGGATCTTCGTCATCTACGTTTCTCTTTTGCCATTATTTCTCATGCTTTCAAGCATTTGAGTGTGTCTACTTGGAGGACAGGTATGCGGAGCAATGTCGAAATTGGTGTTCTCGCCATATTTGTTGCACGACAAATGAATAGTCGTCCGTGATCTCTAATTGCATATTCCTCGCGAACGGCGACAAAATATCAGTCAGAAGTTTATTCACCAGTAGGTGAAACTTTCGGTCATAGAAACTGCCTGGTCGTCTTCTGTTCTGCCTGAAGATTTCAAAAGATCTTACTTCAAAGCCTCTGATGACGCAAGGTTAAATGGGTGAAACAAGCCCAACCTCAAACGTTTTATTGGGGAATTAGAGTGAATAGTTGAAACATCTTCCACTACATACTTGAGTCACCATTAAGCGTCAATTTTTGTATCCATTTCATGGGTCGTAGGAGTAGGTAACTAGAACGCCTCCTGCCGTGTAGCTGCCCCAATCTCGGAGGCCAAGATATTCGCCGCCGCATTCAGGTCCACAGAATCCGCATGCCCGCAGGACATACGCCTAAATTCACGCAAAGTCCGGCGATTATATGCCGACGTGTCGCCACACCGGCGGCAGTGCAGATTCGTGTACGCTGCCTCGTGCCGCTCTGCCTCTGTAGTCCAATCAACGTCCCAATACTCCCGCTGCCGCAAACAAAGCTCCGCCCTAACAATACATCCGGCTCACATTCCAGCGTCACGCTGCGTACCGGTATCGCCTCGTCTCTGTCCCGGTAGTCATGTGGCGGCCATCCACCGAGATCACCGTTTACAAGCGCCCATATAGGCTCCTTGCGCAGGTCTACGCCAAACACCTCTTCATCATGCCCAGTCGCCCCCTGCTCACGAGGGACACATTCCATCATGGAATATTCTGTATCCTCAGCAAAACATTCGCCAAGCCACTCCCCATACTGTCTGCTTGCAACCAGACATTTTCTCAAATTGCCTGCTATTCTTCCTTCCCTCTAAGCGGTTAGATTATCGCTCTCTCTTACGCCTCAGAAGCACTATCTCCACTTCCGCCCCATGGTCCACAAAATCACTCTGTGTAGTTGATCCGGGCGCAGCTTCATGGTCACAGCCCGATCAATGATTTCTGTTACGCGTACCGGATTCTTGGCCGCGGCATCGTATGATTTCGGGGCTTGGACGCCGTATTCCCACAGTCGTTCATGGACCTCGTCGATTTCATCCTGGGTGGGCTCCTGAGCACGAACGGGAACTACGGTGGGCCTATGTTGCCAGCCAGTAACCGGAAAGTCCAGTGCTGTCTCCGGAACGCAGTCCGTGCATACATGCATCCGGACAGGAAGTCCGATCGGCATTCGAGGGCGCGGGGCCTTATACATGATGTACCTGCTCCCCTTCCTAATCGGATTATTGCAATACAGACACGAGTAGTCTTTCGCAGCATTTACGGGCTTTGCCGCCATTTCCCTCAAATAGCAGACGTGGCATTGGTGACGCTCCACGGACAAACGATACAGGTGGTGAATTTCGTGAAATAGATGCGACGGGACGCGGGGCCAGCTCGAATCGTGAGTTGTGGGGACCTCACTGCATTCAGTGCAAATACCTGCCTTATCGAATTGGTCCATTGGATTAGCCCACGCACTAGATGTCTCGCTCAACCCACCGCCTACTTCCGCCATCGTTTCGTTGTTCCAGCTCAGATTCCTGTGTGGCTTCGACTTAGAACCAACACTTTCTCTAACCACGGTTATCAACATGCGCCACTTGTCCCCGGTAATATCGGTCCGGGCTTCGCGTTCCTGCTGCACCCTTCTGGCTGACGAACGAATGGCAGCAATCAACAGCGAAAGTGACTCAAAGCAATTCTTACGCGTTTGCAGCACACTCGGGCCACCCGGCCTGTACTTGCCCGGTACCCGTTGCTAAGCGTAAGCATAGATCCCTCCCTGCATATCTTCTGATCCGCAGAAGTAGCACTCATCGTTTTCCATCATTTAGCCTCTCCGGGTCGCTTAGTTGACGATGACATTGCTAAGTTGTTTGCATGATCTCAAGGTAGCGAGGTAGTACGTTGTCTTGTTATGCGCAGGCGCCCGTCCTTGGTTTGCGTACACAGAAGGCGGCGTAGGCAAAACGACGCTGGTGCTGTGTTGGGCAGTTGAGGTCCATCGCCAGCATCACGGCCTGACAGCAGTCATCGACTGAGAGCAATTTCTCTCGAAAAATTGTTGAAGAATTGTTACTTAGAATAGATCCTGATTTTGGCGATGTGCGACTAGATGACCTAGCAAACAAAGTTCATATCTGGCTTATCGCTTTCTACTAAGAAAATAGAAAAGCCTAAAAAAGAAGCACACTCCGAAGGAGCCCGAATTAAGGAAGGAGGAGATACAGGCTCGTGCGAGAGCTCTTTGGCGGATAGTGCCAAGGGCTTGATCTAGCAAGAAACAAAATCGCAAGATGGTGCTTAAACGAGATTATGGCTAGGCAAGGCGTGGTACGGCGAGGTGAGGCAAGGATTAATACATGGCTAGGTGAAGCGAGATAATTGCTTGCCAGAGTTTGTGATTCCAGAATAAATGACCCTGCTTGAGCAAGCAGAAAGCTGGGCCGTGATCGTCACCGCCGTCGTGGTGCTGGCGGCGTTTGTGATGCGATTGTTTAAGGCGGATGTCACTGGTCTCGCCCCGTCTATCGCCCGGCTCGGAAAACAACTGGAAAGCACGCAGGACGAACTTGCTGACGTTCGTCAACGCAATTTTGATTTGCACAGCCTGGTGAAGCAGAGACTAGATGCTGGCAGCGAGAGCCTAACCACACAGATGGACCTTTTGGGGAATCTAGCAGAGATAACCCGAGGCCTAGCTGAGGCGCAGAAAACAAGCACCAAGAGGGCAAGCAGCACCGAAGGTAGCGTTGAAGCACTGTTTGGCATGGTGAAGCTGCTTTCTGAAAGCGCTAATGGTAGTTTGGAGCTGCACGGTAGGGCCCTCAAGACAGATATTGCCTTGGGTGAAAGAATTGTAGAAATAGAAAAGAAGATCGACAGACAATTCCCTGAAGACTGAGCCAGCTTGGAGGGCTACCCTGTTCCAAGGCTGCGGCAGAGGACGCGCCGCAGTCTTTCTTCACGGGTACGGGCGGACGGACATTGATCCGGTGCCAAACCCGTCGACGCCAGTGAGCTCCCCGAGATTAAGTCGCAGGCAATGAGCTTATATCACCATTGGCAATGAATAGTAGATTGCAGTAATAAGAGGAATGGTTTGCACATCGACAGTGTTAATCATCAGCGTTCTTAGTCATCATCTCACATAACTCACCGTAACTGGTAATGTAGCGCTGGAATGGCGGAAGCGTGCATTCCCCACCTTTCATCTCTTCTTCTGGGTTCCATCCGCAGTGAATCAGGACAGAGAATAAGAAGATGAATTCAAGTGTGTTTGCATAAAATATAGGTAAGATGGAATCCGTGTCTATGATGTCAGTCTTGTGGACATAGGAGTTTCTGGACCGAACCGCAGCGGCAGCAACTTTTTTTATTTTCTTCATTGTAAGGGGTAAGTATTCACTTATCCTGTCAATATGTGGGTATATTTTATGATCAAGTAGCGTGATCCGATTTGGAATACTCCCTAGTTGACATAAGAAGTCATTTCGATCTTTAGTTTCTTCGGGAAATTTCTTCTTGATTTGTTCATTCGCAAAATCTGCTATTTCCTTTTGAGTGATCGTTCATCATTTTTATGACCATCACCAAGTATATTTCCAAACCGTTCGTATGCGACTGTTGCACGTGTTATCCTGAAAGGGCTGTGAAATGGTTCAGTGAACTGGGAAAGAATTATATCGCACCCTTCCCTCTGGTTCGGGGTTAAGGAAACCCAGTTTTTCAGACATTTCTCAAAATCTTCTCTCGCTGTGACAGGGTTAATGAGTGGACGGGAAGGAATCGAATTATCTTGAACAACGTCTGTGAACAGAGGAGCTTCTTGCATGAGAAAATGTGCAGTCGAAATTCCGTAAATGGCATCATTTGTAGCGTCTTTCACCGACAATCTAATGTCACTAGCATACGGCCTCTCACCTGTGATAAGCCAAAAGAAGCGCGTTATGCACTCTATGGCACTCTCTGCTTTATCTAATGTACATCCTGACCTTGGCTCGATGACTAACTCTATGTCTATATGCGGAAGTGTGCTAACATCATAGGGCCGTGCGGAGATTCTACCATATTTTTCTGTCTCGCATAAAAACACTTCGTTTGGCAATTTGCAATATTCAACTCTGTTGAAACCGTCGTCATGGACTGCATCGGTGGGTTCATCCCCTATCTCATTAGCGATGGTCCTGAGAATGTTCAGTCTATTATTGAAACCCGAAGGCCACATTTGACAATCAGAAAAGACGGTACGGGAATTAGACATTAAGAATCTGATTCTCACCACGTCGCGGGAGTCAATTCGTGAGCCGACAGACTTGTAGTCGTACAGAATTCGCTGGCATCGAATATCGTAGGTGGGGAGGAAATTGCTAATGTATTTTGAAATGGTTTGAGTTGAGCCATTCATTATCACTGGGTAGTTGATGCATCTGTCATCACTTTGGAGTACTCCATATATTGTGCTGTGAGACAGCTTAGGTATAGGATTGGATTGTTCATTTGGAGAGCGGATGACGCGAAGAAATACTATTTCGTCATGATTCGGATCGAGTAATAACTTTCCCCAAACTTTCTTGCCTGACGGGAGAGTGAACTCACCCTCAAGCGGGCGGTACTTTGAGAATTGCCATTCCCTGATTTTCTCAACTATACTGAAGGTCTGACGCATCACCTGTGATTAAATGGTTCGGGTAAAAAGTAGCATTATTGTCATGATCAACGATGGTAAATATCCCTATAAGATTAAGTTTCGACTTTCTGCCAAGATAATTATTGGTGAGTCGGCCATTCCAGAGAATGTGTCAACACGTTAGTAATACACATACAGAAGAGATGGATGTGCTGGCTCGAATACAGCGTCTAGTTGTTGGCGTGGTGGGGAAGAGGATTGTGTACAAGGGATTGGTGGCGTAAATGCATCAACTCAACCGTCGCACGCCCACAACAAACGGTGAAGCACTTGACCAGTATTTCACCAAAACTGAAGTGGTGCGCCTTTGTCTGGTCCAGTTGGGCAGTTTGTCCAAATACGACCTCGTCGTGGAGCCATCCGCGGGCAACGGTGCGTTTCTGGAGGCAATCGAGCATGAGAACAAGATTGGGCTTGACATAGATCCGCAGCACAGATCGGTTATCCAGGCTGACTGGTTTGGTTATGAAGTGTCGGACGAGTATGCGCGCGTGCTGGTTGTGGGCAACCCACCGTACGGCCGATACCATAAGTTGTCGACCGCATTCATTCGGCGGGCAATGTCCTTTGAGAATGTTTACACCATTGCATTCATACTGCCGAATGTGTACCGCAAGCATACTCGACAACGCATTATCCCGCAGGACTGGCGCATTGCATCAATACTAGACCTAGGCCGTGACTGCTTTACGCTAGACGGGGAAGAGCACCATGTACCCGCTAGCTTCTTTGTTCTGGACCGTTCTAAGGGGCAAGACTTGCGTGTGCGTGCCCCGCTTAAAGTCACAGGCACGAAAGATTTCGACTTTGGAACGGCGAAGGACTTTGATGTATTCGTGTTTGGAGCCTCGCCGAAGCGTGTAACTACGGATCCTAAACCCAACAACAGGGGGCACTACCTGAAAGCCAAGGTACCAGTCCCAATGTTGGTTGAGCGAATAAGGAGCGTAGGCTGGAAGGGCAATTCATGCGCAAAAGGAGGCGTGTACTGGTTGACGAAACACGAGTTTGTAGAGCAATACGAGAAGCAGTATAAGCCACACTGAGTTGGGCACGCAAATCTCGGATCTGGCAGGTTTTCTAAAAAAGCCCAAAAAGCTGACCGTTCACGTGGCCGATACAGGGGGCCCTCACTGAGAGAAGACGACCTCATCCAAAAATGCCGACTACGAGGACTGTCTCCTCGTTTCCCGTCTAGAGACGCTAACGCCAGAAAACATTATCCCCCGGCCGTACCACCCAGGGTGTTCAGCAATAAACAAAGGTGTCCCTACGCTTCCTGAATAGCCTCCTATTCTTGAGCGGTTACCTTCAGGTCGCTGACATGCACATTGAGTGCATGATTGATTCGTAGGCCGATAACACCATCTGTCATGACCTGATCGCGAGAGGTGCTTGCAACCTCGGTACCATTAACCGAAAAGGTCACTGTTTCACTCCCCACATTAACCAGCAAGTCATTCTTGACGGAACCTTCAGTGTCGGGGCCAAAGGTACCTACAGCTTCACTCGCCGTCCAATCTTGAATAATCGACGTTTCCGCACCCGTGCGGCGTTTAATCAACGTCTCACCGGAATTGCGAAGAAGAAAATAGTCGTACGAAATGTCGTCTCCCTCCAGATTCTGGCCACCCATAAACACACCGTACGCCTCAAGACGCTCACCCGGATCAAACAAATGAATGGATGCCTCCAATGTATAGTTACCCTCCGCCATAGCATCTGGATGGTAGAAGATTCCAGCCGGCCCAGTCGTAATGTGCCAGCCGGGTGTCATGTTCACGAAGAATATATCCACAGAGTCCGCAACTGAACCAATAACAGCTTCTGGATTGGGGCGATCAAGGCGCACCTTCCAGTTTTCCGGGGTCATCAGGTTCTCGCCGTCGGGTGTGGCAGGATCTATCTGAGCTATTACAGCGAGCGGGAGAAAAAGAAGAATTGTCGTGAGCAGTATACGTTTCATGAAAACAAGATTGTGTTTGGATGGGACTCAATTTACGACACCGGAGTCATCTTGGCAAGGTCTTCTCCGAACAATTAGAGGTATATGTGCGTTTTCTAGGGTTCGCTTGGGCGTATTAATCATCCTGACAACATCGTTGTGCAAGAAACGCTTCCCATACTCGAAAATATAGATACAGTCCGGTTGCCGCAGGCGGAGTGCGACGGTCCTGCGTCCGTATATCTCGAAACCTATGGGTGTCAGATGAATGTGTCTGACTCGGAGATTGTTGCTTCGGTGCTGCGCAATGCTGGATATGGACTGACCCATGACCCGCTTCAGGCAGATGTTGTTCTGCTGAATACATGTGCTATTCGGGAAAACGCCGAGCAACGGGTACGCAGACGCCTAGAATTCTTTCGCGCCCGCAAACGCAAGCACAATACCAATCTGAAAATCGGCGTGCTTGGATGCATGGCCGAGCGCCTGCGCCATAAACTGCTGGAACAGGAGCGTCTCGTGGATATCGTCGTTGGTCCTGATGCCTACCGTGACCTTCCTCGACTACTCCACCAGGTGGACGAAACCGGTCAAAGTGCGGTTAATGTGCAGCTCTCGCGTGAGGAGACCTATGCGGACATTGCACCGGTCAGGTACGATTCCAATGGTATCAGCGCGTTCGTATCCATTATGCGGGGCTGTGACAATATGTGTGCTTTCTGTGTTGTGCCCTTTACGCGCGGCCGCGAACGCAGTCGCAACGCAGGGACCATCGTTCGGGAGTGCCAGGAGCTTTTTGATGCCGGTTACCGTGAGGTAACCCTTCTCGGTCAGAACGTCAATTCGTATCGGGATGGCCCTGTAGATTTTGCAACGTTACTTTATCGTGTAAGTCTGCTTTCACCAGAATTGCGTATTCGCTACTCGACCAGTCATCCCAAAGATTGCTCCGAAGCATTGCTGGAAGTCCACCGGGATCGCCCGAATGTATGCAACTTTATCCACCTGCCTGTGCAACATGGCAACTCAGGGGTGCTGCAACGTATGCGTCGAGGCTATTCAGCAGATGAGTATCGGGGGCTCATTGAGCGTGCACGTCGGATTTGTCCAGGAGTATCGCTTTCCACCGATATAATCGCGGGATTCTGCGGCGAATCCGAGGACGAGCATCAGGATACACTAGCGCTGTTGGCAGATATCCGGTATGACCACGCCTTCATGTTCATGTACTCGGAACGCCCGGATACCTATGCAGCCCGCAAGTATACCGATGATGTGTCGGAGGAAGTAAAGAAACGGCGGTTGAGTGAGATTATTACGCTCCAGAAATCAATTTCACACGAGAATAATCAAAAAGAAATCGGACGCATCCATACCGTGCTCGTGGAGGGGACAAGCAAGCGAAGCGATGCGCAACTGTGCGGCCGTACGGATACAAATAAGATGGTCATCTTTGATCGTGGCACGCTTAGCGCAGGCCTGTATGTAAAGGTGCGCATTACAGGATGTACGTCCGCTACACTCTTCGGTGAAGTTCTGGCCGGATAATTTGGATAATTATAGATAGCTGCGTAACCAATCAATTCAGAATAAGTTATGCCGTCACGGGTGTCTCTTCATGAAGGCCTGAATGTGGGCGCAAATATAATTGCCTCCCGGATCGGATCAACTGTGCGGCGAGGGATGTTCGGGTTGCCGATGAATCGTGGAATGTATTTGTGCGCTGCCGTACATGGTGGTTGCTGCCGCAGATCATGCCCATTAATAGCCTTGGCTGAGTTAGCAAGCATTATTCCGTCTCATGGACCGACAAGCAGTACAAGCCCGATTTGGCATCATAGGTGAATCCCCCGGGATTCATCATGTGATAGACCGTGTTCGTCAAGTTGCGCGTACAGATATTTCTGTTCTTATTGAAGGAGAAAGCGGCGTCGGAAAAGAGCTGGTTGCACAGGCCATCCACGAACTGTCGCAGCGCCGACATGGTGCGCTCAAAGTCATCAACACCGGGGCAATTCCTGAAGGCCTGATAGAATCCGAGCTTTTCGGTGCGGAAAGAGGTGCATATACCGGCGCTACCGAGCGCCGGCGCGGACTGTTTGAGGAAGCCGATGGAGGAACGATCTTTCTGGACGAGATTGGCGAAATGCCACAGTCCACCCAGGTAAGACTGCTCCGGGTGCTTGAATCAGGCACGTTCAACCGCGTCGGTTCTACCACTGTCCGACGAACGGATGTTCGTATAGTCGCAGCAACGAACAAGAATCTGGGACATGAGGTGGGAGGAGGCCGGTTCAGAGAAGACCTGTATTACCGCCTCAGTACTGTTATCATCCAGATCCCCCCGCTCCGTGAACGGCGGGAAGATATCAGGCCGATCTTTGATGCCTTTATTTATGCATCCACACAAAAATATCAATCACCTCGCCGAAAGCTAAGCCCGGAAGCCTACGCATTGCTTGAATCTTATCACTGGCCTGGAAATGTACGTGAATTACGTAATGTAGCTGACCAGATCGTCGTTCTGCACCGTGGAACTGACGTAGATGCAGATGCCATTCGACCTTTTTTGCGCGGGGTGAAGACAGGCAAGGACTCCACAGCACTTGTAGCTGTGAGGGATGAACCCGTCAAAGATTCTGCGCTTGAACTAGCTGTGATCTACCGGGCATTACTTGAAATCCGCCAAAGCATACAGGATTTGCGCGAAGACCTCGGAAGTGCATTCACCGAGCGAGTACATAACAGGGAGACTGAACCGCACTACCGGGAAGAGATACAGATTGACAGCTCCCGTTCTGTGCCTATGTTGCCCAGCCCGGAGCGTAAACGGGATCTGGACAGTTTCGCCTATGAGGTTGAATCGGGAGATGAGCCAAAGACCATTCCAACACTTGCGCAAGCAGAGCAGGAATTGATTCAGCAGGCAATGAAGCATTTTGAGGGAAGTCGCAAGGATGCGGCAGCCGCGCTTGGCATCAGTCAGCGCACACTTTATCGTAAGCTCCAGAAACTGAATGACGAAATGGCTTAAGCTCACGCTTCCCGGGCTTCTCCTGTGTACGTATGGCTGCTCATATTACAGTTTCAGCGGAGCAAGCATACCTGCTCACTTAACTACGATTGCGATCCCGATAGCCGAGGATCAAAGTACGAGCCCCCTGACGCTCCTGGATGAGTCCCTGACAGAGCTCATGATTGATCGGTTCGTCCGACAGACTAGGCTAACCCTGACCGAAGACGAAACAGAGGCCGATATATTGCTTACCGCACAGATTACACGTTACAGCAGTGCCCCTACATCTGTGACCGGACAAGAACGTGCTCAGTACAACCGCATTACTATATCTGTTTCCGCCCAGTATGCCAATCAGGTGGATGGGGATGTACTGGAGCGAACCTTCAGCGGGTTTGATGACTACGATCCCCTAGAGGGTGGATTGGAAGCCGAAGAAGCTGCCGCGTTGGCTGCACTCGAAAACATTGCCGACGATCTCTTCACCGCAGCCACTTCCAACTGGTGAGCAGTATGATTGCCGTACTGTACGCGGGTGCTATGCTGGTGCTCGCTTTCTATGGCGCCAACCTGCTTTGGATGAGCATCGTGATTGCTCGTAGCGAGGGTACGCCTCAGGACCCGCCGCCTGACATCAACCGCAAAAGTGGCGCTAGGCCCCGTGTTACCATTCAGATCCCCTTATACAATGAAGCGCTTGTGGCCCAGCGTGTGATTGATGCCTGCGCAGCGATTAAGTATCCTCGAGATTTGTTGCAGCTACAGGTTCTGGATGATTCCACCGATGAGACCGTCGAAATAACTAGGCAATGTGTGAGTGACTGGCAATCCCGAGGACTCAACATCGTTCACATACGGCGCCATCATCGCAAGGGATATAAGGCGGGTGCACTGGCCAATGGTCTGCAGTCAGCAACCGGAGAACTTCTGGCGATATTTGATGCCGACTTTGTACCCTCGGAGGATTTTCTGCTGCGTCTGGTTCCTTTGATGGAAGAGGATGGGCTGGGTATGATTCAAATGCGCTGGGGTCATATGAATGCGCAATCCTCGCTTCTTACCCGGATACAGGCATGGTCGCTGGATGCACACTTTGCCGTTGAGCAGGTCGCAAGGAATACTTCGGACTGCTTTATCAACTTCAATGGGACAGCAGGCCTCTGGAAACGCAGCTGTATTGTAGATGCGGGCGGTTGGCATGGAGATACGCTGGCAGAGGATTTGGATTTGAGTTATCGTGCCCAGCTCCGCGGCTGGAAGTTTCGATACATCAATGAACTGGAGGCTCCGGCGGAGCTTCCCGCAACGCTGGCTGCACTCCGGGTACAGCAGACACGCTGGGCAAAAGGAACAGCCGAGACCGCACGGAAGCTGCTTAGGAGGCTATGGCGAGCAGCCGTGCCTCTGAAAACCAAGATTCAGGGTACTGTCCACCTGACCGCGCACGCAGTCTATCCATGTCTCGTTCTTGTAACGCTGCTGCATCCGCTCCTGCTGTTTCAGGAAGCACAGGGAGCTGGTCCCGGCCAGGTCTACTTTGGAGTCATGGGACTCGGTTTGATAGGTTTGCTGGGGTTCTTTCTTGCACAGGTATTTGCTCAGCGCACGCTTTACCCAGACTGGTCCTGTCGAATATGGTTTTTCCCCATCTTTATGGCAGGATCAATGGGGCTTGCAATCAGCAATACAGGGGCACTTTGGGCAGCATGGCGACGTTTCTCCACGGACTTTGAGCGGACGCCAAAGGCTAAGGGACGGTATAAAGCCCGAACTTCGCCCCTGATCGCAATGACTGAAGCAACAATGGCCGTATACTCTGTTGTTGGACTCTGTTATCTTTTATGGAATGGTATCTGGGCCGCTGTTGGATTCCAAACATTATTTTCAATGTCCTATATCTTCGTCATGCGGTATAATATTTTTGAGCTTCTTGACCGAAACTGAGTATGGCTTTTCTGACACTTATAGATGCGCTGAACTCCATTGGGGAAGGTCGCTCGGCTGAAATCCTGGATCAGCTCTACCACTTGCGCAAACAAAACCCTAAGGATATAGCTACCAACTACGTTCTGGCGCATGCCTTGGAGGCGTGCGAACAGGGTACTCGCGCGGAATCCATCTGGAAAACGGCTGGCCTTCTGCAAACCGAAGATGAGAGCCCTGTGACACCAGAGCCGAGTGATATCCCAGACTTTGAGCATACCAGCACTTTAGCTGCGAGATTGGACGAAATTATTGGGGAAGAGGATGACGAAATTCAGCAGCTGATTATGCAGCTTGAATCAGCGGGTCGCCCCGATCTCGCCTCACATGAAAGTGTTTTTGACGAACCCGCGGAAGAAGAAGAATTTAGCGATACGATCACCGAAACCTTCGCGCGTATTCTCGTGGCCCAGAAACAGTATGCGGAAGCATCGTCCGTCTACAGGTCACTCAGTGAGCAGCACCCGGATGAACCGGGTCGTTTTCTCCAGGAAGCAGAAAGGCTGGAGGCCTTAATCAATTCAGAATTAGACAGTGATTCTTCCTAAGGACCGCCGTCGTGTTGCCGGCGTAATGAGCGGCACATCTCTGGATGGGATTGATGTCGTTATCGCAGATCTGCATGGACACGGACGACAACTCCGAGTCACCGCCTGGTATGGTGCCAGTTTTGCCTATTCGGAAGAGTTGTCTGACCGCCTAGCAAAGGCTGCCAGTGAAGAGTCTATCGGTGTGGCTGATCTGAGCCAACTGAACGTGCGACTGGCACACGAATATGCACAGGCGATCACTCGCACGCTGGCAGCCAGAGAGGACTCTATCCAGAGCCTGGATCTGGTGGGTTGCCACGGCCAAACGATTCGACATCTTCCGGATAAGGCGCCCTGCCTAGGTATGGAGGTACATTCAACACTCCAGATCGGTGATCCTGCTACAATGGCCCAGCTCCTTGGCCTACCTGTGATCGGGGATTTTCGGTTGGCGGATATGGCATGTGGGGGGCAGGGCGCACCACTGGTGCCTTATTTCGACTATGTGATTTTCACGCATGATACGGAGGTTCGTGGTTGCCTGAACCTTGGTGGCGTGGCCAATCTGACGGTTCTGCCTTCTGGTGCGACTATTGATCAGGTCTATGGCTTTGACACGGGCCCGGCTAATATGATTATTGATGCTCTCTGCAGCCGTTTGCTGGGTTTACCTTTTGATGAGGGGGGAGAGATAGCCAAATCCGGCGTGGCTAATGAGGCTTTGCTTTCAGAATTGTTGCAGGACACCTATTTCCTGTCTGAGCCTCCCAAGTCGACTGGTCGTGACTACGTCAATCATGCATTTCTGCGACGATTGCTTGTTCGGTCGGATCACATATCGGCCGAGGATTTGATAGCTACGGCTACGGCCTTGACAGCAAGGTCCGTGTGGCAGGCCTATCAGGCCTTTGTGGAACCTCAACACGCAATCAATCGACTCATCGTATCGGGAGGTGGTGCACACAATCAAACACTCATGGACCTTCTCAAAGATTGTTTTGCACGTAACGGGTGTGCGGTAGACGTCGAGACCTCAGACTCGTATGGTATCGGCGTCAACAGCAAGGAGGCGCTCTGTTTTGCAGTTCTCGCTCACGAATCTGCAAATGGGATTCCGACCAGTATACCCTCCGTTACCGGAGCTGATCGTCCGGCCGTGCTGGGTAAGCTTTGCATACCGTAGAGGTCTATGTTCCTGTTATCGGTAAAGATTATATGTCTATTTGGGTGTCGCTCAGAGCTTACGGGAATGCGTAAGTAATGGCTGGTTGAAGGGGAGCGCGACGTGGGGTTCTATTTTCAATTGTCGTTGGACAGCCGACAATTGTTGAGAACAAATGTCCGAATAAGAGCGACTTTGACTTCAGCCGAAGGGACGTAATTCGGAGTAAATTACCCAGCGGCCCTAGTGGCTGCGTTCGCATCGGCGTAGGTTCTGCAAGGAGTTCGGTACGCGTCTACTTGCCGGTGGCACCATGTGGTTTATTAGAAACTAGGATTCAAGTGCCGGTATGCCATTCTCAAGCGTATGGTGCCGGACAGGTAACTTTATGATTAATACCGCGAAAGGCGTGTGGAGACCCTGCGGGGCCGTTTTTTTCTATGGACTATAAACCGCAATGTCGTTCAAGTGATACACTTGCCTCTCCATTCGGTGTCGAACTGCGAACACGGTTTTCTGGGTTCGCAAGGATTCTCGGCGACTGCAACATACCGCAGGCTATGTAGCACTAGCGGAGCCGGAACGTGCACACGGCCCCAAGAGCCCGGATCTGACCCGGCCGGTATTTGTGCAAGCTCCCGCACACTTGCGTCCGAAACCGCCTATGAGTCTCGAACGCGGGCCGGAATGTGGTGCCTGCGCCCCCTTACACGCCCTAAGTGTAGATCCGGTGTGCAACCACAGGGGTTTAATCTTGTAGCCTCGAACTCGCTCAATTGCGTCTGCACGTGTAGCATGTGGTCGAATCTCGGCACAGGTCGTGAAATCTTCGGCACTAGGGCTGTTCGGGGAAAAGCGTTACCTGTACAAAGCGGTCCGTCAGCCACGTTATAGCAGCCTGTTGCAGATCCTCTGCCGTCAGCCCGTCCACGAGTTCATCGTACCTAAGGATATCCAGCGGCTCAGAAAAACGGTCCCGGTAGTAGGCACTACGCAGTGCATTAACCCAGAACCCGTTCTGCTCCAGGCTGATTGTTCGTGCCTGCCGCTGCCGTTCCCTTACTCGAGATACATAGTCCTCGGTTACGCCGTTGCGCTTGATGTCATCTATCGTCTCGAAGACCGCACGCGTCAACTCTTCTGCGCGTTCAGGGTCACAGCCGAAGGTGATCGCAAACCTGTAATTCCCTCGCGGCCATCGCAGCGGCGCGGCGCTGACCCCTGCACCGTATACGCCACCTCGCTCTTCGCGCAATTCCTCAAAAAGAACGATATCAAGGAGAATCTGCAGGGATACCATGCGATGGCGTGCCTGTCTCGAATCCGCATAGGGACCGTTAAAGGTGATGTTGACGCGACTTTGCGGTTCCTGTCCCTTGAAAACGGTCTTGATCACCGTTCCCTCAGGAGCCCGCCTGTTTATGTCCCGCCACGTTTCTTCCCGATCCGTTGCAGGCAGTGTACCGAGGTACGTTTGAGTCAGCGCAGTCAGTGTGTCGACATCAAATGCCCCTACGAAGACAAAGACGAAGTCGTCCATGTCCGCAAACCGTTCCTGATAAATCTCCAGGGTGCGCTCCATGTCTATGCGATCAAGATCCTCCACCGTTACAGGTCTGGAGCGCGTGTGATGCATGCTTAGCGTAGACTGGAGTGTGTCGCTGAACGCCGCGCCGGGAGAGTTGTCCCGGTTTGCCCGATAGGTTCGTTGGACGTTGATGAAACTCAAGAATGCAGATGAATCAAGGCGCGGCTGCGTGGCGCGAAGGTGAATAAGCTGGAATAGCAGTTCCAGGTCGTCGGGCGATGCCTGACCACTGAATCCCTCAAAAAGCTCGCTAATGGATGCCGACACGGATGCTTGTTTGCCCGAAAGCTTTTTCTGTAGCGCTACTTGATCAAAAGCGCCAACGCCGCTGCCCATCACGATTGAAGCAGCATACAGTGCATTATGATATTCATCGTCGCTATAGAGTGAGGTACCCCCTTCGCTAAAGGATGTAAATCGAACCTCGTCGGCACGAAAATCCGTCGGCTTCATCACGACACGAATGCCGTTGGCCAGTGTAACCTCCGTTACTCCGAGCTCGGGAATCGTGCTTTCACTTACGATAGCGGCTGGTTTCAGCGTCTCATCAAAAAAGGGGGCATCCACCTCAGTGTCGGTATACGGCTCTACTGGAGTTCCGTCAAATTGCTCGAAGGTAGCTGCCAAAACCTCTTCGGTAACCCAGTCGAGCGAGGGCTTTTCCGGAAGGTTTGCTGTGACTACTCGATCTAGGCTACTCAGCGCTTCCGGCAAATGCGCACTTACTTCGTCTAATGTAATGGTAGGTACAAGCTGCCTGGCTAGCTGATAGTCATTTGCCGCACCTGTAATGGTAGAGCCTTCAATGTAGTGGGAGACATAGGATTCCACAATCCGGGCCGACGGGATGTTGTCGCGTTCATTGAACGCCTGCTCGCGCAAGCGAATGAACCATTCCTTGTGGCGTGACAACTCGCTGGATGTAAAGCCGTGCTGCTTGACTCGCTCTGCCTCAAGAATCAGCGTGCGGAGAGCAGCGACTAGGCTATCTTCGGCAACAAATGCCCGAAGCGTTAAATGTGGCACGTTCCTGACAATTTCGCCGAATTCTGTGCTCGCTGCAACAAAGGGCGCTCGCGAGCCATCTTGGGCTATTTCGATGAGGCGTCGTGTAAGCAGTCCCCTTGCAAATGCTGCCACCAGGGACCGACGATAATCAGCAATGGTCTCCGTAACCGCCTCCGGTTGCCTGTAGCTCACCGATAGTGTCGGAAAGGAAGAATATTCCGGATCCTTTGCGACTTTATAGCGCGTTTCTTCCAGCTGCGGCACACCGAATACTGGACGTGGCACCGGATCCGCGGTTGGCGTGAGATTGGAAAAGTACTCCTCTACGAGCGATTTCATAGTTTTCACGTCCAGAGCTCCTACCACAGCAACAGCCATCAGGTCCGGCCGATACCAGGTTTCGTAAAAGCGACGCACGGCCTCATATGAGCTGTTTTTGATAATTAGCGTGTCTCCAATGGGCAATCGCTCAGCGTAGCGGGACTCGCCCAGAATCACAGGAAGTGCTTCGTCCAGCATGCGTCTGGATGCACCACGTCTGCTGCGCCATTCCTCCAGCACTACCCCACGCTCGTTGTCGATTTCTTCGTCGCTCAATGTGGCGTGGGCTGCCCAGTCTTCGAGGATCTGGAATGCGGTGCGCACCACCTCCATGCTGTCGGTAGGTACCTGGAGTTGGTACACTGTCGCATCAAAGGACGTATAGGCGTTGATATCCGGGCCTATCTGCATGCCGATGCGCTGAAGGAACGCCCAGAGCGATTGCTTAGGAAAGCGCCGCGTGCCATTAAAGAGCATGTGCTCCACAAAATGAGCTAGCCCGCGCTGATCATCGTCTTCTAGGACGCTGCCGGCGTTAACAGCCAGTCGAAGTTCAAGGCGGGCTGATGGCTCGTGGTTTTCTCGCAGGTAGTATGTGATGCCATTGTCCAGTTGACCAACAGTCACGGCGCTGTCGACGGGTATGGGCTGGTCCAAGGCCGGCTGGGCCTGTGCGTTACCAGCCCACAAAGAGGCCGCCAGGGAAAGCAGGTGTGCGAATAATGCAGAATAGCATGCAGATCTTTGGAAGTTCATTGCCTAGGTCAACGAGGCTGACTTACGACGACATAATATAATATGTGCGTCCCCAAATTGCTGAGTGACAGTTACTTTTTTCTCCGGCGACAATTGAAAGATTCACTGGCGGTGGGAGCGCATACAGGCCGACGAGATCCATCGCAGACGTATGCTATGCATTCAACTATCGATTGAGGTCACGCGTACCGTGCGCCAGCGGACTGTTTACATATTGGTTCTACCCGCAATATTCACGGTAGAATTGATCTAGTGTTTCGCTGGATGTAGTGGGAGTGAAACGCTTGCGATGGTGCATTTGCGCCACCTGCAGGAAGGCAGCTAGAATCCTCCCCACAACAGGTAGCACATCAGGGCGATTAGAGCGGCAAGCCACACATTTGCGCCCACAAGGAGCCAAGTATTCACGTTTAATTTACAACAGTTCTTTGTATCACTCATTGTCCCTAGTTCGATTTACGACTGCCGTTGTGCCAATTAGGATACGAAATTCACTTGTTAAGTATTGTAAGTTGCTCCCCAAAGAATATGTATGATGACAAATCAGTGAGTGCATTCAGAGATCTCAACCTCAAAAAAAAAGAGCAACCACGGCTGGGAAGCACTGAAGACCGAGGTTTGATAGTGGGCTGCCATATCAGTCCTTGGCTCAGATTTGAATTTCTAGGGAACGTTAAATGCACGGTTGTAATTACAATGAACGGATAAACAAGCGCCCTGCCTTAACCAGTGCTTGCACCTCGAGAGCTTGGCGCGAACAATTACCTCCACAAGCCATGTCCAGTATTGAGCAGGCCGGGGAATTCAATCTGATCCATCAACTGACCTCTATTGGTTCCCCGAACGTCGAGCCTCCGATTATTGCGGGGATCGGTGACGATGCGGCGGTTTATCGCACCAATCACGATAGGGTACAGGTGGTGACAACAGATGCCCTGATCGAAGGATATCATTTCGATTTTGCGTTCTATAGCATGGAGGACGCTGGCTATAAGGCCATGGCCGTCAACCTCAGTGATATTGCTGCGATGAACGGTCGCCCTATTCTGGCTACGATAGCACTCGGGATACCCGGATCCGTGTCCATGGAAAACCTGGAAGCGCTCTATAGAGGCCTTGCGGCTAGTGCTTCCGCCCACGGGGTGCAGATTGCAGGCGGAGACACTACACGCGCACCCGTTCTAATGCTTACCATTACGGTTATTGGTGAAGCCAAGGCGTCAGAAATCGTCTACAGAAACGGCGCACGACCAGGTGACCGGATATGTGTGAGCGGAACGCTGGGGGATGCCGCTGCGGGGCTGGACATTCTGCGCCACGGAATTAAACCCGAGGCAGTTGGATCAAAGGCTTGGGATTTTCTTGTCGCCCGTCACCTACGGCCAAACCCCCGATTAGATCTTGTTAAAGAATGGGCCTCGCAAGGCATACGCCCCTCCGCCCTCATTGATATCTCGGACGGATTGGCGAATGAGTTACATCATATTTGCGCAGCGTCGGGGTGTGGAGCCACGATACGGGAATCCAGACTACCCCTGTCCAAAGCACTGATGGCTGCGTCCGTTCTGGAGCGGGGGTCCGTTGATTATGCTCTCAACGGAGGAGATGATTATGAATTACTCTTCACAGCTTCGGCGCAAGACCTACAAAAGGCGAATCCGAAATCCTTTTACACGATTGGAGTCATCACGGAAAAAGACATCCTGCTTCATCGAACAGATGACTCCGTTGAACCGTTGGTGCCAGCAGGACACGACCATTTCAGCGTGATACAGTCAACTACGCCACCGCCCCGAGCTCCTTAAGCTGTTCGACTGTTTGAGAAACTTTACGTCCAACCAATAACCTAAACAGTTTCGACCGCAGAAAATGGTCCGCGGTTTTGGCAAACCCAAGAGCTGCAGAAGCTGTCCTAAATTGATCATTGCTGTTTTTTGAGCCATCCACATAGAGCAGCTCATCAGCCAACGCTGCTGCTAAAGATCCAACGTTTCCTCGATCACCGGATTTCTGCGGAGCTTCTGGACTCTGCGCCGTAATGAGAACCATTTGTCCCCTGCTAAGCGCTTGACGATTTGGTTTCTCGAGACGCTGTTTAAGAGGTCCATTGTGCAATATCCAAATGACACTCCCTGAGTGCTCCTGGGTTGTCTTCACAAGGTCTATTGCCATCTTGAGGTGTCCAACCACAATGACGGTCTGTCCCTTTTTCACGGCCTCTCTAGCAGCTTTACAGGCTTTTTTTGACCGGCCCGGCGGGATACGATCAGGTCCAATAATGGCTAATCCCCCGTTCGTCAGAAGCGTCGGATTTCCTGTACCAAAGATCAACGGCGGCGCCTCTACGCGCATCCTGCTTCGAATCCTTCCTGGATAATCTTCATCGCTTCGGGCAAAGATCCAAAAACCTTTTCGCTGCCATTCTTCCAGACAAAACCCCAGATTGATTCGACGATCCAAGAGCCATTGAAGTCGGGAAGGATCAACTTGGGCGCTTCTGGCAATTTCATGTACAGGTGCATCACCAAGGAGGAACGCGGGTCTCTTTTGACGCCGATAAAGGATGGTGGCCACACGGTTATACTCCGCAAGCCGTAGTGGATGGTGCTTCCCTTCACCTCCCTGAAATGCGCATAGCAAAAGCACTGCACAGGCATCATCAGCCGGTAATTCACTCATCGGTAATGGAGCTAAACAAGTCGATCTGGGCGCTCAAGTCTGTGGTCGCGAGTATGTCGACTTCGTCGTCATCATCCTCGATGTTTTCCTGTCTGCCTGTCGACACCTCGTCCAGTTCAAACAACTCGCCTTGAATGCATTCTCTGTAGATAGGGGAATCTCCCCGATCATCCGCAGTCTCTGTCTGGGGCTCCTGCTTTACTTCATCATCGGATTCAGTGTGTACCGCTTCCGATTCGCGTACCTCTTCCGAGCTACTTTCCTGATCAATTGATTGCGACGCTGCCGCCTCGCTCAATTTGATCTCAGGATCGGGATCGTCTGTCTGTGCGTGTTCTTGCTGGCTTGTATCTGAGCGTTTTGGCGAGCCCTCAATAACTTCCGGCTGCAATTCCGGAGGCTCATCGCTGATCTCAAGCAGTTCTTTTTTCAATAGCTCCGCGCCGGAGTCGGTTAACTCAAATACGGATTCTGTGGGCTCTCCACTAACATGCACATAACATTTTTTCAATTCAAGAAATTCACGCACGGCCGATTCAACGCAATACCAGTCCGTACTGATCTCTGAGCTATCCACATAGACTACCGAATCACACAATGTCATCAGCATTTGTCCCACTTGTGGCTCTTCGCTCAATGACCGTTTATCAACGGGACTGCGACTAGATAGCAAAACCGTTTTTCCGGCCGTCCTTGATCTGCGAACTGGTTTTTCCAAGGGTATACTTAGTTCATCTCCCTGGAGCACCCATATAACGGATCCCTTAGCATCAAGAGCACTCTTGACTGCATTTTCCCCAATAGACTGTCTCCCAGCAACGATTATTGCATGACCATTCTCTGCATAAAATTTTGCCAGCTGTTGGACGCTTTCCGCTGACTGCCGCGTTGCCCCCTCCGGTCCTACAATCGCTGTGCCGCCCTGATCAATGATCGTTACTTCCCCGGTCCCGAACAGGACTGGGGGTGCCAGTGACTTCATGGACTGTTTTATTCTTTTCGGATACGCTGCATCCCCGCGGCCAAGGATCCAAAAATCTCTGCGCTGCCACTCCTCAAGGTGAAATCCCAAAGTAATCCTGCGCTCCAGAAGCCCGGAAATACGATGGTAGCCAAGGCGCGTCTCCTGTGCCGCATTTTCAGCACACGAGCGCTTGACCAGGTCCATTGGACGATGGTCATTCTGGTGAAGCCATGTCGCCAGCAGATTATATTCCGGTAATGTGAGCGGCTTATGCTCCCGTTCTCCACCGAACCAGGCACATAGAAGCAAAGTCACATTGGTATCGTCGGACAGGGGCCAGGTCATGATCATCCAGACAAGCTATGTTTGACCAGGGCCACCGGTCGCACGCTTGGACATCCATCATGGCGCAGCAGCGCAGAAGCTGTGACCATTGTCCAACCACTGACACTTATGTCATCGATCAGGAGCGTTGACTGTTTGCAGGATCTCTCGATCATAAATGCATTGGCCACATTAAGAGCACGCTGCACCTCATTTTTCTGATCACTCTGCCGTGCCCCCTCGCCCGTCCTCGCAACAGCGTGAACCAGAGGTCTTCCAAGTTGCTCAGCAACTGCCGCTGCCAAGAGAGGCACATGCCGCCTGTTGTTGCGGGGAGGCACATAGGTTACGCATCCGATTCCTTTGTTTTTAGCCCATTCCTGTAACCTGTGAACGAACGCATCCACCACTATCTTTGAATACTGGTTTCCATAATTTCGCTCCCTCAAAATTTGATCACCGAGTCCCATATCAAAAGCTCTGCAAAGCGCAAACCCCGGCAGCATTCGATGAGCTTTGTCAATCGTGATGCCGCGTTCGTGAATGGGGTGATCCGAGATTTCTGCGATTGGCCACTCACGGCGGGGCGATATAGCATACCGTCGTTTTTTGATGAATTGTTCTGCCTCAATTACCAACTCCGGTTTGGGCTGGTGAGACTTGTTGGCCCTGTTCATACAGTTCCGACAACGGCCGCAGTCTTGCGCAGAATCATCATCAAGGGCCCGTTGCAAAAATGCCATAAGGCATCCACTGTGACGCATGTATTTACGCATCTGCGCCTTCTCAGATGCGCGAACTCTCCGTAGCCGGGCAATGTACTCTGGATCAACCTTGAAACCACCGGCTTCACCAGTTGCATACCATTCCCGCCCCTGCTGAATAACCGGTGCGGGGGACTCAAGAGAGGCGAGCTTCAGCACCTTCTCGATCTTGGATTTCTTTAGATTAACCGCCGCCATGATTGCATCAATCTCTAAACCGCCATCCGCATTCTCGAGCACATCGAGCACTTGATTGATCTCATTCTGAGGGGGGAAGGCATTATCCATGAAGTAATCAACGATACGCTCATCCTCTTCCCCCCAAAGCAGAAAACCGTAGGCATCATCAATTCCTCGTCCTGCTCGTCCCACCTGTTGGTAGTAATGCACAGCAGACCCAGGTCTCTGGTAATGAATAATGAACTTCAGGTCAGGTTTATCAAAACCCATCCCCAAGGCGATAGTCGCAACCAGGGCCTTGATCTGGTTGTTTAGGAGTTGTTGTTCCAACTCTTCCCGTTGGCCTGCGTTACCGTAGTAGGATGCCGCTTGGATCCCCTTGTACCGAAGCCAGGAAGAGACAAGGTCCGCATCCTTGCGTGTGAGAACATAAATGATCCCACTCCCCGAAAGACGTGGCACCACCTGTGCTATCCATGCCAGTCTCACTTTGGGATCAGGCAGCGTGAGGTTGTGAAGCTGTAGGCTGCGCCGCACTAGGCTCCCGCGACTAACCTGAATATCTCCGCCCAGCTGCTGCCGTACATCTTGGACGACGCGATCGTTCGCCGTAGCAGTCGTGGCTACAATGGCAGCTCCCTTCGGAATAGCCTGCTGAACCCTGCGAATACGCCGATAATCTGGACGAAAATCATGTCCCCAATCTGATATGCAATGGGCCTCATCTATGATCAGCATTCCGAGGCCCCTTGTGATCAGTGGCAGCGTGCTCCGGGTAAAATGGCCGCTAGCCAGCCGCTCGGGCGTGATCATGAGGATATCCACCTCGTCATTTTGGAGTTCCTCCCGAATCTCTCCCCAATCCCCAAAATTATCGCCCGTCATCCTGCGTGCCTTGAGCCCAAGCGTAAACGCTGCATCCTCCTGATTACGCATCAGCGCGAGAAGCGGAGATATCATCAGCGACGGTCCCAGGCCTGCTTCCCGCCTGATCTTGGTGGCAATAGTATAGACCATCGTCTTCCCCCAACCCGTTCGCTGGACAACCAGGACCCGTTCCCCCTTTACGGCATGCTCAATGCTCTCCCATTGCCCGTCACGAAATTCCGCCTGTTCGTTCCCTACCGCATCGCAGAGGTAACGGGTCGCCACTTCCCTCAAGTTATCCGGGTTCTTCGATTTTGACATCACGCAGGACGTTTCAGTGGCTGCACCACTCAATTGCAGTGGCTGAGAGTAGCGCGCGGTGCGTTTGGCGGCGTACGTCAGCGCCGATCGGAGAGCCAGGTGGCATCACTGCACGTGGTCGGCGGTCATCAGGGCTGTACTCTCTCAAGAGGTATTGCTCAATTTGATCCAGTACCATCCTGCGATGATAGCGGGTTTCTGAATCCCGCTGAGGCACCTCAGCCTCCACGAGCCACTCCGTGAACTCACGAAGCCGTTCCATAACCATCACCCGCACCGCGGGGGCGGCATCACGCTCATTTGCCAATCCAATCAATTCATCAATCCACACCTGTTGCACTACGCGCTGCAGTTCGGCATCGTACGGATCATCTGCAACAGGTATTCCCCAGACTGCGTCGCTCACGATCTCCATAATGCCATGGAAATCCGGAAGGGTGTCGTCGTGGTCTCGCTGATACGTCATACGGGCTGTGCGCGCTGGATTGAGGATCTGAGCAAATACCAGCGTAGCAACCGCAGCAGCAGGCGTGTAAGCATCAAAGGTCAGGCCCGTGTGGCGATCAAACAACTCGCGATGCGCCGAAAACCCAGGTGGGCGGGGAGGCATGCCGGTTCGGACACTTTCCGGGACGCGAAGAGCCTCCGGCGAAACTGCCTCCAACAATGCTTCCAGCGCTGCCAGTTGCACCGAACCCGTAACCGGCTCCACCAGTGCCTGACTGTCTCCACGCATCGCATAGGTGTAGGTTACTCCGCCCAGTAATTTGACCGTAGCCTCCACCTGATACCTGTGTCGCAGGTAGAGTGGGACCAGCACTTCCTCCATGGTTGCCAGTGGACGTCCTTTACGTATAACTTCTTGACCAAAACGCGCCAGAGCAGCATCCCTGATCGCCATTTCGTGCTGAAGGGCGCTTACCATTTCGTCACCATTGTCCCAGAGGTTGGCGAGCGGATGTGCTGCACCGGCGGGACGTGCGTCCGCGTCGGTGATATAATGCAAGCCACGATTCCAGGCCTGCTGCAGGATTGCGCTCAGTAGCCCCTCTTCGCTGTCACCTGGTAACGGCTGAGCATACCCATAGGCAATGGCAACCTTATCCCACTCACCGATACCGGTTGAGTAGGCCCCATCCAATTGGATCTCTCCGGCTTCATTAAACAGGGCATATGGGGCAGGATAGTCCATGACGGACGCCCGAGCGTTGACAGAGGACGCAAAATTATGGCTGAGGCCAAGCGTGTGTCCGACCTCGTGAGCAGACAGCTGTCGGATACGTGCGAGCGACATGGACAACATTGGATCGTCGGATGTGAGTGAGTCACCGTAGGGGGCAAGGAGCCCTTCGGCGATAAGGTAGTCTTGTCGGACCCTGAGTGAACCGAGCGACACATGCCCCTTGATGATCTCACCGGTGCGGGGGTCTGTCACACTTGATCCGTAACTCCAGCCGCGAGTAGCACGGTGCACCCACTGAATCGTATTGTAGCGCACATCCATTGGGTCTGCTCCATCCGGCAATATTTCAATCTGAAAAGCATTGGAGAAGCCAGCTGCTTCAAATGCATCTGACCACCATCGGGCACCATCCAGGAGCGCTCCCCTGACCGGCTCGGGTGTACCTGGATCCAGATAGTACACGATGGGTGACACGGGGTCGCTGAGTACTGCACTTGAATCCGCCTTGATCAGACGATGACGCCGAATGTAGCGCTTCACCATATCCTCTCCGATGGGCGCTGCATAATCCATGTAGCTAATTGCACCGTACCCGGCTCCAGGATGAAACACTCTGGGGGTGTACCCTTCATCGGGCAGCATAACAAATGAGTGTCGCACACTTAGGGTCACCGAATATGGATCAGCTGCCACATCACGTACGAAGCGTCCGGGAGCATCAGACGTGAACGTTATTCTCGCTTCCATCTCGGTGTTTCGCGGGAGGGCCTTAAGCATATCTGGAATGGGAGCGCTTCGACTCTTGTCCAGACTGAAATTACCTTGTTGCGCCCCCCGCAACCTGCGAGTAATTCCGTTAGCATCTCTAACAACAAAATCTGTCGCATTTACAAGGATTCTGTTTTCCTCCTCGGCCTCAACTTTGAACCCCCAGAGGATGGCTTCCGCAAAGGCCTCACTGACGGAGGCTTTCTCTGCTGCTGATTCCGAATCAGCGCGATAGCGCAGGTTTGGCATAACGAGAAGAATCTTGGGCCCGCTACGCTCAAACCGGACCAGGCGCGTACTGCCTAACTGGCTTCTGTCTAATCCAATGTCATTGGATCCCAACCCTGCAGGCATGGAAGTTACATAGATGAACTCCTGATTCAATGCAGGAATTTCAAGATAGATTTCACCGGAATCCGAATGCCAGTACACGGGAAAGAAACCGTCCCGTTTGTCCATGTCCTTTGTTTTCTCGGTAATGGACTGCACTCCCTGTCCGTACGCGGGCAGACAAAATAGCAGTAGTGATAAGGTTAAGAGGCGCATCTTCTATTGATCTAGTGTGAATGGAGAACCGGAAACGCTCCAGCAAAAAGTAAACACCGGGTTACAATAATTCGTTCAGGGTAATAAAGCCTATACGGATTAGATCCAGTTGAGCTTGTTATGCGAAGAAATACAATGAAGCCATTTTGCCTGAGCCTCGTTAAAGCCCGCGGTTCGGGAGAGCGCGTTCCGATTATTGTACGTGCCTGTTGCAGAGTTGCGTAACTTTCCACCTAACAAAATCAGTCTTAATTGAAAATGACCACAACCGGTCAAGTCGTACAGGTAGTAGGACCTGTCGTTGATGTCGCTTTTTCTGCCGGTGAGGTACCGGATATCCTGGATGCCTTGGAGATTGACCGAAAGGGTCAGGACGCTCTCGTCCTTGAAGTGCAGCAGCACCTCGGAGAAAACCGTGTCCGGGCCATAGCCATGGACTCCACCGATGGTCTGACTCGAGGCGTTCCCGTAAATGGTACAGGACAGCCGATAGCTATGCCCACCGGAGCGGATATCCGTGGTCGTCTGTTCAACGTGGTCGGACGCGCGATTGATGGCCTGCCTCAACCTAAATCTGACGGGGAGCTACCTATTCACCGTGAACCGCCGCCATTTAGTGATCTGTCCACCAGCGTCGAAATGCTCGAGACGGGTATTAAAGTGGTGGATCTGATTCAACCTTACGCGCGCGGCGGCAAGATCGGCCTCTTTGGTGGCGCAGGCGTCGGTAAAACGGTGCTGATCATGGAGTTGATTAACAATATTGCCAAGGCGCACGAGGGCCTGTCGGTCTTTGCCGGTGTTGGTGAGCGTACACGTGAGGGGAATGACTTACTTCGCGAAATGATTGAGAGCGGAGTTATGCAGTACGGAGAAGCGTTCCAGCAAGCCCTGGAGGAAGGTGAATGGGACCTGTCCAAGGTAGACATGGATATCATCAAAGAGAGCAGCATCAGTCTGGTGTTCGGTCAGATGAACGAGCCGCCGGGTGCACGGGCGCGCGTGGGGCTCAGTGGACTGACCATTGCCGAATACTTCCGTGATCTGGGTGGTCGTGATGTACTGCTCTTCATTGACAATATCTTCCGGTTCACACAGGCCGGTTCGGAAGTAAGTGCGCTTATGGGGCGTATGCCCAGTGCGGTGGGTTATCAACCCACGCTTGCTACAGAAATGGGCGAGCTTCAGGAGCGGATCACCTCGACAAAGAGCGGCTCAATTACTTCCGTCCAGGCGATATACGTGCCGGCGGACGACCTTACGGACCCTGCGCCAGCGACTGCTTTTGCACACCTTGATGCAACTACCGTTCTCTCGCGTCGCATTGCTTCCCTCGGGCTCTACCCCGCGATTGATCCACTCGACTCAAATTCTACAATCCTGACTCCCAGAGTAGTCGGAGATGAGCATTACACCACCGCGCAGGATGTAAAACAGCTTCTGCAACGATACAAGGAGTTACAGGACATCATTGCTATTCTGGGGATGGACGAGCTTTCCGATGAGGATAAGCTCGTTGTGCAGCGCGCTCGGCGCGCGGAACGGTTTATGAGCCAGCCATTCTTCGTTGCCGAGCAATTCACCGGTGCCAAGGGCAAGTATGTTAAGATTGCAGACACGATCAAGGGCTTCCGCATGATTCTTACGGGTGAGCTGGATCATCTGCCAGAATCGGCTTTTACGTACAAAGGCACCATAGAGGAGGTCATTGAGGATGGTGAACAAAAACTTGCAGAAGGGTAATGGCAGCCGAAGTACAGCGTGCGCTTCGTGTCGATATTGTTGCACCCGATAAACAGGTATTTCAGGGCTTCGTTACAGGGTTACGTGCACCTGGTGCGGACGGTGGCTTCGAGATCCGTTACAATCATGCGCCGATGATTGCGTCGCTGACCGTGGGGCCGCTGGTCCTAACCACGTCAGGTACAGAAAAACTCACGTTCGCCACCAGCGGGGGATTTGTAGAAGTGATTGGTAATGTGGTTACCGTTCTGGCGGAAACTGCTGAGCCCGCGACTGATATTGATACGGATCGCGCCAAAAATGCAGAACAGCGCGCACTTAAGCGCTTGGAGGAGGCATCCGCTGATTTGGATCGTGTGCGTGCGGAACAGGCACTTGAACGCGCCCGTAATCGCCTTCGCATCAGCATGGCTGAGTGATAGGCTTGTGTAGACAAATTTTTGCGTGCAGGAATCCAGGGGGACGGATGCGCACACCGATTTTGTTTCTAATCCTGCTGATGTGCGCTGCGCCCTGTGCTGCGCAGTCAAATTCGACCTGGACGACCGAAGCACAGGGCAGGGTTTCCTTTAACCAGGTGGGATTCTATCGATGGCATGATGGCGGGATAAGCTCCCTCGCGCTAGGTGTTGGCATAAGCGGAAAAGCCGAAAAAACTGCGGCCACATTACAGCATCAACACGAAGCGCGTCTGGCAATTGGTGTAGTCAGGCAGAATGGCGTCAATCTGCGCAAGTCTGAGGACATTATTCACGTGCGCAGCTCATTCAAGTTTTCCCGTGTCCCGATTTTCGGTCAACTAAGTCCTGCTGTGACACTGGAGCTTCGGTCCCAGTTGGCTGACGGTTTCAGGTACAATGACAAAGATCCGACTGCGGAAACCAAAAGAATCTCAGGTTTCTTCTCACCTGCGATCCTCACCCAAACCATGGGACTTGATTATCAGGCAAACAGTTGGGTCAACCTGCGCTTTGGTGTAGCCGCTAAACAAACTGTAGTAACCATCCGCGCTTTGCGTGATCGCTATAAGGTATCACCGGATGTCCCTTTGCGATGGCAGATCGGAGCTTCGGGTCTGGTTATTGTTGAGCGGTCCGTTTTCACGAATGTGCACCTGAAGTCAACACTAACACTCTTTGCTGCTTTCAATCAACCCGCCCCGGACATGATCTGGGAAACCCTAGTCACCATGAAGGTCAATTCCTGGCTTCAAGTGAATACGGAATACACGGCGCATTTAGACAAGGATCTGTCCCCCTACATTCAGCAGAAACAAGCCGTGACCGTTGGGGTCTCGTTCAGGATTCTGTAGGCTCAGATACCATGCGCCAGACCACCACAGCCATCAGCAAAACGGCGACCGTACCAGCCAGAATATTGTAAAGGAACCCGGGATTCTGGTAAAGCCAGCCCGCAAAAGCTGTTGCCATCCCCAATCCAAACTGGCCGGATGCAACTGCCAGTCCCATCATGGTTCCCCGTTGCGCCTGTCTGGTGAGCGCGGTGAGAAGTGCCATGATTGGCCCTGTTCGCATTGCTCCGAGAATCATTGCTACTGTAATGAATACCGTCGCACTCACAAGTCCAGTTATCCATACGGTTGCGAACGGAAGCAGAACAGCCAGTGCCAGGCATGCAAGAATCAGGATTGGCTTTCGACCCAGGCGATCCGATAGCATGCCCCCGATAGTTGTGCCCACAGTCATCCCTATTCCCCCAATCACGAATAACAATGCCAATTGCTGTATCGAAATGCCCATATCCTCTTCCAGCCATTTCGGGAAAAAGAACAAAAAGAGACCAATACTGAGGAAAAGGAGGCAATAAAGTATCGCGCCTGCACGCGGCCCTGGACTCCGCAGGAGTTGACCGTAGGTATTAAGTACGGCTGTAGGTGACAGGGGCGCTGTATCGTATTCCACATTAGGCTGGGGAAACCAACGCCAAGCCATCAGGCTCGCTATAGCGATCAATACACCAAAGGCCACAAACGGTGCCTGAAATCCGTACGTATTTGCCAGCAGGATTGCAGCAGGTGTTCCGATAACCTGGCCGGCCGCAACCCCTGTCATTATCCAACCTGTTGCCCATCCCCTGCGATTGTAGGGAAAGTAGTCCCCTACGAATGCCACCATGCTTCCGCTGTATACACCGCATGCCATTCCTGAAAGTGCACGGACCAGGAAGAGCGATTCATAATGCCTGGCAAAACCGTGCAAAAAGAGCGTCGCCGCTATGAGTGCCGTACCTACAACCAATACTTTTCGTCGACCCACTCGGTCGGATACCGGACCAACAATCAGCGTCGAAATTGCCAATGCAATAGAGTAGGCCGAACCCAAAAACCCTAACGCAAAGTCGGTCGGAGTGGATGCATTGAGGAGTTCATTTTGAATGAGTGGCAGGAGAGGGGCCACGATAAAGAGCTGACAACTAACGACAAAAACCGCCAGCCAGAGTGGGGCGATGATCAAGAACCAGTTTCGTTTTTCTACCGATGCGTTATCCACTGCCGATGCCATCTTTGCGGTAAAAGGTCCAATTCCGGTAGTTCAGTATACTCCTCCCCATGACTCCGTCTGCTTTATCCAGTGCGATTTTCCAGTCAGGAGAGACGAGTACTTCGCATACAGATCGGCCTAGCCCTCAACCTCCAAAGTATGCCAATTTAGTTTCTGAGCGGTCAATTTAGCGCATAATTCATATGCGACCAAATGGGCTTTCTCCGCGCCCGGAACTGTCTCGCGTTTCTAGGGCGATCTTTGCGCCTTGTTTGAAAAGAAAAGACATCCGTATTGAAGTGCGTCTGTTCATCGCGGTACTGGCTTGTTATGCGGCCCATTTGGTTTGCACCAAACTCAACTATTCGGCATCCGTGACGGCTGGGCGCAATCCGGGATGAGTTGAACAACATTCGTCGGATTGCGACTCGGATGATCAAGAACGAGTATCGGTACCTGGTCACCGAAGTGGATCAGGATATGCACCCGATGCGGTAAAACTCTTTGTGTGTCTTGGATTCGTGTATGATCCAGATTTGATCCGAACCGTGAGTGAATCGGTATTTCTCGTTGTGCATACCGATCAGGATTGTGGTATATGTCTCAGAGAGATGATTGATCTTGTTGACCGAATCTCCACAGAATTTGAGACACCTATCTTTGCGGTAAATCGATCCGGGGAAAACCAGTTTACGGGACAGAAGTTAGTACGCCTGGAATACGAACATTTAACACAAAAATCTCAGATACTGAATGTCCACCCAAACCTCCAGATAACGTCTGACGGTTGCCCGGGAGGTTTTTATGGACCGGGAAAAGGAAAACGACCTCGGTCTATGAAATGCATCGGGTGTTGGTTGTTAGGAATAATGTCGTATACTGGTACTTCACCTAACCGCGTTATATACAGACTGTCGGAAATGGGGATTGCTTCGATGTCTGTCTTTATGTGGAATTGGAATGGTGTTTTTGCCCCCTGGCGTGGACCTATTATTTGGAGCCATTTGTGGAGTAGAATGTTACTGCGGCAATTGTAGTTCAGACACAGACGACCCGGACTTAAGCGCATTCAGACAGCAGTTATGTTCATAGAGTTGATTCTTATTTTTGCTGTGGTTGCTGCTTTCACAGTTATGAGACCTTTTTTCCGAAAGGGTCAGGCTAAACGAGTCTTGTGGATAGTACTTGTTGTAGGCATTGTTTGGCAAGCGATAGATTGGATAGTCTTGGGAAAAAGCGTGAGAGAAGTTCTCTCAATTTCAGTTGTATTGTCAGTGCCACTAATAGTGGCATACTCGGAATGGAGACAGCGAAAATTTCCAGAAAACACAAGTCGGTCCATGCCCATCCAGTAAGAACGCGATTCTTATGGTTTTCACAGACTTTTCCCCCGGGTGGATACGGATCGTTCCTGCGGATATCCTTTTGCCGACGTGTCATCCCCGTCCAGATCTACTTACCAAGGCTCGAGCGAACGCCTGACGGTAGTATCATCCATCCTCACGAACTTCCTCCTGTACATCATGGTAGGCGCTCAGCGCACGTTGCTCCTGCCGGTGCTGCAACGCGGCTGTCTGCTGGTATTCCTTTACCTGGCGCTACATACGTGTATCAACTGTGCAGGGCCTCTCTGGAATCTGTGCGGTACAACGTCCGCCGATCGCAGGGGCCTCTAATTTTGGGAATTCGTTTGAAAAAGAAGGTTTCCCACACACCTTCCCCATACTACAAAATGTACGAAATTTTGCAGGGCGCACACTGCAAAACCGCTGATCATATAGATTCTTGTTGGAGATCCATATTTGTGCGATGTTTCGGTTTGCTTGGATGCGGATTAACAAGATGTCTATTCAACTGCCATACTCGTTTGTGAGCGTCCCTCAAATTGGGCGCTAATATCAAATGAGGCATGAAGGCCGGGCTACCAGTCTATATAGTATTTGCCCGAAAATCAGATACAGGTCAGTATAGTGTTTTTCAGTAGGCGTATTCCGTAGGATTTTGGGGCATTTGGACTGTTGTGGGGGGTATTTTTAGCATCTGGGGGTTTTTGTGCTCAGTGCATGTTTCCACGAATCTTAGTCTGTATCGGCTCAACAAGGGGGGGAATCTGGCCTGATTTGGGTATTTTTCGCCAATCAGGATGGTTATTCGCCTCATTCATTCCTCATAGATATTGCGTAGCGTATACGATTTGCAAAATGATCTTTATAGGGTTCCGATTGCAGAGATTGAATTTGATTTCAGGTAACGGGATGACATTCCTGCGGTGCTGATGGGGTTGCAAGCGTTGCACGGCGACACCAAAATATGTGGAAGGATTCTTGGGATTCTCAAAAAGCGTGTTCGTCCGGGGGTCAGTCACCTCCACGTGTGTATTGAGATGATTTTGCCCACTAGATGAGATTTAATTTGAATCTCATTAGGTGGGTAATTTGAATCTCAGTATACAGCCACGGTCGCCCGGGGATGGATCTGTGGCGCATTTTTGTTTTGGGTGTGGTCAAACAGGCGCTGAACTGTGATTTTGATCGTCTGCATGAGTTGGCGAACAATCATCTGAGTTTACGTCAGATGCTGGGCCACGACGGGTTTGCTGCGGAGCAGACGACGAAGTACGCGCTTCAGACGATCATTGATAATGTGAGTCTGCTGAGCGCGGAGATATTGAAGGAGATCAACGAGGTCGTGGTGGCGTGCGGGCATGCCCATCTGGGGGTCGCGGCGGAGGCTCCGCTGGAGTGTCGGGTAGATTCGGCGGTAAGCAAAACCCATGTCCATTGGCCCACCGATGTGAGCTTGCTCTGGGACGCGATGCGCTGCCTGTTGCGTGCTTTGGGACGCACCTGTCAGGAACACGAGGTCAAGGGCTGGCGCAAGTACAAGGACTGGACGAATAAAGTGAAGACTGCATTCAATGCGGTGCGTACTTCTGCTCGACAGCGCAATAAGAATCAGGTCAAAGCCTATCTGGAATTGTGCAGCAAACTGGTTGCGCGGGCGGCACTCAGCTGCGAAGAACTGCGGACGCTTGAAGCCTCCGTCGATAAGATTGACATTATCTGGACCATGCCTTGCGTCAGATTGATCAAATTGGGCGTAGATTGATCGAAGGAGAGAAGATTCCGCACGCGGAGAAGGTATTTTCAATCCATGAGCCGCATACAGGCTGGATCAACAAGGGTAAAGCGGGGGTTCTGGCAGAGTTGGGACTTCCGGTTTGTTTTCTGGAAGATCAACACCAGTTCATCCTGCATCATGAGGTATTGCACACAGGGGTGGACTCGGACATGATCGTAGCGTTCATGGAGAATGCAAAGGGACGGTATCCGACGATTGTCTCGTGCAGCATGGATAAAGGGTACCATTAACCGCGTAACCGTGCGGAGTTGGACAAACTACTGGACTTGAATGTGCTTCCGAAGAAGGGCCGGTGGTCAAAGGCGGACCGCGTGCGGGAGACCGCACCCGCGTTTGCAGCGGCGCGCCGGAAGCATCCGGGCATTGAGTCGGCGATCAATAATCTGAACCATCGCGGACTGGACAAGGTACGGACGCATGGCGAGGACGGGTTCGTTCGGACGGTCGCGCTGGGCGTCGTAGCCGCGAATGTGCACCGGCTGGGACAGATTGTTAAGAAGCGGGTGCAGCAACACGAGCGGTGGCATAGAGCCCGCCGGCGAAAAGCGGCGTGAAGTAACCCTCGTCCGTGCAGATACGGTCGAAAAAAGAAGCCCAGAACGACAAAACCTGGAAAACATGTGTCTTCCCGATTGGCCCGAACCCGAAAATTTGTGCAGAGATCGCCTGAACATCAACCTTTAAGCAAACGCCCCACCCATGAATGGAACCTGTAATCCTATACCAGACCTATAGTCATTAGTTGAAAAAGATTCGCACATTTCAGCTACGAATTTATCCGCAAATCCGTGTCTCTTGGTTCGCGTATGGAGCGCTCAGACGGTGGATCACCCGTGCGCAACATCACTTTACGCACGGCCTCACGGAGCGTTAATCCGCCGTAACGAGGGTTTGCGCAAGGTTCGTCCAGTAGCTCGTCTGCACGGTGCTTCTGGGGTTGGGATACAGTTTTTATGCTGCTTTCTTTCGCTTGAGCCATCGTTTGTCTGTTAAAAGTACGAGTAACTCTTCTTGTGTCTTGGTTCCTTTGAGCCGGTTACAGGGTCCACAAAGTAACTGCAGGTTCGAGATATGATCCGTCCCGCCTTTTGATCTTGGGATGTTGAGCATTCGGCACGCGGCAACGGGCGCGGCGTGTCCCAGGATGATCTGGATGTCATTGCCTGGACGTCGCCGCAGAATGGGTAGGGCTGAGCAATTTATCAGGGAAAGCCGGAAAAAGGCGCAATCAGCCCCTGAATGGCCGCTTCGCGAGTTGCAGGGACCGTGTCTATTGCAAAATCTGCCTAACACCTGTCAAACTGGACGTATATTGCGACTTTCAAGTTTAGGATATTACGACAAAAATGCTATGGACCGAACGTTCCGTAAGGGATGAAGCTGCCGTGCAGGCACTCAGCGATGAGCTGAACTCGCTACCCAAGCCACTGACACGCTTCCTGATACTGCGAGGTATTGACTCATTGGATACTGCGCGACATTATTTCCGGGCAACGCGGGCTTCCCTTTATGATCCGCATTTGTTGGCGGATATTGAGGTTGCTGGCCGGCGTATCGCACGGGCTATTAAGACAAAGGAAAAAGTACTCGTCTACGGAGATTTTGACGCGGATGGTGTCACCTCCACTGCCCTGGTCCTGCAGTTTTTGCAGTCGAATGGACTGACGACATCGTCATATATCCCTCATCGTCAGAAAGAGAATCACGGTTTTCATGCGAGCGGTGTTGAGCTTGCGCGTTCGAGGGAATGCTCCCTTATCATTGTCGTGGATTGTGGCACGAATGATGAGGAAACTGCAGCATTGGCAAAGGAGGCCGGTATAGATCTCATTATCTGTGATCACCATCAGAACGAAGGCAAAAATCCGTTCTGTTGTGCGCACGTAAATCCCAAACGGGAAGGATGCGATTACCCGTTGAAAGATGTATCCGCCTGTGCGCTTGCCTACAAACTGGTCCAGGTCACGCTGGAAGAGCTTGGTCAACCTGTCAGTCGGGCGGACGAATATCTTGATCTCGTGGCAATCTCCACGGTATGCGATATCATGCCTTTGGTGGACGAGAACCGAATCCTGGTACGCGAGGGATTAGAAAAGCTGAGCGCAGCACCGTCCACAGGCCTCCGGGCACTCACGTCCGTTTCCGGGTGTGAACAGGAACACCTGACGGCAAACAATATCGCTATGCAGCTTGGTCCCCGCCTGAATGCTGCGGGCCGACTTGCCCATGCGGACGAGGCACTCGCGCTGTTAATGGCAAAATCGGAGAGCGAAGCCGCAGCTTGTGCCAAACGGCTTAATGATCTCAATATAGACAGAAAAAAACAGGCAGCACGGCTACGCCCAACTGCAAAGAAGCTTGCGCAAACACAACTGGCCGGATCTCATACGAGTGCGCTTGTACTTCACCATCCGGATTGGCATCCAGGCATCCTGGGCTCGGCAGCATCACAAATGGTTGGGGAATTTGGACGACCGGCCGTGATGCTGACCGATGTTCCAAATTCGGACGGAGACGAAGTGTTCGGTAGTGTTCGTACACATGGTGACATCCATATTCTTAATGCCATAAGAGGCTGTGCGGATATGTTGATCCGATTCGGAGGCCATGAGAAGGCGGCCGGACTTACCTTGAAAAAAGAAGACCTTCCCCTTTTCAAAGAAAAACTGAATGCCGAGGTATTCTCACAGGTAGGCAGACAGATGGTTGAGCCGCAGCTGGAGTATGATGCTAAGTTGAACCTTGCCATGATCCCGGGAAAATTTGAACGTGTGCTCAAATCCTGTGAGCCCTTTGGCAAAGAGAATGAAGCGCCACTCTTCTATGTGGAAGGTCTGCAGCCTGTATCCGTGCGTCTGCTCAGCAGAGGACAGCACCTGAAAATGCTCTTGAAAGAGCCACAATCTAATATGGTCATGGATGCCATCGGTTTCTGGCAGGGCCGACATCATGCCATTGTCGAGAAAGCCCGCACACAACAGACTGGACTGGATATTTTATGCTATGTGGAGGAGAACAGGTGGAATGGCCGAGTAACCACACAACTTCGCATTGAGGCACTACGTGAACATAGCTCGAAAAACAACGGATCATGAAAAGCTACCTCGCCTGTTTCTTTTTACTTATTCCCCTTGTTCACAGCGCAGAAGCACAACTCCGCAGCCCAGCCGATTTCCTGGGATACGAACTCGGTGAACATTTCACACCCCATCACCGCGTGACCGACTATGTCCGCCATGTCGCGGAAAACGCCGGGAATGTGGATCGCGTTGAGTACGGCCACACCAACGAGGGCCGCGTGTTACAGTACCTGATCATCTCCTCGCCGGGTAATATGGCGAGACAGGAGGAGATTCGTACTGCCAATCTGCAGCGGGCCGGCCTCCTGGAAGGAGTTCCGGCAGAGGACACTCCGGCCATCGTTTGGCTCAGCTATAATGTCCACGGTAATGAATCGGTGAGTACCGAAGCTGCAATGGCGGTAATTCATACACTGACAAGCAGTACGGATACCAACGTACAGACATGGCTCGAAAACACAGTGGTTATCATTGATCCGTGCCTTAACCCGGATGGGCGTGACCGCTATGTTCATTATTACCGCCAAATACGAGGGCACACACACAACGTGCACGGGGAGGCGCGTGAGCACTCAGAGCCTTGGCCAGGGGGAAGAACCAATCACTATTACTTTGACCTGAATCGGGATTGGGCCTGGGGAACACAAATAGAAACGCGTCAGCGCCTTCCACACTATAATCGGTGGATGCCTCATGTCCATGTCGATTTTCATGAGCAGGGCGTGAACAGCCCCTACTTTTTTGCTCCGGCGGCTGTGCCCTACCACGCGTACATCACGGCGTGGCAGCGCGAGCTACAGGATCTCATAGGTGCCAATCATGCACGCTATTTCGATGAACAAGGCTGGTTGTTCTTCACCAGACAGATTTTCGACCTCTTCTATCCGGGTTATGGTGATACATGGCCCACGTTCAATGGAGCAATTGGGATGACCTATGAACAGGCTGGTTCAGGACGTGCAGGACTAGGTATCATTACAGCCGAAGGGGATACACTGACACTCTCCGATCGTATTGAACATCACTATACGACCAGTCTGTCTACCATTGAGGTTGCTTCAAACCAGCGGGGCCGTATTACCACCGAGTTTGCCGAATATTTCCAGAGCGCTGCGTCCCAACCGAGTGGAGCACATGCTGCCTATGTCGTCCGCCACATAGGCCAGGAGGACAAGGTTCGTGTACTCGCCGATCATTTGGATCTCCTCGGCATTGCATACGGGTTCGCAACCACAGCGAGTGCAGGAGAAGGGTTTGCCTATCAGTCAGGTTCCACAGAACGTGTAGGTATTGAATCTGGAGACCTTGTTGTTCCGGCTGCACAGCCGAAGGGTGTGCTGGCCAATGTACTTTTTGAACCCGAGGCTGAACTGGAAGACTCGCTCAGTTACGACATTACAGCTTGGGCCCTGCCCTATGTATACGGTCTGGAAGCGTATGCTATGGAGGATGAAGTAGCATGGGCACCCACCGCCGCTATTCCTGAACCAAGAACGCTTCCATCGCGGCCAGTTGCCTATCTGGCCGAGTGGAAGAGTTTTGAGGATGCCCGATTCCTTGCGGCACTTATGCGGAAAGGTGTGAAGGTACGCTACGCAGAAGTACCCTTCAAAATCAATAACAAATCCTACGACGAGGGTACGCTCATTATGACACGTGAGGGAGCAGGGGCAGCTTTTGATTCCCTCGTTATCCAGGCAGCCCGACACACAAATCAGCATGTAGATGCTGTCAATACAACACGTGTCACCGAGGGCGTTGACTTTGGCTCAGGCGATGTGGTCTTTATGCGTGCACCGCGCATCGCCATAGTTGCGGGGCCCGCCGTCAGTTCGTACAGTCTCGGGGAGCTGTGGCATTTTTTTGATGAACAACTCGAGTACAGTACTACGCTGGTTAACAGCGACGATTTTGGTAGCCTGCCGCTGTTTCGCTACGATGTGATCATATTACCCTCCGGCAGCTACGGTGATGTCTTGAGCGAGCGCCGACTGGAAGAGATTCAGAACTGGCTTCGGGAGGGTGGTCGCTTGATCTCGCTCGGCAACGCAACCCGTTTCCTTGCAGGTAAGGACGGCTTCGGACTGCAAATCAAGCCTGACGAAGATGATGGGGATGAAGATTCACTGAGTGTACGGCTTCGACCCTACGCCGACCGCTATCGCCATGGAATCACCGAAGATGTCACCGGAGCAATCTTTCGCACGGAACTGGAT
Organism: Rhodothermales bacterium; assembly: GCA_022821385.1. Taxonomy (GTDB): domain Bacteria; phylum Bacteroidota; class Rhodothermia; order Rhodothermales; family Bin80; genus Bin80. The sequence continues at coordinate 39,642 of JAJEDR010000076.1, forward strand.
ACCACGCATCCCCTGGCATTTGGCTACGAACAGGACTACTTTACACTTAAGAGCAGCAGCCTAGCTTACGCGTGGCTGGAAGATGGATGGAACGTTGGTGTACTCAAGGAGGGCAGCCGCGTTGCGGGGTTCGCAGGTATGGAAGCACAGGACGCCCTGAGCAACTCGCTGGTGCTGGGCATGGAATCGATCGGACGGGGCGAAGTCATTTATTTCGTTGATAACCCGATCTATCGGGGCTTTTACTACAACGGCCGACTACTGCTCGCGAATGCTGTTTTCCTCGCAGGACAACGAAGCGTGGCGACGTATTGATCCATCATGAACCGCGCATATGTGATTCTGGGTCTGGTTCTACTATGTGCCTGGACTCAGCGTGCTCACAGCCAGTCACAGCCCCTCAAGGGTGTAGTCTGGGATGCACCTGAGCCCCCCACTGTCCGGCATCTCCTGAAAATGCACCAAGCTGGTGTAGAGGCGCTTCGGCTACCCTGGATCACAGATAACGCACTGCTCGAGGTTGCGGACACGCTTGGATTGCGATTGTTTCAGGATATGCCCCTCGAGTTTATGCCCGCTGACATACTATTGGACTCCCTGGATTATGCGAAGCGCCTGGTGTGGCAAGCCACTCTGGTGAGCCTGCGCCACCCGTCTGCACAGCACTTTGGCGTATCAACCAAAAGCGATACCAGCACCCCTCGCGCCTGCGAGTATTTTGAGCAGCTTGCCGAAGAAGCTTCCGAACTTGTTCTGTACTACACCACTGTTTTCCTGGAACAGGATCAGTGTTCCGAACATGTTGATCTTGTCTTGGTGGATGCGCGCAAAGGATATACGCCGGCGACAGTGCTGGAAAACTGGGCGGGACCAACACCGATTGGGTTCGCAAGCATTGGGCAAAAGGTTGATGATGAAACTCTCGGCTTGCGTCGAAAATATTCTCCCGAGTCCCAGGCACGTTACCTGGAACACCATTTGCCTCTACTGCTTGAGAGTACCGTAGAGGTAATCTTTGTTTATCGGTGGCAGGATTTTGCAGATACCGGTCCCCAATGGGGACTGATTGATGCTGCGGACCGGGAACGACCTGCGTACAGTGTCCTCCAGGGCATCTATACGAATACCCAGGATATCTTTGCGTTTGACATGGGCAGCCATCCTCGCAAGAAGCCCGCTGGGAGCTTGATTCTGGCCTGGATCGCCTGCTTTCTGGTTGTCATTCTGTGCTTCTGGTTCAGACGGTTCTTCGAAATCCTGCGACGATATTTTTTGAGTCGGGTTTTGTACAGGGAAACTCTGTACCGTGAGTGTGCACTCTTGGGGGCCGCATCCTTTGTTTTTGTTGTCGCACAGGGACTCCTTGCTGCTGCGGCATTACTGATATTTATTGAGGCATTCACAGATCTCCGGTTGACCGAGGCTATAGCAGATCCACTAAATCCATATATCCGGGGTCGCGTGGCGAACCTGGCCTCCAGTCCGAGTCTCTTGATACTCGTCACGGTCGCGGCCTACCTGATGTTCCAGCTTTTGTCTGCCACTTTCGGGACACTCGGTGCGCGTAAAGCAATCAATACGTCCATGGAGCAGTTCTTTGTCATCAGTGGCATGGCCTATATTCCCATGGCATTATTAATACCAATGGTGATGATTGCCCCAAGCCTGAGCCCCGATCGGTTTGGACATCTGGCCCTCGTCCTTGCATTGACCTGGATTGCGGTAAAAGTATATTGTATTGTCGGCAGTGCCGTGGACTGTGCGGCTTTTGTACGTGGACAGGGCCGCGGAAGCAGCTTGGGGATCCTGGTTCTGCCTCTCCTGTTTGCTGCGATTTTTGTGGTTGTTCTTGCGCTGCCGGATACGAGAGACTACCTGACTTTTTACTGGCACCTCATTTTCAGGAGTTAGAGGAATCGGTCACCTGCGCCCATACTCGCTCTGCAAAATCGCGGAATGGCTGCTTTGCGTGGAGCCAACTGAAATGCAGCGCAAATGGCGTCACCCTCAAGTAATCCCGCTTTCGAAGCACTTCACCCGCCAGCCACAAACAGAACTGACGAACCTGCGCATTCTTGAGGCCCCGAATTTCGTACACAAAACGGTCAGTGTAGTAGTCACAAACCACATTTTCAAAGTCTGGCGTGTGCTCTGTCATGCCGGGTATATAATCCAGTTGCGGACTGTTTACGCCTTGATACCAGTGGTATACCGGTAGCCCCAGGTGACTCATTGCCATTGCGAGGCTCCATTCACAGGATTCTTCGGATCGCCCTTCCAGTAATCGTGTTCTGAAGTGTGTCTCGGACACACGGGTCCGAAAGCGCCCCGCTGCGTCGCAGACAGATTTTGTCACCTCAGGATCTGCTGCGTAAATCATCCCGGCCTGTACGCGCGGTAAATGTGTTAACCCGAACCGTTTCAGTGTGCGACGGCGGCGATCACGCAAAAATTCCAGGATCACCGCGGCATTCTTCGGGCCGCCAAAATAATAGTCTGCCCGCTCCAGTCCCGTGATTGTATAGGGGTACACAGACAGCTGTGCCCAGAGTGCATCTGGGTTTCTGCACCAAACCATATCACAATCTATGTACAGACTTCGCTCCCAGGGCTTGAATTCATGCAGATGATGCTTGAACCCGTTAATTGAACAGTTCTCATCCGGCAGCAGCTCAATGGTCGTAAATAGATCAGTTAATCCATTACGATAGCAAACCTCAGCGTGTGAAGCTGGGCAGTAGAGCGCTACGGGGCGAACTTTGTCGTACCGTCGAAGCGTAACAACCGAGGCAACTGCATGCCGCAGATAGGTCTCCTCTCCGTAGGTATGCAGAACGTATCCTTCCTGGATCAAAAATTTTTGGTGCTTGATCGACAATAAAGATACGCCGTTCGACCTATCTGATCAGCCCTCCTCTGATGCAAGCCTCTTACGTAGACTCTGCATGAATGCCTCAAATCCCCGCTTGCGCAGAAAAGTCTGAAAGGACACTGAATATCCCTCTACGGTACCCACATCATCAATAATGATATCATGCAACCACCAGACGCCATCTTTTCTGTGCAGCTGGTAAACCACATCAAGGTCAGCCTCACGCACTCTTGAGGTTGTGCTTACCGATGCTTTTTCACCGGTGACCGTCACCGACTTGACCGTGACCGGGGCCTCATAAACTGATAAGTCTCCCAGCGACTGTGCGCGCACAATCGCGCCAAAGGTTTCGATAAAATCCGAACGCTCATCAGACGACAAGTCCTCATAGTAACGTCCGAGCGCAAGCCGGCCCATCTCCTCAAAGTCAATTCGATCATTGATCAGTGATCGTGCCACTTCACGCTGGGAGGGATCATTCTCCATCGAGCGAACAGCTGCCTTTATATCGCGATCCCGCTGCATGATCAGTGTACGCACTTCGCTCTCTGCATCCTGGGCTGAGACCGAGGGCATCCACATCAACATGCCAGTTATGACAATTAGCAGGGCCTGCTTCATCAGATTCGGTTATTCAATGAATAGATTCATTTCGCGCGTCAGCAGTCCAGCGGCCGCCAGGAGTTCCAGGATGGACATGTTATACCGGCGGATTGCTTCATAGTACCGGGCTTCTGACTCGAGGTTGGTCTGGACGGCTTTTACGAGATTTTCCGTGTCGCCCAGATCCAGATCAAAGTTGATCTGCTCTACACGAAGCCACTCCTTGCTGATTGCCAGCGAGCTATCTTCTGCGGCGAGCGCAGCCTCTTCCGTGATCACCCGACGCCATGCCTGTTCAACCTCTGCCAAAACCAGTTGCTCCGCGGCTACAGACAGATGTCCAGCGGAAACGTGTTGCGCCTGTGCCTGTGCGACTCGTGCCCGTGTCTGCCGGAAGTTCAATCCCTGAATCAATCCAAAACCTGTGCGGGCGCTAGTTCTTCTGAAGCCATCGCTGATATACGGGTTGGGTTGGCGGTACCGGTTAGAAGCGCCGCTGGCACTTAGGGTAAGCCCGAAGACGGCCTGAGGATAGTATTCTGCCTTTGCCACACGAATCAGTGCATCTGTGGCCGCAAGGCCTGCCTGTGCCTGAAGAATCTCTGGGCGATACATGCGTGCTTTTTGTTGGTAAGTCAACAGGTTCTCCAAAATGAAGGTCAGTGGTTCAAGGGCATTACGAACTGGAATAATAATGACGGAATCGGCCGCCATGAGTTGCCGGCGAAGTGCGGCATGCACGGTTTGACGTTCCTGGGTCACTTGCACAACACGGCGCGCGTATTCCTGTTCAGTAATGAGCACCTGGTAGCGATCAGCATCATCCACTTCTGGATCTCCGTCCTCCAGGAGGCGGTTAATTTCCTGCATAGCCATACGCACCACCTCGCCCGCCCGATCAGTCAGCCGGTACAGTTCATTGGTAAGCAGAACATCATAATAGAGGGAGGCTGCCCGCAGGGAGGCCACGATCCCCGTCTCCTGCGCACGAGCATCTTCGAGATCCGCTCCGGCACCAGCTGCCTTAATTGCATTTCCCAGAGCTCCCCAGGTATAGACGGGTTGGATGAACGACACTTCTGCCTGGGCGTAGGGGCGAAGATTGCTGTAGTCATTACGTACAGCTGGATCCAGGTAGAGCTGATCACGCGGTGTATCGTTAGGGTTCTCTATTCCCGGCACTACGGCCAGTGCACTGGTTACTGTTGCGTTCGGCAAGATGCGGCTGCTTCGCGCTAGGTCGTACCTGGCGCTGGCCCTGGCAGACTCTGACCGGGCAGCACGAACATCAGGACTCACAGAGAGGGTTTGTTCAAGGACTGACCTTAGGTCGACGCGCAATGTGTCACTGTGGAACTGCGCGGCTGCAGGCAACGCAAGGAAGGTCCAGAGTCCTATAACCAAGAAAAATTCTTTCATATTGATATTTAAGTCGCACTACGAAGCTTGCGAGTAACATTCATCCTAGCATCCAGTTGAACCGCCGCGTTCTTGAAGAGAAGCATCACGCTCGGAGCGTTGACCTTCCTGTGCTCCCAGGACCAGTGGTCCATTGTACAAGACGGCTGCCCGCTCCATTCGAACCAGTCAAATGCAATTGTTGTGCCGTTGATTCCAGTAACCCGGCTGCGAGTAACCACTGTAGTCTCTGTGCAAACATCCACCACACAGAGAATTGATCATGGAAATTCCATTCTTGTGCCTCAAAACATAATCACTTTTCTCTTCGGCGACATTGTTCTCCGGTTGACCACATCCCCGATCATCAAAGGAATGCTATATCCGCGAGCAACCATTTTCCCGACTAGTGTACGCGGGTCTTAAGCTTGTCTTTTCAACGAACATGCTGGTTATGTGCTGCGGTGTAGATCCATTTCACGGATCAGATGGGCCTGTAACCCGAATCCCCCCGGCCGTTCAGCTGTACCATTACAGGATACAGTTTTGTAGCCGGATGCGTAAGCAATTCTTGGTACCAGTACCTGTTCACATTGGTTAGCTATTCATACGGATTTATTTTGCATCCTATGCAATGCTATGATGTAAGATGTACAGTGCTTTTTGTTGCCTGATACTTTCATGGATTCGCAGAGACAAAGCGCGCCGCTTGCCCTTGGCGACCTGGTTGACGCCGCCATTGACGACCTCGGCGTAAGAGTTGGTGTAGATCAGTCGAGGGCCATTGAAGTCTGGCATGATATTGCGGGTCCAATTATCGCGAGAGTCACCGAACGGGTCTGGGTGCGCCGCGGCAAAATGTATGTGGAGTTAAACTCCGGAACCTGGCGTCAGGAACTGCACATGCATCGCGTCCAGTGGCGTGATCGCCTGAACGAAAAACTTGGCAAACGTATTATTAGTGAGATCGTTTTTCGATAGCTATCCCAGGTCTCTCAGACAGTTGTATTAATCTGTGAGTCAAAGACTTAAACAGAATGATGCGCGCGTGGCGTGAACTTGTAAACTTCTGGATCGAGGTTTTCTGGCGGTCCGGCCGTGGACGACGTGTGATGGTCTGGAAGGGTGACCAGAGTGGGGAAGAGGACGAACTGTACAGCGAGTTTTCTCCTAAACGGATGCACGCGCGTACAGCATTTTTTACTATACTCGCGATATACACCGTCCTCATTTGCGGTGCCACGGGCTTTACGCTATACCATGGGTTAATCCCTGGCCTGGATATTCGCGAACTCCGGCAAAGTACGATGTTGTTCTCCTTGCGCCTCCAGGCACTGGAGGATTCCATTGACTCACAGACCCAGTATATAGCCAATATCCGGCGTTTGATGGTCAGGGATTTAGATCCTTCACGTACGGGTATCTTGTCGGATACAACCGTATCCATTGAGCCGACCGCACCGGTTCCGGCCGCTCTATCGGTTCAGCAGGAGGGCGATGTACAACCCGCTCTTCCGCTTTTTCGCTTCTCGATTGATGATTCCCCCGCATCCATGTCCTCACCGGCTCCCATCAATTACCTGTCAAGTCTTACATTGCCGGCGTTACCACCGGTACAAGGCTTGATCACACGAGGGTTTGACGCTCAGGAAGAGCATTATGCGATAGATATCGCAGTCAGTGAGGGCACAGTAGTTCGTTGTATTGGTGACGGATATGTTGTTTTCGCAGATTGGACCTACGAAGGGGGACATACCATAGTCGTTCAGCACGCCGATGGATACGTGTCGGTCTATAAGCATAATCAGCGCTTACTGAAACGGGTAGGCGATCGGGTTGGCGCTCGTGAAAGTATCGCAGTCAGCGGAGATTCCGGCGAGTATACATCAGGACCACATCTCCATTTTGAGCTGTGGAACAACGGCTTAGCACAGGATCCAATTGCTTATCTGCTCGGATACTGAAACTTGGATATCTTTTGTTGTGTAACATACACTCAGGTCTTAACCTCACATGGCTCTCATGGCGAAAAAAAATCAGCAAGCGACCCTCAAACGTAATTCGAAGGACTCACCAGGTGCTACCAACGTGAATATCATTGCAGATGGATCAGTAGTTGAGGGCACATTCAGCACGAGTTCTGATACGCGCCTGGGAGGCAGAATTGAGGGCGATATCAGGGTTGACGGCCTCCTGCTCATCACCGAATCAGGCGTAGTCACCGGATCCGTACGGGCTGACAGTGCTAACATAGCAGGTACTGTAAATGGAGAGATCAGTATTGTTAACAAGGTACTGCTGACCAGTTCGGCCAACATTCAAGGACATATATACACGGATCGTCTGGTTATAGAAGAGGGGGCTTCCTTCAACGGTGAATGTCAGATGGGACACAAGGGCAAGCCTAACCTGCCGAACTTTGCTCAACCCCCCATTACAGACGGTGAGCGCGTGAAAATCAGCAATGAGCAACTGGCAGAAGAGCATACGTGAGGCTTCTCCCTATCTGAGTCTCGGTACCCAGGTCGCGATGACCATGGTTGCCTTTGTGGTCGGTGGATATTTTCTGGACCGGTTTCTGGGGACGATGCCGTGGTTCATTCTGGCAGGTGCTATTCTCGGAATGGTTTGTATCTTCGTGCGCCTGATTCACATCGCGAAAACTAACGGGGAAGTCAACAAACAGTAGCCATGCGGGTTTACCGGCCTTTGCATGCGCCATTGCTCTCATTCGAGACCCATTTCGTAAATTCGTAGTTAAAGCGTCGCCATGGATGAGAGTGTGTTGTGGAGTGCTGTAGTGGGTGTGCTTCTGGGGTTGTGTTACGTATTAACTAGTGTATTTGTGGTTTCGCTCGCACAGCAGTCATCGCGGTTCGTGCCAATAGTATTGGGCGGCATGGTGCTGCGCATGTTTGGGGCTCTGGTAGCCTTGGTCATAATTATTCAGTTTCCCATTTTTCCATTTCAGATCGCACTTTTGGCCCTTACGGCGGCTTTTTTGATTGTGGTATTGATCGGGTTATTTGCTGAACTCACATGGGTTATTCGCCGAAAAGTTTAATGCGGTCAGCACGCCGCCGGCTTTGCCTGTGGTGCATGCTGATTTTTTTGGCCCCAACGACTGTCATGGCTGCCGATGACGAAGAGTTTGATGCAGTGCATCATACTGCTGACGGATATTATCTGGATTTCTCACCCATCGGTAAAATTGAGTTACCCCGGATTTTTATTGTCCGCAGCGAGATTACCGGCTATAGCCTGCGCACCTACTGGACAACCAAGAGCGCCCTTCGATCTGGTGAGATGCATGCATCTATTCACAGCGAAGGGACCGAAGAAGACGCACATGCAGAAGAGGAGCTGGATGCCGAAGCGCTGATTGCAAGTGGTGACCATCTGGATGCGACACTGGTACCGAATGATGGAGAAGTTGTACTGGATTTATCCATGACGCGGCATCTGATGTTTGCATTACTTGCATCGGGTATTTTGCTGACGATATTTCTTCAACTTGCAGAAAAGTATAAGCGTGGCGTTGGGCGGACGAGTGCCCCTCAGGGACTCTTTCAAAACCTGTTTGAAACACTGGTCATTTTCGTGCGCGATGATATCGCGATCCCCAATTTGGGCCGGGATAAGTACCAGCGCTTCCTGCCGTACTTGCTGACGGCATTCTTCTTCATTTTGACCTGTAATCTGTTGGGGCTCGTACCATTTGGTGCAACGGCCACCTCTAATCTGAACATTACCGCGGTATTGGCTGCCTTTACATTCGTGCTGACGCAGTTTAATGGATCAAGAGATCACTGGCGGCATGTCTTTTGGCCCCCAAACATGCCCATCCCCGTCAAAATTCTCCTGATTCCGACAGAAATCATGGGGCTGTTCACCAAACCCATTGCCCTTGCAATCCGGCTTTTTGCCAACTTGACCGCGGGGCATCTGGTGATACTGAGCCTCATTGGTATGATCTTTACGTTCACACTGCTGTTTGGTGAAGTCGTAGGCTACGGCGTGGTGCCGGTAAGTTTAGGCTTTACTTTATTCGTGATGTGCCTGGAAGTGCTTATTGCCTTCATCCAGGCTTACATCTTCACTATCCTGTCCGCACTGTTCATTGGAATGGCTATTGCCGACCACTCGCACAGTGAGGCACACTAAGCGTATAACGAGGAAACCTTTTACTCATGGACCCACAAGCTCTTGCATATCTCGGTGCTGGACTCGGCACCGGACTCGTCGCCATCGGAACTGGACTCGGCATCGGCCGATTGGCCGGACCCGCCATGGAGGGCACCGCCCGCCAACCGGAGGCAACCAACGATATTCGAACATCGATGATTATCGCGGCTGCACTCATTGAAGGGGTTGCCCTGTTCGGTCTGGTGATTTCTTTTATCCTGGCATTCAAATAGGCACCCAGGATGTTGTTTGCCGCAGACTTACTGAGTGCCAATCAAGGGCTGGTCGTCTGGTTTTCGGTGGTGTTTCTGGCGTTACTGTACTTGCTTCGGCGGTTCGCCTGGGGACCGATAACCTCTGCCTTGACAGAGCGGGAGGAAACTATCGCGGGTTCACTCAATCGGGCTGAAGCGGCTCTGGAGGAAAGCAAGCGACTGCAGGAAAGCAATGCCCAGGCTCGTCGTGAGAATGAGCAGCAGGCGCAGCGACTGCTTCGAGAGGCGAGGGAGGAAGCAGAGCAATTCCGGGAACGCGAAGTACAGCGTACTCGCGAAGAAATCAATGCACTCCGAAAACAGGCCCAGGAGGACATTGCACGGGACAAAGAAAAAGCCCTGCAAGCCCTGCGCGGTGAGGTAGCTGACCTGGCTATCCTTGCAGCGGAGAAAGTTCTGCAGGAGAACCTGGACGGATCGCGTCAGCGTGTGCTTGTGGACCGGTTCATAGACGAACTGTCTACCCAGAAGCACAACCAGTTTCCTTATCAGGCATGATTTCTTCAGTGGTTGCGCAACGATATGCGCAGGCGCTATACGACGAGGCAGAAGGAATGCCCTCAGTTGCAGTTGATGTGAAGCTGTTGAGCGAGACGCTTGATAGTTCTGCTGAGTTGGATCAATGCCTGAAAAGCCCCGTCGTACCAAGGCGTAAAAAATCTGCTGTACTGGAAGGCCTGTTTGCCGAACGGGTGCAGGAACTGACCTTGCGCTTTATGCTGATGCTGGTTGAGCGTGGCAGAGAATCGTTACTTCGTACGATTGCTGCCCGATTTCTGGCGCTAACGGATAAAGCGCAGGGGGCCGTAGAGGTGCGTGTCCGAGCGCATTCAGCTTTATCCGAGCGTGAGCAGGAACGCCTGCGCGGTGTATTGGGGAAGCGGCTGAACAAAACTGTCCGACTTGATGTGGTTGCAGATCCTGCACTTATGGGCGGTATCGTGCTAGAAATTGGTGATACGGTATATGATAGCAGCGTTCGACACCAGCTCTCACTGCTCCGAAGCCGTCTGCACGCACAGTCCTAAATATTATTGATAATTACGAAATGACAACGGCTATACGACCGGATGAAGTCACAACTCTTCTCAGACAGGAACTGGGTGGCTTTGAGTCCGCAACAGACATGTACGAAGTGGGCACCGTCCTGCAGGTGGGGGATGGTATTGCCCGTCTCTACGGCTTGTCTCAGGTGCAGGCAGGTGAACTGATTGTGTTTCCTGAACGCGATGTTACCGGCATGGTCCTGAACCTGGAAGAGGACAACGTGGGTGTAGTCCTCTTCGGAGAAGTTCAGGAGGTCAAAGAGGGGGATCGCGCGCGCCGTACACGCCGCATTGCATCCATTCAAGTGACGGAGAGCATGTTGGGACGCGTTATTGATCCGCTTGGGAGGGTGCTTGATGGCAAAGGCGCACTCACGGGGGAGACCTGCGAGATGCCTCTCGAGCGCAAGGCACCAAGCGTCATTTACCGCCAACCGGTATCGGAACCATTGGTAACCGGGATCAAAGCCATTGACTCTATGATCCCGATCGGCCGCGGACAACGTGAGCTCGTGATTGGTGATCGCCAGACCGGTAAAACCGCAGTGCTGATTGACACAATCATCAGCCAGCGCTCAACACATGAGACCGAGACCCCTGTCTATTGCATCTACGTAGCTATTGGGCAAAAGGCCTCAACGGTCGCGCAGGTGGCTCGTGCACTGGAGGACAACGGCGCAATGGATTATACGGTGATCGTGAACGCTCCGGCATCCGTTGCTGCGCCGCTCCAGTTTATTGCCCCTTTTGCCGGTGCCTGTATAGGTGAGTATTTCCGGGATACCGGCAGACACGCCCTCGTGATTTACGACGATCTGTCCAAACAGGCCGTGGCTTATCGGCAGGTTTCGCTCCTCCTTCGTCGTCCACCTGGACGAGAGGCCTATCCAGGAGATGTGTTCTATCTGCACAGCCGCTTACTGGAACGTGCAGCCAAGATCACTGCGAGCGAAGAGATCGCTGCCCAGATGAACGATCTGCCCGATTCCTTGATAGGTCGTATCAAGGGGGGAGGTTCACTCACGGCACTGCCGGTCATTGAGACCCAAGCCGGTGCGGTGGATGCTTACATTCCGACCAACGTTATTTCGATTACCGACGGACAGATTTACCTGGAGCCGGATCTATTCAATGCAGGTGTGCGCCCGGCCATCAACGTAGGTATTTCCGTCAGTCGTGTAGGGGGCAACGCACAGATCAAAGCCATGAAATCGGCTGCGGGGATGTTGCGTTTGGACCTTGCCCAGTACCGTGAGCTAGAGGCTTTCTCCAAGTTCGGTTCAGATCTGGATCCTGCCACGCAGCGACAGCTGCGGCGCGGCGAGCGACTCGTTGAATTGCTCAAGCAAGGCCAGTTTGCGCCCGTCCCCGTTGAAGAGCAGATAGCCGTCATTTTCATCGGCAGTGAAGGTCTGCTAGATGCTGTGGCTGTATCGGACATTCCAAGTTTCGAGGAGGAGTTGCTCGAGAATCTTCGAGCTCGCGTACCTGAAGCATTAGCCAGTATAATAGAGACTGGTAAACTGTCGGACGAAGCGAAGGACGCTTTCCGTGAGGAGGCCAAGCGACTGGTAGACCTTTACGTAAACAAGGCCTGATGGCGACCCTGCGTGACATACGTACGCGTATTGGGTCTGTCCAGAATACGCAGCAAGTTACCCGTGCCATGAAAATGGTCGCGGCAGCAAAGCTGCGCCGTGCTCAGGAGAATATTTTCAAAACGCGTCCCTATGCCTACAAGGTTGGCGAGATCATTGAGCATTTGAAACGCCAGGGGGCTGTGGACACGCACCCCTTGCTGCGTGAACGAAAGGAGGTCAAAGCTGCGCTCATTGTTGTCGTTACCGGGGACCGCGGACTAGCCGGTGCCTTCAACAGTAATGCGATCAAGACTGCTGAGGCCTTGATTGCTTCCGAGTATTCAGAACTCCACGCAAGTGGCTCGTTGCACTTAGTTGGCGTTGGTCGTAAGGGGGCCGAGCATTTTTCCAAGCGCAACTATAATGTGGTTGCCGATCTTAGCGGTGTATTCAGGGAGTTGAGCTACGAAACAGCTCAGAGTATCGGCACGCTCGCCAGAGAGGGATTCATGGCGGGTCGATGGGACGAGGTTAAGCTTGTTTACAACGAGTTCAAGAACACGATCGCCCAGAACCGAATTGTTGAACCCCTGATTCCAATTCCCCCGGAGCGGTTTCAGACACCTGTGATGCAACAGGAAGATGTCGCCATGCCGGAGATAAAGGAGCGTTACCGGGCCGATTACCTGTTTGAGCCGGATTCGGCAAAGATTCTGGACACACTGGTCCCGCGGTTTGTGAATTTCACGATCTGGCGTGCATTACTGGAATCCTGTGCTGCCGAACACGGGGCACGCATGGTTGCGATGGATAACGCCACATCAAATGCGACGGAGCTCCTGCGGGCACTGCGTCTTCAGTACAACCGTGCACGTCAGAGTGCCATCACTACGGAAATCCTTGAGATCATTAGCGGTGCCAACGCGTTAGAGGAGGGCACATGATTTCCGTGGCACGGTAACATACGTGGCTTGGATACGATCCTTGGGAGAGGTGGCCGAGTGGCTGAAGGCGCTCCCCTGCTAAGGGAGTATGGGTTAACAGCTCATCGTGGGTTCGAATCCCACCCTCTCCGCTCTTGGTCGAACGGTCGTTCGGCTTTCACGATGGTATACACGGAATCCCGGAGGGGTGGCAGAGTGGTCGAATGCACTGGTCTTGAAAACCAGCGTACCGCAGGGTACCGGGGGTTCGAATCCCTCCCCCTCCGCATTGTGCGTTTACAAACTGAGTCCGCTCCGTAGACCTGTCCGGACTCAGATAATTGGGTGTGCAGCGATCAGGTATCGTTGAAGACCGTCTCCGCTACTCATTATAGGAATACTTCGGTACTATTCTCGTGCGTCACCGTTATTCCTTGGCCCCAATATCCTTCCATCCATTGTTGCACGAAAGCAGCCCAAATGCGAGTTCGATTGGGCGCGTTTGGCCGGAGCATCCTGTCTCATTGACCGCAGCAGAAGGGTGCAATGATGATTGCATTTCATGACTCCTTTATGGCTTTAACTCCGCCCCCATGATCCGTATCCTGTCTAGATATATCATCCTATCTGCTCACACTGTGGCTGGGGGTGCCGAGGAAGGGGATATCCAACGTTGCGACGCAGACTCAAAGGAGTTGATATTCGGATATCCGCATATTTGAACCTTCCTATAATTCTGCCCGATATCGTAGAATGTGCGGAACTCGGAAAGCACTCATATACAGGTAGTCCTTGTGCAAGAACAACATCTCAGGATAGACCGGCTTGACCTCCGACCCGTCGCCATCAGCGGACGGCATCGTGCTAAACTGCACGGTAGCTACGTGCTTGAATCGCGGCCCCTCAAGTATGCGAACAAAATAGACTCGCTTACCAATCGAAGCCATTATCATATCCGTTCCAGAAATTGCAACGCTTTTCCACAAAAGCCTAAGCCCGACCCCGGCTCCGGGGGGACCACCTTCTCGTATAGCATAGTTTTGGGCATGCTCATCTATGACTGATCCGTAAAAGCGAATCGTGCGCACATGTTCATGGGTTCTATTGAATACGAAGAGATACGGCAGGCCCGCAAATGCCGCCAACACGTACCGTCCGTCTACAGTGGAGGCCATACTCATCGCGTTATTCAGCGGCGGCTGCATACTATCAATATCCAGTGAGCGCAAGAACGGCGTTTCATCTTCAAATGGCGCTTCGCTGCGGCGCGGACATATGCGGTACGCGTGCCCCCGAGCACACCTGGCATACAGATGGGTACGCGAAGCGGCAAAATTGACTCCGTGTATGGCAGCTAGATCCTGGTCTCCTCCCTTTGGCAGAATAGCCAGGTACGACAGCTCTCTGGACAACAACTGGATTCGGGACGGCTCGACGGCGAAAAAATGATCGCCGTTAAAAAGTACGCTCCTCAGGTAGGAAAACTCCAAGGGTCCTTCACCTTTATTGCCCACGCGCCGTTGCAGCGGACCATTCAGTCCGGCTACAAAAATGTGATTGTTAATGAAGTCGGCAATGTAGAAACTGTCTTGTGCAATCGTGAAAGAAAACCTGGGGCCCAGTGCAAGCGAATCCTGCGCTTGGGCCACTGCTTTGTCCAGGTACCAGGTCTGTGCGTCCATGGCATCTGTGTCGATCAATGACTGCGGCACTGCCGCCAGCAACGAATCAATGACTTCGGAATCAATAATTCTTACGAGATCGGGCCCTCTCTGGCATGATGCCGCAAGGGGTAAGATAAATACGAGTACGAAGACTGACCAAAAGGATTGAAGCTGTTGCCAGCTGTCAATACGCTGCAAAGCGCTCGTCGCCAATCCATCTGGTTTTTCCATGCCACGGGTCCCAACGCCGCAGGCGCTGTTATTTATGGATGCTGTCATTAATGTGGGGCTCTGTCATCCGAATGGCGTACCAGATACTCTACCAATATTATCTCGTGTGCCGTCAATGCAGATCAAAATAAGGCCAGACCCTCATTCTATTAAAATACGAGGATCACGCACGATACGTTGCGCGCGTATCGCACCAGGGCATCAACCCGACTTGCCTATTTGACAGGACAAACCGGGTTGTTCGTGCATGCGATATGCGACCCTACGGGCTCTCGCCACACAAGGTCCCTCCATATTGACCTGAGCCCGAGTAGGTGTGCTTGACATCTCCGCATTGTCAGCTTACAAACTGAGTTCACTCCGCAGGCCTGTCTGGACTCAGATAGATGGGCGTGTAGCGTCAAAGTATCCTTGAAGACCATTTCCGCTACACATTACAGAAACACTTTCGCACTATTCTTCCGCTTTGCCGTCATTCCTTGGTTCCAACCATCTTCCGCCCTTTATTGTACGACAGCAACCCAAAATACAAGTCCTACGGGGTGCATCTAGCCGAAGCATCCCAACTCGTTGATCACAGTTGAATGGCGGAGACGATTGCGCACTTGGTGACTCTTTTATGGCTTCAACTCCGTCCCTATGATCCGAACGCTGTCTAGATGTATCATCCTAATTGCTCTCACTATGGCTGGGTGTACCGAGGGGGGAGACATCCGACTCTTGCTCCAAGATCCCAGCGAGTTTGATGCACCTGCTGACAGGTGCGCCAGTGCCCTATGCACATCGCTCGTGGAATTGCTTGACCATGCTGACTCAACGATTGACTTTGCTGTGTACGGCGCGCGGAATCAGCCCAAAATCCTGGAAGCACTGCTGAAAGCGCGTGAACGGGGTGTCATTGTGCGAGGCTATATGGACAAGGATATCCACAATAGAAACTACTATAGCTCCTCAGATATGTGGATGCGCGAGATAGGAGGTGTGAGGGATGATCTCGAACGGGAGCAGGGGTGTTCCCATGAATACACCGAAAAGCCTCCGTGTAACCGTCCACACGGATTTGAAGGGCCGCTACAATGCCTGGCGTACGATCTGAGTGAAGATCATATTCTCGTAGCAGGTCACGCTTCACGCGATCCGTTTCCCGCTACAAACAAGATCATGCACAACAAATTCTTTGTGGTGGATGGTGAGCGTGTTTGGACAGGCTCAGCGAATTTGTCTGATTCTGGTACTGGCGGCTACAATGCCAATGCGGTGGTGATCCTGCGTTCCAAACAGATTGCAGCCGTCTACACCGCTGAATTTGAACAACTGTGGAACAGGCAGGGCAAGTGCTTGAAGTCACGAGATGGTATTGAGGAATTTGATTTTGGATCAGAAAAGGTATCAACTTGGTTTTCTCCGCAGGACGCCTCGCTCCGCTACGGCGTGGGCGGCCTTATCGCTAAGGCGAAGAAGCGCATCAACGTCGCTGTTTTTTTCCTCACCGCCAAATATTTGACTGCTGACCTGATTGCTGCACACAAGCGCGGTGTAGATGTCCGCGTCATCATTGATGCCACAGCTGCCAATAATGGATATTCCAAGCACGAAGTGCTGAGAGAAGCCGGCATACCGGTCCGGATCGAGAACTGGGGAAGCAAAATGCACATGAAGGCTGCCTCAATAGACGGCCAGCACCTTGTACTGGGTTCTATGAACTGGACATCTGCCGGTGAGAACACCAATGATGAGAACACGCTCCTGGTTGATTCACGGAGATTGGCCCGTCAATTCGATGCCAATTACGACGGTATCTGGCAGAGCATCCCGGAAACATGGCAGCAGAATAAAGCACGCCCAGATCCCGAGTCGCCTGATTCTGGATCATCCTGCAATGACGGGGTTGACAACGATTTTGATGACCTCGTCGACGCGAATGATCCCGGATGCATGCCGGATCGTCCGTCGTTGCCAGATCTTCCCCCTCACCAGATCATCACACAAAAGGAGTATGATAATCTGGAGCGCGAATATCCGATGATGCGACCGAAAAGATGCGATCCGAGTTATCCAGACTGGTATGTATGTCTTCCTGCATATCCGAGAAATGGCTGTGGAGCGATTCCCTATCGCAATTTCTCCGCAATAGAAAATGATCCGCTGCGCCTTGACGGGGACGGAGATGGTATTGCCTGCGAGCAGTAATGCTCGCAATGGCGTAACGCTCGAGAGGCCGAATACTATCCACAATGCAGGGAATAATTGGAGGAGGAAATTACCAAATCTGCAAGTCGGTTACAGGATAGCATTTGATGCCCACGGGAAAATGTCCCAATTTAGTTTGCGCTCGACTGAAAGAACGTCAACCCTATGATGCTCTAAGTCCCTGCTTCGATTCTGGGTAGGGAATTTTCCTGTGGGATGCATGTTACAGGGAGAAATTTTTCGAACATCATCACCTGCAACTTAGCCCAAGCTCCCGTTGTACCAGCCGGAAAGTAGGGCCGGTGAAGTTCAATAAAACACTAAATTTGGGGGCTTTGTAAGAGTGTTGTCGGGTTATCATTTTCCCCATTTTGTAATTGCATGAATCTTAGCGAAAGACGTAAGGCCTATAAGGCGATAGAAGAGTACCGCGAACGACCACTAATAGTCTATGTGACCAGCACGCGTCAAGGTGTTGACGCTCAATTATCTGGAGACGCAGTCAGGGAATTCATTGATCAGATTGACGCCATCAAAGCATCCTCGGAAGTGGATGTCATGATACATAGCACTGGTGGTGATGCCCTTGCTGCATGGAAGTTGATGTCTATTCTGCGGGAACGGTTTGACAAAGTATATGTGCTTGTGCCACACACTGCTTTTAGTGCTGCAACGCTGTTTGCCTTGGGGGCTGACGAAGTTGTGATGCATCCGTATGCTTCATTGGGACCGATTGATCCCCAGATCACGATTTTCCAACCAAATACGGGCTATAGACAATTTGCGTATGAGGATGTCGGGGCATTTCTACGCTTTCTCGACAATGATGTTAAGATTAGTGAACAAGTGCACATCTCCGCTATTATCAAGAATTTATTCTCTGCAGTGGATCCGGTACATGTTGGTGGTGCTAAGCGTGCCAGCGAGCTATCATCTGCTGTCGGGGAGAGAATGCTTCTTCTTCATATGACAGATGCCGAAGACAAACCTAAAGCCAAAGAAATTGCCGAAAACTTGAACAAGAGTTTCTTTGCTCATGGTGACGCAGTTTCTCGTTCACGGGCACTGGAATTAGACCTTCGAATAGCTGGTCGGAATCCGAAGCTGGAGAAACTCATATGGGATGCTTACCTCGGAATAGAAGATTACTTGGAACTTCGTGAGCCATTTTATTTTACTCAGGAATTTTTGAAGCACCCTGAAGGTGCCCAAGCTTTTAGATCAATTCCTCCACTTCAATTGCCAGCAAATACACCTGCCGATGTTGTGCAAAATGCTTGGCAAAATATTCTTCAAATAGCGATAAGTAATTTAAGTACGCAACCTGTTGAAGTAGACTTTGAGATTGTTGACTCCTTAGTTGAGAGCGTTCAAATTGCCTCAGAATTCAAGACCACAGGAAAATTACGAATGGTATGGAATCAGGATGGTTCAACGGAGATTGTTTCCACTGTTCTTGACCGAGGCTGGAAGAAAATGGAAAACAGCCTATCTAAGACTTCTACACCTCAGAGTTGAAACAAGAAAAGGAACAATTTATCATATTAGCGTTTCCTGTAAATGAGTTTCGTTAATTTAGGTATGCATCAAAGATTATCGCTCAGCGGTTTAGATCCTCACCGGTCACCGTACGAGAAATTTTTTCCTCCTTACCATCCCACTCCAACTGGCTCTCCCAATCTAGGTGCAGAGACCGTTGGTGCTAAACCGCGGCCATTTTCAGACCCTCACCGGTCACCATATGAAAAATTTTTTCCTCCGTATCATCCCACTCCAACTGGCTCTCCCAATTTAGGTGCAGAGACAGTTGGTGCTAAACCGCGGCCATTTTCAGACCCTCACCGGTCACCGTACGAGAGATTTGTTCCTCATTATCATCCCACGCCAACTGGCTCCCGTAATCTAGGTGCTAAACCCATTGTTACCAAACAGACACCATCTAAGAGCTCAGATTTCACTGATCACCATACGAGAAAAACTTCCTCATTGTCAGTCTAGCCCAACCGAACCATCTATCCCTTCCGCCCAATAATGAATTCCTTGGACGATGATTATCACAGGGTAGTGTCGGCAGCCAAGGTTAATCGCCGCAGGGACATTCGAGAATCTCAAATACTCCCGCTATAGACTGACAAAGTGTGCTAACTTCCCCCATCATGGCACACTTGTTTGTTGGTATTGACCTCGGAACGTCCGGTATACGAACACTGGTTGTTGACGAAATCGGACAAATCCACGCAAAATCAAGCTGCCCAATCCAGGGAGAGCGACGTAATGGGCTACACCGACAAAATCCAGTAGAGTGGTGGCAGGCGGTCTGTAGTACGGTTAGCGCCTGTATATCGCAGCTAAAGCAGCGCGGTGTTTCAACAAGTCAGCTTCGCGGCGTAGCAATAGATGGAACTTCAGGAACGGTAGTGCCTGCCGATCGTGATGGACAATGTACAGGTCCTGCCATCATGTACGATGACGCCTCCGGGCGAGAGTTTCTGACCGAGCTTTCAAGAACACACAGCACGGCAGTCTTATCATTGTCTGCTCTGGGCGCTGCCTACTGGTTAAAGAATGATAGCTCACAGCCCGTGCCGTCGCAGCTACTGCCCCAAGCTACTTGGATCTGCCGACAACTGGTTGGCAATGTAGTGCCTACCGACTACAGCAATGCACTTAAATTTGGCTACGACCTGGAAAAAAGCCAATACTACACGTGGATAGATCCGGCGATATGTGCACAATTGCCACCAGTTGTTGAGCCAGGTACGATCCTGGGGGAATTATGCAGAAAAGCCTGCGAGCAAACACAATTACCCGAGGGGTTACCCCTTGTGGCGGGTGTCACGGATGGAGTTGCCAGTTGTATTGCCTCAGGTCTGCACCGACCCGGTGATTACAGTACTTCACTCGGATCAACCCTGGTTTTTAAGTCCTTATCTGAACACCGCTCATCACATCCCCTTTTGTACTCCCACAAACTACCTGGCGGTTATTGGCTACCAGGTGCAGCAAGCAACACGGGAGCTTCGTGGATCAAGGCTTGGTTTCCTGATGCAGACCTTCCACAAATGGATGCCGAGGCAGTTCGGGATCTCCCTTCCAAGGACACAGTGTATCCGCTGACACTCGAGGGCGAACGATTCCCGTTCGCAAACAGCAGTGCACGTGCGATTTTGCCTCCCGGTCTAAGTGATGCACGCAAGTTCGCGGCATGCCTCCAGGGAACAGCGTGCCTGGAACGTATGGCATACACACTACTTGACGAAGCGTTGGGTGTGCCATCAGGTCAGGGAGAGGTATACAGCACGGGTGGTGGCAGTTATAGTGATATTTGGATGCAATTGCGTGCAGATCTCTGTCAACGGGTCTACCATCGCCCCGCGTGCACGGAAGCGGCGTTCGGTGCAGCTATCCTGGCTGCTGCCGGTATCCGCCATTCAACGTTGCCAGAGGCTATTCAGCGGATGACGCATCAAAGCAAAACTTTTGCGCCACGTCGCGAACTGGAGGAGGCCTACGCAGACTTTGTTCGAAGCATTCAACCGTATCTGAGTCCCTAGGCGTCTTTTGCCTGAACAACGTCAAGCACCTCAGTGATGATTTCCAGTGCTTCGTTCAAGGTGTCTTCGGGAATATTTAGTGGAGGAGCGATCCGGATAACCGTTCCCGAATGAAGCGTCCAGCCCAGAAGAACCCTTCGCTGCAGGCATTGCTCCACGACCTGCTTCGCAACCCGAGTGCTCATCAAATCCATACCAAGCATTGCCCCTCTGCCGCGTAAATCGGTAATAAGCATATGCCTAAGCTTTGCGCGAGCACGCTCCTCAATCCATAGTGCGCGCTCAACCAGTCCCTCATCCTGCAAAACCTGCAGGGTCGCGCTGGCAGCCGCACATGAAACCGGATGGCCACCAAATGTTGTCACGTGACTGAGAGGAGGGTCACGCCGAAGCGACTGCATCACTTCTGTATTGGCTACAAAAGCCCCTAGCGGCATGCCGCCCCCCATAGCTTTGGCCAAGGTCAGGATATCCGGTACAATACGTTCATGCTCAAATGCAAATAGTCGTCCCGTTCGCCCAAAGCCGGTCTGGATTTCATCCAGCACCAATAATGCCCCCACGGCCGTGCATCTCGCGCGCAAAGCTCTGAACCAGCCGGGCGGGGGCAGACGCATTCCTCCTTCACCCTGGATCGGCTCAGCAATCACACATGCAACCGCGTCTTCAATGTGCTCTAAAGCTTCAAAGTCCCCAAAAGGCAGAAACGTTACTCCTGGTAACAGAGGACGAAATGGATCTTGATAAACATGCCTGCCCGTAACGCTCAGAGATCCATGCGTATCGCCATGGAAAGATTGTTCAAAAGCCACCATACGACCCCGTCCGGTGTATTTCTTGGCCAGTTTGAGTGCACCCTCGTTGGCCTCCGTACCTGACATTGTGAAGTACACAGAATCTAGTACTGCTGGCAGAACACTTGCCAGCTGTTTAGCCAGCCGCACCTGAGGAGCTTGGATAAACTCACCGTACACCATCACATGAAGGTGCCGATCTAATTGATCACGAATCGCACGCATGACGCTCGGGTGCCGATGTCCTAGCGACGAAACAGCAATCCCGCTGATGAAGTCAATCAGTTTGCGTCCATCGGTCAACACGAGAAATGGCCCCTCTGCCCGCTCTATTTCTAAACCAAGGGGGTGGTCGCTAGTCCAGGCAAGGTGTCGGACAAAATCTGCGTTCATTGTTCAATCACCAATCCAATCAGGCGAACAGGTATATACACATCGGGTTCAACTTTCTCCTGAACAATAAGGATAGCTCATGGATCTTCGCGGGAAAATAGCGGTCGTAACCGGTGCAAGCAGTGGCCTTGGAAGCGAATTTGCCCGACATTTGGTGCGCCGTGGAAGCACGGTCTATGGACTCGCACGACGAGTAGACCGCTTGAAGTTGCTTGAGTCTCAATTGGGAGCGAAGTTTAGGCCGGTAGAATGTGATGTGACCGACGAAACGGCAGTAGAATCGGCTTTTTCGAGCTTGAATCATATTGATATCCTTATCAATAACGCGGGCCTCGGTCGTTTTTCCGCAATTGATGCCCAGACCAAAGAAGATTGGGACGCGCAAATTGACACTAACCTGACAGGCGTCTATCTTTGTACGCGTATGGTGGTGCCGCGCATGAAAGCGCAGAATGCGCAAACTGGGTTCGGCGGACATATCGTCAATATTGCCTCTGTTGCGGGTTTGGTTGGTAATGCAAACCTAAGTGCCTACAATGCGACGAAATTTGGTTTGCGCGGATTTAGCGATGCAACGATGAAAGAACTGCGCAGCCATGGTATCAAGGTAAGTTGTGTCTGTCCCGGCAGTGTAGCTACCGAATTTGGCCGCGTTGCAGGTTCCTCGGGTGCCCCAAACCCTATGCAGCCGGAAGATATTGCAGCGACTGTCGTCCATATATTGGAGTCATCGGACAATTATTTGATTTCTGAAGTGGTAATGCGACCACTCCGACCACGAGGATAGCCATGGAACGTAGACGATTCATCCGATCAGCGGCCCTCGGCACTGCAGCCGGTGCTGTTCTCACCGGTTGCGGCCCCCAGAGCGGTGATGCCCCGGCTGTTCAATCCGACACTCCAATGCTGCGATGGCGTCTTGCATCCAGTTTTGCGCGCTCTCTAGATACCATTTATGGAGCAGCGGAGGTAATGAGTGAGCGCGTCAGTCAACTGACCAATGGACGGTTCACCATCCGTGTTTATCCAGCCGGTGAGATAGTTCCTGCATTTGAGGTACTTGAGTCGGTCCAGAAAGGCACGGTGCAAATTGGGCACTCAGCGGGTTACTATTACATAGGTAAGAATCTGGCCTTCGTTTTTGAAACCACGGTTCCCTTTGGCCTCAATGCTCGGCAGTTCAACAGTTGGGTTTATGAAGGAGGTGGACTGGCAATCCTGCGGGAATTATTTGCAGACTATGGTGTGATAAACTTTCCGGGTGGCAATACTGGCGCGCAGATGGGTGGATGGTTCAACCGGGAAATCAATAGCCTGCTGGATCTGCGCGGGCTTTCAATGCGCATTCCTGGTCTAGGTGGGCGGGTTATGGACCGTCTAGGGGTAACCGTACAGCAGATTCCGGGCGGAGAAATTTATCCTGCACTTGAGCGTGGAGCAATAGATGCTGCCGAATGGGTGGGTCCCTATGACGACGAAAAACTGGGCTTCAATCAGGTTGCAAACTACTATTACTACCCTGGCTGGTGGGAACCGGGAGCCAACCTGTCCTTTTTTGTCAATCAGCAGGCCATGCAGGAACTTCCGCCAGCGTATCAGGCTGCATTGGAGGTTGCCATGGCCGAAGCCAACCAGTATATGCTTGCAAGGTATGATGCCCTGAACCCGCCTGCCTTTCAACGTATTCTTGAGTCCGACGTTGAGCTACGCGTGTTTCCGAAGGATGTGATGGATGCGGCATACTCCGCTTCCGAAGAGCTCTTGCAGGAGGGACGTACGGATCCTGGCTTTGCTCGCGTTCATGATTCTTTTCTCGCATGGCGCCGGGACTCTGATGACTGGATCCACACGGCAGAATACGCGATGTATTCTTACATGCACGCCCGCAGGCAAGGGGGTGCCTAAGTTACTCAGAGCGCCCAAAGAACCAGATCAGGAAATAGGATCAGGAGGACCAAACCTATAACCTGAATTCCTATGAAGGGGATGACTCCCCGGTAGATTGACGCTGTCGGCATGCTCGGTGGAGCCACGCCCCTCAGATAGAATAAAGCAAATCCGAACGGAGGCGTCAGGAATGATGTCTGCAGGTTCATCCCTACCATTACGCCAAACCAGATCAAGGCAATGCTCGCAGGTACGCCGAGCATCGGACTCAGGAGCTCGGCAGCGGGCGCAACCATCAGGGGGATAATGATAAAGGCAATTTCAAAGAAATCAATAAAAAAACCCAGGATAAATATCGCGAGGTTAGCAACCAGCAAGAATCCAATAACGCCTCCGGGAATATTGACGAGAAGATCCTCAATCCAGATCCCACCATCCAGTCCCCGAAATACAAGCGCAAACGCGGTGGAAGCAATGAGCAGCATCATCACCATTGCGGTCAGTTTCACAGTCTCTTCCACAGTTCCTCGCAGCGCTTTTTTGTCCAGACGGCCATTCAATGCTGCCAGACCAATGGCGCCAACAGCTCCCAGGGCCCCGGATTCTGTAGGTGTGGCAATGCCGGCAAAAATGCTGCCGAGTACTACAAAAATGAGCAACAGAGGTGGAAGCATTACCAGAAAAACTTTCCGCAGCAGCCCCTTTCGCTCTGCGTTTCTTACCTCTGGAGGTAGCGCGGGCGCAGCGGATGGCTTGAGAACGGCAGTTCCTATGGCATACAATCCGTAGAGTAGTGCAAGCAAAACCCCCGGGACCAGTGCACCGATAAACAAATCACCAACTGATACTCCCAATTGATCAGCCAGTACCACAAGAACTACACTGGGAGGAATGATCTGCCCCAGTGTTCCAGTTGCTGTGATCACACCTGCGGAGAGTTCCTCCGAGTAATTGTTCTTGAGCATGATTGGCAATGAAATCATTCCCATGGCGACTACACTTGCCCCTACAATACCTGTTGCAGCTGCCAGAAGCACCCCTACGAGGATGACCGCGATCGCCAATCCCCCGCGTACTGGACCAAAAAGGAGGCCAGTCGTATGCAGCAAGTCCCGTGCAAGATTACTCTTTTCGAGCATAGTCCCCATGAAGATGAAAAAGGGGACTGCCAAAAGCGTGTAATTTGACATAATGCCGAACAGGCGATCCGGCAGTGCCAGCATTAGATGCCAGTCGAAGTAACCCGTGGCAACGCCGATCACGGCAAATATAAGCGAAGCACCTCCAAGGGAAAAGGCTACGGGATAACCCGAAAAGATTAGAAGTAAGGCTACCGCAAACATGAGCGGTGCCAACCACTCAAGTCCGGGCATGTCTGTTCAGGCGTTGAGTCTTTGCGAGATCAATAATGGTGATGGCTTCGCGAGCCGCAGATGCCAATCCCTGAATCATTAACAGTATAAATGCCAGTGGCACAACAGTTAGAAGGGGATAACGTGGTAGACCTCCCGGATCCGGCGATCCCTCCAACCGGATCCATGAGTCCACGACCACCGGCCAGGACGTAGAAATCATGAGTAGGCAAAATGGTATGAGAAAGACTACCGTACCCGCTATGTTTACCCAAGCCTTGCCGGTCGGAGAAATACGATTATAGAAGATGTCAACCCTTACATGTGCCCCGGTCTTGAGTGCGTAAGCTGCTCCCAGCAAGAAAACCAGACTAAATAGATACCATTGGAGCTCTATGAAAGTATTGGAGCTTGCCTGTCTTGCCACTTCACCGACCCAGTGCAGTGCCCTCTGAAGCGTGCCTGCACTCTCTGGATCAAGGTGTGCCCAGCCTGATAGTGAGCGCATGATTGCGTTGTATGCACCTGCTATCACCATGAGCAGGATGCAGTACCAGGTCAGTTTTCCAAAGAAGTCTGTCACCCGCTCAGTTCGGCCGGCAAACGTTGTAAGGAATCCCTCTGCACTCATGTTTGAACCCGGCAGATCACTGATATACTGATTCTGCAACAATCTTCGACACTGGTGTGCATGCTTCCACTTATCTCCGAAAGAGTTGGCCAAATACTGGTTACCACTAAGTATACAGATTCGTGAGTTTTTACGTAACCAGGCTCATAGCGATTTGTCGCAAACCCGGTGAACCCAAAACAACTTTGTTACCCTGAGTCCCCCGGACAATTCCGGCTCAAAAAGAGGCCGCGCGCCAACAGGGCTTCCTGTGGTCCTGCTTTCTGATCTTACATGTGTGCCAGTGCCAATGCTCGGGTATTTTTTCGATCTTTTTCGGGATACATCGGTCTTTTGATACTGCTGGAAGGTCAATACTCAATCGTTCCGAGGTCTGCCGAGGTTCCAATACGGAGAGGGCACGATTCCATTTTCCGAAAAATCCTGAGGGGTACTTACGGGTCTCCGCGCTTGAGCCTCCGGGGTTGGTGAGTCAGGAGGCGTATCCTGTGCGGCGCAACACTGAGTAGGAGCAAAGACCTAACTGGTTTGGTCGCCGTTGTTGGAGTTTGACCCAGAGGTTTCTGAGGTAGTGCTTGTATGGATTTCAAAATGCCCAGCGAGCAAGTATCGGTAGAGCTTGAGGGTAATCTCCTTTTTGTTCTTTTCCAACCAGTTTTGGGTATCTGGTGTCATTACCATTGTGCTGCACGCCGTATCCGCGATTATTGAGGACGATTGTTTTCCGAGTTCGACAGCAGATCGAATTGCGCTTCCAGGGCTGAACTGGTGGAGGCGTTTGCCGGAGCTGTCATAGGCGGACACCCGGCCGGAAATCAGCAGTTGTAGTTCATCCCCATCGGGCAGAGAATCTCCGCCAGCGTACTTGCGGGGTGTGAGCCATTCATGAAGCTGTTCCATCAGAGCCTCAAAGTGAATCTGTCTTTCCAGGTAGCTTTCGAGGTTGTCTGCAGCATCTTCCAGCAGGACGGTACGCCGCCCGCGAGCAGACGCTGCTTTTCTTCTCCACGCCATAAGGACTATGTCTTCGCAGCGTTCGAGGGCAGAATTTTCATTTGTCTCAAATATCAGATCGGAAAATGTGGATGAGACGAGGTTACGCTTCAAGGCTGAGCGAAGTTGTTCGGATACTCCGCTCAGTATGAACTTGACATCGTTCTTGATGGCTGTCTGCAGGAACCGGGATAATTCGTTGATTGCAGAGAAATCCAGACCGGAGACGGCGGAGAAATTCAGCACAAGGCAGATGGGCTGTGGACGCTCCTTCAACGCCTCTTTGAGTTGATTCATCAGGGCGCCGATGCTACCGAAGAAGATGTAACCGCGTAGCCAGAAAACTTTCACACGTCCGCCTTCCTGAAGCAGAATCGTACGCTCCGGGACGGTACGGGCCTTGTTGCTGTGGCGTTCATGTGCAGTGAACTGGGATTCGATCGGATCCACACGACTGAGGCGCACGGCGAAAAATACGAGCATAATGAGCATTCCGGCACCTACGCCCTCAAGCAAGCCGACAAAGATGATGGTGAGAAAGATCGCAAGGATGACTCCAAATTCGATCAAAGGAAGGCGTTTGTAATTTTGAATGAGTCCGTGATCCAGAAGGCCCCATCCGGCAAAGATCAAAATTCCCCCAATAAGTGCTGTCGGTACGATCTCCAGAATTTTGTCTCCGAAAATCAGAACGGTTCCAATCACGATGGATGCGATCACACCGGTCAATCGGGTCCCGGCTCGGAGAAGCTTACTGCGTATTGAACCGGACACGATGATTGTCGCGACCGTTCCTCCGCCGATTCCTGCAACAATGCTGGCATAGCCGGTGGATTTGAATTCTTTGTTCCAATCCATCTCCCGATTTACCGCAAGCTCAAGCCCTGCGACATTCAGGATGATAGAGATAAATGCGATCAAGGCAAGCGTAAGGAGATGGGGAATCTGAGTGATGATGGCCGCCCACTCCACATGTACGATATCGGCCGGAAGTATAGAAGGCCACAGTCTACCGTCCGCTGTGCTTGTAAGCAATAGGTCGACCCCCCTCGCTTCGCTGCCAGTAATGCCAAGAGTGCCAAGGACAAGATGGTACGCACCGACCAAAATGACGGTGCTCACCGGTAAAATCAAGGCATGCCCCCATCGCTTTATCGCGTAGTAAAGAAGGATCCCAAAAGTTACTCCCGGAATCAAGATCCAGAATTTGGGAGAATTCAGATCTATGGCATCTGGCCACCACTGGCCCTGTGCTCCCATCAGGGATAGCCCTGCCAGGCATACAGCTCCTCCGATACCAGACAGGAATCCCGCGGCGACTGGATACGGAATAAAGCGCATCAGCCTTGCCAAACGAAAGTGCCCGATCATGAGGCAGCAAAGCCCTGTCGCAACTGCGCTTACGATGAGTGCACCGGCTGCGGTAACAAACAGCGTCTCCTCGCTTGTTTCAATTGAAGATGCGATTGTGGCCATGATTACTATCAATGCCGGAGACAACCCGGCAATCGTGCCGCGATAGCTGCTAGTCAACGCGATGACTAAGCAGGCGGCGAAATTCCCAAATAGAATCAGCCCAATGCCCTGGGAGGAGTAGGCTTCCAAAGGACCAAAGAAGATGAGGCTTCCAAAAGCCACCTGCGCAACGACCAACCCCAAGCCGGAGGTTAATCCGGCCGAAAGTGCAGGAATCATCTTCGATGAGAAGAGGTCTCTACGAAGCTCAGAAGCAAGTTCCAGGAAAGCAGAAATCACTTGGTCACCATAGAATCAAGAGCGTGAATAGTCCAATCAAGGAAAGGGAATCATATCCGTGGACAAATAGTGTGTATCTTGCCAGCGGGTGGAGGTACTTTGCATTGATTGAGGCCATGTGCTGCATAGATCATTGGTTGACAAGAGGACTGGCAGCCAGTCAAAAAGCCTAACCTCCGGCTACAGATAGTACGGTCGTTTCCATCATGCGTCCAGGGATGATTATAGGGAAATTCAAGAAGAACGATCCGGTTCTGTAGCTCATGCACCGGTATTCTTTGATGCTGACTCAAGTACTCGGTAACGCAAGGTTGAGGTATTGGTCGGCACCGATGACTTCCCGCGTTCCCCGTCCACAGATAACGTACAGGATTGATTCATGTTTGAACCCAAGTCTGTGATTGGGATTGCAGAAACGACCAGAAACTGCAGATTCAAGAACAGGAATAATATATGAAAGCCAAATCTCAAGGGGAGAGATCAAGGTCGGATTGTGTCAGCGTTGCCAACACATAGGTTATTGAGAATGATCACCGACCATGCCCTTGCGTAAGCGGTGGTATATTCAGGGACATTCTGGTTCATTGGAGAAGCGAAGAATCCGTTGGTCTCATTCAGATGAAAAATTGTCTACCGTTTTTACTGTTGCTCATTGCGGCTTGCGCGTCTGAGCCTCCACCCAATATCGTGCTAATCATGGCAGACGATATGGGTTACGAGACGTTGGGGATTAACGGCGGATTGAGCTACGATACTCCGCATTTGGATTCACTCGCCCAACATGGCATGCGTTTCACCCAAGCGTTCTCCACGCCCTTATGCACCCCTACTAGGGTGCAGTTGATGACAGGCAAGTACAACTTCCGCAACTATATTGGATTTGGTTTGCTCGATCCGGCTGAAAGGACGTTTGCCCACTTATTGCACGATGTCGGTTACACAACAGGGATTGCGGGCAAGTGGCAGCTGTATGGTGATGCGCGGCAGCGTGAGCTGGCCGGACGCGGCGGCTCAACTCCGGAGGAGGCGGGCTTTGAAGAGTTTGCACTTTGGCAGTACGTGGAGCGGGGCAGTCGTTACAAATCACCCACAGTACATTACGCCGGGCAGGAACCTGAAGTATTTCCCGGTGCTTATGGACCGGATCTGTATACCGACTACATTGAGGACTTTTTTGAACGACACCAGAATGACCCGTTCTTCTTGTATTTCCCAATGGCCTTACCGCATGATCCGTTTTTGCCACCGCCGAGTCATCCCGATTTTGATGGCCTCGAAGTGCCTGGGGCGCGCAGCAATTCAGTGTATTTTGGTTCCATGGTAAATTATGTGGACAAACTGGTTGGTCGCATAACAGGCAAGCTGCGTGAGCTGGGGCTTGACCGTCAGACATTGGTGCTGTTTACGACGGACAATGGAACGCATCGGAGTGTGACCTCGCAGCACGAAACAGGCCTGATTCGGGGCAGAAAAGCCTTTCCTGTAGCGGCCGGAACTCATGTGCCGTTAATTGCATATTGGCCCGGTACCATTGAACCGGGTGCAGTCAATGATGCCTTGGTGGACTTTACAGATTTTCTACCGACCATGCTAGAAGCGGCAGGCAGTACTGTTCTAGGTGATTTTACCGCAGATGGACTAAGTTTTTATGGTCAACTGATCGGGCAGGCCGATACCACACGTGAGTGGATATACTGTCATTATGATCCACGATGGGGGCGATTTTCGCCCGCGCGATGGGCCCAGGACCGCACTTGGAAACTTTACGGAGACGGCAGGTTCGTCAACTGGTCCGAGGATCCCGACGAACTACAAGGCTTGGAGGATACCAGATTGGATGAACATGCCCGCGCAGCGAAGAGCAAGCTGCAGGGTGTCCTGAACCGAATGCCGCCATTGCCACCGACACTATCCGAAGATTAATTTGGTTAACTGCGCCAAATCGAATGGCGAAGCTAAGTTGAGAATTGTTTCCCAACCAGCGGTGGCTTCATTCCTAAGAATTCGGAGGAATTATCCGTACTGATTGTACCCAAATCCCCTCACAAAGGGCTCTCTGTGTAGAAGATGTCGAAGTTCCGAGAGCTCTTCTACGTCCCAGCCAACTGCCATCGCAACTGATTCGTCCCAGAGCCGTCGAACCTCACACTCGCCGTCACGAAACTGGGGTACTTCTATACCTGCGGTTCGTTGCCAACAATCGGCTAGGATATGAACGATTTGCTCATCGCTCAAATCGGGAACCCTTAAGTTGGCAGTTTCCCTGGCACTGTACACTAGAAACTGCAGCTTTCTTCCAGGAACGCGCATGATTTGTAGGCGGCCTGCAGTCGAATTGAGAAATACTGCGGCAGCTTTCGCTTGGTCTGCTGTCAGGTTAGCTACTGGCATCCAACCGTTCCCTACGTATCTCACGTCACTGGCTACCGCTGTTAGGCGAGCGGTACTGATGTCCTGGCCAGCTGTGATAAGGAGGTATCCAGCTTTTTTCAGAATTTTAGCCGTTTTCGGATGCTCGTTATCATTTAGAATAGATACTTGTGAAATGTTCTGTTTCGGGATCCAATGTTCGTCAGGAGTGGCCTTTATCGCGATTTGCCCCTCCGCCCCTTTTGATTTTAATATCGGGAAACTGCCTGACGCATCAGGAACTGATGGCTTAAACCCCGCTCGCAATTCCTGCCCAGTTGCAGCGGGATTCATATTTTGATCTCGGAGAGTCGTCAACCCTTTCATGTTTGCAATCTTCGAGGCCTGCTTAGCCAAATACGGATGCCTCCACACAACTGCTGACCAATCCCCTTTCTCAATTTGCTCAACCGGCCATTCAGAGACTTCTCCCCAACCGCCCGGGATTAACCCTGTCGTGCAGCCTGAAAGGCACCGGTGAAAGTCACCAACATCACCTTCATTCAAGGGGAAACGGTCAAGGCTGATGATCTGGGTCGGAGGGCGCGTGCCCTCAAACCTTCGTGCGACGACAATACTTTCGTTGATATTGGTATTCTGGCTAAGGTTGATCTGATCTGGAACATGACTGGTTAGTATCGTGTGAATATGAAAGCGTTGTGCTAAGGTCACCCGCTCTTTGTGGCCAGATGTAGTAGTTATCGCAATGGTAGGATTGATCATCGCCAGAACGCCATCCGCCCCATTGAGACATTTATCTGCAAGTGCTACAAACAATGGACCGATGGAATTTTTATCGGCAAATCCTAACATATCTGGGTCGTACTCTGATAGTGTAGCCTCGAGGCTATCGGTCCTGTTACGCATCTTCTTCTGGACTTCGCTAGGATACTTCTCACCCATCTTGCTTCGGTTTGTAAATGGCGGATTCATCACGAGTAGTTGCACACTTTTGACTGCTTTCACTGAATCCTCGAGTATTGGATCAACAGAATCCGCTAATTGCACTCGCTTTGATTCCAGTCGATCTTCATAATCAGGATGTAAATCATTAGGTCGAGGCAAAATTGCACCTTGCCCAAGCAATTCCAAAGAGCCAACCGCCACACCGGTGCCATGTTTATGCGGGCCGTAGGGCACTTTATGGAGCCTCATCTTTCTATAGCTGATTGCATGGTTTCCAGCTATCAGCTGCGCGGCTGCCAATTGTAACGAGACGGGGTTAATGTCAAGCCCAGAAATCACCTCCTCCACTGCAAGTTTCTGCAAGTCCCCGAGTCTTGAAGTGTTTGCGCCGCACTCCTTGGCACGTCGCTTCATTTCAGTCAAAACGCCAGCGAGTAGCGTTCCAGACCCGCATGCGAGATCGGTTGTCCTATGGTCCTTCCATGTCTTGTCGAGCGTCCAATCTACACGCCCCATTTTTTTCTCGGAGACATCCAGTATCAATCTAGCCAAAAGTGAAGCCGCAGGAGGACGGGTAAAATAGGCACCATCTGATGCTTGATTCCCCATAACATCGTTAAAGAGCGGCCCAGCATGATCCGCGCCAAGATCAGCATAGCTTTCGGCAATTCGCTCAGCTTCGGAAGCAAGGTGCCGAAGAACGCGATTTAGCCCCTCCAACCGCCCGGAATCTCGAACGACTCGGATAATGTCGATGGCAGGATCCATCACTGGTAAGAAATCATAGCGTGTGATATTACTCCATTGATCATAAAGTTTTGTGAACGCATCCACGGAATTCTTGATTTTGTCCATGCTGTCAACGCCAGGCAACCATCTGCCTGCGGCAATACGTTGATGTAGCAATGCAGCGTTCATCAATAGTAATGCTGCAATAGTGCAACCGTCCGCTTGTTTTCTGCGCTTCCTGTCATCAAGATCATCCAATCTGAAATGTCTATCCAACTCTGGCCCCAATTCGTCCTGCCTAAAATACTCAGTCGCTTCCTTGATACTATCCCGCAGAATGTTCACGTCACGTTCTGCACGATCGTGAACGAGACCTGATTTTTGCAAGAGATTGACAGTGATTTTAGTCTTATCAGCATGGGAGAAAAGATCCGAGAAAAACAGTCCGTTACGTGTTCGTTTTTTCTTTGTATCTGCCTGGATTATGCGACCGCTCTTTCCATTGAGCATGTCCTTTCCTTTCTTTTTAGACTGAGGGATATTAATGGGGCCCGGTGTTCCGTCCGATTGAGCTTTGTCACGCTTTATTCCATCCTCTCGTATCTCAATACTTGTGTCCTTATTCAACCGACCAGATATAATTCTCTCAGGATCGGGACCCGCTAATTGAGACTCCTTCCCCAATTCGGTAAACTTAGCTTTGGGCTCTTCATCACCATTCAGTACCACCACAACATCATTCTCTACCTCTCCTGGTTTTCCATTATGGACATAGTGTCGTGCCTGATCTCCTTCACGGCCTAGTGTCACCATGGTGATCACATTCTCAGGAGGAGTCGATGGAATATAGATTTTGATTAGGTCGCTCAGTTCATCCTCAATCCGGCTATCATGTGCTCGAAGAGCTACCAATATCTGTCCGAGTTCTTTCCAGCCGTCCTCAGGGCTGCTGGTTCGAAGCCATGTTTCGGCATCAGTGCCCGGCGGAATTACAATTGGGCAGATGATATAGCCCATCTTTTTATTGGGTGAGCGGCGCATTACTCGTCCTACAGCCTGAATCACATCAATGGGAGATTTTCTAGCCTCAAGAAAACCAACCGCGGATAAGGAGGGGGCATCTGTGCCCTCACCAAAAATACCGACATTGATAACCCCATACGGTTCAGCCTCTGTTCCCATTGCTAATCTTGCCTTCGCCTCTTCTCTGGCAGCAACCTTGCTCTTTGCATCAAGATGCTCCAACCTATAGTCTGCTACCTCCTCGTTGACGTTAGCTTCATCTAACCGACGTTGTACCCAGTTCCGTACATCCTGAGACTGTAGGAGCCGAGTCATTTCC
The DNA here is from genome assembly GCA_022821385.1 of Rhodothermales bacterium. Classification (GTDB taxonomy): domain Bacteria; phylum Bacteroidota; class Rhodothermia; order Rhodothermales; family Bin80; genus Bin80. The sequence continues at coordinate 73,354 of JAJEDR010000076.1, forward strand.
TTCGATTTTTTGATGGTGTTCACAAAGTTTATTGACGAAGTAATGACCGTCTTGGATTGGCGAAGGGCGCCGCCCATCACCAAGGCTAAGGCCAAACCCCGAAGGGAGTTGGTAGTCGATAATTTATTGCCACTTTGCGCTGCCATATTATTGGCTGTGGAAAAAGCGGCCTCATCATTCACACCGAGGGCTATGATCCGGTAGTCGGACAGCCATTTGTTAGTAACTGCATCGACATAGGATTTTCGATAGAGTTCCACTCCAAATACCGACTGGTCATCCATTGTTCTAACGATCCATTTGTCATTTCTCTTTGGAAGTCCACCCAAGTTGTATACCCTCGGTGTAGCTGTCTGATAAATACGAAACTTTGCGGGAAATCGGCCTTCGTCATGACAGACAGTAAAATCACGGAGCTTTTTCTCCAGCTTCGGAATACGGCGTAAGCCAGCAGTTCGATGTGCCTCGTCGGCAATCATAGTACAGAGTTCTTGGCCGGACTCTGCCAATGCAGCGGCAATCTGATGGCTGGACTGGTAAGTGGAAAAGATCACGCCAATTCGATCTCTATCTTGAACGACCTCGTCCATCCATTCTGCGATCATGGATGAGTCTGTTGTTACGAGGCCCTTTACCTCAGACGCAGTAGTTTGGCTAACATCTAATGTCGGATCACTGGATAAATCAGAGCCTGAACCGGCAGTTGTATCAGAACAGACAGCAATTGCCCGAATAGATCTCTGGGAGTTTGTAAGAAATTCACGTCGTAGCTGAGCAACAAGTGCAATGGAGGGACAAAGTACCGCTGAAATCTCCCCCTCTTGCGTGAGTTCCTCAATGATCCGCAAAGCAATACGGGACTTGCCCGTACCACAAGGTAAAATAATTCGTCCACGCGCTCTCCCAATTGTACTGTTTGCGGTTTCTTGAAGAGTCCGAACACTTATGCCGACCGCCTCAGCTTGCATGCAATCTCTCGTCTGTATTCCGCCAGATTCACAATGTGGACAAACTTCATTCGGCAATGACCAACTCACTTCCCTATGTTTTAATAGCTCACTCTTGAGATTAAAAAGCTTCAGGGGTTTTTCTGGATCAATTTCGGGATTAGCGTTATCACTGATGCCAACATTCCCATTGGTGACCACCCAACGTTCAGCCCACCGTTTATCGGCTGACAGAGCCATAAAGGTCGCAAGCTCCTTGAGTGTGAGGGAGGGACCCGTCCCATCGTCAGACAGCCTTCTGGATTTACACTGGATTGCAACATACTCACCATCACTACGCCGAAGTGCGACGACATCTATACCGAGGTCTGTATCTTTTCTGTAATATTTTTTGCGATCAGGCCACTCGTCCCAACTCCAGGCATATTTGATATCCCATTCTGCTATCAGCAGTGCGCATTCAGAGGTTAGATGTTCAAGCCATTTTCCATCCGTTGTATGCCGAGACATCGCTTGGATCTTTTTTAAGGCGGCTTCAATTTGATCTTCAGGACTCATTTGATTTTGATTTCTGGCTTGCCGATCCGGGACTACGACAAACTACCGTGCAACATTAGGAGGCGTTCAGTTTCAATGTCTCCCCAAATACTCCGCGGTTGCACGGCATAGTCACTTCTTTCCATCCGAACAAGATTTGGGGAATTGAAAATCACACCGAAACTCTTATCCTAACTTCGCTATTTCGTAATGGTGCAACATGGTGAAGCTGAAGTAAGTATTTTAAGTCAAAACTCTGAAATCATGGAGAGGGCTTTCCATGCCATCGTCAAACTTAGTCACAAATAAAACTCTGGACTGTACTACACCAGTTTCAGGGAAACGGAATTAATTCGTGCAAGTCGGAGAATAGGCATTTTTTGTGATTCCTGCTATGCTCGTAGTAATCTGGGCACCTAATTGCTGTATCGTTGGCGGAATTTCGGGGGGATTGTGTGTCTTTCGGCTTTATGAACGGCCCTAGGAGGCATTTATTACACTCCGATGCAGCTGGGACGAGGTAAGTTTATCGGTTCAGTCCGCGTGATCCATTCGAAATCAGGTGAATAATTAACTTATGGTCCACATTAGCGGATTCGTTTTGTTGATCCAGTAAACCGGCCGATTCCGCGCCCGGCTAGAACCTAATTTTGAACTTCGTGATCTGCAATTGCACAGAGTTGCACAGTTCGGGCCGCCGAACGTTGAACTTATCTGGAAAGCAGCGGCCAAAACATAAGTTGAGGCATACCATTCGATGATATTGCCCGCTGCGGATACTAAATCAACTGCATTGATCGGGTGTGTCTCATTCATGAAACCGGGCGAGCGATTATGGATCCCTGGGTAGTAATAAAATTTGGAGGAACGAGTGTCTCTTCACGAGAATGCTGGGACACGATCGCGCGTATCATCCATACACGCAGAGCAGATAACGAACGCGTAGGTCTGGTGTGCTCGGCTGTGTCTGGAATATCTCGAGCTCTTGAAGAGCTCATTGAGGTGGCAGTGCAGGGCACACACGAAGGAGTCCTGAAGGCTATTCGTGATCGGCATTGCAAGCTTGCCGAAGAACTCGGAGTAGATGGTCAGGAACTGTTGGATGAGTTTTTCCAAGAGCTCGAGCGTCTCGCGTACGGCATATCCCTGACTCGTGATGTCGGACCAGCGTTGCACGCTCGAATCCTGTCCATTGGCGAACTCATGAGTACGACGCTCGGCGCAGCATTCCTCAAGGTTCAGGGGATTCAGACTGACTGGGTTGATGCACGCAAAGTTCTCACGTCGGAAACGTTCGCAGGGATTCTGCCGCACGAAGAGTTTCTTTCGGCACAATGCGACCACGCACCCGATCCTGAACTTCAAAAGATTGCTGCGGATGTGTTCATAACGCAAGGTTTTATTGCCAGTGATGCCCGTGGTAGAACAGTGCTGCTGGGCTGGGGTGGATCGGATACTTCGGCGTCATATATTGCCGGCAAACTAGATGCCGTGCGTCTGGAAATCTGGACCGATGTGCCCGGAATGTTTACAGCCGACCCGAGCCATGTGCCCGGTGCACGCCTACTTAAGCAACTTGAGTACGATGAGGCGCAGGAGTTGGCCAGTTCTGGTGCCGAAGTGCTGCATCCACGCTGTATTGACCCTTTGCGTACACAGAAGATTCCTCTCCACGTTCGCTCAACCGCCAACCCTGATCTTGAAGGAACTGTAATTGGTTCAGGTGTCGAGAGTTACGGCGCGCAGGTGAAAGCAATTGCTGCGCGTACAGACCTGACGCTGATTGCCGTCGAAACACCGCGAATGTGGCATTCGGTAGGATTCCTGGCGAAGGTATGCAGCGCATTTGAACGGCAGAGCCTTTCCATCGGAATGGTGGCCACTTCAGAAACCAATGTTACGATTTCGATTGATCCGGTATATGGATTACCGCTTGAAGAATCTACTATTGATGCCCTTCTTGACAATCTGAACAGCTTTTGCCGGGCAAAACGAATCAGTGGCTGCGCCGCAGTTAGTCTGGTGGGACGAAATATCCGGAGTGTACTGCACGAACTTGGGCCTGCGCTTGAGGTCCTTGACGAACAAAAACTGTACTTGGTGACGCAGGCCGCCAGCGATCTGAACTTTACTTTTGTGGTAGACAACGTGCATGCGCAACGTCTGACGAATAAGCTGCACAGCCAGATTTTTGGCCAGATTGGACCGGATCAGCTATTTGGTTCTACGTATCGTGAACTGTTTGAAACCCCAGACGCTGCCATAGCTACGCCCTGGTGGAAAACCCTGCGCACGCAATTGCTCGAAACGGCATCTACATCCGCGCCGTGCTACGCTTATAATCTGGCCAACCTGCACGACACTATAACCCGTGTGCAGACGCTTGAGAGTGCTGACCGCTGCTTCTATGCGATGAAAGCCTGCTGGAATCCGCAGGTACTTCGGGCTATATATGAGCGCGGGATCGGCTTCGAGTGTGTGTCTCCCGGTGAGCTTCATTATGTTCGCAAGCTGTTTCCTGACATTGATTCCGAGCGCATCCTGTTTACGCCCAACTTTGTGGCAAAAGAAGAATTTGTTATGGGTTACGAGCTCGCAGGCCATGTGACAGTGGGCAATGTACGGGCCTTGGAGCTTTGGCCCGATGTCTTTGCGCACCGTGCTGTCACGTTGCGTCTTGATCCTGGGTATGGTCGTGGTCACCACCGGCATGTACGCACTGCTGGATTGACCTCGAAATTTGGGATCACGCCGGATGATCTACCAGATGTTCGGCGGATTGCAGAAGCACATAACATCCAGGTTGTAGGTCTGCACGCACATGTCGGCAGCGGCATTCTGACGCCGGATACCTGGAGTTCTACCGCGTACGCACTGGCTTCATGCGCGGAGGCATTTCCTGAGGTTACCTACTTGAATGTGGGTGGGGGCCTCGGTGTGCCGGAAAAGCCGGGTGCCACACCGCTGGATCTTGTCGCTTTGGAGGAAAGCCTGTTACGATTCCGGGAAGCCTATCCCCAATTTGAACTCTGGATAGAACCCGGCAGATACCTCGTTGCAGAGACCGGGGTGCTCTTGGCACGCGTCACACAGGTCAAACGGAAAGGATCTGCGTGTTATGTAGGCGTGGATACGGGTATGAATTCGCTGATCAGGCCCGCACTTTACGGATCCTATCATCGAATAGTTAACCTGACGCGGCTGCACGAGCCCGCAACCATCACAGCTGACATTGTTGGTCCTATATGCGAGACCGGCGACATTATTGGACGCTCCCGCAGACTCCCCGAAACCGTTGAGGGAGATGTTCTGCTCATTGCTATGGCAGGCGCATACGGCCGGGTGATGTCCTCCAGCTATAATATGCGCGAGCCCGCATCAGAGGTGATTCTCTAGTTCTTACAGTAAGACAATTCCGGCTAGCCGGAGTACATTCGCATGAGGTCACCTATCGACCAAAAGCGAATAGCCATATACAGGACTAAACATATTCTTCCACATCCGGATTTCCTACCGTGGTCGGCATGGATGTGCACAAAAAGGCGCTCGCGTTGTGTGTCTACAATGCGTTACAACCCTCCGGGGCTCAAAATATGCGAATACCAGACTGACTAGTCGTCGACGCCGCCAAGTCGCTTCTCCAGAAGCCTAGCTGCACACTTTGATGCAGATTCCAATAAATACAGCGCCTCATAAGCTCGTTTGAAAGGATAAGTTTCGGAGAGTCCACCTATACCAGGGAATTTCATAGATTGGGCTCTTGATGGTATTTCCAGACGATACAACTACCGACATACGCAAAGCAATGCCGAGGAAACGAACCTACATGCTTGAATTGTGGCTGCAAAAGCGCACAGATTGGAACATCACGTCGGAGGGTACAAGGGCTGTCGGGCAAGGGCATGCTGAGCCGGTTCGAACATGCACCCCGGGACTGGGGGATCGCGTGACTGCACGGAAGAAAACTCTAAGCCGCAAAACGCACAGGGCGATCCTTGGCCTGCTCGTCCTGGGACTGGGACTCGCTGGTTGCGACGATCCGGTGTCGCCGGACGACTCCGTTGTAGTGAACATCTCGGAGACTGCGGCTGGAGCGTCAGTCGGTTCTATCCGGGTTGAGCAGACTGCCGATGGTGCGCGCTTTACGCCGAATCTGACCGGCCTCACCCCTGGCGAGCACGGGTTCCATGTGCATGTGAACCCC
>JAJEDR010000015.1 GCA_022821385.1 Rhodothermales bacterium
CAGACACCGATATACAGGAGTGCCAGAATTCCTGTATCATACCGTCCTCGCCAGGCAGGTCTGTGTGAGAGGCACTCAAGCAGGATGGCCACTACCAGGATCCCAATCGGCAGATGTACAACGACGGGGTGAAATCGTCCCAGGAACAGGCTGAAATCACTTGGTCGGCCAGAGCCCGGTACGGCTATCAACATTACTACCAGCAGGGCGAGGCCTGCACACATCCAGAACACGGACTGCTTCATAGTGCCAACAAGAAAATGGATTTAGTTATAGTTGAGAAGTACTAGGCCAAGACCTGGTGAACAACATGTCCGTGCACATCGGTCAAGCGAAAGTCCCGGCCTTGGAAGGGGTAAGTTAATCGCTCGTGATCAAATCCGAGGAGATGCAGGATCGTAGCTTGCAGGTCGTGGACGTGCACCTGACCGCTCACAGTGCTATATCCGATTTCGTCTGTTTCACCATGTGTGATCCCGCCCTTAACGCCGCCACCGGCCATCCACATCGTATAAGCATCGCTGTGATGGTCCCGGCCGACAAAGGGGTTGTCTGTCCCAGAGCGGTTCTCCAGCATTGGTGTTCGCCCAAATTCTCCGCCCCAGATCACCAGAGTTTCTTCAAGCAGGCCGCGCTGCTCCAGATCTTCCAGTAGTGCGGTTACCGGGCGATCAGTTTCGCGGCAACGTTCTAGGAAGCCCCCATTCAGGGCTTCACTTTCGCCTGCACCGTGAGAGTCCCATCCCCAGTGAAATAACTGGACGAAGCGAACCCCCCGTTCCACAAGCCTTCGTGCGAGAAGACAGTTATTACTGAATGCCGTTTCGCCGGGAGCGGTGCCGTACAACTCATGTATGTAGGCAGGTTCACGGCTGATGTCCATGGCCTCCGGCACAGAGGTCTGCATTCGGAATGCCATTTCATACTGCGCAATGCGTGTGAGAATTTCGGGATCACCAACCTCCTCGTACTGTTGTTGATTGATCGTATTGATGGCATCAATGGATTTACGCCGCAGGTCACGCGGTACGCCCTCTGGATCGCCCAAAAACAAGACTGGATCTCCTTTGGTTCTGCACTGCACCCCTTGGTATACTGTGGGCAGAAAGCCGCTTCCATATACACTCGCTCCTGCGTCCGGTGCAGCTCCGCCGGATAGCAGCACGACAAATGCAGGCAAGTTCGCATTCTCGGTACCAAGCCCGTAAGTTACCCAGGACCCCATACTCGGGCGGCCAAGCCGGGGACTCCCCGAATGAACTAACAATTGTGCTGGAGCGTGGTTGAACTCGTCGGTGCGCATAGCCTTGAGGAATGCAATCTTATCCGCGACGCGCCCCAAGTGCGGCAGATGATCCGAGATCCAGGCGCCCGACTCTCCGTGCTGACGAAAGTTGGCCTGTGGCCCCAGCATTTTTGGTACACCCCGGATGAATGCGAAGCGCTTGCCCGCCAGGAGCGATTCAGGGCAGTCCTGGCCATGCAGTCGCGCGAGTGTGGGTTTGTAGTCAAATAACTCCAACGGAGAGGGACCGCCGGCCATATGCAAAAAGATCACACGTTTGGCACGCGGTGCAAAATGTGGTTTGCGCGGTGCCAATGGATCCGGAGAACTGGTCGGATCAATCGCTCCAGCAGCACCAAGTGAGGCAAAAGCCATCGCTCCGAGTCCTGCACCCGCGGACTTCAGGAAGTGGCGACGTGTGACGTGCCCTAGGTATGCGCGTTGGGCTTCTTTAACAAGGCTCATGTTGAATCGGAGATCGTTCCAGTCTTAATCATAAGCATATTGAATTTAGGACAAATGCTGCAGTTAGGGGGACTGCACCAGATCACGCCTTCATGATGAACTGATCAAGGTTAAGGATTGCATTGGCGACAACGATCAAGGCTGCCAACTCAGCAGATTCTTGGTTCCCGGTTAACGTGATGACATCGCTGTCGCGTTCAGCGTAATGGGCGACGGCATCATGATATAGGGTTTTGAGTACGTTAAGCGTTTCCTGGTCTGGCGCCACCCCCATGGCGTTTGCATACCCCGCTTCAATAGGTTTTTCGGCATCGAGCATACGTTGGGCCAATGCCTGTGCTGCCTCAAAAAAGACAGGATCATTCAGCGAGACCAGCGCCTGCAGAGGTGTATTGGTTCTTATCCTTCGAGATACACAGAACTCGCGGCTGGGGCTGTCAAACGTCGTCATGGATGGGTATGGTACGGTGCGCCGCCAGTATGTATAAATTCCGCGCCTATACCGATCACCCCCTTGACTGGTTTGCCATCGGCGGGCATCGTAGGGGTTGTTCCAGAGCCCTTCCGGTTGAGGAGGCATTACACTTGGACCGTACATCGTGGGGCTTAGCAACCCGCTCACATAGAGTGCCTGATCCCGGATCTGCTCTGCGCTCAAACGGAAGCGGGCACCCCGCGCCAGCAGCCGGTTGCGAGGATCTTTGGCTTCCAGTTCATCGGTCACGCGTGAGGACTGCCTGTACGTCGAAGAGACCACTACAGAACGCAGCAATGATTTGACGCTCCAGGAATAGTCTTCCATAAAATTGACCGCCAAGTAGTCCAGTAGATCTGGATGCGAGCGTTCAAGCCCCTGAGTACCAAAATCTTCCAGTGATTCAATGATTCCAACCCCGAAGAGCTGTTCCCAGAATCGATTTACCGTTACCCGTGCGGTGAGCGGATTGTCACGGCTGACCAGCCACTGTGCCATTCCTAGGCGGTTACGAGGAGCATCCTCCGGCATGGGAGGTAATGCATCGGGTGTATTGGATTCAACCAGCTCACCTTTCAGCAGAAAGCTGCCCCGTTCAAACACATGTGTGCGTCGCTGGAAGGGTAGTTCCTGCATGACGGGGGTATGAACCGCGTTTAATGTTCGCAGCTCCCGCTCTTTTTCCGCTTTTTCAGAGCGCAGCCGCTCAAGTTCAGGATCATCACTGACACTTGCATAAATGTGGTCCAGCGTCCATCGCTGACCATCTCCCCGCAGCTCTTCTGGAGTCGCCACAACCCGCTTGACTTCATTTTGAAGCATAAGTCGGACACGGCCAATTATTTCGGGTTGGTCCAGCGTCGTCTCCCATGCACGCCGCTCATCAGCCAGTGCGTTGGAGCGCACGCGCGCAATGATGTCTTCTTCCAGTTGGGCAATGTCCCCCAGGAGTTTATTTCCTTGCTCGGCAACCTCTTCCCCAAACAACGGAAGAGTCGGGTACTCGCTGTCCAGATCTCGGTCGGCGGTGCTGTTGAAGAACGCAAAGAACTCGTAGTACTCCTCGTGTGTGAATGGGTCATAGGGGTGGCCGTGGCACTGAACACAGGCGAATGAGGTCCCCTGCCAGACCTCCCAGGTCGTGTTCACGCGATCAATGACTGCCGCAACGCGAAATTCTTCATCGTCTGTCCCCCCTTCGGTGTTGGTCATAGTGTTGCGGTTAAAGGCAGTCGCGACACGCTGACTTTCGGTCGCGTTCGGCAGAAGATCCCCTGCCAATTGTTCGATCGTGAACTGATCGAACGGCAGATCATCATTGAAGGCCTGGATGACCCAGTCCCGATAACGCCAGATGGTCCGGCCTATATCTTTTTCATATCCCTTGGAGTCAGCATACCTTGCGAGGTCCAGCCACATGGCTGCCCAGCGTTCACCGTATGCGGGAGAGGCCAGCAGCGAGTCCACATAGGTCTCGTAGGATCCTCCGTCAACGCAGACCTGTCTCACGTCATCTGGTTTTGGGGGTAGGCCAGTCAGGTCCAGTGTGACTCTCCGGACGAGTATGGGGCATTCTGCTTCTGGAGAAGGTGGCAGCTCTTCCTCGTCGAGCCGAGAAAGTATAAAGTAATCCAGCGGCTCACGCGGCCATGCGGGATCAGAAACGTCCGGCAATGCGGGTCGCTCGGGAGCAACATAAGCCCAGTGATCCTCCCACTGTGCCCCTTCTTCAATCCAGGTGTGCAGAATTTCAATTTGCTCAGGTGTGAGCGGGTCATCATCCTGAGGCATCCGGTGCTTCGGATCCGCATGCGATACTCGTCGCAGCAGTTCACTTTCGTTGGGATTAAGCGGTACGATTGCACGTTCGCCCGATTCTGCCGTGGCAAGCGCTTCGTGCCGGAAGAGCAGGTTTAGATCTCCCTGGCGGCGGATGCCCCCATGACAGTTCACGCATCGCTCGTTCAGTATAGGGCGAACCTGCTCGTTGAAACTGACCTCGGGAGCACGGCTACAGCCGCCGAACATTGACACGGCAACTGCGATCACAATGTACCCGGTAGGGAGATACTTCATGCGATCAGAGGTTCGACGACCGTACCATGCACGTCCGTAAGGCGATAACGACGGCCCTGATACTTAAAGGTAAGTCGCTCATGGTCAATTCCTAGGAGATGCATCAGGGTTGCTTGCAGATCATGCACGTGCACCGGATCGCGAACCACATTATAGCCAAGATCATCCGTCTCGCCATAGCTGAGACCGGATCGCACGCCTCCACCCGCCATCCACAGTGTGAAGCATCGGGGATGGTGATCACGACCGTAATCTACATCTGTAAGGCGTCCCTGGCAGTAATTGGTGCGCCCAAACTCTCCACCCCAGATGACCAGGGTATCGTCCAGCATGCCCCGCTGTTTGAGGTCCCGCACGAGTGCAGCCGAGGGCTGATCGGTTTCTCTTGACTGGACTTCAATCCCGGATGGCAGTCCCGCATGATGATCCCATCCCTGATGGAAGAGCTGGATAAAGCGTACGCCCCGCTCGGCTAGACGCCGGGCCAAAAGACAGTTGGCGGCAAAGGTGCCCGGCTCCCGGGCATCTTCACCATAGAGGTCAAAGATATAATCCGGCTCATTGGAAAGGTCCATCACATCAGGCACGGAGGTTTGCATCCGATAGGCCATTTCGTACTGAGATATCCGTGACTCAATACGTTCCCATCCGGGTGCGCCTTCTTTCAGTTGATGCAATTCCCGAAGGCGATCAAGTTGCATTCGTCGCTGTTTTGAAGAGACGCCATCAGGGTTGCTCAGATAAAGTACGGGATCCACTCCGCTTCTGAACTGCACTCCCTGGTGTCGCGATGGCAGGAACCCATTTCCCCATAGTCGGGCATAGAGTGGTTGTCCTCCCTTGTCTTTGGTGATGAGTACACAAAACGCAGGCAGGTTTTCGTTCTCGGTTCCGAGTCCATAGCTGAGCCATGATCCGAAGGATGGCCGACCCGCAATCTGTGATCCTGTAAGAAAAAATGTAATTGCCGGATCGTGATTGATCGCTTCGGTGTGCATGGATTTAATGAAGCATAACTCATCCACAATCTCTGCAGTGTACGGCATCAGTTCGCTCACCCAGGTTTCACTCTCTCCATATTGCGCAAAAGAAAAGTGTGAGCGTGCCAGGGGCAACGTGTTCTGGAAACCAGTCATTCCCGTAAGCCGCTGTCCCTTGCGCACGGATTCAGGCAGTTCCTGCCCGTGCATGGCGTTAACCTGTGGCTTATAGTCGAACAGTTCAAACTGCGAGGGGCCGCCGCTCTGGAACAGATAAATGATACGTTTAGCGCGTGGGATCAAATCCGTCCCAGTGGCCAGAGCCGGATTCACTAGCGAGGACAACGCGAGCCCGCCCAGCCCCATGCCAAGGCGCCCCAGAAACTCCCTGCGAGTGCCGAGAGTGCTGTAATTACCACAAGCATGCATCAGTATTTCTCAATAACTTCATCAAAGGATAATAATGCATTGGCAACCATGGTATGTGCAGCCCATTCAACGGGGATCAGTCCCGCTTGCAGTTGAGACTCCCCGGTTTCCAATAGCTGTCTAGCCGCTTCGGGATCCTTGGAAAATTCCTCAAGCTGTTCGGTGTATAGTGATTGCAATGCTTTCGTTTCGGATGGATCTGGACTTCGTCCGGTTAACAGTCTAAATCCCAACGCAATTTGATCTTCAAGTGTTTCCATTCCGAGCATGCGGGCGGCTATATGACGGGATGCTTCGACATACTGCGGGTCATTGAGCAGAACCAGGGCCTGCATAGGGGTCGCCGTACGCTGACGCCGCATCACACATTGTGCACGTGTTGGCATGTCAAACGTGATCAGGGAAGGAGGCGGGGAAGTGCGCTTGAAGAAGGTGTATAGTGTGCGCCGATAAAGGTCGGAGCCCGAGCCCTGCTCATACCTGATCCCGGACTTTTCCTGCCAGAGTCCTCCTGGTTGATACGGTTTAACTGCAGGTCCACCAAGCGTTCGGTCGAGAAGTCCACTGACTGCAAGTGCCTGATCGCGCACCATCTCTGCACTCAGGCGAAGTCTGGGGCCTCGTGCGAACAACTTATTGTCGGGGTCAAGATCCAGAAGTTCAGGGGTAGCTTCAGATTGCTGGCGATAGGTGGCACTCGTCACGATCAGGCGCTGCATAGCTTTGATGTCCCATCCCGAGTTAACGAATGTCGTGGCCAGATAATCAAGCAGTTCAGGGAAGGAGGGCAAGGCGCCCTGTCGTCCAAAATCTTCAGGTGTGGAGACAATGCCGGTTCCAAAGTACTTCTGCCAATACCGATTCACTGCAACCCGGGCAGTAAGAGGATGCTCTGGATGAAAGAGCCATCTGGCCAAACCGAGTCGGTTTTGAGGTGCACCATCGGGGAAAGGCAGGATGGCATCTGGTGTGTGCGGTTCAACGTGCTCCCCCTTTGCGTCGTACAAGCCACGGTTCAATATGTACGCTGGTCGTGGGGCGGACATCTCCTCAGTGACCATGATTGCCGGGATACCTTCAAGGAGGGTGTTCTCCTGTTCGCGCAGGGTTTGGAGGGCAGCCTGTGCGCGCTGCCAAGGCATCACCTCATGTGCCAGATACCATTGAAAAAGATCGTGTCGATCCGGGGTCGTTTCTGTTCTCCCTGCCAGGCGCGCAACCTCAAAGCCATACAGCCTCTGATCGTACAGGCGCAATTCATCAACAGCTCCGTTGCGCAGGCCGCTCTCTTCGTGTCGGTATGCGATTTGCAGGGGGACCTTAATACTTTCGTACGTGATATGTCGGGTCAGACCATCACGAACGGTTTCTACATCGGCGAGGAGTCCATTGATGTACAGGCGCACACCGGAGGCGCGGCTGGATCCATCGTAGGTCATGGCTACATGCGCCCATTCTCCGAGCGGGAGGGTATCAATTGTTTGGATGCGCAAGGCATTTTGGGGCCACATATGGGCCAGTTGCGCCACGAGGCGACCATCCAGGAGTACAAGCTCCCAGCCGCGGCTCCCGACAGGCAGTGCAGCCAGCGTGCGATGCAGGACGGCACCTGTATCTTCTCCCGGATTGATCCAGAGACTTACGGTGAAGGGTTGTGTTCGCCGGAATTCACCCATATCTGCGAAGGAGAAACCGCTCTGACCGTCAAAGGCCATTGCCCGCCCCTGGTACCCAGGCACTATATCTGGGGTGAAGACGGCTGTCCCCTGTTTGCCATCATGGCATGGTAATGTTGATTCGTTCAGGCGTTCAAACTCGCAGGCAAGAATGGGTCTGGGGTCGGTATCCGGCGGTAATGAAGGGTACCGGGAAGTAAAGCCCAGCCTTGACATTTCCGCTATATTGCCAACTGCACGCTCAGCTGATTCAATCTCACGTGCGAGACGATCCAGTTCCTCCTGATCATCCGGCGTAGGCAGATCCAGTGCAGGCACGGGCACTGCATACGGTGAAATCTGCCCGGACTCATCCACATTGTTAAAAAAACTGAAGAGCCCATAGTAGTTGGCTTGCGTAATCGGATCGTACTTGTGATCGTGGCAGCGCGCGCATTCAAGGGTCAGGCCCATGAATGCCGCCCCCATCGTATTGACGCGATCCGCCACATATTCCGTGCGTAACTCTTCTTCAATAATGCCCCCTTCGTTAGTCTGGCGATGGTTACGGTTGAAGGTGGTCGCCAGCCGTTGGTTCAGCGTTGCATTTGGCAGCAGGTCTCCCGCAAGCTGCCAGGTTGCGAACTTATCAAAGGGCAAGTTCTGGTTGTAGGCTTCAACGACCCAGTCTCTCCACGGCCACACGTACCGATCCCCATCAATCTGATATCCATCTGTGTCCGCGAATCTAGCGATATCCAGCCACATAGAAGCCATGTGCTCTCCATAAGCAGGGGAGTCAAGCAGCCGATCAACAGACTTTTCATAGGCATGAGCAGAGGTATCTGCACGAAAAGCGTCCAGTTCCTCCAACGTCGGGGGAAGACCAGTTAGGTCAAGTGTAACGCGTCGAAGGAGCGTACCCGGATCTGCCTCTTGAGCCGGGGTCAGCCCTTCCGACTCAAGACGTGCCAGTGTAAAGTGGTCAATTCCGTTGTTTGGCCAATCTGATTGTTGGACGGCCGGCAGCGGTAGATCGGCAGCCGGCAGGAAGCTCCAGTGTGGCTTCCATTCGGCTCCCTGCTCAATCCAGCGACTGAGGAGTGCAATTTCGTGGTCAGATAGCGAAAGATTCGATTCCAGCGGGGGCATGCGCACCTCTGGATCATCGGAGTTAATACGGAAATGCAGACGGCTCTTTCTGAGGCTTCCCGGTACAACCGCATATCCACCGGAAGCGAGACGCTCCTGCTTTGCCCCAGCCTCCTCGTCCAGACGCAGGCCGGCCTGCCGCGCGTTGGCATCAGGACCATGGCAGGCATAACAGCGGTCCGAAAGGATCGGCCGGACGTGAAAATTGTAGTCAACGACTTCCGGCAACGATGCATCCCGTGGACGCAGTTCACTCCCGCACCCGGCTGTCAAAAGCAGGGTTATGCAAACCGCAAAAGGGATGATTTCAGGCCAGGAGATCCTTAACCACATGGCCATGCACATCTGTTAGTCTATAACGACGGCCCTGATACTTAAAGGTAAGTCGCTCATGATCAATTCCCAGGAGGTGCATCAGGGTTGCTTGCAAATCATGTACATGCACCGGGTCACGAACTACATTATAGCCAAGATCATCCGTCTCGCCGTAGCTGAGGCCGGATTGCACGCCTCCACCCGCCATCCACAGTGTGAAACACCGGGGATGGTGGTCGCGACCGTAATCTACATCTGTAAGGCGTCCCTGGCAGTAATTGGTACGCCCGAACTCTCCTCCCCGGATGACCAGGGTATCGTCCAGCATGCCCCTTTGCTTAAGGTCTCGCACTAGAGCAGCCGAGGGCTGGTCGGTTTCTCTTGACTGGACTTTAATACCGGATGGCAGTCCCCCATGATGATCCCATCCCTGATGGAAGAGCTGGATAAAGCGTACTCCCCGTTCGGCCAGACGTCGGGCCAAAAGACAGTTGGCGGCAAAAGTGCCGGGCTCCCGGGCATCTTCGCCGTACAGATCAAAGATATAATCCGGCTCATTGGAAAGGTCCATCACATCAGGCACAGAGGTTTGCATACGATAGGCCATTTCGTATTGAGATATCCGTGACTCGATACGCTCCCATCCGGGCGCGCCTTCTTTCAGTTGATGCAATTCCCGAAGGCGATCCAGTTGCATTCGACGCTGTTTTGAAGAGACGCCATCAGGGTTGCTCAGATAAAGTACGGGATCCATTCCGCTTCTGAACTGCACTCCTTGATGTTGCGATGGCAGAAATCCATTCCCCCAGAGCCGGGCATAGAGTGGTTGTCCTCCCTTGTCTTTGGTGATGAGCACACAAAATGCAGGCAGGTTTTCGTTTTCGGTTCCGAGTCCGTAGCTGAGCCATGATCCGAAGGATGGCCGGCCCGCAATCTGTGATCCTGTAAGAAAGAACGTAATTGCCGGATCGTGATTGATCGCTTCGGTGTGCATGGATTTAACGAAGCACAACTCATCCACAATCTCTGCAGTGTGCGGCATCAGTTCGCTCACCCAGGTTTCACTCTCTCCATATTGCGCAAAAGAAAAGTGTGAGCGGGCCAGGGGCAACGTGTTCTGAAAGCCAGTCATTCCCGTAAGCCGCTGTCCCTTGCGCACGGATTCAGGCAGTTCCTGCCCGTGCATAGCATTAACCTGGGGCTTATAGTCAAACAGTTCAAACTGTGAGGGGCCACCGCTTTGGAACAGGTAAATGATACGTTTAGCGCGCGGGATCAAATCCGTCCCAGTGGCCAGGGCCGGATTAACCAGCGAGGACAACGCGAGCCCGCCCAACCCCATGCCAAGGCGTCCCAGAAACTCCCTGCGAGTGCCGAGAGAATTATAATTACCACACGCATGCATCAGTATTTCTCGATAACCTCATCAAAGGATAGTAATGCGTTAGCAACCATGGTATGTGCAGCCCACTCAACGGGGTTCAACCCCGCTTGCAGTTGAGACTCCCCGGTTTCCAACAGCTGTCTGGCCGCTGAGGGATCCTTGGAAAATTCCTCAAACTGCTCAGTGTATAGAGTCTGCAATGCTTTCGTTTCGGATGGATCTGGACTTCGTCCGGTTAACAGTCTAAATCCCAACGCAATTTGATCTTCGAGTGTTTCCTTTCCAAGCATACGGGCAGCTATATGACGGGACGCTTCCACATACTGCGGGTCATTGAGCAGAACCAGGGCTTGCATGGGGGTCGCCGTACGTTGACGCCGCATCACACACTGCGCGCGTGTTGGCATGTCAAACGTGATCAGGGAAGGGGGTGGGGAAGTGCGCTTGAAGAAGGTGTATAGCGTGCGCCGGTAGAGGTCAGAGCCCGAGCTCTGCTCATACCTGATCCCGGCCTTTTCCTGCCAGAGTCCTTCTGGTTGATACGGTTTAACCGCAGGTCCACCAAGCGTTCGGTCAAGAAGCCCACTGACTGCAAGTGCCTGATCGCGCACCATTTCTGCACTCAGGCGTAGTCTGGGGCCCCGTGCAAACAACTCATTATCGGGGTCAAGGTCCAGGAGCTCAGGAGTAGCTTCAGATTGTTGGCGGTAGGTGGCACTTGTCAGGATCAGGTGCTGCATGGCCTTGATGTCCCATCCCGAGTTAATGAATGTCGTGGCCAGATAATCCAGTAGTTCGGGGGAGGAAGGCAAGGCGCCCTGTCGTCCAAAGTCTTCGGGCGTCGACACAA
The DNA here is from genome assembly GCA_022821385.1 of Rhodothermales bacterium. Taxonomy (GTDB): domain Bacteria; phylum Bacteroidota; class Rhodothermia; order Rhodothermales; family Bin80; genus Bin80. The sequence continues at coordinate 11,067 of JAJEDR010000015.1, forward strand.
TGCCGGTTCCAAAGTACTTCTGCCAGTACCGGTTCACTGCAACCCGAGCGGTAAGGGGATGCTCTGGATGAAACAGCCATTTGGCCAAACCGAGGCGATTTCGAGGTAAATCATCGGGAAAAGGCAGAATGGCTTCTGGTGTGTGCGCTTCAACGGGGTCCCCCTTAGCGTCGTACTGGCCACGGCTCAATATATATGCTGATCGCGGGGAGGACATCTCCTCAGTTACCATGATTGCCGGGATACCTTCAAGGAGGGCGTTCTGCTTTTCACGCAGGGTTTGGAGGGCAGCCTTTGCTTGCTGCCAAGGCATCACTTCATGTGCCAGATACCATTGAAAAAGATCGTCTTGATCCGGGGCCACTTCCTTTCTCCCAGCCAGGCGGGCAATCTCGAAGCCATACAGCTTCCGATCGTACAGGTGCAGTTCGTCTACAGCTCCGTTGCGCAGGCCGCTATCCCGGAATCGGTATGCGATTTGCAAGGGCACCTCCATATTTTCGTACGTGATATGTCGGGTAAGGCCATCACGTACGGTTTCTATTTCGACACGGAGACCATTAATGTACAGGTGCACACCGGAGGCGCGGCTGGATCCGTCATAGGTCATAGCAACATGCGTCCAATCTCCAAGCGGGAGGGTATCAATTGTCTGGACGCGCAGGGCGTTTTGGGGCCACATATGGGCCAGTTGAGCGACGAGGCGACCGTCCAGGAGGGCAAGCTCCCAGCCGCGGCTCCCGGCATCCAGTGCAGCCTGTGTGCGATGCACGATGGCACCTGTCTCTTCTCCAGGGTTGATCCAGAGGCCGACGGTGAAGGGTTGTGTTCGCCGGAATTCGCCCATACCTGCGAAGGAGAAGCCGCTCTCACCATCAAAAGCCATTGCCTGCCCCCGGTACCCAGGCACCACATCTGGAGTGAAAACGGCCGTTCCCTGTTTGCCATCTTGGCATGGTAATGTTGATCCGTTCAGACCTTCAAACTCGCAGTCGAGAATGGGTCTAGGGCCGGTATCTGGTCGCAGTGGCTGATCCCAGGAAGTAAAGCCGGCCCTTGACATTTCCGCTATGCCGTCAACTGCACGCTCAGCTGATTCGATTTCACGTGCAAGGCGATCCAGTTCCTCCTGTTCATCCGGCGCAGGCAGGTCCAGTGCGGGCACGGGCACTGCATTGGTAAAATGCGAAGTCTGCCCGGACTCATCCACATTGTTAAAATAACTGAAGAGCCCATAGTAGTTGGCTTGCGTAATCGGGTCGTACTTGTGATCATGGCAGCGCGCGCATTCAAGGGTCAGGCCCATGAATGCTGCCCCCATCGTATTGACGCGATCCGCCACATACTCCGTGCGGAACTCTTCCTCGATACTGCCACCTTCGTTAGTCTGGCGATGGTTACGGTTGAAGGTGGTTGCGAGCCGTTGATTCAGCGTTGCATTTGGCAGCAGGTCTCCCGCAAGCTGCCAGGTCGCGAACGCATCAAAGGAAAGGTTCTGATTGTACGCATCCACGACCCAGTCTCTCCATGGCCACACGTACCGGTCCCTATCGTTCTGGTATCCATGCGTGTCTGCGTATCTGGCGAGATCCAGCCACATAGAGGCCATATGCTCTCCGTAAGCTGGGGAGTCGAGCAGCCGATCAACAACCTTTTCATATGCGCGGGCAGAGGTATCTGCAAGAAAAGCGTCCAGTTCCTCCAGCGTTGGGGGAAGACCGGTCAGGTCAAGTGTGACGCGTCGAAGGAGTGTACCCGGGTCTGCCTCTGGAGCCGGGGCCAGTCCTTCCGACTCAAGACGTGCCAGTGTAAAGTGGTCAATTCCGTTGTTCGGCCAATCTGATTGTTGGACGGCCGGCGGGGGTAGATCGGCGGCCGGCAGGAAGCTCCAGTGGGGTTTCCATTTGGCTCCCTGCTCAATCCAACGGCTAAGGAGTGCAATTTCGTGGTCGGATAGTGAGAGATTCGATTCCAGCGGGGGCATACGCACCTCAGGATCATCCGAGCTGATACGAGAATGCAGGCGACTCTTTCTGAGGTTTCCCGGTACGACCGCATATCCACCGGAAGCAAGACGCTCCTGCTTTGCCCCAGCCTCCTCATCCAGACGCAGGCCTGCCTGCCGTGCGTTGGCATCTGGGCCATGACAGTTGTAACAGCGGTCCGAAAGGATCGGCCGGACGTGAAAATTGTAGTCAACGACTTCCGGCAATCTCGCATCCTGTGGATGCAGTTCGTTCCCACACCCGGCTGTCGTAAGCAGGGTTATGCAAACTGCAGAGGGAATGAGTTCAGGCCAGGAGATCCTTAACCACATGGCCATGCACATCTGTTAGTCTATACCGGCGTCCCTGATGACGATATGTGAGCCGCTCATGTTCAATGCCCAGCAAGTGGAGGATTGTTGCCTGGAAGTCGTGCACATGGACGGGGTTCTGTGTGATATTGTATCCCAGTTCATCGGTGGCTCCGTAAGTGAGGCCAGACTTGATCCCGCCTCCTGCCATCCAGATGGTGAAGCATCGCGGATGGTGGTCTCGTCCATAGTTTGTTTCTGTGAGCGTGCCCTGCGAATAATTCGTACGGCCGAATTCGCCGCCCCAGATGACCAGTGTATCTTCCAGCAGCCCCCGTTGCTTCAGGTCGGTGACCAGTGCTGCAGATGGTTGGTCGGTATCCTTGCATTGCAGCGCAATGTCGTTTGGCAGGTTGCTGTGCTGGTCCCAACCCATATGGTAGAGTTGAATAAAGCGTACATCTCGTTCAGCGAGGCGGCGGGCCAGGAGGCAATTGGCTGCATAAGTCCCTGGTGTGCGAGCGGCTTCCCCGTAGAGCTCAAACGTTGCTTCGGGCTCGTTTGACAGATCGGTCACGTCGGGTACAGAGGTTTGCATCCGGTAAGCCATTTCGTATTGGGCAATGCGCGACTGGATTTCTGGGTCTCCGCTGACGTCATAATGCATTTCGTTCAGACGGGCCAGATGTTTGAGCATACTTCGACGGTCACCAGTATCCAGTCCGGGCGGGTTATTCAGATACAAAACTGGATCCCCACCTGCCCGAAACTGTACTCCTTGATGCAGTGCTGCCAGAAATCCGTTACCCCATAGACGTGAATAGATTGGTTGTGGGCGCTGGAGTCCGCGGGACAAGAGTACACAGAAAGTGGGCAGGTCCTCGTTCGAGCTGCCCAGACCATAGCTCAACCAGGCTCCCATGCTGGGGCGTCCGGGTTGTTGCGAACCGGTTTGGAAGAAGGTAATGGCCGGGTCATGATTGATCGCCTCGGTATACATAGACCGTACGATGCAGAGTTCATCGGCAATCTTGGCGGTGTAGGGTAACTGGTCACTGATCCATGCACCACTGTTGCCGTGCTGTGCAAACGGATATATGGTAGGTGCTAGAGGCAGCGAGTTCTGATAGGCAGTCATGCCGGTCAGGCGCTGTCCCATCCGGATGGATTCTGGCAGATCCTGTCCCCTTCTTTGATGCAGTGTGGGTTTATAGTCAAAAAGTTCAAGTTGGGAAGGTCCACCGCTTTGGAAGAGGTAAATCACCCGGCGCGCCTTGGGGGCAATGTGAGGGGAGTTCAGAATTCCTCGAAAAGCTGAGCCCGCGGCCAATTGTTCGGATGTTTGGGCACATCCCATCAGGGACGCGAGGGCTGCACCGCCTATTCCAAGACTCAGTTTTGAAAAGAAATGTCGCCGGTTCATGCAGCATCCGGCATCGTAGAAGGGGTCACTCATCGGTATTGAGCCTCGTCCAAATTCAGGATAGTACTGGTTACAACAGTCATGGCGGCCAGTTTCACGATGTCACTGGTACGCCTGAGCGGGGTTATGCCCACCGACACTAGCGCGCGAGCATCGGCAGGGTTCTGCTCAAATTTACGCGTTTGTTCCTCTAGAAGATCAGTGAGCGTGTTGAGCTCTTCTGCCTGCGGTGATCTGGAGGTCAGCCAGCGAAAGGCCTCCGCAATCTGTTCCTGCTGGCTTATGTCTTCGCCGGTGAGCACGCGAGTGGCAAGTGCACGCGCTGCTTCCACATACTGCGGATCGTTCAAAAGCACCAGAGACTGCAGCGGTGTCGCCGTGGTTTGTCGCTCCACCGTACATATCGACCGCTCCGGGGCGTCGAAGGTCAGCATTGCCGGCGGGGGGATCGTTCGTTTCCAGTAAGTGTAGAGGCTGCGCCTGTGAACATCTGGGCCGGGGCGATAGCGATTCTCTCCAACCTGATTTGCTAGTGCTTTCCAGAGTCCAGCAGGTTGGTAGGGTCGTACTGGCTCGCCGCCAATCGTCGGGTTCAGCAGATGACTGACCAGTAACGCGTTGTCCCGCATCATTTCGGCGGACAGTCGTTTGCGTGGAGCACGCGCTAACAGCATATTGTTTGGATCCCGTTCCCGAACAGGGCGTGCAATTCGGCCGCTTTGACGATAGGTGGCAGACAGGACGATCTCTTTGATCAATGCCTTGGTATCGTAATCCAGGTCAACAAATCTAGTGGCCAGATAATCAAGCAGTGCAGGATGGGAAGGGAGTGCTCCCTGATTACCGAAGTCTTCTGGTGTATGAACCAGTCCTTCTCCGAAGAGCAGTTGCCAGAGGCGGTTTACAGCTACACGTGCGGTCAGCGGGTTGTCTTCATGTACAATCCACTGCGCAAGTCCAAGTCGGTTACGTGGCAGGCTGTCAGGAAAGGAAAGGATCGCTGCCGGGGTCCCCGGCCCCACGGAGTCCATGGGTGCATCATATGCCCCACGATCCAGCACATGAGTGGTGCGCGGTGTGGGCATCTCTTCCATGACCATAACATGGGGTACACCTCTGAGCGCGCGCCGTAGGCTATCCAGTGCAGCGTTTGCCGCATTCAGCCCGGGATCGTTGAAAGCTTGATAGTGGGCAGTCAATTGGGAGCCGGACTCCTGTCCTGCCAGGTACGCAACTTCCAGGTCAGTGAGTGCCCGGGCATGCACATAGAGGTCATCCAGGATACCATCCGTCACACCTTCAATATCCCCAAGCGTGTGATTTCGGTGCGTCCAATTGCCTGCCAGGAGGTCGTTTCCATTCAGAATATTTTTACGTGCAAGCGAGTCCTCGCTAACGCGGACAACGCTTGAAGTGCCATTCAGATAGAGGGTAACTCCTTGAGCGCGCCCGCTGCCGTCGTAGGTGGCAGAGACGTGTGTCCATGTATTTGTCGGGATCGCCCGTGTGGTCTGTACGGAGATCTGATGGTTTCCGTCGTGTATCAGGCGGAGCCGAAGCCAACCTTCTTTGGTACGGGCGAGGTCGTAGCCGCTGCGCTTTTGCTCCCCAATTCGTTTGGAGAACAGTGCAATATCTTTCTGCTGATCCTGGACGAGTATCCAGGTGCTTAGTGAGAACCGGTTGTACCACGCGAAGTCGGCATCTGGGCCGAGGTTTAGAAAATTCTGCCCGTCAAAGGTCAACCCACTGCCACGTTTCCCTTCGGTGACCAGAGGTGGGTCAAGCACTTTTTCCAGTCCGGTGTTTGCCAACCCGTCCAAGCCCACGCGCGCAGGAGAAACCAGACCGTCCAAGCTGTCCAGGGGCAGGGCTGTTAGAAGGCCGGATTCGATCGTCGCCTCAATATCCGGAGTCCAGTCAGGTGGTGGAGGCTTGTGGGGCCAGTCCGCAACAACTTGCTCAACAGAATCAATTTCCGCTTCTGTTTGCGCAATGGAGGCTTCCAACTCAGGATCTTCGAGTAGGATGGAGGGTCTTGGTGAAAGGTCAAAATAACTGATCGGGGCCTGTTCATCCACGCCGTTAAAGAACGCGAACATGCTGTAGTACTCTTCCTGCAGGATCGGATCATATTTATGATCATGGCATCGTGCACATTCCATGGTTAATCCTAGGAATGCAGTTGCTGTTGTATTGGTCCGGTCGGCGACATATTCTGTGATATATTCTTCCGCAACTACGCCTCCTTCCTGAGTTATGGCATGGTTACGGTTAAATCCGGTGGCCAGACGTTGCTCAAAAGTCGCTTCGGGAAGCAAGTCGCCAGCGAGCTGCCAAATCACGAAGTCATCGTAGGGAAGGTTTTCGTTGAAGGCCTTAACGACCCAGTCACGCCATGGCCACATTGTCCGTGGACGATCATCCTGATAGCCATGTGTATCGGCGTAACGCGCGATATCCAGCCACATGGAAGTCATACGTTCTCCATAGGTCGGACGAGCAAGCAGGTCATCCACTACGCGTTCGTAAGCATCCTCTCGCGTATCATTCAGGAAGGCGTTGAGTTCGGTCGGAGTTGGCGGCAGTCCTGTCAAATCAAATGTCACACGGCGAAGCAGCTTAGCACGGTCTGCTTCCTCTGACGGACTAAGTCCGGCAGACTCAATGCTATGTAACACGAAGTGATCAATGGGGCCGCGCGCCCAGTTTTCGTTACGCACCTCTGGCAGGGTAGGGCGCGTAGGTGGTGTGAATGCCCAATGTGGTTTCCAGTCTGCTCCTTGATCAATCCAACGCTTTATGAGTGCAATCTCGCGTGTGGTAAGTGATAGATTGCTTTCCGGCGGTGGCATACGCCGTTGGGGATCTTCGCTGGAGATGTGTTCAACCAGGAGGCTTGCCGCGGCGTTGCCGGGCATGATAATTCGCTGTGTTGAATCCTCACGGCTTACGCCGTAGGCACCTGCCTGGGTATCAAGCCGTAGCTCTGCTTTGCGGGCCTGGTCATCCGGCCCATGGCATTTGTAGCAGCGATCTGAAAGTACAGGCTTGATATGCCAGTTGTAGTCAACCGTAGTCGGCAGTGCGGACGGATCCGTCGAAGACTGATTACAAGCCGCCGACAGGAGCAGTATTACGAGCCAGAATGACCGGAGAATAGACACGGAAAGAATTCTACTGTAGTGACCGGATAATTTACAACGTATAGTTGCTTTCTGCCACCGGGAGGAGTCTTTATTTCTAAAAGTGGGATGCTCAATCACGGGGGTACAATGAGTGTGATACACATAGCAGAGGTGGCCTGTTTTGACACAGACAATAATCATTGTCTGGATCATCACGAACGGCAGCATTCCGGCGGGCACCTCTTGACTCAGGGGTGAATGCCTTCGGAATAAACATGATCCTGGTATCTGCGCGCGGACGTTCTTTGTTGGCGACGCCGTTGCTGCTCTATCTGCATCTGAACCGAAGCTCGGTTTAGCCACCGTAATCCGCCCCGAATTGCATGGAACCTTAATCGTAATATTTATTTAGACTTAATCTAAATAAATATTACTCTCACCGGCAAAAATACTTCTGGATGGTCTCAGGCATTTTTCGCGGGAGGTTTCCCATACTGCCATGGATAAATGAACTTGATACAAAGACAAATGAGGATCGTATTGTTTTTCGCCACGATGTGGCTGGCCGCAGCTACAGTCGACGCACAGAGCTCCAATTCTTGCGGGCTCATGGTCATGGCACATGGCGGTGGTGATCAATGGAATGCTGCAGTTGAAACAGCGGTTATGCCGTTAAGAGGAGAATTCCCTGTAGCTATAGCCTTCGGGATGGCGGATCCGGTCACAATGAAAGCAGCAGTTACGAAATTGGAAGAGCAGCATGTGGCTTGTATTGCTGTCGTGCGGCTTTTTATGTCGGCGCACTCTTTTCTGCATCAGACCGAGTACCTCCTTGGTCTAAGAGAAAATCCACCAGCTTTTTTTATTTCCCACGGCAGTCACGCGCATCATGGTTCCAAACCTCTGCCACTTGACCTTTCAACCCCTGTCAAAATCAGTGAGACCGCCTTGCTGGATGCCCCTGAGATGGGAGCGATCCTTGCCGCAAATGCACTGGCGCTAAGTGACAGTTCAGGCGCTGAATCCGTACTTATCATCGCACACGGCACGGGGGATGATCAGATTAATGCCGAATGGATCCAAAAGCTTGACCTTCTGGCCGACTCTGTTCGGTCTACCGGCCTTTTCAGTGAGGTTGCTGTTCACAGTCTGCAGGAGGATTGGAAGGATAAGCGAGCAAAGTCAGAGACAGAGATTCGCCAATTTATCGAGACACATTCACAGAACAATGGCAGAACGATTGTGCTCCCGTTCAGATTATATGGATTCGGCCCTTATGAGGAGGTGCTTGAAGGATTGGCTTACCAGTCGAATGGCCGGGGTTTGTTACCCAGTCCACTGGTAACCGAATGGATCAGGCGGACCGCCAACGAATTATTCCTTGAGCTAGAGGAAATTGCTAGCATAGATTAAAAGGGGGTAGGGTCCGAGCCCTCGTCTGGACTGGCACGTCGCCTACCGGCGGCTGCCTTGAAAGAGCCGCATGGGTTGAGAGTTTCACGTAAGGTTTATTGAGGGGGCAGACCTTCTGGTCCCGGGTCTTGCGAATGCGCACTTCTCACCGCCATGTCTGGGGGGTCTACGGCATATACAACCACCGTCGTGTCCCGAACCTGCCAAACGCGCTTGCGCATGGGGTCGTACGATGCATAGCTGATGCGTTTCCAAGGCACGGATACCGAATATTCATAATCTCCTGTGGCCGCGTTGTAAACGTCAAAAGCATTGTAAACGAACACGACCAACTTATCGCCGTATATCTCACTCATACCATTGAGTGTTCGGCCTGCTACACGGGTGGCGAATCCGGTACTCGTGTTGAGCCTTTCCAAACTGGGTGGCTCTGCCGTCTCGAAATCCGGAGTGGCCCGCGCGTAAATTACGGTTCCAATGGAATCAAAGCGCACCAGTATCGGATATCTAGCAGAGACGTAAACAATGTCCTCCTGATATGGGACAATCTTTCCACCCATAAGCATTCGATCTAACGCAGTTTGACCCTTTAGTATCGTGCCAATAAAGCGAGCATCATTTTCGTCTACACTAGTCCCAAGCAAGGAATCACTCTGTAAGTCAATCCAATAGGCCCGACCACTCCGTGTGATCCTGTATCTGTACGCATGTACGCCCGGTATGCTATAGAGGAACGTCGGCCTATCTACTGCAAAAAATGAGACGATCCGGCGATACGGGTCCATGACATACAAAACGGAATCCCCTAAGATGGCAGCATCCGTGAAAATGCTAAATTCCCCCGGCCCTTCGCCGTGCCTCCCGTAGGACTGCTTGAAAAAGCCATCCGCATCAAAATGCATGATCTTCATGTCTGCATCATCCCTGAAATACAAGGCTCCATCAGGTCCAATCGTGAATGGTCCCCGCTTGGGCAGCTCGATGCCAGCCTCACGAGGCACTTCATAGAGCTGCCGTAGAGAAACCTGACGCCACTCCCGCTCAACGCTGGCTTGGCGTTGTATGGGCATTGCAAATCCTTCAACAGTTACGTACTCAGTATCTGAATTGCATCCAGTTGCTGCCAGAAGAAGCCACAGCACACCCCATGCAACCGGATTCCTTCGGAGCTGGAACATTAGGATGCTTTGCTGCCCGAAGTGTAATCTCTTGTTATGGACCATCTCAGTTGTTTCCTCCAATCTTACCCGCAATAAATTCAAGTCTTGTGGTAACTTCGTTTTCTGAACAGGGCACATCCTAAGCGTTACAGCACGCAAATTCTATGCCGCAGTCACCCGTACCGTCGCACCCGTATTCAATACCCTTAACCTCAGAGCTGCTACTTCAGAATTCCGCCGCGGCACCTATTGATCTTGTTGAGAGACTGTAAGCCGTCAAGAACGTGAGCAACAGGGCCGTAACCACAACTGATATCTAAATCCTAATTCTCTAGGTCATTGGTCCAATCGACAAGTATTTCATTAGTGGTTACCCACTATGGGCGTAGTTAATTCCGGTTTATCTCCAGTGCACCTTGCACTCGGCTTGAATTACATGACCCGATGTACGAAAACCTTAGAGACAAACAAAACAATCTGACTCATAACAGAGGATGCCCTCCTTGGCGCTTTCCTGCCCTATCACGTGGCAAAATTTCCGCCGGGTAGATTTAAGAAGTATCAGAAGATCACTGATGCGTGAGCGTAATGGTTGCCGAAGATCCTCCGGCGATAAATCTACATAAGTAGTGTCCGCGTGGGAGTGCTGCAGCGTTAAACACGTAACTATATGCTCCCGGTGCGTGAAATTCATCTACCAGAACAGCTACTTCCTGGCCGAGCATATTGAAGACGGTAATCTCAACATTTGTTGGGTTATCGACTTGAATATCTATTGTGGTACTTCCGCTGAACGGATTCGGATAGTTGGGCAGCAGTGTAAAGGGCAACTCCGGAGTCGAGCCAGCGATATTCAGTTCAATGGCCCCAATAGGAGTTAGGTCCCTTCCATCGAAACCCCCAAAATCTGTACCGTATCGCAGCGCCCGGTACACAGCATTCTGGAGGCGCACAGAGCCTGGAGGTCCGAATACGGGAATGACATCTCCCTGAGAGAGGGGTCCAGTCTGCACGACTGGATTAACATATTCCCAGACCAATGCATCCGATCCTTCCTCAAGTTCAAAGATACGGCCAGTCATCCCCTCGGCAATTAATGTGTTTCCATTGGGGAGGCGTTGTTGGCCCGAGACGATATTGCTGAAAAACTCGTTCGGTGCGGAGAAGCTCCAAATAGACTCGGGGTCCTCGTAGCTCCCGTCTACTCCTTGCGCAAACCAGACTGCATTCCCATAGATCTCTTCCATATAGGGGAGCTTGAGCTCGTGTACGGTTGAGTATTCACCTTCCGGTTGCCCTACACCGTTCTCAAATACCATAAGATTCCCTGCTCCCGGCAGGCCATCTGGAATCCATAACACGGAATGCAGAAAATGAAGCGTCTGATCACTCTCGGTTCCCAGACCGTACATCTGCGGATTTCCCCAGCGATACAACAGTCGCCCACCCCAGCCAAACATGCCCCCTGTCTCTCCACGCGCTTCCTCTGTTGTAGTGCTATGATCAATTATCCAGAGCTCGTCAACAAAAGAGGCACTGATCGCAATGATGTCGAGCTCCTCATTGTAATCCAGCGCATTGAAATGGAGCCAGTCCCCACCAATCGAAGTGTTTACATCAATTCGTTGCGGATGGTCGGAAATGTTTTCCACATAAGTATCCAGTAGCGGAGCATGGTCCTGTGCAAGGTGATCCCAGACATACCACTGCCAGACAATTTCTGCACTGTCAGGCAGAATAGGCTTAAACTCCACGATACGTTCACTCAAGATGGTATTCTGATCATCGGCTAGATTTTCCGGGTTGTATCCTACGGCCAGTATTTCGTCCATATCGCGCACATCCCAGACGATCGCGAGAATGTTGCCGTTTGGCAGGGGGACTACATCGTGGTGCAGCATATACTCTTCATTCACAAAGTCGTATTGCCATCGGATCGTTCCATCCCATTCTATGATTTCTACACGTCCGGCTAAGCCTTGGACGTTAGTCCACGAATTTGGGGATGCCGAAGCTCTAAGCAGGGCACCATCCTGCAACAGTCTGTTGGTAGCACCAAATGCAGAATTAACCTGCCAACGATGTACCGCCCGCCCTTCCAGATCGACCAAGTACACTGAGGGGTGTAGCATTGGAGCAATCAGGGTATAGCCCTCGAATGCTCCCGGCATGTTATGCATGAGCCCGACGGTACGTTGTTGGCCCTGCACAGTGCCGGGTATAGAGAGCAATATGAGGAGCAAGCAGGAAGGTGCGAATAATCGCATTAGGACTAAGCTTTGTTTGAAAATGACAGTGTAGTTCGTTGAGGGGATGGCACGGCCGTTGCCGATTCTGATTGCGTTCGGAAGTTATCGATTTTGTGGATAGATCGGCAGCCGTTCGACGCGATGAAACGTGATACCATATCGTGCATCAGTGTTGGGAATGGTAGCCTCATACACGACATCTTTCGTTTGGTAATCGACTTCGATTGTTTTGCCGTTTGGGCCATTTTCCCAGTTGGCTCCCGGCATAAATACCACATTGTCTTCCTCTGGGTGATAATCAACGTCCGACACAATAGCTGAATAGGTCGTATGTCCACGTTCCCGACCGTATTCCCAGAGCTGTTGAACGGTCATGGCATCATCGTCAAGTCGATATTCGACTGCGCGACTGAACACGGGTTGACCTTGGTAGTGCCGATTGTCGCCGTTGTCAAATAAGAGCAGAGTTCCGTGTGGGGTTAGTTTCGGGGCATGCTGATACCATGCCCATGAGAACTCCGAATGATCAACAAAGCCGTCGAGAACGGCGGGATCTGTGATTGGCAGACCACTCGCATCCAAGGGTTGCAGGAGTTTACTGTTCAGGTCTGTGCCATCACCAGCTCTACCCCAGTTGTTGTGGGGTGCAAGGATCCAAATAACCTGATTGTCGCGTGTCAGCTTGACGGTACCCTGGACACGTCCAGAAACAATTATGGCGTCCTTCGCCTCGTCATATGCCAGACCGTTTGCATGAAACCAATCCCGGGCATTGGTACTCCATACGCGTCGTCTTCGATTGAGAGATTCTCTAAGATCCCATTCCTGTACAATATCACCGGTCTCACGATCGATTTCCAGGATATGATCTTCAACGGTTGCCAGACCGTGCTTATTGACGGTGGCCAGCAGGTTACCATTTGGAAGCTCCAATACGTTGTGATGGAATCCATAGCCGGGCAGGGGCCATTCGTTGATCACTCTGCCCAGCATATCCAATTCGACGAGACGCCCGCTACTACCGTCTCCAAAGTAGAGATTTCCATTCTTGAGTCGCTCAACACCTGCATCGTAGAACAGATTTCCGAGTACGGGATGGGTACTCATGTTTGCGTACCAGCGAATATTGCCGTATTGGTCGAACATGAACGGGATTTGAGGTAGGCCGCTGTCGGTGCGTCCGAAGAAACTGACCAAGTTCATGCCGGGCTTTTTTCGATCAGTATTCACACTGACCTTGATTTCCGGCAGTTCGGGCGAAAGTTGTGGCGTATCTATGGGTCGGCTCTCTTCTCCCAACAGCTGATCTTCGGCGTCGTAGAATCTAATCAGCAGCGTGTTACGGTGTGCGGGATAGAGTCCGAGTACAGGAAGGCTAAAAGACTTAGCCCGTTCTCCAAAGCGGTGTATGACTGATTCGGTGCCATTATTCAGACCTAAAATTTCAAGCTCCACCTGCACCGGTTCGTTGGTTTCCAGCTGTAGCTCCGCCGCGAGTGGTGCATAGCCGGTTGGGTTGAGGATAAGGCTCTCATTCACGATGAGGCTTTCGAGTCCAGGCATTTCCGTGTCAGTGGGGCTATTGTCGCAGCCCAGGGCCCCACAGAGAGCAAAAACCATTAACCAGGAGTTCCTGCTAGAGAGTAACATGCAACTTGAGTGTACCGGCTAGAATCTGATTGCCTAGTTTCCCGTTGCCAAGGTAAGGACTTTATTTGTTGCTGGACAATATTCTGACGAGCTTGAAGTAGTTATAAAGAACGAACCCCCGAAACCCATACATGACCCGGCGGGATTAAAAATGTCCGAATACTCGCCCATTGACAAACTGCCCATTACGTACGGGTTGATCTATGGATCTCCCAAGCATTAATAATCAGCTTCATTAGCACTGGCCTCTTGGGACGCTCTCCATTGGTGCCATTCCGCAACCATTTCATTTAGTCTTTGGGGATGGGAAGCAGCTAGATCAACCGATTCAGAGGGGTCGCTGGAGATATCGTACAGCTCAAAAGTTTTGCCTCCATCATCACTATAGATCTTGTAGGCTTCATTCATCAGGCTGGCTTGTTGTTGGAACCGGAACGCCAGACTTTTTTCTCTCCTCCCAACTGTTCCATTGATAAGAGGCAACAGGTTCACGCCATCATAAGGGCGATCGTATTTCTCTAGATTGATATTCAGGATACTGGCAATGGTAGGGAAATAATCTGAAGTAAAGGATGGTGATTCCAGGATGCTGCCGGGTGAAATTATTCCAGGCCATTCCATGATGCCGGGGACTCGAATCCCTCCTTCATAAAGACTTCTTTTTCTGCCCCGGAGTCCCTTGGTGATTCCCTGAGTCCTTCCAGTTACGGTGGCGCCTTCAGGGCCATTATCACTGGTGAAGAACAACACCGTCTGTTCTGCCACCCCTAATTCCCGAAGGGTTCTTCTTAGGCGTCCCACTTGTTCGTCCATGGCAGTCAACGCTCCGTAGAAATGCTGCTGATCTTCGGACAAATCCTTGTATTGCTCTTTATAAAGTTCTCCTGCAATGACAGGAAGATGTGGCGTGTGGAACCAAACAACACCTAAGAAGGGTTGGTCTTTCTTTACCGCATCTTCTACGAAAGGGATTACCCTATCCATAATCACACGGGAATCGTCTCCAGCTAGATTTTCTGTTACGATCTTACCCGGCGCTGACCAATAGAGCGTGTTAAATGGTTCGCGTTCCCGCAGAGACAACGACACATCGCCGGCGGAGCGGGGCGGGGTAATCATGGGATCCCAAGTAGGCACTTTTGATTCTGTAACGAAGTACGTGTCAAAGCCATGTTCGGAGGGTGGCGAGTAATGAGCGTCATGTTGAGGTCTGCCTCCCCGATTGGCATCAATGGTGTCACGGGTCAAGGTTCCCAAATGCCACTTACCAAAAATTCCTGTGACATACCCTGCCTCCTTGCCCATTTCTGCTAGAGTCACTTCTTCAGTTCTTAAATGGCCACAATTGGCATGGCAGATACCGTAGCGCAGCGGGTGGCGCCCGGTCATTACACTTCCACGCGTGGGTGAGCACACTGCCGAAGCCGCATAGAAACGATTGAACACGACGCCATTGGATGCCATCTCATCTATACTGGGGGTTTTTAGGTATGGATGTCCATTATAACCTGTATCGCCCCATCCCTGGTCATCCGTCATAATTAGAATAATATTAGGACGAGTTGCTTCCGTTGATTTTTTCTGGCATGACGCGATGAGTAGCGGCAGTAAAAAGACGATCAGCGTTTTGAGAATTGTATACATGTCAAAGTGCGGCAATGGCGGTTAAAAAAGTGCCCCTGCAACCATACTGTATTCCCGAGTTCCTATCTGGATCGGGTCAGCTGACCCAACGCTAGAATCTATCAAAACGGACATTACAATAAGTAGATACACATAAACCAAATACGTATCTGGATAACATCTATATATGGCAACTCGCCTTTGCATTCGCAGAATGGTCCCCAACCGCCCTGCTGTGCAGATTCTTCAATCCGGTACGTTTGTCTGCTTCAGCGCGCGGGCCAGGCGTCTGATTTCGTTTTGCGCGGTTGGATTTGTGTGTTCTGAATGCTCGCAGAGCCCCAAATCTGACTGATTATTCAGGTATGAAAATTCCCAAACAAAACCATAAACACGCTTGCATCTTTATAGAAAAAGCATTATATACTAACAGGCTATGTGTGGCGGAAGCGCTTCCGACGCACTACTATTTTGTTGTTCCATTCACCAAACCGGGCGTAAAAAATGTTGAGAAGAGTGTTAGTCGCTGCAATGGTTGTCTTGGCTCTCGTTCAGGGCCTTGGGCCTGAAATGATTGGCGGGGGAGTTGTGCCTCTATTGTTGGTCCTTGCAGGGCTTGCGTATGGAGTCGTTGCAACGGATGCGGAGAATCCAACCATTTACTTAGTGGTCGTGTTAGCGGTTGGAGCTACCGCAGGTGCGGACGTGTTATCTAGCATACATGAATTAGGGTCGTACCTTGACAGCATACTTGATGCAGCTACATATCCCCTGTATGCATCCGTAGCCACCATCTTGTGCATACGGACGTACAATCGCGTGAAAGCATAGGGGGCGGGCCAGTTAGATCATTTTGGGGTAACTGCGGGACTTATTGATACGACGGGTTGCATTGACGCAACCTGGTTCGTTGCGGCCCGCGTTGCCCAGAGATGATTTGTTGGCCGTTGTGTATTGTTTGATTTGATTCAGGAATCAGCGGATCTCGGTTGTATGCCATAGAGCCTGTGGTTGCCTGGTTCAGCGGGTCTTATGGTGGATGTTACTCTCCGTTGCCACGGTGCGCGTAGTTGCGGTCAGGCCGGGTGTTGTTCCTGCCATTTGGTACCGGAGAGGTTTGTACGGGCCATCCCGCTTCAAGCGGAGGTGGCCGGTGGGCTGGACTGGGCGAAAGAGTCCAGCCGGCGGCCTTGCGGTTATAAGTGGGGTGGCGAACTTGACGCGCTTAGCCGCAACAGTGGAGCCAAGGGGAGTCGAACCCCTGACCTCTTGAATGCCATTCAAGCGCTCTACCAACTGAGCTATGGCCCCTGAGCTTGCTGCGGGGTTACACAAGGTTTTTGTAATGTGGTTCCTTCCGGAGTTTCTCCACCGTACCTTAATCCTCAAATTATGACGAAGTGTAGGTGATCAAGTTTTCGATAAAATGGTTTAGGCGCACGGTAAATCATTTATCTTGGTGGGGGGCAACGGACTATGGAACGTACAGAGTATAAACCGGTGCAGGTCACTAAATTTGGAGGCACTTCTGTAGGCACCGCGGAGCGAATTAGGCGAGGCGTTCGTTTGGTTCAGGAGATCGCCGCAGATGTCCAGCGCGTGGTGGTGGTTTCAGCAATGGGAGGGGTTACCGATAAATTGCTGGATTCCGTAGAAGAGTCACTTTCAGAGAAAAAGCTTCCAGACCGCATTCTCGACGAGTTACATGATCGTCATGCGGCGGCAGCGCACGAACTTGTGCCAAGCGGGGAACAGCAGCAACTACTTGCATATTTGGAGGAGCTCTGGGCGGAGCTGGAAAGGTTATTGCAGGGGATCGCGCTTCTGGGAGAGTGTACAGCTCGCACTAGGGATTCTATTCTAAGCATTGGTGAGCGGGCTTCCGCTCCACTTGTAGCGGCGGCGTTTCGAGCTGTTGGCGAAAAGTCGAGGCACATGGATGCCCGCAAACTGATCAGGACGGACGCAAACTATGGGGAGGCGCATGTGGATTTTGATGAAACCATCCGGCGGATCCGAGCAAGATTCGAAGATCTTCCACGCGATCAGATTACGGTTGTAACCGGATACATTGCTTCTGCTTCGGATGGATCCACCACCACATTAGGACGCTCAGGGAGCGATTTTACGGCAACCATCCTTGGTTTAGCACTGCGTGCACGGCGTGTGGTCATCTGGACGGATGTTGATGGGGTGCTGTCAGCAGATCCTCGGGATGTCCCCGAAGCCTTCCCGCTGGCCCGTCTCAGTTATACCGAAGCGGCAGAAATGGCCTATTTCGGGGCTCGCATCCTGCATCCTCGCACAATGCGACCTGTTCAGTCGCTGGGTATCCCTCTCCTGATCAAGAACTCTCTAAATCCCAAGGCACCAGGTACACTGATCTCCAATGAGTCGCGTTCGGTAGAGCTCAGAGTAAAGGCGATCTCTACCATTCGGGATGTTGCGGTGGTAATGCTGGAGGGTAGCGGCATGTTAGGCATGCCGGGGATTGCCGCGCGGGTTTTCGTTCCTCTGGCGGAGCAGAGTATCAACGTGTTGATGATCGCACAGGCTTCCAGTGAACACAGCATTTGCCTGGTTGTGCGCGAATCGGATTCCGATTCTGCCGTAGAAACGCTGCGAAATGCCTTCCAGCGTGAATTGGTGTACGGAGATGTTGGCAGGATTTATTCCATCCCAAGATGTGCTATTGTCTCTGCGGTAGGTGACAGAATGCGACATCATCCGGGGTTAGCGGGTCGCATGTTCGCGACACTTGGGCGCAGTCGTGTCAATGTGCTGTCAATTGCACAGGGGGCAGCAGAAACGAATATTTCGGCGGTGGTCAGAGACGATGAGGTTCGGCGGGCTGTACGGGCCTTGCATGAGGCGTTTCCGCTCGGGCGTTTGCGTGCTCACGTGTGTCTACTGGGACCAGGGCGCGTCGGCGCCCACCTCCTGCAGCTCTTGGCGAAACAGCACAACGATCTGTTGGAGCGTGTTAAGCTGAATATTAAGCTCATCGGGCTCGCGAATTCAAGAACAATGCTTTGGGATGCGGATGGTCTTGAGTTTGGCACAGCAGTTTCCAAGCTCGCGGATGGGCGTCCGGCCAACCTGGACTGGTTAGTAGAGCAACTGGGCGCCAGTCGACTGGAACGGATCATTGTCGTGGATGCTACGGCAAGTCAGGCAGTTGCAGCCCGGTACCCCGATTTCCTTGAACTCGGGCTGGGCGTTGTAACCGCCAATAAACTGGCAAATACACTGGATCTGCCGTTCTATCAACGTCTGCAAAAGGCAGCCAAGCGGCGCGAAGTAGCTTTTCGTTACGAAACCACGGTCGGTGCAGCTCTTCCGGTTATTTCTACACTCAAGGATCTGGTAAGAACCGGAGATCCGGTTCACAGGATTGAAGGCGTTCTGTCAGGAACGCTGGCTTACGTTTTCAACAGTCTTGATGTAGGAGAATCTTTTTCGTCAATCGTGGAGCGAGCACATGCGAATGGCTGGACAGAACCGGATCCGGCGGATGATCTAAGCGGGGAAGATGTCGCTCGAAAGCTGCTGATCCTGGCCCGTGAGCTAGGTCTTGCCGTCGAACGAGATGATATTAAGGTTGAATCCCTGTTGCCGGCAGGACTTCAGCCGGGTACCCCGGAGACGCTCTTTTGTGAACTCAAAAAGGTTGATCATGAATGGAAAGCGCGGGTTGAGGAAGCGGCTCGTCAGGGCGAGCGGTTACGCTATATCGCCAGACTTGAAGACGGACGATTAGATGTTAGTGTTCAGTCTGTATCCAGTGATTCCCCATTTGCCAAAGCACCTGGGCGGGGGAATATTGTTGTATTCACGACGGATCGTTATAACGACGAGCCATTGGTTGTACAGGGGCCAGGGGCAGGCCTGGGGGTTACAGCTGGGGGGCTTCTGGCTGACCTGATCTATTCGGCAGAAATTATGCCCTAATTCGCAGGGCCTTTATTGCCTCTATTGAATCTTGATGTCAGTTTCGTTACAAATTGCGATCGCTGGTACCGGACGTATGGGAAGCGCGGTCGCAGCATCCGCAACCTCACGAGGGCATGAGATCAGCCAACGTTTTAACCGTGATAATCCCGTAACCGAGGCAGCATTAAAACGTAAACCCGACGTCGTTATAGACTTTACACAGCCGGCAATTACGGTCCAGAACATTGAGGCTTACTGCAGGACAAACGTACCTGCGGTCGTCGGTACAACAGGGTGGTATGATGAAATCAATGACGTCCGTCGTCTTGTGGATCAGCATAATGCCGCTGTACTGTACAGCCCCAATTACTCCCTAGGTATTCAACTTGTCCTGCAGGCATTGCGTGCAATGGCTCCATTACTGAACAAGCTGCCAGAATTCGATATGGCCTTGCATGAGTTGCATCATACAGCGAAGATTGATTCTCCTAGCGGTACGGCCATCAATCTGGCAACCGAAATAGTTGAGAATATTGAGAGAAAACACAAGTGGGGAGGTCACACCACGCCGCATGATCCATTACAGCTTGAGGTTTCAGCAACCCGGCTGGGACACGTATTTGGGCAGCATCGCGTGATCATTGATAGCCCTGCAGACAACATCTTATTAGAGCACACCGCCAAGAGTCGTGACGGTTTTGCTCTGGGGGCAGTACGCGCCGCGGAGTGGATACAGGGACGAACTGGATTGTTCACGCTGGAGGATATGCTTTCTGACTGGTTTTCAGTGACCCAACAAATATGACTTCGAATGCTGTTTAGAGGTGCTGCCCCGGCGCTTGTGACGCCCTTCTCCGAAACAGGGGCGATTGATAAAGCTGCATTCTGTGGATTGATTGAACACCAGATCACATCGGGCGCTGCAGCCCTGGTTGTTCTTGGTACGACGGGTGAAAATCCAACGGTTACGTCCACGGAAAGAAGCGAGCTGGTTGCCACTGCGGTTGAATATGCATCTGGTCGTGTTCCGGTTATAGTTGGCACGGGAACTAACTCAACCGCGGAAAGCATTACGTTTTCTATTGAAGCCGAGCGATTGGGAGCTGACGGTTTACTCGTTGTCGGTCCCTACTACAACAAGCCCCCTCAAAGGGGATTTGAAGCTCATATAGCGGCCATTGCAGCAGCAACCTCGTCCCCGATCATACTCTACAATGTCCCCAGCCGTACAGGCTTTGACATTGACCTGGAGACCATTCTCAATCTGGCAAACGAAATCCCCGCCGTAGTCGGGGTGAAGGAGGCTTCAGGTGATCTCTCAAAGGTCGCAGATCTTATCCAAGGTCGACCGGATGGGTTTGCAGTGTATTCCGGGGATGATGAGTGGACGCTATTCTTCCTGGTTCTTGGGGCAGATGGGGTTATTTCGGTTGTCAGTAATATTCTTCCACGCATGATGCACAAACTTACGCAAGTCGGTCTGCAGGGTGATCTGATTGGCGCAGCAGAGATGCACCATTCGTTGGTGCATGCAATGCGAGCGTGTTTTTTCGATACTAATCCGATACCCGTCAAGGCGGTTCTGGCTCATCTTGGAAAGTGTAGGCCTACGGTGCGCCTGCCTCTTGTCGAATTGCCTCCCGAGAAAAAAAGCAGGGTAATGGCTGCGTTTGCTACGGCACTGGAAGACGAACTTGGAATTCAAGACCGTTCCTGGTAGTTATATGCCCATTTCTGAATCACGGGGAGATGTGTCATACAAGTGAGCAGTAGCACGTGATTAAGTAGTGCAGAAAACATCGTGTAATCTGGACATAAATGGGCCGATCCTCGGTTTCCAAACGCTCACTTAGGCGTATAACTATCTGAATTTATCCGGTGAATATAGTCTGTGTTCACGGATTAGCATAACATTGTCGAGGCACATGCCCAATATGATAAAGGCAACGGATGCACCAAAGGAAGAAGCACTGTAAGAAACGGAGGGCATGCCATGACGGCGGCATTGTGCATGGACCAGTCACATAAACAGGAGTAAATGACCGACCTTGTTTCTGAAGTAGGGGATGATAACGGGCGTATTGTGCCGTTAAACATCATTGAGGAGATGGAAGCCTCCTACATTGATTATTCAATGTCGGTGATCGTGGGGCGGGCGCTTCCTGATGTTCGAGATGGCCTTAAGCCAGTGCATCGGCGCGTATTGTATGGTATGCGGGAGCTGGGGCTTGGTCCGGGTTCGACCTACAAAAAGAGTGCCCGTATTGTAGGCGAGGTGTTGGGTAAGTATCATCCGCACGGTGATTCGTCGGTCTACGATACGATGGTACGGATGGCGCAGGAGTTTTCACTCCGCTATCCACTTGTGGACGGTCAGGGTAATTTTGGATCAGTAGACGGTGACTCTGCCGCTGCGATGCGGTACACAGAAGCACGTCTGACACGCCCTGCCGCAGAGCTGCTCCGGGATATCAGACAGGATACCATTGATTTTCAGGAGAATTTTGACGGTTCACTTCAAGAGCCTATAGTTCTGCCTGCGTCATTCCCGAATCTGCTGGTCAACGGAGGCGACGGAATTGCTGTGGGCATGGCAACCAAAATTCCCCCGCACAACCTTCGCGAGGTGGCTGATGCCATTATAGCCTATATAGAAAACCCCGAAATTGATACTCTGGGGCTTATGGAGTATGTCCCTGGCCCGGATTTCCCGACAGGAGGTATCATTCACGGTATCAATGGGATCCAGAAGGCCTATCACACTGGTCGGGGCCGTGTTGTCATCAGAGCGCGTATGCATGAGGAGGAGCTGCGCAAGGGCCGAGAAGCGTTGATTATTACAGAATTGCCTTATCAGGTTAACAAGGCGCTGCTGATAACCAAGATTGCTGATCTTGTACGTGATAAGCGCATCCAGAGCATAAGTGACCTGCGCGATGAAAGCGACCGTGACGGGATGCGTATCGTTATTGAGCTCAAGAAGGATGCGATTGCCAAAGTTGTTGAAAACAAGCTCTATAAGTATTCCAAGTGTCAGCACACCTTTGGTGCAAACCTGGTAGCTCTGGTTAATGGCCGCCCGGAGGTACTCACGTTAAAAGATGCGATTGTTCACTTTGTCAATCACCGGCATGAAGTAGTCACCCGTCGCACGCAGTACCAACTTAATGAGGCCGAGAAACAGGCGCATATACTGGAGGGACTCACAATTGCACTGGATCATCTGGATGCAATTATTACCATGATTCGTGAATCTGCTGATACAGCGGAAGCTCGTGAGTGCCTGATGGCGGGAGTATGGCCGGCGAAACTGTCCCTCGCACAACTCGAAAAGCTGGGTCTATCAGCAGAAGCACCGGGGCAAGCAGACCATGGTAGAGCCTCCTGGTTAAGTGAAGCCCAAGCGGATGCAATTCTTGCGCTTCGACTTAACCGGCTGACCGGCCTGGAGCGTGACAAGATCGTAACAGACTTTGAAGCGAAGAAGAAGGAGGTAGTGGGTTTGACTGCGATCCTCGGCAGTGAGGAGCGCCGGATGAGCATCATCAAGGAAGAGATCCGGGAACTGGCAGAAAAACATGGAGATGCACGTCGCACAAAGATTGATTCCTCGGGAAGCGGAGATATATTGATCGAAGACCTGATCAGTAATGATCAGGTTGTCGTTACGATATCTCACCAAGGAATCCTCAAGCGTACGGCGGCGCAGGAATTTCAGGCTCAGGGGCGTGGTGGAAAAGGTTCACGCGGTAGCAGCCTGCGCAGGGACGATTATGTCGAGCACCTGTTTGTTTCGTACAATCTGGATTACCTGCTGATTTTCACGGATCATGGCAAGTGCTACTGGTTGAGGGTGTTCCGCATTCCGGCCGGCGGGCGTGCGGCACGTGGTCGCAGCATTCGTAACCTTATTTCTATTGCAGCAGATGATCGTATTCGGGCCATATTACCGATCAGTCGAGAGGACTTCTTGAGCGAAGAGTACCTGAAGTCGCATTATGTACTGATGGCCACACGCCGTGGTATGCTCAAGAAAACGAGTCTTTGGGCGTTCCGCTATCCCTGGCAAGCGGGCATTAAGGCTATTGTTGTTCGAGAGGGTGACGCCGTATTGGAGGCTCGCTTGACCGACGGTAAGAGGCAGATAGTTCTGGCAACATCGGCGGGAAGGGCAAACCGGCGCAGTGAAGAGCGGATACGGGCAATGGGGCGTGTCACAAGGGGGCTGATTGGGATAAGGCTCGGGGAAGGTGAACGTGTAATTGGTATGGTAGTGATTTCCGAGGATACTGATCGCACGCTTCTAACGATTAGTGCAAATGGTTACGGAAAGCGCACGGAGATCAGCAAGTATCCGTTACACTCGAATGCGGGGAAGGGGGTTATAGCACATAGAATAAATGAGAAGACGGGAGCACTTGTGGCGCTCCATGGCGTGACAGATACGGATGATCTGATGATCATCACTCAGAATGGCAAACTGATTCGTCAGTCTGTAAATAAGATTTCGCAGACTGCAAGGGGCGCGATCGGTGTACGTACAATCCGCCTTGAAGAAGATGATGCCATTGCCGACGTTACACGTGTGGTTGAGGAAGAGGAGGAATTAGCGGAATAGTTCCTTGCTCGGGTGGCTAGATTGAATCGATCGCACCAGCGTCCTCATTGCATCTCATCACCTGGACACAGTAAACAGGAATGTAGATCCCTAGTGGAGGATGGAGAGTTGCTGCTCTACCCAACGCATACGATTTGGGCACCACGCGCCTATAGGATCCAAGCACCAAATATTCGTTATTGAAGACGGGCCGGGACTGCTTACCTAATCAGATCGGTTGCTCACTTAGGGGACAAGATTCCCGAGTCGTTCGGAGATGTCTTCGCTTTTGCAGTACAACCGGCCTGTACCACCCGATCAAATATATCCATCCCAAAATCCAACTCATCTTGCGTAATGATCAGAGGTGGTCGGAAACGAATGGTTGATTGGCCGCAACCGATCACCAACAAGCCGTTCTCGCGGCAAAGCTTGAGCAGTTCATTGCGGAGTGATCTAGTTGAAACATCAATGGCACACATGAGGCCACGCCCACGCGCGTTTGAGAGGTGATCATTGAAATCAGCTATTTTTTTGAGACGCTCCAGGAGGTGATTTCCTAGATCACGCGTATTACGGAGGAGTGCATCTTCCTCCATGATCTCCATGATGCGGTCAAATCTCACCATATCTACCAGGTTGCCTCCCCAAGTAGAGTTGATTCGTCCAGGCTTGACAAATACGTGATCTTCAACTTCATCAAGCCTTTGACCTGCTAGGACCCCACACACCTGTGTTTTTTTTCCAAAGGCGATCAGATCGGGTGTAACTCCCAACTGCTCCCAAGCCCAGAACGTACCTGTGATTCCCGCACCGCATTGAACCTCATCAAAAATGAGCAACGCATCGTTCTCCATACACAGTTCCTTGAGGGCACTCAGAAATTCTGGCCGAAAATGATTATCTCCTCCTTCACCCTGAATGGTCTCCAGGATAATACAGGCGATCTCATTCTTACGCTCGAAGAAGTATGATTTAGCTTCTTCAAGTGCTTGTGCTTCCAGGCGAGTTACATGCTCCAGGTGATCCGCTAAGGGGAATGTGATTTTTGGATTCAGGATACGGGGCCAGTCGAATTTGGGAAAGAATCTTGTTTTCCACGGATCAGATGTATTGGTGAGGGATAATGTGTAGCCACTTCGTCCATGAAAGGCTTCTCGCAGGTGCATGACATCTTGGCCGTGCTCGCTGGAAATGCCTTTAGCAAGATTCTTGCGCACCTTCCAGTCGAAGGCGGCCTTCAATGTGTTCTCAACGGCAAGCGCACCACCAGAAATAAAGAACGCGTACGGTAAGGTGCTGGGTTGTGCAACACGATTAAAGGTTTCAAGGAACCGTGCCATGTGGGAGGTTTGCACATCCGAGTTTGAAACCTTGTTCAGCGCAGCATCTTTGAGTCGCTTGAGCGCATCCTCGTCGGATTCAAGTTTGGGATGATTCATCCCCAGCATATTACTGGCAAAGAAACCAAAGAAATCTATATAGGGCTTGCCGGTAAGCCCGTCCACCAGTGTGACGCCCTGACTTGCCCGCATATCCAGCACAATGGGCATCATACCTTTAGCATTGAGGTGCTTGCCAAATATATCTGGTACCTGTCCTGAGCGAATGTGCATGGATCGTGGAGATTGGTTGAGTTTAGGTTGCTCTGGATCAATGACGGCACTGAAAGGTACGCGTGGCACTAGAGCAGATTCTTAAGCCGTTGAATTCTACAGTGCGTCCATCTCTCCCCGGGGAAGTTACGTTGAAAAAGGTGTCAGGTGCAACAGGGGATGCAGCCCCGGGTTTCGTTGGCCTGCCGCTTGTCGAGACACAGCTGCGTGTTCGACGCCCTGACTGGTTGCGTGTTAAGCTGCCCTACGGCCCGGTGTACAAGAATCTCGTTGAGCTGATTGACGAGCACGATTTGCATACCGTATGCCAGAGTGCCCGTTGCCCTAACATGGGTGAGTGCTGGACTGCAGGAACAGCGACCTTCATGATTCTCGGCAATGTATGCACAAGATCCTGCGGCTTCTGTGCTGTTCAGACGGGCAGGCCTGAGCCGGGCCTGGATTACGATGAGCCACGTCGTGTAGCAAATGCTGCGCGTATTATGGGTTTGAAGCATGTGGTCGTGACCTCTGTAAATCGCGATGAAAGAGAAGATGGAGGTGCGCCCATCTTCGCGGAAACCATTCGCCGTATCCGCAAAGAAATCCCGGGTTGCACCGTAGAGGTACTGATCCCAGATTTTAGGGGTATATGGGATGCGCTGCAGATCGTTTTGGATGAGCGTCCAGAGATCCTTAACCACAATGTGGAGAGCGTACCACGCCTGTACCGTCGGGTACGCCCACAGGCGGACTATGAACGTTCATTAAAGGTACTGGAGATTTCAAAAGACCAGGGGCTGCGTACCAAGAGCGGTATTATGGTTGGCCTGGGAGAGACCGAAGACGAAGTACTCACGTTGATGGACGATTTTGTGCGTGTGGGGGTTGACGTAATGACCATTGGACAGTACTTGCAACCGACGCACATGCATTTACCGGTTGAGGAATTTATTCACCCCGATCAGTTTAGGCGCTATAAAGAAATTGGGGAGGCCAAGGGGATTGAGCATGTCGAGAGCGGTCCGCTGGTACGCAGCTCATACCACGCTGAGCGTCACGTATAGCCGTGAAGGACCAAGCGTGCACCGTGCCTGATGCTCTGCAGGTTTATCCCTTATCAGCACTGCGGGCTATAAGCTCCAGCCTTCGCGGTATTCTCTACGAACAAACTGGTTAGCTGCTTCGTGGTTGGTGACTCTGAGATTTTCACTGTCCCAGTACAACCTCTTGCGGCCGGAATATGATCGTCTGCTCCCTTCATCGGGAGTCATAAAGCTCCGGATTGCCAAATTTCCGATGAGAATCATCTCAGATAAAGGGCCGGCATAATCAAAGTTGGAGCTACACGGTGGACCTCCCTTGCAAGCTTCCACCCAGACCCGCTGGTGGCCGGCGGAACCGCCTTCAACGCGGTCGAGCATCTGGCTTGGCGCCTCAAAATCTTGCATGTCTGAAGTGGGTAATAAGGTGGGCTCAGCACCGTAGGTTCCGCACATGATCGTCCCTTTGGAACCGTGGAACAGGCATCCTCCACCACCATCCCCCATGTTCTCATTGTCCTTCAATCCGTCAGGTCTTGGGGGAAGCAATCCACCATCCAGCCACATAACCTCTACCGGAGGCATCTCGTCCCTACCTGGGAATTTGAATCGGATCATGGATGAATTTGGCGCACTTTCAAGGTTGTCGATCGGCGACCAGTTCTCTACAAATACGGACGCACTGGCCTCAACACTTTCGGGGAAGCCCAGCTTGAGCGCTTTGAAGACAGGATCAACGATATGGCAAGCCATATCACCGAGGGCCCCGGTGCCAAAGTCCCACCATCCGCGCCAGCTAAAGGGCAGGTAGGCAGGATGATAGGGTCTATACGGGGCCGTGCCCAGCCACAGGTCCCAGTCGAGCGTTGATGGTATAGGGGGAGTTTCAGCAGGTCTGACCAAGCCTTGGGGCCACACGGGACGATTGGTCCAGGTGTACACTTCTGTCACATCTCCGATAACGCCAGACCAGATCCATTCGCAGATCTGCCGGATTCCCTCACCAGAATTACCCTGGTTACCCATCTGGGTGACTACGCCATACTCCCGGGCAGCTTCTGTAAGCTTTCGTGCTTCATACACGTCATGCGTAAGCGGCTTCTCCACGTAGACATGCTTGCCGAGTTGCATGGCAGCCATAGCCGGTGCAGCATGCATATGATCGGGAGTAGCAATGATCACTGCATCAATGCTATCATGCATTTCATCAAGCATCATGCGATAATCGCGATACCTTTTTGCATCAGCATACCGCTCATAGGAGTTTGCGGCACGCTCATCGTCCACATCGCACAGCGCAACCACGTTTTCAAGCATCGTGCCGGAATCTTCATTGTATCCTGTTACTCCCTGCAGGACGCTCTGGCCACGGCCACCGGCTCCTACGGCGGCCACGTTGAGTTGGTCGCTTGGTGCAATATACCCGGATCCGCCAAGTACATGACGTGGCAGAACAAGAACACCGGTTGCCAGTGCTGCTGACTGTGTCAGGAATGAACGTCGATCAAGTTTGGACTTCATGGTTACGAATTACTCAGTGAAAAAAAACACCCGTGGTTGTCAAAGGACACAATAAAAGATACAATATCAGATTGGCAGATGCGCTGACAGAAAGGAATGAATCCCATAGATTCAAATTATAAATCGGGGGTCGTGTCCCAGCAGTTCGCACATAGTTCGGACGCCATGTCACCCAAAGAGGTCTACTGCCGACTCACAGGCAGATCCCCCACCGTCAGTGCGTTGAAGAGCAGTTTGTAGGTTCCGCGCGATTGGCCCCTGAATTGCGGGCGAAATCCAAAAAGGATAACATTTCCATCACCGACGCCAACGCGCACTACGGCAGCCTTACCACCTAGATGCTCTTCTTCCCCCAAAGCCCAGCCGCTCATCAATAGATCCTCTTCGGCATAACTAGCCACTACCTCAACAGGTGGATCAGGGCCTGGAGCCAGTGTGATGCGCCCTCCCTCTTGCCGGTTTGAGCGACGGACAGTCGAAAAGCCTCGACTCCTTACAAATGAGGCAGCCGCTTCAGAACGCATTCCATAACCGATAGGATGGGTCGTATCGACTTCCAGGCGCATCAGGGAGCCCGGAATAAAGAATGAAGATCCTGAAACACCATCCACAATATTCTCCACCGGCAGTCCAAAGTGATCAATAACAAAATCACTTGCAGCATCCAGGGCCACAAGCGTTCCGCCATTTTCCACATACTTCATGAGCGCAAGCGTTCCATCCAGACCGAGGCCACCTGTATAGGCCTCGGGCATCATTCCTGTACGATGGCCATGCAGCAGACTTTCACCTCCCTGGCTGGGCAGGAGGATTGCTGTATAAGCAGACAGATCCGCCGTCTGGATATCTGCATCGTGCAGGGTATCAACGTCGAATGCGTACGATTCCAGGAGCCAGCGCGTCCAGCCTTCATCCATGTTGGCGACCCAAGACTTGTATAGTCCGATCCGCGGAGTTCTTACTTCGCGCAACGCGGGGACATGTTCCGGAACGCTGTGAAAATTTACACCAGTATTTCCGGCAATACTATGAAGGTCTTGATCAGACTCCACGAAGAAAGCCCCGGCGGGCCAGGTATGATCTCCTACCGTGATCGAATCAGTTACAACCTGTACCGTGAGGCCAGCATTCAGTGCTTTGTTGACCGCGTGTCGGCTACGGTTTTCCCGTGGATCGACCACATAATTCCTGTTACTCCCATCGGCAATGATTCCAGGACCGGAACTGAGATCGCCAGTAACCGGGACTGTTTCTACGACGGGCAATGTGCTTACCCGGTCGACCTGAACCCCCATCTGGAGAGGTAGCGTCCACCCTGCCAGGTCGTAGGGTACAATTGGCGATCCGGTCTGTGTTCGGCGGTCGGGGTAATGCTGAGCTTCCAGCAAGTCTTCCAGATAGGGTCTGAATGCCTGCGCTTTAGGTATGATAAATGAACCGGGAGCATAGGTAGTATCGCCGACACTGAAGGCATGTGTAGCATACTCAATTTCAATGCCTCCGACACGCAGTAGGTTGACCAGCTTCAATTCTTCCCCGGCATTCCATTGATTGGAAGGGACCACATAGGCTGCAACCGAATCGGTTTCGGTGATCGCGTCTCGCCCCATTTGCCAGATGTTATACAGCCAGCTTTCGCGGCGGTCGGCCGCCAAACGAAGAACAGCCATAGATCCTGTGACCATATAGCGAACTGGGTCTGCAAAGTGCGACCAGCCACCTTTCCAGGGATTGGGATAAAAGATGTTCGTGCCAGTCGTCGGATTGCGGCCGCTCACATATTGCGGAATGGAATCGGGGTCAAAGAAACGGGGACTTGGCGTTGCGTGTCCGACCTCGGTCAGGATCCCGACCATGTTGTGAAAATAAGGTACCGTGCGCATTCCACCATTCCACCACATGCTAAAGGTGACGCCCGAAATCACCCCCGGCAGATCCTTCATGGCAAAACGATTAGCCATTGCCGATCCAACCAGGTTTACGGCGGTGGTCACGCCCGGATGGATGCGCGGGTTGACCGGGTCCGTGAAGGGGGGCAGAAAGATTCGCGTCCAACTGGGACTAGTCTGGTGGTGGTTGTAGACGATTTGGGGATACCATTCATTGTAGAGCACTTCGGTGACCGCCTTTGATTCGGGCATGTTATTCATGAACCAGTCCCGGTTGTTGTCATGCCCCACATAGTAGTGATACAGCCACGGGGGGCGGGTAGCTTCATAGGGGGTATTGACCGTGAGATCGTACCAGGAAGCGATGATATCCAGTCCGTCGGGGTTCATGACGGGCATGAGGAGCAGGATCACATTATCCCGGATGTGTGCCATTTCCGAAGATTCTTCCGTAGCTACCCGCCAGGCAAGGAGCGGTGTCATCTGTGCGCCAGCAACCTCTGTTGCGTGTAGCCCGCCATCAATCCAGACTACGGCCCGTCCCTCTTTTGAGAGTGCAGTGGCTTCTTCCTCAGCAATCCTTGCACGGGCAAGGGAAGTACTGATCTCCCGCCATTTGTCCAGCGATGCCAGGTTTTCCTCACTCGATATAATCAGAAGGAGGAGTGGTTCACCAAGTACGGAGGTGCCAATCTCGCGCAGCATGACGCGATCGCTGGCGTCTGCCAGGGATCGGTAATACGATTCCATTTGATCATACCGGGCCAGTTTGTAATCGTCGCCGGGCATAAATCCGAACACATCCTGGGGATGCGGAACCTGGCTAAATGAATCGGTGCCGGCAAGACACAAAAGGAGCAGCGCGAATGTACGGAGCGGTTTCATGTTATTGAGGGCTCACTGTCTAATAGGTGCGCCGCGCTCGTTCGGGATGCATGGGCCGGTTGGGCGTTCATCCTCGGGTACGGCATAGTGCTCGCGCAGCCTCGTGAGTTCCATTTTCAGTTCAGCCACCGTTTCTGCATACGCATCATCGTCGTACACACTGTTCATCTCCATGGGATCGGTCTCCAGGTCAAACAGCTCCCATTCATCCCGCGTGTAGAAATGAATGAGCTTGTAGCGTTCGGTTCGAACGCCATAATGGCGCTCAACACAGTGGTAACCGGGGTACTCATAGTATTGATAGTAGTGGCTAGTGCGCCAGTCTTCTGGCGTTTCTCCCAAGAACAGGGGTTTGAGGCTGCGACCCTGAATATCGTCAGGTACTGCCACGCCTGCCAGATCGAGAAAGGTTGCTGCAAAATCCAGGTTGGATACCATGGCGTTGTTTACACTGCCGGGCTGAATTTTTCCTGGCCAACGTACGAGTAACGGAGCCACCAGTGACTCTTCGTACATCCAGCGCTTGTCGTACCAGCCATGTTCACCCAGGTACCATCCTTGATCGGATGAATAGATCACAACGGTGTTCTCTGCAAGGTTGTTCTCTTCAAGGAAATCCAGCAGCCGCCCCACGTTATCATCCACGCCTGCTACGGTACGCAGGTATTCTTTGGCATAGCGCTGATATTTCCAGCGCGTCAGATCATCACCTTCCAGATTTGCTGCACGAAATTCTTCGTTGCGTGGACCATAGACTTCTTCCCAGGCTGCTGCCTGCTCTTCATTCATGCTTCGGGGGGCGCTCATTTTCAGATCATTTTCGGCATTCATATGTCTCGCAATGGTCATGCCTTGCTCAGCCGCAGGGGATGCACGATTGGAATAGTCATCAAACAGGTTGGCCGGCTCGGGGATATCTTCGTCGGCATAGAGTTCAAAGTGGTCTGGACCCGGATGCCATTCCCGATGGGGTGCCTTGTGCTGGTACATGAGCATGAAGGGTTTTGATACATCCCGTTGTGTGCCCAGCCAATCCAGTGCCAGATCGGTAATGATATTTGTAGTGTAGCCTTCAATCTGGACTGTATCTCCGGGGACCAGAAAGCGCGGGTTGTAGTACGGCCCCTGACCGATGAGTACCTGCCAGTGATCGAATCCGGTCGGTTCGCTTTGCAGGTGCCACTTGCCGATGATACTTGTTTCGTAACCGGCAGCTTGAAGTAGTTTAGGGAAAGTTTGCTGTGCACCATCAAATCGATTCCCGTTCGTCAGTTGTCCATTGATGTGACTGTGCTTACCCGTCAGGATTACTGCACGGCTGGGGGCACAAATTGAATTAGTAACCAGGCAGTTATTGAATCGCATGCCCTCGTTGGCGATCCGATCGAGGTGGGGAGTTTCATTCACAACTGAGCCGTACGCGCTGAGTGCGCGTGCAGTATGATCATCAGTGAATATGAAGACGATGTTTGGTGTTGCAGCTTCGTCTGGCGATGCGGTCTCTTGTGTGCAACCGGCGACCAACAAAATGAGTAAAGGGGCAAATCGTAGAAGTTTCATGATGGGCTATTTGTGTTAAGGAGTCAGCCGTTCAAACCTAAGGATTTTTTTGGCAGTATTCATAGAATGCTGTTATTCAAGCATGGGTAGCCTTACCTTTGGCAAGTATTAACCAAATTACTCTACCAATGAAAAACGATCGCACGTTGTCAATTTTGAAGCCGGACTGCGTACGCAGAGGTTTAACGGGGGAAGTACTCCGCAAAATCGAAATCGCAGGATTTAAGGTCTGTGCGCTGCAAATGATAAAACTCACGCGGGAGCATGCGGAAGGTTTCTATGAAGTACACCGGGATCGCCCGTTCTTTGGTGATCTGATTGCCTTTATGACCAGTGGACCCTGTGTGCCAATGGTGCTTGAGAAAAGAGACGCTGTGGAAAGTTTTCGGAAGCTCATTGGGGCTACCGATCCGGCGGCGGCAGCAAAGGGGACCATACGCAGGCTTTATGCAGAGAACAAAGGGGAGAATATCGTGCACGGTTCGGATTCCCCTGAAAACGCACAAAAAGAAATCGCGTACTTTTTTAGTGAGTCGGGTATTCCAGCAGATGCCGAATGATGCGCTACTTGATAATGCTGATGTTTCTAGGAACCGGAGTTGCCTTTGCTCAGGAAACCGTCCAGACGGGTGCTGATGTGTTGGCCGCCTCGAATTTTGATCGTCTGGACGGTAAGACGGTAGGGTTAGTCGTGAATCACACCGCGCTGGTGGATGACGAACATCTGATCAATCTGGTTCATGCGGCACCGAATGTCCGTGTTGGGGCGATCTTCGGGCCAGAACATGGGTTGCGGGGTACGGCTGAGGACGGAGAGGCCGTGAGTGATGGGAAAGATTTGCTTACCGGTGCACCAGTATACAGTCTTTACGGCGCTACTCGTAAGCCAACAATGACGATGCTGGCCGGCCTGGATGTTCTGATATTTGACATACAGGATGTGGGCGCACGGTTTTACACGTTTATCTCCACGATGGGATTGTCAATGCAAGCGGCGGCAGAAGCACGGATTCCGTTCATTGTTTTGGATCGGCCAAACCCGCTCTCCGGCGCCTATGTATCGGGTTTTGTTCGGGAGCCTGATCAGGAGTCATTTGTGGGTCAGTACGCAATCCCTATCGCGCACGGTCTGACCGTCGGAGAATTGGCGATGATGATCCAGGGGGAGGGTCTGATGCCGGGTTTAGAATCTCTGGATTTGGAAGTGGTCTCTATGGAGGGTTGGGATCGGAGCATGCAGTGGCCGGATACTGGGCGTCCCTGGGTCGCCACCAGTCCGAACATCCCCCAATTTGACAACGCTCTGGTATATCCTGGAACCTGTTTATTTGAAGCCACTTCCGCGAGCGAGGGGCGTGGGACCCATACCCCCTTCCTTCAGGTAGGAGCGATTGAGGTGGACGGAAGCCGAATAGCTGAGGCACTCAATAAAAAATCACTCCCCGGGGTGCGCTTTGAGGGAGTCGAGTTCACACCAACACCGCTGTCAAGCATGGACTCTGCTCCTAAGCTAAATGGTCAGACTATTCGCGGCTTGGGGATTACGGTCACAGACCGGAGGAGTTATCAGCCGGTCGAAGTTGGAGTCCATATTCTTCATGCGTACTATCACGCAACACCAGATGCAGATCAATTCCTGACAAGACCAGAATGGCTTGCAAGACTCTCGGGTACGTCGAGGCTGTTGGAGATGCTTTCTTCCATGACGCCGGAAGCCATTATAGCGTCATGGGAGAATGACACGGCTACGTTTACTCAGCGGAGCGAGCGCTATTACCTTTATGACTAGGACGACGCCAAAGAATGGCGTAGATAATCTCCAGGTATCCGCCGAGAATCAGCAGTGGAGCAACGTAGAGCGAGAGTACACCGTCAACCTCATTTTCCAGACGCATGACGGCATATCCGACCACGATTGCCAGCACCCCCAGTGCAATCAGTACGTAATTGTGCACAGAGAAGATCATGGCACGCCTCACAGCGCGACGTTTTCTGGACCGGGATCGAGTATGTTTACGGGGCATGTACAACAGTAGGCTTGCGCCACTTGCACCAATCCACGCGATTTAAGTTTCTAGAATATGTCTAGAGTGCTAAACCTAATTCTGGCTGGTGCCGTTATTGTTGTTCTCCAGTGGCTTTTCTTCGGTAGACTGGAACTCTGGGGAGCTTACCCCGATGTAGTTCTGCTTTTTTTGATTTGGTTGGCCGTACGCCATGGTCGTGTGTACGGGGCAGTTGGAGGCTTTTTGGTGGGCTTCGCGCTTGATGCGATTTATGGTTTATGGGGGATTCAGATGTTCGTCAAGACATTGATGGGTTTCTTGGTGGGCCATGTGGCTACCATTCGAAGTGAGGCCATGGAGAAGCTTATACTCAGGGTGGTTGAGGCTACTTTTGTGACTACGCTGGTGCACAACGCGATTCTGGTGCTTTTTGTCATGTTGCAATCGGGGACGGGCAGGGGTAGCCTCGTCTGGGCGATCTGTGTCGGAGGTACGTTGTACACCACACTTGTCGCTTTTTTACTTTCGGTTTTCCGGAGCAGGTAGGCGAGGAGGCTACTCTTGGGGTTTCGAGGATTTCGGTTATTGCGGAAAGCACCAGGATTAGCGCCGGCGGGCCGACATCCAGGTTCGCAGGAGGAGGTATCAGTTGTACGCGCGGGCACTCACCTCAAAAGGAGCGGTGAAATAATGCGTGAATAGGTTACCCTGTGCGTTGGTTGCAACGAAGCATGTGCATCCGGCTTCAGATCTGCGGGAGTTGCCTGCATCGGGTCCAGACGCCGTGACTTCAACCGGGAAACGGGCCAGCGTTACGATATCGGGGTTGACCAGATAAACTGCTGCCAAGGGATCCCAGGCATAAAACACACCTTGCGCGGCAAACGGGCGAATGGATTCCAGTACTTGAGACGTCATGCGCCCGATGGGGCAACGCGCCATTCGGGTGAATTCATCAATAAAGGGAATTTTTACCGGCACCTGGTTGGTTGCATCCAGGGGGATGAGTGTGATGGGCAGATCAGATGCAAAAACTTTTGATGCCGCCAACGGATCTATGAAAAAATTCCATTCGGCTTTTCCATTGGGGGAAACGAACTCATCTGAATCATTAACATTGCCGGGTACATCCACTGCTCCGCCCATGATGACCAGTTCTTCCATGGCAGGAGCTGAGGCGCGCGTCAGTGTAATCAGGTTCGTAAGTGCACCGAGTGCCAGCACACGAACGGGGCGTGAAGCCCGCGAGAGCCGGCGTTCCAGAAAAGAGACCGCGTGCTCCTCCTGAGGCGGGATATAGGCCTTAGGCAGACTTACACCGGGGAGGTCATCGGACAACTTGCGCCAGCGTTCGGGAAAGGCTGCATCACCTACAAGGGGTTTTGTATGGCCGATGTATACTGGAACATGTCCGGTACTGAATGCAGCAACCATACGCGAAATATTTACCGCGGCGCGTTCAGCATGAGCAAGGCCGTACGCAAGCGTGATGGCCTCTACCGTGATTTCGGGGTGCACCAGCAGGTACGCCAGCGCCAACAAATCGTCGGGGCCGGCATCCGTATCAACGATGATGTTTTTGCGGGCCATTTTCAGGCTTGGTAAGATCCTGCGGTTACCGGTCCTCCTGATCCAGTCCAGTCGGTGTGAAAAAAGTTTCCCCGCGCATGATCAAGTCGCTCGTAGGTATGCGCACCAAAATAATCCCTTTGAGCTTGAATTAAATTAGCTGGGCCGCGCGCACGTCGGTAGCCGTCATAGAAGGAAAGTGCACTGCTGATAGCTGGTATAGGGATACCGGACATGGTAGCTGTTGCAACTGTGCGGCGCCACGCGCCCTGGGCCTCTGAAAGCGCTTTTGAAAAATAGGGGGCAACCAGCAAACTTTCCATACCTGCTTCGGAGTCGAACGCCTGTTTAATTTTTCCTAGGAAGGCGGACCTGATAATGCAACCGCCTCTCCACATGAGGGCGATACTACCGTAGTTAAGGGGCCAGTCATAGGTGTCAGCTGCAGCACGAAGAAGCATGTACCCCTGTGCATAGGACATGATTTTGGAGGCGTACACGGCTTCATGCAGGTCACGTACCAGCGCGGTGCGGTCGTGTTTGTGTGCCGGTGGAGGCCCGGATAGTACCTTCTCGGCACGAGCCCGCTCGGTGGTCAGCGAGGAGAGAAACCGGGCAAAGACCGCTTCTCCAATCAGTGTCAGCGGGATTCCAGTATCAAGCGCCGCGATAGCGGTCCATTTTCCGGTCCCTTTTTGTCCGGCGCTGTCAAGTATCGTATCTAATGTGGACTCTCCCTTTTTGTCCTGATAAGCAAGAATATCCCGTGTGATCTGGATCAAATATGAATCAAGCGTTCCTGTATTCCAGCGTGCATAGACCTCATACATCTCTTGATTTGAGAGTCCCAGGAGTTCTTTCATAATGTGGTACGATTCCGCAATAATTTGCATGTCACCGTACTCAATTCCGTTATGAACCATCTTGACAAAATGGCCAGCTCCATTGGGGCCGATCCATTCACAACAGGAGGATCCACCCACCTTAGCGGCGACACTTTGCAGGATATGCTTCACATGAGGCCACGCCTCGGGGCTTCCCCCTGGCATAATGCTTGGACCAGTTCGGGCGCCTTCCTCGCCTCCGGATACACCGGTTCCAATGAAGCGCAAGCCATGTGCTTCCACCTCGCGTGTGCGTCGGATAGTGTCGTGGTAGTTTGAATTTCCCCCGTCAATGATAATATCTCCAGGCTCCAATAGTGGTATCAGATCGAGGATTGTCTGGTCGGTAGGTGCTCCTGCCTTTACCATCAGCATTACGCGCCGAGGTCGTTTGAGTGCAGCTACAAGTTCTGCCAGTGAATTTGCGCCCTCAATGGATGTGCCGGAGGCTGGTCCCGCAATAAAATCCGCTACCTTGGAAACTGTGCGGTTGTACACGGCTACCGAAAAGCCGCGATCGTTCATGTTCAGAACAAGGTTCTGACCCATTACGGCCAGTCCTATCACACCGATGTCGGCAGTGGGATGATTGCTCATGAATTTGAGTCAATTACGTGTTTCTATTATGCGACAGCACATCAAATGCGCTCATTCAGGTCAGCTTGAGCGGCGGTTTAACGCGTTAAGGCTGAGAAAAGCCCCGCAGTACCGCATTTGCTTTGGCCGTTTCAAAGGACACCCATACCACGTGATAGCCCTCATTTCTGGTCACGTTTATCAAAGGGGCGTGGAATTCATCTTTCCGTTTCTGTGGCCCGCCGAGATGTATTCTATCTACACAGATTACCGCCGTGCGGCATTGCAGGGCGCAGCATGGCTAGTTACCCTGCAGACGTGGACTGCGAAGGCCTTCCGCTGTACGGCGCTGCATAAGTCGGACTGATTCCAGACGGCAGGCTTCAATCGCTCGAAGACACACGCTCAGCGGGCGGCTCACTTCCGGCGCACCAGACTGCCCGTTGCGACCTGATTGCCCGCCTCCAGGCGATAGGGGTATACGCCGCTGGGCCAGGATGACGCATCCAGCCGCACCGAATGCGCACCGGCGCTATGCCATTCGTCCACGGGCACGGCCATTTCGCGACCGAGAATGTCATAGACCCGCAAGCGAACGTGCGAGGCTTCCGGCAACTCAAAGGTAATGGTGGCTGCTCCCACGAACGGATTGGGGTAGTGCGCAGTCCACAGACTACTCACAGGCCGTGCGTACTCATCTGCTCGCGCTGTTGTCACTGGCCCATATTTTGCCAGAAACGCCTTGCTACTGAGGGGAGGCATCGCGAGCGTGTCCACCCCAACGATGATGTGATCCGGCTCGTCCCAATCATTGCGCGCAAACCCGGCAACGTACAGTTCACCGCTCGGCATGGGCATTATGCCTGTGACCTTGGAATAATCCGGCCCGGTCACCTGCAGGGTGCGGGCCAGCGTGCCTTCAGCATCGTATTCGACGAGCAGACCCGTATGGATTCTGGAGCCCGGGGCGGAGCCATTAGTCAGCACGGTGTCTTCAATCTGAATCTGGTGCCCGTAATAGTAGCCGCCCACATATACGTGGCCGTGCATATCCATTTCGATTTCGGTAAGCGACATATAGCTGTCCGGGATCAACCGGCGCCCCCAGTTCACTGACCCGTCCGGGGAATGCCTAGTGACAAAGCGCAAGATTCCTTTTTCAGATCCTTGTGGCACCTTGAATGTTGTGTCTCCAACCGCAACCTCAATTCCGTGTGAGCTGTAGCCCACCTCCCAGGCTAGCGCCAGTTCTCCGTCGTCGCGTGCCGAAAGAATCCAGGGTACAGGCGTCTTTTTGAAGTCATGAGAACCACCATCGGTTTCCACGCCAAAATCGCTCGCCGTCCGCAGCCAGCGCAGCTTGCCGGCTGCATCGAAGGACGCGACGACGGCGCCAGATTCCTCCAGCCGCATGCTGTCCGGCTGCCCCTCTGCGAATACTGTGCCCCTTGAGAAAAAGCCGCCCAGATAGGTATTACCTTCGGCATCCACGTCAAAGCTGGGCTTAGCCGGGCTTGCAAGGGATATATAGTTTATAGGGAGGTAACCATCCTCGGTGTAACTCAAACTCACGATCCGGAGTGCCCAGCGTACGTGGCCTTCGTGCGAATAGCTGGCCAAAAATACAGAGCGGATGGCGTATGACCGCCCGGCGGGAACATAGGGCACCAGCAGGTGGTCAGGCCCCAATCGCAGCGTATCCAGATAGTAGCCCGTCACATACATATTGCCGGCATCGTCTCCTCCGAGCCCCAGGATGTAGGCCGGCGCGTCAAAAATATGGTCCACAGGCCAAGCCAGATAGGTGGCCTGCAGCGAATCTCCGGCATCTGAATAGCGGTTGATTAGTATTCCCCCATACTCTGCCCACCGGCTGGCCGGAGGACTAACCCCCCTTATCGCACCCTCGTTCGTCCAGACGTATGGGCCCTGTGCCACTACGGTGTGGATGGATGAAGCATACGACCAACCGAATAGCGCGCCCGGTCTGACCCAGCGTACGTTTCCGTCCGCAGCAATCCGCGCAAGAAAGGTCTGGTTGAGCGCTGGCGCGAAGACGGTTCCGTCGGACCAGCGGATTGCGTTCTTGTCCGCAACCCGGCCCGACATGTATACGGAGCCTCCCGCATCTGCATCCAGACCAAAATTGTTGATCGCATCCTCTACTTCGAGGATCCAGGTAGCCGGCTCGAAGGACTGCGCCCGCACAGCGTCCAGCCGGGGCAGTACCATGGAAACCAGAAAGAGGAAAATGATTCGACGCATCGGAGATTCCCTAGAGATCCTCAATACTTAAAGTACACCTATTTGACCAGAGACACCCAGTGGGTTCAATGCTGCCGGGCGGATTCCATGCGGAGCAGGTACATGCCGCACGGCTGTTCCGGTGTCCGGGTATTTCCCGGTAAGGAGATCGCCTGTTGGCCGCGGTGCGTTTGCGCGGCATTGCAGGGCGCAGCGAGGCTCCCTACACTGTAGACGTGGACCTCGAAGGCCTTTCGCAGTACGGCACCGCAAAAGTCGGACTGATTCCAGGCGGCAAGCTTCAATCGCTTGAGACACACGCTCAGCGGGCTGGTCACTTCTGGCGCACCAGACTGCCCGTTGCGACCTGATTGCCCGCCTCCAGGCGGTACAGGTATACGCCGCTGGGCCAGGATGACGCATCCATCCGCACGGAATGCGCACCGGCACTGTGCCATTTGTCCACGAGCACGGCCATTTCGCGACCGATAACATCGTAGACCCGTAAGCGAACGTGTGAGGCTTCCGGCAACCCGTAGGTAAGCGTGGCTGCTCCTGCAAACGGGTTGGGATAGTGCGCAGTCCACAGGCTTCCCACAGGCCGTACGTAATCAACTGCGCGCGCTGTTGTTACTGCTCCATACTTTGCCAGAAACGCCTTGCTACCGCGCGGAGGCATCGCGAGCGTGTCCACTCCAACGATGACCTGATCCGGACCGTCCCGACCCCAACTGCGCGCATATCCCCCAACGTACAGGTCGCCGCCCGGCATGGGCATCATGCCGGTGACCTTGGAATGATCCGGCCCGGTCACCTGCAGGGTGCGGGCCAGGGTGCCTTCCGCATCGTATTCGACGAGCAGACCAGTCACGGTTCTGGAGCCATTGGTCAGCACGGTGTCTTCAATTTGAATCTGGTGGCCGTAATAGTAGCCGCCCACGTATACGTGCCCGTGCATATCCATTTCGATTTCGGTGAGCTCCACGAAATCACTGGCAGTCAACCGGCGCACCCAATGCAGCGACCCGTCCGGGGCATGGCGCGTCACAAAATACAGGTACCCACGCTCAGCGTTGTATGGCACCGTGAAGGTCGTGTCTCCTACCGCTACTTCGATTCCGAGTGAGCTGTACTCCACCCTCCAGGCAAGGGCCAGTTCTCCGTCGTCGCGTGCCGAAAGAATCCACGGTACAGTCGTATTTGCGGCGTGACGAAAATTGTCACCGGGATAGGCCCGATAGTCGGCTTTCACGCCAAGATCGCTCGCCGTCCGCAGCCAGCGCAACTTGCCGGCTGCGTCAAAGGACGCGACGACGCCATCGGATTCCTCCAGACGCACACTGTCCGGCTGCCCCTCTGCGAATAATGTGCCCCTTGAGAAAAAGCCGCCCAGATAGGTATTCCCCCCGGCATCCACGTCAAAGCTCGGCTTGGCCTGGTCAGCATAATGGGATATGAAGCTGAGAGGTATATTACCATCGGTACCGTGACTCGCCATCCTGTACGCCCAGCGCACATTGCCTTCGGGCGAATAGCTGGCCAGGAATACGGTTCGGAAAGAGGAAGTTCCATAAACCCACGGCGCCAGCATATACTCAGGCCCCAATCGCAGCGTATCCAGATAGTAGCCCGTCGCATACACGTTGCCGGCATCGTCTCCGCCGAGCCCCATGATGTAGGCCGGCGCGTCGTAAAGGATGTCCACTGGCCCAGCCAGATAGGTGGCCTGCAGCGAATCTCC
Source organism: Rhodothermales bacterium (assembly GCA_022821385.1). Lineage (GTDB taxonomy): Bacteria > Bacteroidota > Rhodothermia > Rhodothermales > Bin80 > Bin80. Next base: position 52,052 of record JAJEDR010000015.1, read on the forward strand.
AGCATCTGAATAGCGGTTGATAAGTATTCCCCCGAACTCTTCCCATCGGGTGGTCGGGGGACTACCTCCCCTTAGCTGACCCTCGTTTGTCCAGACGTACGGGCCCTGTGCCACTACGGTGTGGATGGATATGCGATAATCACCTAAATACAGCGCACCCGGTCTGACCCAGCGCACGCTTCCGTCCGCGGCAATCCGCGCAAGAAAATTATAGTTGTACTCCGGCACGAATACTGTTCCGTCGGACCAGCGGATTGCGTTCCGATCCGGAACGTAGCCCGACATGTAAACGGAGCCTCCCGCATCTGCATCCAGACCAAAATTGTTGACCACCTCCTCTGCTTCGAGGATCCAGGTGGCCGACTCGAAGGACTGCGCCCGGATAGCGTCCAGCCGGGGCAGGATCATGGAAACCAGAAAGAGGAAAATGATTCGGCGCATCGAAGAGCCCCTAGAGATCCTCGGTAGAATATATACCTATTTGACCAGAGAAACCCAGTGGGTCCAATGCTGCCGGGCGGTTTCCATACGGAGCAGGTATATGCCGCTCGGCAGGTGGGCAGCCTCGAACTTTACCGAATGTGTTCCGGCCGCCATGTCGGAATCTGCCAGCACGGCGACGCGGCGCCCGAGTACATCGTAAACCCGTAGCCGCACCGGCCCGGTTTCTGCCAGCGAAAAACGGACGGTTGTTATCGGATTAAAGGGGTTTGGATACGCCCCGTCCAGCGAAGTCTCGGTGCGGGTCGCCACTGAATCGGATTGTAAGCCGTTAACCTGATTCGATTGTGAGACCATAGACTGGGTAACATTGCCACCGCTGCCACCCGGCGCGTATTTCACGTCCACCGAGTAGGTGCTGATCGTTTCATCAGGCATAGTGTAGGCTTTGTAGGCTGCCACCCTGTAATAGTATACCGAGGAGCCCGGGCAGGTGACCGCCGTGTCCTCGTACGATTTGACTCCGGTAGTGTTAGTGGTGTTTGCAGGAATTGGAGTAAGATTCGCAATTTGGCTCCATGCGCCACTTCCTTCTTTCCGTTCGACAACGTAGCCGGATTCATAGACTGAATTGTCGCTCCACTCCAGCTGCAAGTGCCTGGATCCAGTGCCGGAAGTCGGACAGGTCACGTCTAGCTCGTCAGGCATGTTCGGACCCCCCATTCTGCGTTTCGCAAAGGCTTTCTCAATTGCATTCGCGTGGGTTGTAGCGCGAACAGTAGCAGCCGTCGTAAATGCGACTCTGAATTCAACTGGGCCTGTGCCTTCCGAGGTCATTTGGAGCGCCTCCATCAGAAATGATGCGGCCTTGCTTTCGAAGCCCTTGATTTCCCACGCGGCTGCTGCCAGCGCCATTCCAGATTTGTAGATGTTCGCCTCATTCACATTGTGCGTGAAAGCTCTGCATGCCTCCTTCCATGCGTTTACACGTGGGGTTGTTTTCCCCCCATACACCCAAAAGCACGTCTGGGCCAGGTTTCTCCACGCGACCGGGCCATCAGGGCTGGCTACCGGTCCTCCAAACAGCGAATGGCCCGTTTTGTCAGCCGTAAAGAAGTCGGCGGTTCCCTCTCTGATTGCCCAGAGATCAAAATCGCCAGATTCAGAGGTTGAAGTATATATTGAATACTGTACTGCGTGGCCATATTCATGCAGGATAATGTCGCTTGACCTTCCGTACTTGCCCCCTAAGTCTATGATTGTATACGCCTTGGTTGGACTTGCCCACGCATTGTCCTGATCCACTACCTTGATTTTGATTTGATTGCCATCCAATCCTGTGAATTTCAGTGATGTCTTAAAATATTCGTGCATTACCCGGGCATGATAGAGTCCGTTCAGCGCCACGGCCGTATGGCCGTATTCCCCTAATCTGCCCCAGCCCCAGTCGTAACTCAGAGTGGCTGGTCCATTGACATTCAGCGTGAAGCTCTGCGAGGTATCACAGTCTGTCAGGACAGTGGATTCCACGAATGCGACATCGTTTGCCATCGAAAAGGTCACCGTGTAGGTGCCGTGCCTGGGCACAATGGCCGAATAATTCCCGCCGTCATCTGCGTAGCCGGTGCAGTTGAAACTACTGCTTCCGGCCCCGGTAATCGAATACTTCGCCCCCGGAAACGCCGCGGAAATGGTTTTGTCGAGCGCGCTATTCTTATCGTTCGGTGTCTCGTGGTAGTTCAGGGACACCTGGCCGGATATCTTGGGCCCGCTCCCACTGCTCGAGCAAAGGATCGCCGGCATGGTGCCTGCGCCAGCCCGTCTGCGAACCGCAACGTCGTGCTGGAACAGCGGCAATGGGGCTGCCACGACGACCGGCGACGCGATGGGAGCCTCCGCCCGGTGCTCGTCCGATACATGCGTTACCCCGCCGGTATTTTCATACTCTCCCAGGATTTTCCCCTCATGCGCGTCAATCAGGTAGGTTTTGCTCAGCGGCGACTTGAGGTCATAGTCGAAGACGACGACTTCCCAGGCGAGAGCGAAGGTGTAGGCGTTTTCCAGTTCCACGGGGACGATGACCAGGTCGGTTTTCACGCGCCCCTGCGCACTTTCAACCGAGGCGGCTCCGAGCGCGATCCGGAGGGCGTCCGCGCTGCTGAGGCTTGGTTTGGTGTTGACCTGGACTCTTGGGAACAGGGCGGCCGCTGCCCCAACGAGCGTTCCGTTATTGAGGACCGAAAGGACGAGATCCGCCGCCCAGACCCGGACGTTGTCGTAGACCTGGGGGTAGCGGACGAACCACATCCTGTTGTTGGTGGAAATCCTCGGAGTTCCCAATTGCCTGGTGTCCAGCCCGAAGACATTCTTGTGGGCGTCCACGAAGTCATCCGCGGCGGATTCGACGCCGAACTCGCTGGAGAGTGTCAAGGGCGTGCCGAGGGTAAAGTCGAGCGAGTCCGTGTCGATGATCCAGGTAGGGGTGCCGTTGATTTCGTTGACGTAGGCGGCGAACTGCTTGCCGCCGTGCTCGAGGAGCCGCGGGTAGCGGACTTGTTGCTGCGCATTGGCAAGTTGTGGCGCGGCGATCAGGGCCAGCAGCATGCAGAAGGTGCGCAGACTGAACGGTTGTAGTGACAGGGTCATTTTACTTGTGTCGATAATTACAAAATGGTTGTGCATGGATTGTGAACGTGTTGGAATCTGGACGCCCCCCCGGGACGGCAGCGGTCCCGGGGGGCGGCCCGGCTAGCTGCTGCCAGCGACGCTGACCGTGAAGGTTTGCGTTGCGCTGCCGTCGCGGTCAGTGGCGGTGACCTCAACATTGATCCTGCCGGGAGTGCTGCCAGGATCCATGGTGAGGGTGCTGCCGGACATGCGAACCGACACATAATCCGGAATGCGCGG
>JAJEDR010000032.1 GCA_022821385.1 Rhodothermales bacterium
TCTCATCACGCGTTACATCACCAGTCACACCTGCAATGTGTTCAAGTACAGCCGGGACACGCTCAGGAATCAGTGAGCTGTATGTGAGGGCTGCGGCTGCGGGGGCCCCAATTTGGTAAAGAAACTGCCTGCGGTTTGACATGATTAAACCCTTCCTTAGTTGATCAGTAGATAAATTAAGGCATTTCATTCACTGATATAGAGTTTATTGTGCGATCTGGGATGCGCATGTTTTACTGGGTACTAGTCTGTTTACTGATTGCTAACTGCGACGCAGGAGACCGGCAAAACGATTCGGGTGCCGTGTTCCGAGCCGTTACACTTGATGCTCGGAATGAGCCGTCCGCGGCAATGCTGCCAAAGCTGAAGGAATCCGGGGTTACACATATAACACTGGTGCAGTTCGGCTTTCAGCGGGATGCTGACGTTCCCGAGATCCGCATGAATCCTGATGCAAGATGGTACAGTGAAAGTGATCGAGCGGCACGGGAATTGTCCCAACAAGTGGACAGCCTTGGAATGGAAATCATCCTGAAGCCGCATCTTTGGCTTGGTCGCTACAGTGCCGAGGGTCAGTCAAGAAGCTCAATTGGTTATTCGGAGGAACATGATTGGCAGACTTGGGAGGCGCAGTACACTAGGCTGCTCATGCATTACGCACACTTGGCGGAAGAGATTGATGCGGCAATGCTTGTAATTGGTACGGAGCTTGCGAGAAGTGCACACGAGCGCCCGGATTATTGGCGCGGACTTATCGAGGATATTCGCTCGGTGTACCAGGGTGATCTGACTTATGCGGCTAATTGGTGGGAGGAGTACGAGGAAATTGAATTCTGGGATAAGCTGGATTATATAGGTGTACAGGCGTATTTCGAGCTTACCGATGAACCAAACCCAACCAATGCGATGCTGGCACAGGGCTGGGAGCCTCATATTGAGGCTCTTACGAGTCTCTCCAAGCGTATGAATCTGCCCATTCTTTTTACGGAGATTGGCTACCGGAATGTCCCTGATGCGGCCTCCAAGCCATGGCGTTGGCCCTCGCGTGGAGAAGCGGATTCGGTGGAGCCGGCTGATGATCTACAGGCCCGGCTGTATGAAGTGTTTTTTGATGAGTTGTGGAATAAACCGTGGTTCAGTGGTGCCATTCTCTGGAAATGGTACGGTGATCGCGACCGGCCTCGCACCTATCTGGATTTCACTCCACAAGGGAAGCCGGCCGAAGAAGTTATCCGTTCCAGGTTCACATCTAGCCTGTAGCTACATGCGAACGCTCTGTTTGCTGCTCGTGATTTTTTTGTTGGGTTGCGATTCATCAGGCTTGGAACCTGAACCCCCTCCGGTCAGGGGGGATGTCATTGATGTGACCACTCTTGCAACCTACACAGCCGAGGAGGTAACGCAATTGGTTGGCGCATATGGAATACCTTATTCAGCGAGGTACGGTGTTTTATTTTATGTCATAGAATACCTGACCGTGGACACACATGGTGAGGAAACGACAGCTTCGGGTGCAGTAGCCGTTCCGCAACCTTTTCTGCGGTCGCTTCCGATGGTTTCGTATCAGCACGGGACGATCACTCGGCGTTCATCCGCGCCTTCTAGAGGTGACACGAATGAAGCTGTGGTGGGCATGTTTTTTGCCGCAGACGGGTATTTATCAGTAATGCCGGACCTGATTGGGTTAGGGCGGTCGCCGGGACTGCATCCCTATTTGATAGCTGATGTATCTGCGTCGGCCATAGTCGATATGATGCAGGCAGTGGTCCGCTGGTCCGCCACCCAGCCTTGGAGCTACTCAGGCGAGGTTTACATGGCGGGATACTCGGCAGGTGGTTACACGGGCATGGCAGCACATCGCCTTTTGGAGGCCGAGTATTCGAGCGAATTTAACGTTAAGGCGTCTTCCCTGATGGCAGGACCTTACGATTTAAGTGGAACCATGTTGGACCTCATGCTGCGGGAGGAACCATATCCCCAACCATATTATTTCCCCTACGTATTATTCAGCTATAACGAGGCTTACGGTTTGTATAACAGTCCGTCTGATTTTCTTGCGAGCCCTTACGATGTTACGTTACCTCCACTATTTGACGGAATGCATGGCGGTGGTGACATTAATGAGGCTATGCCAACTATCCCGATTCAAATTGTACATCCAAGTATACTTCGGTCCTTTAGGTCTGACCTCAACCACCCACTTCGTCAGCGCCTACGTGAGAATGATCTGACCAACTGGACACCGCGGGCAACAACCCGGTTATATCATTGCGCGGCAGACGAACTCGTGCCCATTGAAAATTCTAGTATTGCGGCACAGGCACTTGGTGAGGCCGCTACATTGTTGGATCCAAGCCCACAAAGTGGACATGGTGACTGTGCACCTCTCGCAATTGCAAGCACGCGTGCGTGGTTCAATTCGGTATCTACATCGGGACAATAACATCTGGCGCCGGTCTGAATTGATCAGGCTTTCCGGGACAAGCAAGAGGTTCACTGAACCAATAGCTTCCCGTGAGCAGTCTTCGAAGCATTCTGTTTGGTTACGATGACACGGTATAGATACATTCCTCCAGGGAGCGTGCTCGTGGGCACGAGGACAGATTGTTGAATTGCCGGAGCCATGATTTGTGGAGGTATGGTGGCAACGCGACGCCCAATCAAGTCATGTAACTCTACCGATACGCTGGCTCGTTCTGGCAGGTCAAAAATGATCTGCGTGTCACCGGACGAGGGACTAGGATAGTGGCCATGAAGAATAAAGCCAGGTAACACATCAGGGCGCTCATTACTCAGTGACTCGTGTACGGAGAGCTCAAATTGTAATGCCCCCTGCAAACCGTTGGTGTCTACAGCATGGAGCGTATAGGTAGTTGTGTCTGAGAGGGCAGTGGCTGTTCCCTGTAATGTGCGCGTCGAAGCGTCAAAGGACAGCCCAGCGGGAAGAGAGGGAGAAAGCGAATAGGTGAATGAGCCACTGCCTCCTCGGGCAGCAGGAAGCGTGGTGGTTGGGATCGGGACGCCCATCACGAACTGCAAAGGCTTACCAAAGGATTCAAATCCCAATGAGCCGCCCGTGGCCGAGAACCTGTAAATCCGCCCATTTCCGGCGAGCATAAAAACTTCGCCTTGGTGATCAATGCCGAAAGATAGAGGAGACAGGAAGGTATCTTCTAGTAATGAGGTCCCCAGCAGGGAACTCCCATCGTGGAGCAGTCCCCAAAATCGGCCGTCGACATAATCTCCAAAAACATACCAGCCTGTAAGATCCGGTACACCAGGGCCGCGATAAACGTATCCGCCCGTTACAGAGGCAGGACCGTTTGAGTGATCATACTCAAAAATCGGCAGCACCAGACCACTTTGGTTACAGTTCGCACGCGGCCGAAAACACTGCGTCCCTTCCATGATCGGCCACCCATAGTTTTTGCCGTTTTCGATAATATTGATTTCCTCAATCGTGTTTTGCCCCACATCTGCGGCGAAAACAATGTCGATCTTGGGATCGAAGCTGAATCTCCATGGGTTACGAAGTCCCCAGACAAAGATTTCCGGCAGACCGGCAGCTCCGCTGGCAAAAGGGTTATCCGGCGGGATCGTGTAGGGAAGATCATCCACATTGATTCTGGAGATGGTACCCAGAAGCGAGCGGGTATTCTGACCGTTTCCGAATTGGTCGTTTGCACCACCCCCATCACCAAAGGCAATGTACAGAGCCCCGTCCGGCCCAAAAGCCAATTGTCCGCCGTTGTGATTGCCAGCCGGCTGGTTAACCTCAAGGACCACGATTTCGCTGCCCGCATCGGCCCGGTTTGCATTGCCGGCGAGCACGCTGTAACGTGCGATCACGCTCCGCCGCGGGTTTGAGGCGGTGTAGTAGACAAAAAAGTATCCGTTAACGCCGTAATCCGGGTGGAAGGCCAGACCAAGCAATCCTTCCTCGTTATTGACTGATCGAACACGGTCCTGTATGTCCAGAAATGTGTGACGATCAGTTACATCCTGTCTGTTATCAAAAGTCCAAATAATGCCTCGCTGCTCAACCACAAAGAGCTGCTCTCCGAAGTGCTGCATATCCACCGGCCGATTAAAGGAAAGGTTTGTAAACGCATGTTCGAGAGTGACTTGGGGCTGGCTCCAGGCAGGAGTTGCGGCAAGAAATATTCCAGCGAGGATGGAGATGCAATTCTTTTGCATAACTGATCGAGGTTATGAGGCTTCCAGGATGAAATCCAATAGGCTTACCCGTCTCCCACAAAGACGTTCTTCTGGGATTTCGATAATCGCGGGGCATGCGGTGCTGGGATTTAGAATCCGTCCTCAATTCACGATGATCCAGAACGGCCCGCGGGGGCGGTTCGGCAAGCTTAAAGGGAATATCTTATAAGGGTCTCAAGAGAGATTGGTCTTAATTAGTAGGTTACTCATGAAAACATTCGCAAGCTTAGTTGTCACTTTCGTAATTGCTGCCAGCGTGCAGGCACAGGACCGTATAGAATTGGTGCAGTATCTGGACATGGAAACGGTATCCAATCCGCAGTTGTCCCCGGATGGGACGGAAATCATTTATACAAGAGGTTGGATTGATCGGATGGAGGATCGCAGGGCATCAAGCCTCTGGATCATGGATTCGGATGGTGCACACAACCGGTTCCTGATTCACGGTTCTTCTCCTCGCTGGTCACCTGACGGTTCACGCTATCTATATCTCGCTGAGGGAGAGCCCAGCGGGCGACAAATTTTTGTACAGTGGCGAACCATTGCCGGCCCAGCCACACAGGTTACGCGCCTCGAGCAGGCACCCTCCAATGTGCGATGGAGCCCAGATGGCAAATGGATTGCCTTTACAGCCTTTGTACCGGGAGATAAAGGCTGGGGCATTAACCCGCCCGGCAAACCGGACGGGGCCAAGTGGACGACCTCACCTAGAGTCGTAGAAGATTTAGTCTACCGGCGCGACCGCGTTGGATTCTACGAGCCGGGGTATACACATGTGTTTGTGGTTTCCGCCGAAGGGGGGACAGCACGGCAGCTCACTGATGGTGACTGGCACCATGGACGTGGAGGCATTGCCTGGACTCCTGATGGATCCGAAATCCTGTTTTCCAGTCTTCGCACTAAAGATGCACCTTGGGCATGGAGGGAGTCCGAAATCTATGCGGTCAATGTGACTTCAGGTGATATTCGTCAGCTTACGACACGCAGGGGACCTGACAGTAACCCTGTGGTATCTCCTGATGGACGTATGGTCGCTTACACGGGATATGACTTTTCAGATGATACATACATTGCGCAGCGCCTTTATGTGATGAATATTGACGGCAGCGGCTCAAAAGTATTGACGGAAAGTCTTGACCGGTCTCCCAGAGGATTGATATGGCAATCTGACAGCGAGGGGGTATATTTCACGGCCAACGATCACGGTACACGCAACCTGTACCATGTTGATCTGGAGGGCAATGTGAGGCCGATCACTCAATCGAATGCTATGCTGAGCATCTCGAGTGCGGTGAGAGGCCGGTTTGTCGGTACGTACAGTGATTCATACAATACTTCACAACTGGTCACTTTGGGTGTCGAGGAGGATTCTCCCCAAGTATTGCTTGATGTTAATGAGGATGTATTAGGACAAGTTGATCTAGGCGTTGTTGAAGAAATAAACTATTCATCAGTGGATGATCTAGGCATTCAGGGGTGGATCATCAAACCGCCAGACTTTGATGCTGATAAGAAGTATCCGCTGATCCTTGCGATCCACGGTGGTCCGCATGGCATGTACAATGTCGGTTTCAGTTTTGCCTGGCAGTACCATGCTGCCCAGGGGTACGTCGTACTGTATACCAACCCACGCGGATCAAGCGGTTATGGCAGTAACTTTGGTAATGCCATCAAACGGGCATATCCCGGCAAAGATTACAATGATCTGATGCGTGGAGTAGACGAGGTTATTGCACACGGGTATATAGATGAAGACAACATGTTTGTGTATGGCTGCAGCGGGGGAGGTGTATTAACTTCATGGGTTGTAGGACAGACTGACCGTTTTGCCGCTGCCAGTGCCAACTGTCCGGTGACCAACTGGCTTTCGTTTGTAGGGACTACAGACGGTGCTTCCTGGTACTATAATTTTGACCATCTTCCTTGGGAAGATCCCTCAGAGCACCTGCGTCGCTCTCCACTTATGCATGTCGGTAATGTCTCGACACCAACGATGCTCATGACGGGGGTCAATGATTTACGTACACCAATGTCGCAGACAGAGGAGTACTATCAGGCGCTCAAGTTGCTCAAGGTGCCAACTGCCATGATCCGCTTCAATGGGGAATACCACGGAACAACATCTAAACCCAGCAACTTTCTGCGCACGCAGCTTTACTTGCACCACTGGTTTAAGAGGCATGCGCGTGACAGCGATAGGCCACAAATGTAAGTGTCTGGATGATTACACATCCTATAGCTGTATTCCTGATTCTAGCAGTTATCGTTTGGGCCGCGGTTTGGTTGGAGTCCCGCGTAGCGCTCTTCAAGGCGCTAAGCGCCGCGTTGGTTGGCATACTGCTGGCTATGGTATTATCCAATGTGGGGATCCTTCCTGCAGATAACAAGGCCTATGATGTTCTGATCAATCCAGGTATCAGTCTGGGCATTGTATTGATCTTGCTGGAGGTAAATGTCAAAACCATTCGCAAGGCAGGTGGAGCAATGCTGGCTGCATTTGGTCTGGGAGCAGTCGGTACTGCTACAGGTGCATTTGTCTCCGCGCTGGTATTGGCGCCACTCGTTGGACCAGAGACCTGGAAGTTAGCCGGTCAGTTTACCGGTACCTATAACGGCGGTGGCGTCAATTTTGCAGCGCTGGGTCGTGCGTTTGATACCAGTAGCGAGCTTTTTTCTGCTGCAATCGCGGCAGATGTACTCTTGACAGCGCTATGGATGGCTGCATGCCTGACTGTTCCGTTACTTTTCAGGCAGGCGCAGGCGCAGAAAAGTACTCAGACTCAGGATGGTCTGACCCAATCTTTATACAAGAGTAAAGAGCGCATAAGATTACAGGATACCGCCCTCCTAGTGGTTATCGCGCTGGGCGCGGTATGGTTTTCCGAACAATTGGGGAGTATAGTTCCGGGCATCCCCGAGGTGCTTTGGTTGACCACCATTGCACTCGCAGTCGCACAAGTGCCGCAAGTGCGTCGGCTTTCGGGTGCGGCCATGTGGGGATACTATTTGCTCCTGCTCTTCCTCACTACGAATGGGGCACAGTCCGTAGTGCGTAATATTGTGGCTATCGGCCCGGGTGTGCTTTATTTTGCGGTTGGTACAGTGGTGTTGCATGGAGCATTCGTGTTTGGCTTTGGAGTGTTACTCAGGATAGATCCGACTACGCTGGCAATCGCGTCACAGGCAAACGTGGGCGGACCTGCATCGGCAATGGCGCTGGCCACCGCACGGGGTGCTACGGATCGGGTATTGTCAGGTGTAGCGGTGGGACTGCTTGGATACGCGATCGGCAATTACACTGGTTTCGCCATTGGTATGTTGGTGCGCGGAATCCTAGGGTACTAAGATGTGGACCGTATCAGGTGTGGGCGATGGCAAAACAAGGATGGGCGCAAGTTGGGACGGGTATAACGGCAACGGTGTAATTCCAGACGGATCAATACATGTTGTGGAGGGAATAAGTGTAGTCTTCTACACTGCCATAGTTTCGTGATCGGTAAGCGCCGTAAAATCACTCGGTCGGCCTGGCATCAGGCACGGCGCCTGATGTGGAATTATCGAAAGGTTCTTGCCATAGGTATGGGCCTCATGGTAGTCAATCGTGTGAGTGGGTTTGTGTTACCGGGCAGTAGTAAGTGGTTGATAGACGATGTGATTGGCAACAATCGGATGGAGCTCCTTCTACCGCTGGCTATCCTGGCGGCTTTGGCTACCATCGTCCAGGCCGGAACGTCCTATTTACTGTCTAATGTGATCAGCATAGCGGCCCAGCGCGCTATTATGGATATGCGCCGCCGGGTCCATGAACATGTGATACATCTGCCGGCACGTTTTTTCGAGCGACATAAGAGCGGGGAGCTTATATCGCGTGTGATGAGTGACGCAGAGGGGATCCGTAACCTAGTGGGTACAGGCATTGTAATGCTGGCGGGGGGCGTAGTCACGGCGGTTTTGGCACTCGTAATCATGTTTGTACTCTACTGGCAACTGACGCTTATTACCTGCGTAATCCTGGGGGTCTTCGGGGGCTTGATGGCCTACGCTTTCCGGGCATTACGTCCCATATTCAGAAAACGTCAGAAAATCCAGGCGGAGGTAACAGGTGCTCTGGGGGAAACATTGGGAGGAATTAGGCTGGTCAAGGCCTACAGCTCTGAAAATCGGGAGCAAGCCAAATTCAGCGACGGAATTGAACGGCTGTTTGATCTGATTGCCAGGTCTATTCGAGGACGTTCTGCAACGGTTGCGTTCGGCACGGTCTTCGTTGGCGTAGTTGGTGTTCTCATGATTGTAATGGGGGGCAGGGCAATCACCGAAGGCGTATTGACACTCGGGGACTTTGTGATGTACATCTTTGTGGTTGGTGTCATGGTCGCGCCGATTGTGCAAATGGCTATGGTAGGCACCCAAGTTTCAGAGGCATTTGCAGGTCTCGATCGAATCAGGGAGCTGATGGCGGAGACACGGGAAGATGAGGACGAGGATCAGCGTAAGGCGCTGAGAACTGTTCGGGGAGAGATTGTCCTAGAAAACGTACATTTTCGATACGACGAAACAGTGCCTGTCATACGGAATGTCTCGCTCAGAGCTACCGAGGGGACGACGACTGCGCTTGTCGGTTCAAGCGGTTCAGGCAAGAGCACGCTCGTGAGCTTGGTCATGGGTTTCAATGAACCCGACGCAGGACGGGTTTTGGTGGACGGTCAGGATCTGGCAACCTTAAAGTTGAGGGATTACCGCAAGCATCTGGGGGTGGTGATGCAGGAGAATTTCCTGTTTGACGGCACGATTGCGGACAACATCCGTTTTGCCCGACCGGAGGCCTCACGCAACGAGATTGAGGATGCAGGCAGGATTGCCAATGCGGACAAATTCATCCGAAGCTTTCCCGATGACTACAATACGATAGTTGGTGAGCGTGGGGTCAAACTCAGCGGAGGACAGCGGCAAAGAATCTCCATTGCACGTGCGATTCTGGCAAACCCAAGAATCCTGATTCTTGACGAGGCTACGTCCAATCTTGATACGCAAAGCGAGGCATTAATCCAGGAAGGATTCCAAAATCTGCGTTTTGGAAGAACGACATTCGTGATCGCACATCGACTCTCAACGATCCGCAGCGCAGATCAGATATTGGTTTTAGAGGACGGCGAGATTATCGAACGTGGCAATCATCACACACTCTACGACCTGGCAGGCCGTTACCGCGAGTTGTACGACCAGCAGCATAGCTACGAAAAAGATCTTTACGTGAATCCCGGGGAAGACTATTTGCCAAGTCCCAGCCAGTAAAGCTGAGAATTACAGGCGATAGCGAACAGTGGCCATAATGGTAGTCAGATTGACATCACTGAAGGTTGTCCTATTGGTTAGATCTGGGATCTTGTGCTCAGCATAGCTGCCCTCACCGGTAATGCTCTGTAATAGAGTGTAGCTGAAACGTATACCGGCCAGTATCTTGCTTGTAAGTGTATACTCAAACCCAGCGTGCCCGACGGCCAGGAGGATTACGTCCGATAGATCTTCGTCATGCAGCGAGTCATAACTTGAAGGGTCTCCCTCACACGGTGGGCCGGTACACGAGAAACGCTCCTCGAAGTACAAACCCGTGACTACTCCACGTGCAGCTCCCCCTCCCACGCCGATATAAGGACGAAACATGTGCGTCTCTGGGAGAAAGCTCAGAAATGTGTTCAGGCGAAAGGAGGATACCTGAAGCTGTCCTAGAGTTGTTGTGACCGTGCTTTGAACCCCACTGCTCGGGTCATATGCCGGATAGTCCGATCCATCCAGGAATGTGAGACGAGAGAAGACTTGCTCTAGGTTTTGTGCGGAGTACTTAACATTTGCATCTATGCGCAGGCTGCCTTGCTCCCTTCCAGCGCCGATGCGAAAACCAAACCCCGCATCTGTTGGTATTCGGTAGTACCAGCGATATCCGTCACCGGGTGCACATTCTACCCGACCAGGGTAACAGGACGTGTCGAAATTAAACCCCGCCTGGGCCAGCTCGCCACTGAAGGTCGGACCTGCCCCGATTTCTACATACCAACTATCTGTTTGGGCGTGCGTGGTTGAAAGTGCAGTTACTGCAATAATTGCGAAAACAGCGACTCGTCTCACAGTTTTAACGGCAAGCTTTGAGGTAAACCGTTTATCTTGAGAGTTCATGGCAATTTGGGTAGATGCTTCGGCGAAATGCGTTTTTCTAATGTACTAGCGGCTTTAGTTATTGTCCTATTCTGCGGCTGCGAATCGAACTTACGAGTGAGTGTGAATGATTCATTTTTTGGGCAACCAAACTTTGTGATAATCTTTGCCGATGACCTAGGTTACGGGGACCTGGGTGTATACGGTCATCCGACGATTCGGACTCCGCATTTGGATCGGATGGCCGCCGAGGGGCTTCGTTTCGCCCAGTTCTATACCGGTGCATCCGTATGCACGCCGAGCCGAGCCGCTCTTCTGACCGGGCGGCTACCTGTTCGAAGCGGCATGGCAGATGATCGAATCAGAGTTATTTTCCCTCCCAGCAAGGGAGGGTTGCCAGCGGAGGAGATCACCATAGCGGAAGCACTAAAGTCGGTAGGTTACGTGACGGCAGCGATTGGTAAGTGGCATCTGGGGCACTTGCCAGAGTATTTGCCGACGGCACATGGCTTTGATGAGTATTTCGGAATCCCGTACTCAAATGATATGACCCCTTCGGCGAGTAAGGGGGCACGTGTACAGACCTATCCGCCGCTACCACTTATGCGTGGTGAAGAAATCATTGAAGAGGAGCCCGACCAGCGTCTCTTGACACGCCGATATACTGAAGAATCGATCACCTTCATTCGAAACAATGTGGATAATCCTTTCTTCTTGTATGTACCTCATACGATGCCCCATATACCCATTTTTGCATCAGATGATTTTGAGGGGACGAGTACACGTGGGCTTTACGGAGATGTAATAGAAGAGTTGGACTGGAGCGTTGGACAAATACTAGATGTCCTGCGTGAGACCGGCTTAGATCGCAAGACCTTCGTGATTTTCACTAGCGACAATGGTCCATGGCTCACCGTGGGGCTAGCGGGTGGTACGGCAGGGCTCCTACGCAATGGGAAGGGAACGACTTGGGAGGGGGGGATGCGTGTACCCACTATTGCATGGTGGCCGGAGACAATCCCGGCTGGTAACACTACGCAGGCACTGGGGACGACCATGGATCTGCTACCGACCATGCTTGGATTGGCCGGTGCGGCTCTGCCGGGCGACCGTGTTCTGGATGGCGTCGACCTGACACCGGTTCTTACGGATCCTGCGGCTCGTGTTCGGGAATCTGTCTTCTACTATCGAGGCGCACAACTGTGGGCCGCGCGGAAGGGTCCTTGGAAAATGCATTACATTACGCGGAGCGCCTATGTGGGAGATCAGCCGGTCATGCATATTCCACCCGCACTCTATCACCTCGACCGGGATCCAGGAGAGCGATTCAATGTAGCCGAGGACGAGCCGGAGGTCCTGCTTGAGATCCAGGCAATGGTGGACGCACATAAGGAGGAGCTTGTAAAAGCGCCGACGCAACTAGATATCCCAGAATGGAACGACTGACAGGTTGCTGCTTGGTGCTGCTGTTTTTTGGTATAGCTGCGTGCAGTCAAGGGCCGCCTCCAACACCGCCGCCTGGCATGGTGTATATCCCGGGTGGGAGAACACAGATTGGTTCAGAGGATGGTGTACCGCATGAGAGGCCAGCCTTCAAGGCACGAGTCAAGTCCTTTTTTATGGATGCATCCCCCGTTACTGTTGGAGAATTTCGGGAGTTCATTCAGGCAACAGGGTACGTGACTGAGGCTGAGTCATTTGGGAACGCAGCCGTATTCAACGTCGGAACTAGGCAGTGGGAGCTCAGAGACGGGGCGTACTGGGAGTGGCCAATGGGGCCCGAAGGTCAACCGGCACCGGAGAATCATCCGGTAACGCAGGTATCGTGGAATGATGCAGTTACTTATGCGGCATGGGCTGGTAAACGGCTCCCGACTGAAATAGAATGGGAGCATGCCGCCCGTCAGGGAGGCGATGGTCAGTACGCCTGGGGGGATTCGCTAGTAAAAGATGGCCATTACAAGGCGAATGTATGGAATGGGCGTTTTCCCGCGTTCAATACCAATGCGGATGGATATGCGACTACCTCACCTGTTGGGGTATTCGGGACCACATCAACGGGACTTGTTGATATGGGTGGCAATGTTTGGGAGTGGACGTCAGACTGGTATCGATCGTATGCAGACCGCAATAAAGAATTCCAGCCGAGCCCGAGCAGCGAAAAAGCACAGCGCGGGGGGAGTTTTCTGTGCGAACCGGGCTGGTGTCACGGCTATCGTGTGTCCGGGCGAAGCCACTCAACACCGGAGACGGCACTTTATCACGTAGGATTCCGCCTCGTGAAGGATGTGCCGTAAGTCAGGTACTGATCAACTGCCGCCACAGCGGTATTTAAACGTTCGGTGTGGGTCCCTTTGATACTGATCGTATTCAGCTCATGCTTTTCCGTCTCAGCGCGCAGGAGCGCATGCGAACGTAATCGTTCTTCTGGACTCGCACGTTGGCCGGGATCTGGTTCCCATGGAATATCCGGTTCTGTGAACAGGTATAGTCCTGATCTATGACGTAACGCGGTCTTCTCAATGTCTGACGGGCATGTTCCAAAGTAAATGCGCTGGTAGACACACGTAGTAAAGAGATCTGTATCCACGAATAGAACTCTGCGGGCCTTAGGCCGCATCCGGGCGACAAGTTTCAGGTGTCCGTGAGCGATAGCATAGACATCAGACTCTTCGGGAAGTGCCCCTTTGGTGTCGACAAATAGACGCAGATATTCGGCAGCCCAGGCCGTCTTGTAATGTTTCGCTAGGGCCGCCGCCAGCGTTGTTTTCCCGGTCGACTCCGCCCCCATCAATACCACGGTGTGTAGGCCGCTGATGTTAGCGCTGGCCAGTTTAATCTTATGTTGATCTGCTTCCCAGGCCATGCATCAATCAAATACAAACGTTCTTAACGGATTGAACCCAAGTATAATCACTTGGAGATATGAATTTAATCGTGCAAGTCACTCAAATTATTTTTGATGTTTCATCACCATGTCCTTGCTGTAGATTTGTCACTTGGCCTGATGAGTTACGGTAACTTTGAAATAGTCACATCACTTTAGTGCAGATACAGCTTATAGAGTGAAGTGTCAGCCTGTCTAACGACAAAACTTTTTAGTGCTGACGACAAAACTTTTTACGGTTGACGCTGTGATTTGACGCAGGGAGTAATCTCTTGTGTTAGTGGAGTGAATAAGTGGAGTAATCCACGTATATCTCATCCACCTATGATAGC